>NZ_LMMX01000023.1:0-570069 GCF_001422425.1 Methylobacterium sp. Leaf102 | reverse complement strand
GCGGCCCTGGCGGCCGTTCCCTCTACGGCGGGCGCCGCACCCGCTGGCGCCGACAAGCCCGTTCTGGCGAAGGTGTCGCTGACGGTGAACGGCCAGCGCCGGGACCTCGAACTCGACACCCGCACCTCGCTCCTCGACGCGGCGCGCGAGCACCTGCACCTCACGGGCTCGAAGAAGGGCTGCGACCACGGCCAGTGCGGCGCCTGTACGATGATCGTCGACGGACGGCGCATCAACGCCTGCCTCACCCTCGCGGTGATGCACCAGGGCGCGGAGATCGTCACCATCGAGGGGCTGGGCCAGCCGGACGCCCTGCACCCGATGCAGGCCGCCTTCATCAAGCACGACGGCTTCCAGTGCGGCTACTGCACGCCGGGCCAGATCTGCTCGGGCGTCGCCGTGCTCGCCGAGATCAAGGCCGGCATCCCGAGTCACGCCACCGCCGATCTCAACGCGCCGATGCAGGTCACGGACGCCGAGATCCGCGAGCGCATGAGCGGCAACATCTGCCGCTGCGGCGCCTATTCCAACATCGTCGAGGCGATGACCGAAGTCGCGGGGAAGCAGGCATGAAGTCCTTTACCTACGAGCGCCCGACCTCGGCCGCCGAGGCGGCGGCCGCCGTCGCCCGCACCCCGAACGCCAAGTTCATCGCCGGCGGCACCAACCTCCTCGACCTGATGAAGCTGCAGATCGAGACCCCGACGCACCTCGTCGACGTGAACGGCCTCGGCCTCGACACCATCGCGGCGACCCCGGAGGGCGGCCTGCGGGTCGGCGCCCTGGTGCGCAACACCGATCTCGCCGCCGACGCGCGGGTGCGCAAGGATTACGCGGTGCTGTCGCGCGCGCTGCTGGCCGGCGCTTCGGGCCAGCTGCGCAACAAGGCCACCACGGCCGGCAACCTGCTCCAGCGCACCCGCTGCCCGTACTTCTACGACACGGCGCAGGCCTGCAACAAACGGGCACCCGGTTCGGGCTGCTCGGCCCTCGACGGGGTCTCGCGCCAGCTCGCGGTGATCGGCGCCAGCGAGGCCTGCATCGCCACCCATCCGGGCGACATGGCGGTGGCCATGCGGGTGCTCGACGCCACCGTCGAGACCATCGATGCCAAGGGGGCATCGCGAAACATCCCCATCGCCGAGTTCCACCGCCTGCCGGGCGACCGGCCCGAGGTCGACACCACTCTGAAGCCCGGCGAACTCATCACGGCGGTGACGCTGCCGAAACCGCTGGGCGGCACGCACATCTACCGCAAGGTTCGCGACCGGGCCTCCTACGCCTACGCCCTCGTCTCGGTGGCCGCCGTGGTGCAGCCGGACGGCACCGGCCGGGCGGCCTTCGGCGGCGTCGCGCACAAGCCGTGGCGGGTCGAAGCCGCGGAGGGCGCGATGGCGCAGGGCGCCAAGGCGGTGACCGCGCAGGCCTTCGCCGGGGCCAAGCCGACCCATGACAACGCCTACAAGCTGAAGCTCGCCGAGCGCACGCTCGGCGCGGTGCTCACCGAAGCGAGGGCTTAGAGCCATGAAGTTCGACACCCCCGCCGGCCAGAACCCCATCGACCAGCTCAAGGTCGTCGGAAAGGCCACCGACCGGATCGACGGCAAGTACAAGACCACCGGCACCGCCCCCTACGCCTACGACTGGCATGCCCTTCCGCTCGCTCTACACCCACGGCNTCGATGAACAGCGGCGAGATCTCCATGAAGTTCGACACCCCCGCCGGCCAGAACCCCATCGACCAGCTCAAGGTCGTCGGAAAGGCCACCGACCGGATCGACGGCAAGTACAAGACCACCGGCACCGCCCCCTACGCCTACGAGCGCCACGACGTGGCGGCGAACCAAGCCTACGGCTACGTGCTCGGCGCCGGGATCGCCAAGGGCCGCATCCGGGCGATCCACTCGGAGGCGGCCAAGCGCGCCCCCGGCGTCCTCGCCATCGTCACCACCCTGGAGACGCCCCGCCTCGAACGCGGCACCATGAACGCCGCCTACCTGTTCGGCGGCGACCGGGTGCAGCACTACCACCAGGCCATTGCCGTGGTGGTCGCCGAGACCTTCGAGCAGGCCCGCGCGGCGGCCTTCCTGGTCAAGGTCGACTACGCCCCCGAGGCCGGCAAGTTCGACCTCGCCACCGAGGCGAAGGGCGCGCCCCCCGCGCCGGGCGACAGCGGCGAGGGCAGCGGCGGCGACGGCGTCGAGCGCGTCGGCGATTTCGAGGGCGCCTTCGCGTCGGCCCCGGTGCGGTTCGACGAGACCTACACCACCGCCGACGAGAGCCACGCCATGATGGAGCCGCACGCCACCGTGGCGGCCTGGGACGGCGACAAGGTCACCCTCTGGACCTCCAACCAGATGATCGGCTGGGGCCATGGCAGCATGGCCAAGATCCTGGGCATCCCGAAGGAGAACGTCCGGCTCGATTCGCCCTATGTCGGCGGCGGCTTCGGCGGCAAGCTGTTCGTGCGCGCCGACGCGGTGCTGGCGGCGCTGGGCGCCAAGGCGGCGGGGCGCCCGGTGAAGGTGGCGCTGACCCGGCCGCTCGTGGCCAACAACACCACCCACCGGCCCGCCACCATCCAGCGGGTGCGCATCGGCGCGACCAAGGACGGGACGATCACCGCCATCGCGCACGAGAGCACCTCCGGCAACCTGCCCGACGGCGATCCCGAGACGGCGGTGAACCAGACCAAGCTCCTCTACGGGGGTGCCAACCGCATGACCGCCATGAAGCTCGCCCATCTCGACCTGCCGGAGGGCAACGCCATGCGGGCGCCCGGCGAGGCGCCGGGCCTGATGGTGCTCGAGGTAGCCATGGACGAGATGGCGGAGAAGCTCGGGATGGACCCGGTGGCGTTCCGCATCCGCAACGACACCCAGACCGACCCGAACAAGCCCGACCGCAAGTTCTCGCACCGCGACCTCGTCGGCTGCCTGACGCGCGGCGCGGAGACGTTCGGCTGGGCCAAGCGCAACCCGAAGCCGGGCTCGGTCCGGGACGGGCACTGGCTCGTCGGAATGGGCGTGGCCGCGGCCTTCCGCAACAACATGGTGATGAAGTCCGGCGCCCGCGTCCGGCTCGACGCCAAGGGCACCGTGACCGTCGAGACCGACATGACCGACATCGGCACCGGCAGCTACACCATCATCGCCCAGACGGCGGCCGAGATGATGGGCGTGCCCCTCGACCGCGTCGTGGTCCGGCTCGGCGATTCCGCCTTTCCGGTCGCGGCGGGCTCGGGCGGCCAGTGGGGCGCGAATTCCTCCACCTCCGGCGTCTACGCGGCCTGCGTGAAGCTGCGCGAGGCCGTGGCGCAACGCCTCGGCATCAACTCGGACGATGCCGTCTTCGTGGACGGGGAGGTGCGGTCCGGCAACCGCGCCGTGCCGCTCGGTGAGGCGGCGCGGGCCGGCGCGTTGACGGGCGAGGACAGCATCGAGTTCGGCGACCTGTCGAAGACCTACCAGCAATCGACCTTCGGCGGGCATTTCGTCGAGGTCGGCGTCGATGTCGACACGGCGGAGGTGCGGGTGCGCCGGATGCTGGCGGTCTGCTCCGCCGGCCGCATCCTCAACCCGAAGACCGCCCGCAGCCAGGTGATCGGCGGGATGACCATGGGCACGGGCGCCGCCCTCATGGAGAAGCTCGACGTCGACACCAAGCGGGGCTTCTTCGCCAACCACGATCTGGCCGGCTACGAGGTCCCGGTCCACGCCGACATCCCGCACCAGGAGGTGATCTTCCTCGACGAGGTCGATCCGATCTCCTCGCCCATGAAGGCCAAGGGCGTGGGCGAACTCGGCATCTGCGGCGTCGGCGCCGCGGTGGCCAACGCCGTCTACAACGCCACGGGCATCCGGGTGCGGGACTACCCCATTACCCTCGACAAGCTCCTGGACCGGATGCCGGAAGCCGCCTGACCGGCCGGACGGGGGGACCCCTCCCCCGAGAGCCGCCCGACAGAGCGGACAGGGGGCCCTCCCCCCGGGAGCCGCCCGACAGAGCGGACGGGGGAGCCCTCCCCCGTCCGCATCCGGCTCACGGGTGCTTGTGGATCGGATCGACCCACGGGACCGTCTCGGGCCGCTCGACGGGGTCGACATCCGTGATGTTGACCACCACCGCTTCGTTGTCCGAGCGCACCAGCACGCAGTGCAGGGGCTCGTCCGGGGAGGCGTTGATCTCCTGGTGCGGCACGTAGGGCGGCACGAAGATGAAGTCGCCGGGGCCGGCCTCGGCGACGTATTCGAGCCGGTCCCCCAGCGCATCCGGGCGCGCCCCGACAGCACGAAGATCACGCTCTCCAGGGCACCGTGGTGGTGCACGCCCGTCTTGGCGTCGGGCTCGATCGCCACGGTGCCGGCCCAGATCTTGTGGGCGCCGACGCGGGCGTGGTTGATGGCGGCCTGCCGGAACATGCCCGGCGTCTGCGCCGTGTTGGGGTCGAGCCTGTCGCCGGGGATCACACGGATGCCATCGTGCTTCCAGCGCGGGGCGGCGTCCCCCGGCGGGGACGCGTCGTGATCTTGATCGTGGTCCTGCATCGCGAAACCTCCCTGGGGGTCGATCGAAGGGCCGGCCGCTCAGGCGGCGGGCAGTTCCCCCACGATGGCGGTGACGATGCGGGAATCCGTCGGCTCCATGGAATGCGGGAAGGCCGCGAGCAGGCTGCCGTCGCGGGCGACGAGGTACTTGTGGAAGTTCCAGCCCGGGGTGGCGCCGGGCTTCTCGGCCGCCGCCCAGCGGTAGAACGGATGGGCGGCGGGGCCCTTCACGTGGGTCTTGGCCACCACCGGGAAGGTGACGCCGTGGTTCTTGCGCGCCGCCTCCGCGATGGCGACACCGTCCAGGGTCTCCTGATTGCCGAAATCAGGCGACGGCACGGCGATCACCGTGAGGCCGCGGGCGCCGAACCGGGTCCACAGACCCTGAAGCCCGACGAACTGCCCGGCATAGCCGCAGGAGGTCGCGGTGTTCACGACGAGGATCGGCTTGCCGGCGAAATCCGCCAGAGGGAGACCGCCGCCCTCGGGTTTCTCGAAGGTGAAGGCCCCGGCCCGGGTCTCGCCCGCCTGCGCGGCCCGCGCGCCGCCGGCCAGGGCCGCGCCGAGGAGGATCAGGGCCCGTCGGCGGGGCAGGGTCTCGCTGAGGAAGGACGGCATGGCGGGGCTCCCGGGGATTCGCGGCGCGGGGCACCCGCGCGGTCTCTCGGTGGGAATCTAGGGCGCGAACGGCCCCCGTGTCTCGCGCCGATCGTCCCAGGTCGCGCCTTCGTGCATGCAGGGGATAGGGATCCTTGCGCGCGGGCGGAGCGATCCGTGCACGTGGGCGGAACCATCGGGCCGTCCCGAGCTTGAGCGTTCGACACGGCCCCACCCGGCCCCACACGCCCCTGACCCGGAAAGACCAGCCTCCATGCGCAGCCTGTTGCTCGGCACCACCCTCCTCGTCGCCGGCACCCTCGGTGCCCTCGCGCAGGCGCCGGAGGCAACGGCGCCCGGCACGGCCCCGGTTCCGGCGGCCCCCGCCACCCTCGCCAACGACCTGCGCCCGACCTTCGTGGCGCAGAACCCCACCGACATGGTCACGTCGAAGCTCGTTGGACTGACGATCCAGAACGGCGCCAACGAGACCATCGGCGAGATCGCCGACGTGGTCCTCGACGAGAAGAGCACGGTGAAGTCGTGGGTGGTCGGCGTCGGCGGCTTCCTGGGCATCGGCACGAAGTACGTCGCCATCGATCCGAGCGCCCTCAAGCTCACCCGCACCAACGACACCACCCTGAAGGCGACCATCGACACCAACAAGGACCAGCTCCGCGCCGCCCCCGAGTACATCTACCTCGGCAAGGCCAAGACCGATGCCAAGACCGACGCCAAGACCGATGCGAACACCAAGCCGGCCGAGCCCGCCAAGGCGCCGTAGGATCGAGATCCCCTTCGCGGGAAGCTGCGCACGAGGGTTCCTCGGGCACGCATCGGGCGGGGATCGCATCCGGCGCATCGTCGACGGACCGTCTCGACGCGGCCCGATCGATCGGCCCGGACCGCGCAGGTTCGTCCGGCCGGTGACGTCGTGGATCAGGCCCGTCCTCGGCCCGGACTTCGCATGAGCCTGGGCCGCCATCACGGCAGCCCGGTACCGCCGAGGGCGGAGGCGCCGCCGGTCGCAGGTCCGGTCCGCGCCGGACCAGGGTCCAGTCCAGCGAACGACGGGATCATCCGTTCTCCGGCAACGGAATTTCGATCCGACTTGGTTCGGGCCGACTCGCGGGCTCGGGCCGACTCGCGGGCTCGGGCCGACTCGCGGGACTGTGCCGGCCCACGATACGGTCTGTCCGGCGCCCGTCAATGCAAGTATAGATCTTGACAAATCCGCATAAATTACTATACCTAACGGTGTTGTATTCATATCTCAGGCTATCACGATGTCCTCGGCCGACTTGGTCCCTGTCACGCCACGGGATGAAGCCCTCGACATTCTCCGGCTCGTGGCGGCCGATGCTCCCACTGCCACGCTGGCCCCCTATCTGCGCAGCCTGATGACCCACGACCATGAGCAGGCGTTCGCGATCATGCGCGGCTCGGGCAACGCGATGTCGGCCTCGCTCCAACTCCTCACACTCCTGGAAGACCGGGGCCTAATCACCATGGAGGAAGTCTTCGCGGCCGAAGAGGCACGTCTCGCTACCGGTGACGCGCGCGGGGCCTGAGGGCGGACAAGCCCATGCCGCCCCGAAGACCGAGGCTCTCGGGAGTCGGGTCGCCGTCCGCGGCGTCGCCGTTGGAAAGCTCATCCCCGTAGAGTTTGGATACAGGGAACGGGGCGACGATCGTCAGGGCGCCGATCACGCGCATGGCGATGCGCCTCGTCCGCGTGGAGGGCCGACGCGGGCCTGGAGGGTCCGGCCCCTGTGCGTCCGATCACGGTCCGCGCCATCGACGCGGACCGAGCGCCTCCCATGGTCGGCGTCGCACCGAACCTCACCCGCCGGACGCGTTCAATCCCGCTGGCGGATGAAGCTGTCCGGCGTGCCGGTGCCGGCCTCCACGAAGCGGATGTCGCGGGGTTCGCGCCGGGGGGTGTCGACGGAGAGGAACACCATCGGCTCCTCCAGGATCTCCGGCACCGAGTGGACCACGCCGCGCTTGAAGAACACCAGGGTGCCGGGGCCGACCTCGATGGCGGGCTCATCGGCGAACTTCATGAGGCAGCGGCCCGACAGGGCGTAGAGGTACTCGTCGCAGGACGCGTGGCTGTGCGGCGGCGTCGGCCGGTAGACCCGGAACACCCGGGCGCTTGCCGCCGGATCGTCGGTGAAGCGGTGATCGGCCACCATGGTGTCGGCGGTCTCGGGCAGTTGGGCGGCGTGCGCCGCGACGTCGAACACACCGTGGGCGGTGAGGGGGGTCGGGCTGTGGCTCATTGGGGGTCGTCCTCCGGCGGGGTCTGATTTTCGCCGGAGGGTACCGGGTTTCCGGGGCGCACCCAAGGGTGGGGGTCCGGCCCACCCTCGGCACGGCGTCAGTAATTCCACTGCAGCTGCCCGCGGAACAGGTGGCCTTCCGCTCGGCCGAGGCGGCGCTCGTCGGCCTCCCGGCGCTTCATCCGGGCATACGCGAGGGTGATCTCGAGGGGCTTGGTCGGCTGGAACTCGACGCCGACCTCGACCTCGTCGGTGTCGAGGCGGGGCGCGTTGGTCGCCACCTTCCAGCCGCCCCCATAGGTCTGCCAGCGCGCGTAGGGCATGAACGGGCCGATGGGGGAATGGTCGACCCGGACCATGGCCTGGACGTAGCCGCCGCTGAGCGGCTTCTCCGCGATCATCCGGGTGACCACGTCGAATTCCGGGCCGCGCCCCCAGTTCCACTCGGCCTGGAGGCCGAAGGGTTGCGGATACAGGATGGCGTGGAGGCCGACGCGGGCATCGCTGAACGCCGCCGGGCTGACGCCGCCCGTGCGGATCTCGGGCTGGAACCGGTTGCGGTAGGCGGAAGCCCCGACCTCGAGGACCTGGCCCTCGAACGCCGCGCCCAGACCGTCGAGGGCGAAGGGCCACGTCGCCATGCCGGCCACCATGAGATCGTCGTTGCGTTCCGTCCGGTTGATGGTCTGGCCGTTGTAGATGCCGACGCCGAAGGCGCCGTAATTGCCGAACAGCTTCTGGCCGCCCTTGGCCAGCCGGTCCCAGAGGCCCTGGACGTGGGCCGGCGTGTAATAGGCGGTGATGCCAATGTCGCGCTCGCCCGGAATGGCGCTGTTGATGGCGTCCGAGCGGTCGAGGGTGAGACGGTTCTGCGAGGATTGCAGGTTCTCCCAGCCATACGGCACCTTCTGCTGGCCGAAGCGGATCTTGGTGCTGCGCCCCTCGTCGAGGAACACGTCGGCGAAGGCGTCGCGCAGCTGTGCGAAGTTTCCGCGCCCCTCGGTGCCGACCTGGTTGGCGACGTTCACGGCGAAATCCGGCTGAAGGTAGATGAACACCCGCTCGTGGATGTCGCCCTGCAGGACGAGGCGCACCCGGCGGAAGGTGAAGTTGCCCCGCTCGGTGATGCCGCCGTCGTGGACGGAGCGCAGGCGCGACCGGCCGGCCGGCGTGGTGCCGTCCCCCGAGAGGATTTCGTTGACGCGCATCTGGGTGTAGCCGCGCAGGGACAGGCGCTCGAACCAGGTTTTCGGCGACCCGGCGGGCTTGGGGCCGTCCACCCCGGGCGGGGGCGGCAGCAGGGCGTCGATCCAGGTATCCGGTCGGTCGATGGCGAAGGCGGGCCGGTCCGCGTGGACGGCCCGCGTCGCCGCCGGAGGAGCGACGGCCGAGTCGACGGGCCGGCCCGCCGCCGGCCGGGTGCCGGCTTCGCTGCGATGCGCGACCCGGGCCGGGGCCGCCCGCGCGCCGCGGCCGGATTCGGCCTGCGCCTTGATCATCGCCTTGAGCTCGTCGATCTGGCGCTGCAGCTCCGCGACGGTCTGGGCCTGGGCCGGCGCCAGCGTCAGGACGCTCCATCCGAGGGTCGCCGCCAACAGGCCGAGCGTCGGCGCCAACAGACGTTGTCTCATCTCTCGATCCTTTGCATCTGCAGCATGCCGGCCGGCATCGGCGGCCCGTCGAACCCGAGCCGGCCGCGCGCATCGCCTGCACCCGCGGCGTCGAGGCATCGCCGCAGCAACGCCTCGACAAAGCGGTCCATGTTCGAAGCATAACCTTGCTGGGCGGCGCATTAGGCTTGGCGAATGACGCTACCGTGACGCGAATATTCCGCGACAAGTCGGGATTACAACGTGATCTGTCTGCGTTCGCGCGATGCCGCCCGCCGCCCGACTTGCCGTGCACCATGGGGGGCGGCCTGCCGGACCGGGTGAAGACGGCTCCACGGAGCATTCCGCGCACGTCGGCTTAATCCATGGTGGCGCGTGCGTCGCGGCACCTTCAGAATGAAATCGAAGCCCTATGTTGTTTTCCAGAAGCAACGGACAGACCGGAACGCCGGTTTGTCGCAGAAGTGGATTATAAGACAATGACAAAGACCCGTATCGCCGCCCTCGCCACCGCCGTTGTTCTTGGCTTTGCCTCGCTCTCCCCGGCCATGGCCTACGAGACGAAGGGTCGCTACACCGGCTTCCTTCCCCCCGAGGTCGAGACCACCGGTTCGGTCTATGCCCCGTCTCACGTGCCGACCTATGGCGGCTGCGCCATGAGTTCGGCCGCCGAGGGCAACGCCAACCAGCAGAACTTCCCCGTGATGCAGTACGGCCAGACATCGGGCGGAAACCGCTGCTGATCCGATCTCACACAAGTCAGCAACAGCAAGGTATAGACATGGTCCTGAAAAGCTTTTCCTACGGCATGATCGTCGCCTTCGCCGCCGGTCTGGCCTTCACCATCGTCGGCACCTCCCAGGCGATGATCGGCCTGTAACGACCGCTCCGGGCGAGCGACCGTCCTCGAGATTGCCCGGGGTGGCGCGTCGGCCGCGACATCCCGGAAGCAGAACGCGCACCTCACCTCTCCTCTTTTCAATCATCGGCCAATCGTCGGCCCTGGTCCGCAGCGCGGATCGTCCTGAACAGGATACTCAGATCATGACCAAGACCCGCATCGCCACCCTCGCCACCGCCGTTGTTCTTGGCGTTGCCTCGCTCTCTCCGGCCATGGCCTACGAGAAGAAGGGCCGTTACACTGGCTTCCTTCCCCCCGAAGTCGAGACCACCGGTTCGGCCTACGCCCCGTCCCGCGTGCCGGCCTACGGCGGCTGCGCCATGAGCTCGGCCGCCGAGGGCAACGCCAACCAGCAGAACTTCCCCGTGATGCAGTACGGCCAGACCTCCGGCGGAAACCGCTGCTGATCGGAGCCCGGGAGGCGACGCCCATGGTTCTGAAGGGGTTCTCCTACGTCATGATCGCGGCCTTCGCCGCTGGTCTGGCCTTCACCATCGTCGGCACCTCGCAGGCGATGATCGGCCTCTAGACTTTCGCCCCGGCCACGAGTCCGGCCTGCGAACAGGGATGGTGGAGCCCCGGCTCAACCATCCCTGAAGGCCGTTAAAGCGAGCCTCAATCATAAGATCTAAATCCCAAAAATAGGAATTTATGATTGACAGCGCGACGCTCCTGCGGTATCACTACCCCACGCTCAAGAAGTGTGGATGGAGAGGGGGCGGCGGCGATGAACCTCACCCCCGTCGATGCGGAGCGGAAGGCGCAGGCCGAAGCCCTGTTTCGCGAGACCGACAAGACCGTCCGGGAGATCGCGGCGGAAACGAAGCTCAGCGCCGCGACCCTCCGCAAATGGTGCCGCCAGGAGACGTGGCGCCCCCCCATCGCGAAGACCGCACCGGCGGCCTGGTCGCCCGCGCGCTGCGCCGCCCTGGCGCGGGTCGACCGCGCCTACGGGGTCACCCGCGCGGATCTCGCCGCCGTGCTCGGCCTGACCCGCCGCACGGCGCCGGCCTTGTTCTCGTCCTGCGGGCTGCCCGAGGCGGCGGAGGGGCCGCCCCCCGGCCCCGCCATCCTCCGGGTGGCCCTGCTCACCCACATCACCCGGCAGGTCGCGGCCTTCGACGTGGCCCTGAAGGAGGCGCCCCCCGGCCTCGACTCGGCCCGGGTGCTGCGCGACCTCGGCGGCCTCAAGCGCCTCCTCGACGACCTTGCCGCCGCCCCCAGGAGCGACCCCGATGCGACACGCGGCGCGCACACGGACGGCCCCGGCGACGCCGGCTCGGGCACCGACCCGGACGCAGAACGGGACACCGACCTGCCCGCCCTGCGCGCGCAGATCGCGCGGCGCTATGCGGCGTTCGTCGGCGAGCGGCCGGATGCCGGCTTTCCTGGAGAGCCTGCCGCCGCACCTGATCCGGGCCCTTGCCCGTGACTGGCTCCACACGGCGCGGGCCGACCAGCTGTCGCCGTGCCCGGACGACATCTGGACCACCTGGGCGGTGGTGGGCGGGCGCGGCTCGGGCAAGACCCGCACGGGGGCCGAATGGGTCCGGGCCCTGGCCCAGGGCGACCCCGCCTTCACCGCCCGGCCCGTGGGCCGCATCGCCCTCATCGGCGAGACCTTCGCGGATGTCCGCGACGTGATGATCGAGGGGCCGTCGGGGCTGCTGTCCCTGAACGGCCCGCGCCCGCGCTGGTCGCCCTCGCGCCGCCGCCTCGACTGGCCCAACGGCGCCGTGGGCCTCGCCTTCTCGGCCGAGGAACCCGATTCCCTGCGCGGCCCGCAATTCGGGGCCGCCTGGTCCGACGAGATCGCCAAGTGGCGCTACGCCGACGCCACCTGGGACATGATCCAGTTCGGCCTGCGCCTCGGCCACGCCCCGCGCGGCCTCGTCACCACCACGCCGCGCCCGATCCCGCTCCTGCGCCGGCTCCTCGCCGACCCCACGACGGTGGTGAGCCGCTCCCGCACGGCGGACAATGCCGACAACCTGGCGCCGAGCTTCCTCGACGCGGTGGTGGGGCGCTACGCCGGCACCCGCCTCGGGCGCCAGGAGCTCGACGGCGAGCTCATCGAGGACCGTGCCGACGCCCTGTGGACCCGCGCGGCCCTCGAACACACCCGCGTCGCCCGCGCCCCGGAGGATCTGCGCCGCATCGTCGTGGCGGTGGATCCGCCGGCCACCTCGAAGGCCGGGGCCGATGCCTGCGGGATCGTGGCGGCGGGTCTCGCGCCCTCCGGCCACGCCTACGTGCTCGCCGACGCGACCCTCGCCCGGGCGACGCCCGAGGCCTGGGCCGCCGCGGCGCTGGCCCTCTACCACCGCCTCGATGCCGACAGTCTCGTGGTCGAGGTCAACCAGGGCGGCGAGATGGTGACCGCCGTCCTCGCGCAGGTCGACGCGTCCGTGCCGGTGATCCCCGTACGGGCCACCCGCGGAAAATACCTCCGGGCCGAGCCGGTCTCGGTGCTCTACGCCCAAGGACGGGTCCACCATGTCGGCGCCCTGCCGGCGCTGGAGGACGAGCTCTGCGATTTCGGGCCCGACGGCCTGTCCTCCGGCGCCTCGCCCGACCGCCTCGACGCCCTCGTGTGGGCGCTGACCCACCTCATGCTGCGGGGCTCCGCCGAGCCGCGCATCCGGCGGCTGTGATCCGCCGCCGTTCAGGGGATTTCCATCATGCCCAACCTCTTCACCCGCCTCGCACGGGCAGCCTTTCCCGTGCCCGAAACGAAGGCCGCGCCCCTCGCGGTGCCGTTCTACGGCGAGGGCCGGGCGGTGTGGACGCCGCGCGAGGGGAGCGCCCTCGCCCGCGAGGGGTTCCAGCGCAACGCCGTGGTCCACCGGGCCGTGCGGCTCGTGGCCGAGGCCGCCGCGTCCCTGCCCCTGGTGCTGGCGGACGCAGGGAACGAGCACCCGCTCCTGCAATTGCTCGCCCGCCCGAACCCGCGCGAGGGCGGGGCGCGGCTCCTCGAATCGGTCTACGGGCACCTCATGGTCTCGGGCAACGCCTACCTGGCGGCCGAGAGTCTGGACGGCACCCCGCGCGAGCTCCACGCCCTGCGCCCGGACCGGATGCGGGTGGTGCCGGGGCCGGACGGCTGGCCCGTGGCCTACGCCTACACGGTGGGGGGCCGCACCCTGCGCTACAACCTCGACCAGGCGGGCGTCGCGCCCATCCTCCACCTCACCCTGTTCCATCCGGGGGACGACCATTACGGCCTCGCCCCCATGGAGGCGGCGGCCACCGCGCTCGACATCCACAACGCCGCCAGCGCCTGGAACAAGGCCCTCCTCGACAACGCCGCCCGGCCCTCGGGCGCCCTCGTCTTCGCCGCGCAGACCGGCGGCACCTTGAGCGAGGCGCAATTCACCCGCCTGAAGGCCGAACTCGAAGCCAACTACCAGGGCGCCGGCAATGCCGGGCGCCCTCTGCTGCTGGAGGGCGGCCTCGACTGGAAGCCCCTGGCCCTCTCGCCGAAGGACATGGATTTCGTCGAGGCGAAGGGTGGTGCGGCCCGCGAGATCGCCCTGGCCTTCGGCGTCCCGCCCCTGTTGCTGGGCCTGCCCGGCGACAACACCCACGCCAATTACGCCGAGGCCAACCGCGCCTTCTACCGCCAGACGGTGATCCCGCTGGTGCGCCGCACGGCCGAATCCCTCGCCCACTGGCTGGCGCCCGCCTTCGGCCCCGCCCGCCTGGAACCCGACCTCGACGCCATCGAGGCCCTCGCGCCCGAACGCGAGTCGTTGTGGCGCCGGGTCGGGGACGCAGAGTTTCTGAGCGACACGGAGAAGCGCGCGGCGGTGGGTTACGGCGCGGCGGGGTGAGGCCGCGCCCCGACCCTCTCCTTTTGCGGGGGGGACGCGCGCACGAAGCGCAGATCTCGTTCCCAACTCCGGAGCCCCCCATGGACGGCCATTTCACCGGCTATGCCAGCCTGTTCGGCGTGCCCGATCTCGGGCGCGACGTGGTGGCGCCGGGCGCGTTCGCTGCGAGCCTCCGCGCCCGGGGGGCCTCGGGCGTGCGCATGCTGTGGCAGCACGATCCGGCCGAGCCCGTCGGGCGCTGGCTGTCGCTGACGGAAGATGCGCGCGGCCTGCGCGTCGCGGGCCAGTTGAACCTCGCCGTGCAGCGGGCGCGCGAACTCGACGCCCTCCTGCGCGAGGGCGCCCTCGACGGGCTCTCCATCGGGTTCCGCACCGTCAGGGCGAGCCCGGACCGCGGCGGCCTGCGCCGGCTCCACAGCCTCGACCTGTGGGAGATTTCCCTCGTCACCTTCCCGCTCCAGCCCGGCGCGCGCATCGCGGCGAAATCCGCCCCCTCGGAATCCCTGCCCTCGGAATCCCTCCCCTTGGCGCAGGCGCTCCACGCCTTCGCCCGGCGCGTCGCCCCGGCGCGCGCCCATCCGTCCACCCGGCCCGTCGCCGCTCCCTCCCCCCGCGCCAAGAGGTTCGCATGACCGTCCATCACCCCCTCGAAACCAAATCGTTTCCGCTGGAGAACAAGGCCGCCGGCGGCGATCCGGCCGTGGCCCATGCCATGACCGATCTGCAGGGCGCCTTCGCGGCGTTCCGCGAAACCAACGACACCCGGCTGGCCGAGATCGAGGGCCGGCTCGGGACGGACGTGCTGACGGAAGAAAAACTCGCCCGCATCGACGCGGCCCTGGACACCGCCCGCACCCGCCTCGACCGCCTCACCCTCGACGGGCGCCGGGCGCCCCTCGGCGCCGGCAACCCACCCCGGGACGCCGCGGCCACGGAGCACAAGGCGGCCTTCGACCTCTACGTCCGGGCCGGCGAGAGCGGCGGCCTCAAGCGCCTGGAGGAAAAAGCCCTGTCGGCGGGCTCCGGCCCGGATGGCGGCTACCTCGTGCCCGAGACCATCGAGCGCGACGTGCTCACCCGGCTGGCCCGCCTCTCGCCGATCCGGGCGCTCGCCACGGTCCGCACGATCTCGGGCGGGCAGTACAAGCGCGCCGTCTCGGTGACGGAGGCGGTGTCGGGCTGGGTCGCCGAGGCCGCGCCCCGGCCGCAGACCGACGCGCCGACCCTGTCGGAGCTGAGCTTCCCCGCCATGGAGCTCTACGCCATGCCGGCGGCGACCCAGACGCTGCTCGACGACGCCATCGTCGACATCGACGCCTGGCTCGCCGACGAGGTCGAGACGGCGTTCGCCGAGCAGGAGGGCACCGCGTTCGTGACCGGCAACGGAATCAGCCGCCCGCGCGGCTTCCTCAGCCACGACACCGTGGCGAATTCCGCCTGGGTCCCGGGCAAGCTCGGGCTCATTGCCACGGGCGCGGCCGGGGCGTTCCCGGCCGCCAACCCGGCCGACGTGCTGTTCGACCTGATCTACGCCCTGCGCGCCGGCTACCGCCAGAACGCCGGCTTCGTCATGAACCGGCGCCTGCAGAGCACGATCCGAAAGATGAAGGACGCCGACGGCAACTACCTTTGGCAGCCGCCCCAGGGGGCCGACCGAAGCGCGACCCTGCTGGGCTTCCCGGTGACGGAGGCCGAGGCCATGCCGGATGCGGGGGCCGGCAGCCTGTCCCTGGCCTTCGGCGATTTCCGCCGCGGCTATCTCGTGGTCGACCGCGCCGGCCTGCGGGTGCTGCGCGACCCCTACTCGGCCAAGCCCTACGTGCTGTTCTACACCACGAAGCGCGTCGGCGGCGGCGTGCAGGACTTCGATGCGATCAAGCTGTTGAAGTTCGCGGCCTGACACCGGCCCCCGGGCCTTCGGGCCCGGGGGATCCAGTCTTAAGGAAGCGGAAACGCTAGCGCGCGATCGTCGGACGAAGATGTGGATACACTCCGCAGAGGAAGCCAATTCAAGCATAGCGCGGTGCTAACCCCGTCCCCGGGCGCTCCCTCCGGTCGGGGACGGGTCGTTGCGGCGGCGCCCTCGCCCGAGGGGAGCGCCATGGACCAGACCAACCGCCGCCTGTTTCTCGGCGCCCTCGCGGCGGGCGGCAGCCTGGCCGCCGGCGGGGCGCTGGCGGCGGAGAGCGGCCCTCTCCAGACCGGCCCTGCGCGGGACGGTCATGCGGCGGGGGCCGACGTCGCCCCGGATTCCACCTTCCTGCGCACGATCCCCCGCAAGCCGGGGCCTGCCCCGGTGTTCACGGCCTCCCTCGACGGCGGCCCGGTCAAGGCGACCTGGGCGGCTGGGCGCGGGAGATCACCACCCACCAGCTGCCCCTCGCCACCGGGATCGCGGGGGCCCACATCTTCCTGAATGCGGGCGGGGTGCGCGAGATGCACTGGCACGCCTCCGCCGAGTGGGGCTACATCGTCGCCGGCCACTGCCAAGCGACGGTGATCGATGCCGCCGGGGAGATGGAGGTCGTCAACTTCGCGCCCGGCGACACCTGGTACTTTCCGGGCGGCCACGCCCACGCGATCCAGACCCTCGGGTCCGAGCCGTGCCACGCCATCCTGGCCTTCGACGACGGCCTGTTCGGCGAACACGGCACCTTCGGGCTGACCGACTGGATGAGCCGGATCGACCCCGCGATCCTGCGCGGCGCACTCGGGGTGCCGGAGGCGACTCTGGCGGCCCTGCCGGCCGGCGAGACCTACATCATCCAGGGACCCGTCGTGCCCCGCGACGGCGCAACGGCGCGGGCCGAGCGTCCGCTGCCGCCGGAGCGCACCCATCGCTTTGCCCTGGCGGGTGCCGTAGCGGTAGCCGAGGGGGCCGGCTCCACGATGCGGATGGCGCCCGCCGGCGCCTTCCCGGTCTCGGCGGGGATGACCGGCTTCCTGGTGCGCCTCGCGGCCTGCGCGGTGCACGCGCCCCACTGGCATACCCGCGCGAACGAGTGGCACTACGTCGTGCGGGGGCGGACGCGCGTGACCCTGTTCGGCCAGGACAAGCACATGGCCGTGGCCGAACTCGGCCCGGGCGACTGCGCGTACCTGCCCCGGTCCTGCGGGCATTCGGTGGAGAGCATCGGCACCGAGACGGCCGAGATCGTCGGCGTGCACGACAGCGGCGTCACTGACGAGACCTTGCTGGCGACCTGGCTGGCCCGGGTGCCGCGCGGGATGCTCGCCGCCAACCTGGGCGTCGACGAGCAGATGGTCGCCGGTTTCCCGCCGGCGGCCCGGACCTTCAGCCGGCCAGGGACGAACCGTCCGTAAGGCATCGGCCCGCGAGGAAGCCGGCGCCCAGGCGGGGTTCGTGAAAGCGGCCCCGGTTCCGCATCGAAACCCGGCTCAGCGCCGTCCCGGCCGCGCCATCCACTCGGCGCGGGCCGCGGCCTCGCCCGGTTGCATCCGGCTCATCTCGGCGGCGCGGGAGGAAATCCAGCCGGTGTGCTCGGCCGTGGGGGTGACGGCGGTGAAGCCGCCGCAGGCGGTGCGGGCGCGCTTGTCCTGGCGCATGGCGCCGCTCGACCAGCTCACCACGCCGACGATCTGATAGCCGCCGGGGCCGCCGCGCAGGATCGGGCCGCCGGAATCGCCGAGGCACGCGCCCGCCCCCGCCGTCTCGGCCATGCGGCGCCGGTCGGTCACCACGGTGACGCGGTTGGCGACCTGGAGCGGGCCGATGGAGACGAGCTGGGCCTGGCGCAGGGTGCGGGCGGTGTTGCGCCGGTTCTCCGCCACCACGCCGAAGCCCGCGATCTCGACGGCGTCGCCGGTGTTGATGCCGCCGCCGCGCGGATCGAGGGGCTGGAAGTCGCCGCCCAAGGGCTCGGCGAGCTTGATGAGAGCGAGATCGATGCCCGGCTGATCCTCCGGCGTGGTGCCGGGGACGAATTCGGGATGCATGGACGCCGCCGCCACGGCGATGCGGCGCGAGCGGAAGGCGCGGTCCACCGCCACAACGCTGTAGCTGGCCCGGTGCATCACGCAATGGGCCGCCGTGAGCACGAGGTCGCTGGCGATGAGCGTGCCCGAGCAGATCTCGCCCTGGCTGCTCTCGATGCGGACCACGGAGGCGCGCAGGCCGTTGGGATCCCGCGAGACCGCGCCGTTGATCACCGCGAAGGCGGGCGTGGGCAGGAGTGCGGGCGCGAGCGCGACCAGGGCCGCCACGGTGAATGTGCGAAGGACGGTGGCGCGAAACGCGGTCGGCAGCATCGTGTCTCTCCCGCGTCCCGGCCCCGAAGGGAGGCGTCCCGGACGGCCATGGTGGAAACCTATCTGAACGGAATCCCTCGGCCAAGCTCTGGTTCCGCCCGCGACGCCGATCGGCCGGGGCGGGCTCACGGACGGTCCCAGCGGGCGGCGAGGCCCCAGCCGGCCAGGGTCGCGTCGATCCAGGCGCGCTGCGGCCCGAGCAGGACCCCTTGCGAGAGACCGCCGCAGGCCCCGCCGACCCAGGCCGCCACCGCGACGACGCCCATATCCGCCGCGACCGGCCCACCGGAATCGCCCTGGCAGGCGCCGGCGCCCTTCGCGCCGCGCAGCCAGACGAGGATGCGGCTCGGCCCGTAGGGTTCGACCACGGGCACGCCGGCCTGCCGGTAGGTGCCGGTGCTGCGCGGATCCCCCGGCCGCGCCACGCCGTAGCCCGAGACGGTGAGGGTCTCGCCGGCGCGCGGCATCGCCGCGCTCAAGGTGGCGGGCACGAACGGCGCCGGCAGGGGCGCGGCGAGGCGCACGAGGGCGAGGTCGATGGAGCGGCGACGCCCCGCGATGGCGCCCGCATCGTAGCCCGGATGGACCGCCTGCGCGGCGGGCTCGGCCAGCACCGGCGCCCCGGTGGCGTCCTTGTAGTGCACCCGGTGGACGAGGCGCGGCGCGAGGCAATGCCCGGCCGTGAGCACGGCGCCCGGTGCCACCACCACGCCGGTGCACACGCCACCGTTCGAGGACAGCACCATGACGGCGTGAGAAGCCGCCTCCGGAGCCGGATCGCCGCCCACCACCGCGTGCGCCGGACCCATGATCGGGGCCGGAACCGCGACGCCCATCAGCAGGGCGAGACGCCCGAGACCAGTCCGAGCCATCGGCAACACCCCGCACCTTGGAGACGACGATGACCCCGATACGCGTCGCAGGCGCCACCGTCGAGCCGGTGAGCCTTGGCGAGATGCGCGCCCATCTGCGCCTCGATTCCGACGAGGGCGGGGCCGAGGACGCCCTCCTCGCCGCCCTCGTGGCCTCCGCCCGCGCCAGCGTGGAAGCCGCGACCCGGCGAATCCTGGCGCCCGGGCGCTACCGGATCATGCTCACGGCCTGGCCCGCCGCCGGGTTCGTGCCCCTGCCGCTCAGCCCCCTGGTGGCCGTGGAGCGGGCCGGCCTCGTCGATGCCGAGGGGACGGTCACCGACCTCGCCCCCGGCCTCGTGCGCCCCGGGCCGGACCCCGTGGAGGCGCCGGGCCTCGTGGTCTCACCCGAGGCGCCGTCGCTCCACGCCCGCGCCGCCCTCGTCGAGGTCAGCGCCGGATACGGCGGCGACGGCCCCCCGGCGCCCCCGATGCTGCTGCAGGCGATCCGGCTCCTCGCCGCCCACGGCTTCGAGCATCGCGGCGACACGGGCGCGGGCCCGCCGCCATCCGTCGCCGCCCTCGTCGCCCCCCTGCGGCGCCTGTCCCTATGATCACGGAGCCGATCATGCCCGAGTCCACGCCGCGCGTGCCCATCGGCGCGCGCCGCCGCCGCTTCACCCTCGAACGGCCCGTGGAGGAGCCCGACGGGTTCGGCGGCGTGATCCGCCGCTACGTCCCCGGCCCCCTGGTGTGGGGTGCCCTCGAATCCCTGAGCGGGCCCGAGCGGGTCCGGGGCGGGCGGGCCGATGCGGCGGAGACCCACCGGGTCCGCCTCGCCTACCGCGCCGACGTCACGCCCACGATGCGGCTGTCCACCGGGCCGCGCCGCTTCGCCATCCGGGCCGCGGGCGATCCCGACGGCCGACGGCGCGAACTCGTCTGTCGGGTCGAAGAACTCGTGGCCGGGGAGCGCGCGCCGTGACGGTTCGAGACCCGGTCTCCGCGAGCCCGCTGCTCGCCCTGCGCGGGGCGCTACGCGCCTATCTGGCCGTGGACGCCCCCCTCGCCCGGCTCATGGGCGGGTCCGTGCGCCTCCACGACGAGCCGCCGCGCGGCAGCGTGCCCGTCTACGGCGTGTTCGGCGACGCCGAGATCCGCGACGAATCCGTCGACGGCGCGACGCGCCACGCCCACGGCCTCGCCCTCGTCCTCTACGCCCGGCCGGGCTCGGCCCGCTCCGGCCTCGATGCCGCCGAGCGCATGGCCGACCTCCTCGCCGACGCCCCCCTGGCGCTGCACGGCCACCACCTCGTGACCCTGCGGGTCGTGCGGCTCGCCGCGACCCGCGACCCCGCCACCGGCGAGGCCCGCGCCACCCTCACCCTCCAGGCGGTCACCGAGCACCGCCCGGCCTGACCGCCTCCAACCCCACGGGAGACCCCGCATGAGCGCACAACGCGGCAAGGACCTACTCATCCGCGTGGCGAGCGGGGGCGGCTTCGTCGCCGTCGCCGGCCTGCGCGCCCGCCAGATTGCCTTCAACGCCGAGGCCGTGGACGTGACCCACGCCGAATCCGCCGGGCGCTGGCGCGAGCTGCTGTCCGGGGCAGGAATCCGCCGGGCCGCCATCGCGGGCGCCGGGGTGTTTCGCGACGAGGCCTCCGACGCCCGCCTGCGGCAGCTGTTCTTCGAGGGGACCATCGAGGCGTTCCAGGTGGTGGTGCCGGCCTTCGGCACCCTGGAGGGCCCGTTCCAGATCACCAGCCTCGAATATCGCGGAGATCACGCCGGCGAGGTCACCTTCGACCTGGCCCTCGATTCCGCCGGCGCCCTCGCGTTCACGGCGGCCTGAGACCCATCAAGGTTTGAAAAAATAGGGAGGCCCGAAGATCATGGCGAACCGCAGGCGCGGCGAAATCCCCCTCGATCTCGGGGGGCAGCGCTACACCCTCTGCTTCACCCTCGGCGCCCTCGCCGAACTCGAATCGGCCCTGGGGGCCCGCGACCTCACGGGGCTGGCCGAGCGCTTCGCCGGGGGGCACCTCGCCACCCGGGACCTCATCGCCCTGCTCGGCAGCGCCCTGCGCGGGGGCGGCCACGCCCTCGACGACGCGGCCGTCGCCGCCCTGCCCCTGGCCGGCGGGCTCGAACCGCTCACGGCGGCCCTCGGTGAAGCCCTTACCGCCGCCTTCGGCGAGGCCGCCTCGCCAAACCCCTGAGCCCCACGGGCGGGAGCGCGCCGGAGCCAGCCTCCGCCTTCCCGTGGGACGATGTCCTCGCGCTCGCCCTCGGGCGGCTCGGCTGGCGTCCGCGCGACCTCTGGGGCGCCACGCCGCGCGAACTCTTCGCCGCCGCCGGCCTGTCGGCCCGTGCGCCGGCAGCCGGCCGGGCCGATCTCGAACGGCTGCTCGCGGCCTATCCCGACGTCCCGTCATCCTGTGATCCTGGGAGTCCGTGATGCCAGAGAGCGAGACCGACCGCGCCCAGGCGGGCCGCGAAAAGCAGCTTCAGGTCCTCGACCGGCTGGCCAAGGGGTTCGGCCAGAGCCTGACCCAGGCCCTGGGCGGCCCCCTCGGCGCCGGGCGCCAGCTCGACAGCCTGCTCGGCACCCTCACGACGAAGCTCTCGAGCCTCGCCCTCAAGGCCGCGCTGACCCCGGTCAAGGCCGGCATCACCGGCCTCGTCAAGGGCGCCCTCAACGCCAGCGTCGCCGGGGGCACCGAGGCCTTCGCCCGGGGTGGGGTGGTGGCGCAAGGGCGCGTGCGGCCGTTCGCGGCCGGCGGCATCGTCGCCGCGCCCACCTACTTTCCCATGCAGGGCGGCCTCGGCCTCATGGGCGAGGCCGGGCCCGAGGCGATCCTGCCCCTGAAGCGCGGCAGCGACGGCCGCCTCGGGGTCGCGGCCGGCGCGGAGGCCCGCGCCGCCGCCGTCACGGTGAACATCACCACCCCGGACATCGCGGGCTTTCGCCGCTCGGAGGCCCAGGTCGCCGCCGGCCTCGCCCGCGCCGTGGCCCGCGGCCGGCGGGGGTTGTGAGGCACGCGGTGATCGCGCGCCTCCCCGAGACGTCCGACTTGCCGACACGTCCGACTTGCCCAGACGTCCGACTTGCCCAGACGTCCGACTTGCCGCATCCAGGAGCCGCCCATGGGCGCCGATTTCCACGAAGTCCGCTTTCCCCTCGATGTCGCCCTGCGGGGCAGCGGCGGGCCGGGGCGGATGACCGAGATCGTCACCCTCGCGTCGGGGCGCGAGCACCGCAACAGCCGCTGGGCGGATTCGCGCCGCCGCTACGATGCCGGCCTCGGCATCCGCACCCTCGACGCCCTCCACGCCGTGCTGGCGTTCTTTGAGGAGCGGCGCGGACGCCTCTACGGGTTCCGCTACCGCGACCGGGTCGATGCCCGCTCCGGCCCGCCCTCGCGCCCGGTCTCGGCGACTGACCAGCCCCTGGGCTCCGGCGACGGGGCGACCCGCACGTTCCAGCTCGCGAAGACCTACGGCAGCGGCCCCCTGCCCTACCGGCGGGTCATCACCAAGCCCGTGGCCGAGAGCGTGATCGTGGCGGTGGCCAGCCTCGCCCTGCCGCCCGCCGCCTTCACCTGCGACGGCACGACGGGCACGGTCACCCTCGCGGCGGCCCCGCCCCCCGGGGCTCCGGTGACGGCCGGCTTCCTGTTCGACGTGCCGGTGCGCTTCGACACCGACGACCTCACCGTCGATCTCTCGGCCTTCACGGCCGGCGAGATCCCCAGGGTGCCGCTCATCGAGATCGTCCCGTAGGAGTTCCCATGCGCACCCTGCCCCCCGACCTCGCCGAACATCTCGCCGGCGGGGCCACCACCCTGTGCCATTGCTGGGCGCTCACCCGCCGCGACGGGGTGCGCTTCGGCTTCACCGACCACGACCGCGACCTCACCCTGGCGGGCATGCCCTACGCGGCCCGTTCCGGCCTGGAGGCGGCCGAGGCCAGCGCCGAACTCGGCTTCGCCGTCGGCGGCGGCGAGGTGGCGGGGGCGCTCACCGCCCTCGGGATCACCGATGCCGACATCGTCGGCGGGCTCTACGACGGGGCCGGCGTCGAGACCTGGCTGGTGGACTGGACCCACCCCGAGACGCGCCTGCTCCTCGATGTCGGGACCCTCGGCGAGGTACGCCGGGCGGGGGGCGCGTTCGTGGCCGAGCTGCGCGGCCTCATGGACCGCCTCGACGTACCCACCGGCCGGACCTTCCGCGCCACCTGTTCGGCCGAGTTGGGCGATGCCCGCTGCGGCCTCGACCGCGACCGGCCGGCGTTCCGCACCACCGGCCGGGTCATCGCCGTGCCCGAACCCGGCATCCTGCGGGTCGCCCTCGCGGCCCCGTTCGCGCCGGGCTGGTTCACGGGCGGGCGCCTCGTCTGGACCGGCGGCGCCCAGGCCGGGCACGCGGCCGACCTCCGCACCCATGCGGGCGACGGCGCCGGGCATCGCCTCGCCCTGTGGCAGGCCCCGGCCCGCCCGGTGGACCCCGGCGACGCCTTCGCGGTCACGGCCGGCTGCGACAAGCGCTTCTCCACCTGCGGCGGCAAATTTTCCAACACCCTCAACTTCCAGGGATTTCCGCACATGCCCGGCAACGATTTCGTGGTGCGCCAGGCCCCCGGCTCCGGCCCCGGCCTCGACGGCGGCAGCCTGTTCCGATGAGCCCGCAGGACCGGATCGTGTCGGCCGCGCGCGCCTGGATCGGCACGCCCTACCGGCACCAGGCCTCGGTGCGGCACGTCGGCTGCGACTGCCTCGGCCTCGTGCGCGGGGTCTGGCGCGACTGCTTCGGCCCCGAGCCCGAGGCCGCCCCGCCCTATGCCGCCTCCTGGGCGGAATCGGCGCCCCCCGGCACCGACCCGCTGGCGGAGGCCGCATCCCGCCACCTCGTCCCGGTGCCGCCCGCCGAGGCGCGAGCCGGCGACGTCCTTCTATTCTCCTTCCGCACCCACCTGCCGGCCCGCCACTGCGCCATCGTGACCGGGCAAGGCACGATGATCCACGCCCATGACGGCGCCGCCGTCACCGAGGTCGCCCTGACCCGCTGGTGGCGGCGGCATTGCACGCACGCGTTCCAGTTTCCGGAGGGCGCGGCCCGAAGCCGTCAGGAGGGGGCGCCCGGCTGATGCCGCGGCGGCCGCCCGGGGCTCACATCACCGGGCGGATAGCCGGGCGGCTGGCTCCGATCCGGTCTTGCGCCCGGCCGGTCTCGGGGCAGGGGTCCGCTCCTGCCTCGGCCGCGCATGCCTCTCCTTCGTGCCGAAGCCGTTGGCGATCGCCAGGGCGGAGCGGTTCGCCGCGTAGGACGGGGCGACCATCGGGTAATCCGGCGGCAGGCCGAAGCGCGCCCGGTAGGTGTCCGGGTCCAGCCCATGCTTGGTGAGGTGGCGCTTCAAGGTCTTGTAGGACTTGCCGTCGAGGAAGCTGATGAGGCCGCCGGGCAGGACAGACTTCCTGACCTGGGACGGCTTGAGCTTCTCGACCTTTTCCTCGCGCGCAGCCTCCGATGCGCCCTCCGCCGTCAGATCCGTCAGGGCACCGGACACGGCCCGGATCAGGATCGGCAGATCGGCCGCCGGAACCGAGTTGTTCGACAAATAAGCGCCGATGATCTTCCGGGTCAGATCCAGGCGATCGGCGGTTTCGGGTGAGCTGTGTTCAGTCATTTCGATGATCCAGAGAACATGATCGATCAGGGGCAGGCTTCGACTTGATCCGGCCAAGCCGTGCTCGGGCCACCCGATCCCCCCGACCCGATGTCTGCTCGAAGGGAGGCAAATCAGACGGCGAAGATTCTCTTCGACATTCGCTCGAAGAGATGTCGCGCCGTTTGTCGTGTCGGATCAGGTGATGTCTCGTTGTACGAAGCCGATATGCGTCTCAGATGAACCCGATTTCGATCACTGATCTCATCGCCAAGATCGAAAACCATTCCTCATTTCATACCCAGAACGACACGTTGCCGGCTGAAATGGGAAACAATCGATCCGTTCATCTGCCATTATCCTAACACAAACTTCGCCGGACTTTTGCTCGAAGGCGCGGATTGTTTTGACTGTCCGGACTTTCGAATGATCTCGAACCCCCGAACGATTGCGTACAGTACTATCCAGGGTGTCATTCCGGCGACAAGACGCCCTTTGACTGTGGCGCGGGGCGATCAACGACAGATTTCGCCAATCGACATCACCACGATTGATGATCGACCGAGTGATGGCGAGAGCGAGGCCGCCGCTTCGCGGCGTTTCCGACGAGGGGATCGGGCCCGGCAAGTGGGACGCCAGCGCCCCGGCGCATCCTGAGCCAAGGCATCCTGCGCCAAGGCATCCTGCGCCAAGGCGTTCGACAGCATGCCATTTGACGGCATGGCGCCGCGATGGTTGTCAAGGCGAGCCGCGCCGAGGGAGCCGGCGGGTCCCGCGAGGCATAGAATGGTCACCGCCCTGATCGCCCCGATCCTCGCCGCCCTGGCGGGGGCGGGCCTCGTGATCCAGCAAGCCCTGAACGCGCAGCTGCGCGGGGGCCTGAACTCCGCCGCCTGGGCGGGCTTCATCAGCTACGCCGTCGGGCTCGCCTGCATGGGCGCGCTGGCCCTGGCGCTGCGCGATCCCCTGCCCGCCTGGGCCACGGCCTCGCGCGTGCCGTGGTGGGCCTGGAGCGGCGGGGCCTTCGGCGCGGTGTTCATCGGCCTCGGCATCGTCCTCGTGCCGGTGCTCGGGACCGGAACGTTCATGGCGCTCCTCGTCGCCGGGCAGATGCTCGCCTCCGTGGCCGTCGACCATTTCGGCTGGCTGGGCCTGGCCCAGCGCCCCATCGACGGCCCGCGCCTCGCAGGCGTCGCCCTGCTCATCGGCGGGGTGATCCTGATCCGGCGCTGACGCGCCCGAACCCCGAACATCCCGGAGCCCGCCATGGCCACGCTGATCCTGCAAACCGCCGGAGCGGCGGCCGGAACGGCGCTGGGCGGTCCCATCGGGGGGATCGTCGGTTCGGCGGTGGGCGCGGCGGCGGGGTCGGGGATCGACGGGGCGCTGTTCGGCGGTTCGGGGCCGCGGGTCGTCGAGGGGCCGCGCCTCACGGAGGTGGCGGGCCTGACCTCGACGGAGGGCGATCCGATCCCCCGGCTCTACGGCCGCGCCCGCCTCGGCGGCACCCTGATCTGGGCGACACGCCCCCTGGAGGTCGCCAACACCCGCGTCGAGCGGGCGGGCGCGAGCGCCAAGGGCGGCGGCGGCGCCAGGACCGTGCGCACGGCCTACGCCTACTCCGTCGACCTCGCCATCGGCCTGTGCGAGGGCACCGTCGCCCAGGTGCGCCGAATCTGGGCCGACGGGCGCGAACTCGACCTCACCACCCTGACGTACCGCCTCCACCGGGGCGAGGCCGACCAGGCGCCGGACCCGCTCATCGTCGCGAAGGAAGGCGCAGCCCCGGCCTATCGGGGGCTCGCCTACCTCGTGTTCGAGCACCTCGACCTCGCCGAATTCGGCAACCGGGTGCCGCAATTCGCCTTCGAGGTGGTGCGGCCCGTCGAGGGGCTCGCCGACCGGGTGCGGGCCGTGTGCCTGATTCCCGGCTCGACGGAGTTCGGCCTCGACCCCACCCCCGTCACCGAGGAGGCCGGCTACGGCACGAGCCGGCCCGCCAACCGCTTCCAGCTCCAGGGCATCACCGACGTGGTCGCGTCCCTCGACGCCCTCCAGGCCCTGTGCCCGAACCTCGCCAAGGTGTCCGTGGTCGCGAGCTGGTTCGGCGACGACCTGCGGGCCGGCCGTTGCACGGTGGCGCCGAAGGTCGACAATTCCACCAAGGCGACCACGGGCGACACCTGGCGCGTCGCCGGCCTGACCCGGGCGGGCGCCGGCCGCATTTCGACGACCCCCGACGGCCACCCGGCCTATGGCGGCACCCCGTCCGATGCCGGCCTCGGCCGCCTCGTGGCGGACCTCCACGGGCGGGGTCTGGGCGTCGTGCTCTACCCGTTCCTGATGATGGATGTGGCGCAGGACAACACCCTGCCCGATCCGCGCGATCCGTCCGCGCCGGGTCAGCCGCCCTATCCCTGGCGCGGCCGCATCACCTGCGATCCCGCCCCCGGTCTCCCGGGCAGCCCGGACGGCACGGCGGGGGCGGCGGCCCAGGTCGCGGCGTTCTTCGCGCAGTACCGCAGCCTCGTCATGCACTATGCGGATCTCGCCGCCGGCTGGGGGGTGCCGCTGTCCGGCTTCGTCGTCGGCAGCGAATGCGTCGGCCTGACCCGCGTGCGGGGCGCGGACGACACCTACCCGGCCGTGGCGGGCTTCCTCGCCCTGGCCCGCGCGGTGCGCGACCGCCTCGGGCCCGGCGTTCCCCTCGTCTACGCCGCCGACTGGACCGAGTACGGCGCCCATGTACGCGACGGCGGCGACACCGTGCGGTTCCCCCTCGATGCCCTGTTCGCCGATCCGGCGATCCACGCGGTCGGAATCGATTACTATCCGCCCATCACCGACTGGCGCGACGGGCCGGACCACGCCGACCTCGCGGAGGCCGATTCGATCCACGACCGGGATTACCTCGCGGCGCGCCTCGGGACGGGCGAGGCGTTCGACTGGTTCTATGCGGATGCGGACGCCCGCGCCGCCCAGATCCGCACGCCGATCACCGACGGCGCGCACGGCAAGCCGTGGGTGTTCCGCGCCAAGGACCTCGTCGGCTGGTGGTCGAACCGGCATTGGGAGCGCGACGGCGGCGTCGAGACCCGGACGACCGCCTGGGTGCCGGGGGCCAAGCCGATCTGGCTCACCGAGATCGGCGTGCCCGCCGTGGACAAGGGCACCAACGGCCCCAACGTGTTCCCCGACCCGAAATCCGCCGAGAACGCGTCGCCGCCCTTCTCGGACGGCACCCGGGACGACCTCATCCAGGCGCGCGGCCTCACCGCCATCCTGGAGCGGTTCGACGCGGACGCCGCCGGCTTCGACCCCGCCCACAACCCGGTCTCGGCCGTCTATGGCGGCCCGATGGTGCCGCGGGATCGCGTCTTCGTCTGGTGCTGGGACGCACGGCCCTACCCGGCGTTCCCGGATTTCGACACCGTCTGGGCCGATGCCGGCAACTGGTCCGTGGGCCATTGGATCACCGGGCGCATCGAGGGCCTCGAACTCGACCGGCTGATCTCCGCGATCCTCGACGATTGCGGCGTCGACGTGCCGGCCCGGATCGCGTGCGCGGCGCAGCTCGACGGCTACGTCGTCGACCGGCCGCTCTCGGCCCGCGCTGCCCTGGAGCCCCTGGCCCGGCTGTACGGCCTCGACGTGTCGGCCGTCGCCGGCGTTTTGCGCATCCGCGCCCCACGCCGCGAAGCCCCCCTGACGATGCCGGCCGGCGACCTCGTGGCCGCCTCGGACCAGGCGCCCCTGGCCCTGGTGCGGGCCGAGGAATCCGAGTTGCCCCGGTCCCTGGAGGTCACGGTGACCGATTCCGAGGGGGGCGCCTATCGCCGGATCACCGCCGCCGCCTCGCGCCCCACGGGTGCCCGGCGGCGCGAGGTCCGGTTCGAGGCCGCCGTGGTGACGCGCCGGGCCGAGGCCGAGTCCCTGGCGGAGGCCATGCTCGACGCCGACCTCGCCGCCCGCGACACCGCTGGGTTCACGGTGAGCCCGCGCCGGATCGATTGGGAACCCGGCGACCTCCTCGCCCTGCCCGGCGAGGCGGCGCCGCACCGCATCGTCCGCATCGCCGACGGCCCGGCCGGGCGCCGGATCGAGACCCGCGCCGTGCCCCGCCACGGCCGGGCCGCGTGGGGTGGCAGGCGCCCGGAGGCGGCCCCGCGCCGGGCGCCGCCGGCGCTCGCCGGACCGCCCTTCGCGGCCATTCTCGACCTGCCCCTCGATGAGGGAACGCCGACACCGTTGCAGGTCCTCGCCGTGCGGGCCGAGCCATGGCCCGGCGAGATCACCGTGTGGCGGGGCGAGGCGGACGGGCCCCTGGCCCTGCACGCCCTCGTCGATTACCCGGCCTGCCTCGGCGAGACCCTGACGGCGCTGGCGCCCGGCCCGCTCTGGCGCTTCGACCGGGCGATCCGCCTCGACGTTCGCCTCGGGGCGGCGGGGGGCCTCGCCTCCGTCCCGGAAGCCGCCGTTCTAGCCGGGGCCAACCGGTTCGCCCTGGTCGGCCCGGACGGCGTCGTCGAGATCGTCGCGGCGGCGGGCGTGACCCTCACGGGGCCGGGCACCTACCGCCTCACCCGCCTCCTGCGGGGCCTGGGCGGCAGCGAGGCGGAGGCCGCCCGCACCCTCGCCCCCGGCAGCCTGATCGTCCGCCTCGACGAGGCCCTGGTGCCCCTCGTCACCCGCCTCGACGCCGTCGGCCGGCCGTTCCGCTACCGCATCGGGCCGGCCGCCCGCGATCCGGCCGACCCGCTCTTCGTCGCGCGCATCGCCACCGCAGGGCTCACCGCCCACCGGCCCCTCGCGCCCGTCCACCTGCGGGCGCGGCGGGCGGGGCCGGCCATTCGCCTGACCTGGACCAACAGGGTCCGGCGCGACGGCGATGCCTGGGAGCCGGCCGACGTGCCGCCCGATCCCATGGTGCAGGGCTACCGGATCAATGTTTACGCCCCAGGCGGGCAAGACCTGCACGCCCCAGGCGGGACCGTCCTGCGCAGCCTCGCGGCCACGGACCCGTCGGTCCTCTACGCCGACGAGGCGGCCGATTTCGGCACGCCCCAGACGAGCCTCGACGTCGGCGTGGTTCCACTCGGCACCCTCACGGGGCCGGGGCCGGCCCTGCGCGCACGGGTGCCGATCCGCACGGCGTGACGCCCCTTACTCCGACACCCGACAGGAGGCCGCCCATGGCGCAGACCACCCCGCACCTCGCCCTGCCGCTGCTGGCGGCGGGACAGGCCGGCAAGCACGTCACCCACAACGAGGCGCTGCTCGCCCTCGATGCCCTCGTGCACCTCGCCTGCCGCGACAGGGATCTGTCGGCGCCACCCACCGACCCGGCGGAGGGCGACCGCTACCTCGTGACGGCGCCGCAACCGAGCGGGGCCTGGGCCGGCCTGTCCGGCCAGATCGCGGCGTTCGGAGACGGGGTCTGGACGGGCCTCGTCCCCCGCACCGGCTGGCTCGCCTACGTGGCCGACGAGGACGCGTTCTACCGCTTCGACGGGACGGGCTGGCGCCGCCTCCTCGACGGCCTGCGGGCTTTGAGCGGCCTCGCCGCCCTCGGCCTCGGCACGGAAGCGGACGCCGCGAACCCGTTCGCCGCCAAGCTGGATCGGGCCCTGTGGACCGCCCGCGATCCCGCCGAGGGCGGCAGCGGCAGCCTCGCGCTGGTGCTCAACAAGGCGACGGAGGCCAACGCCGTGGCCCTGCTGTTCCAGGATGCCTATGCGGACCGGGCCGAACTCGGTCTGCTGGGCGAGGACGCGGTCAGCCTGAAGGTCTCGCCCGACGGGACCGCGTGGCACGGGGCATGGCGGGCCGATCCGGCGACGGGCCATCTCGGCTTCGGCGCCCTGGCCCTGCCGGGCGCCCCGGCGCCCCGCGCGCCCTTGCATGTGGCGCGGGAGGGAGCCGGCCCCGGCTTGTGCCTCGATGCCTACGGCGCCGGTCCGGTGGGAAGCGTCATCGAGACCCGCATCGGCCGGGGCAGCCGGCAGGCCCCCCTGCCGATCCGCGCCGGGGATTGCCTCTTCGGACTCGTGGGCGGCGGTTTCTTCGTGGGCGGCGTCGCGGAGGGGCGGCTCGGCCTCCGGGGCGTCGCCGAGGAGGATTTCTCCGCCGGGGCCCAGGGGACCGCGATCGCCATCGAGACCACGAATCTCGGCACCACCATCCCGCGTCCCGTCGTGAAGGTGCGGGCGAACGGCGCCTTCGAACTCGTGGCCCGTGCCGGCATCCCGAATGTCGGCACGGCGCCGGGGCAGATCGTGTTCGACAGCACCCTGGGGGCCTTCCGGGGCTGCACCGGCGCCGTGTGGTCGCGGCTGTCCAACCTCGCGCGCTTTCGCGCCACGACGAGCTTCGACAACTACATCGGGGCCGGCGCCTGGACGCGCATTGGTTTCAACACCGGCGACCTCAACGATCAGGGGCTCTTCCAGGCCGCCACCGGCGCCTTCGTCGCGCCCGAGGCGGGCGTCTACGCCCTCTCGGCCGGTCTCGCATTCCGGCGCAACGGCACCAATGCACCCGCCTCCCTGCAGGGCCGCTTCCACCGAAACGGCACGGCCGTCGCCGGTACCCGCCGGGGCGCCGCTGCGCCCGTCGACGGCGTCTCGACGGTTGGCCTCGGCGTCACCCTGGCGCTCGCGGCCGGGGATACGATCACGGTCCACGCCCTGTTCACGGGCGCGGACGGCTACGTTGCCGCCTCCGACAGCGACTTCTCCGGTTTCGGCCTCGCGTGAGCGCTCAGTACGGGTACCCGTAATACGGCGCCGACCGGCGACGTTCATCGCCGTAGACGGGGCGCCCGTAACCGCGCGGCGCCGCTGCGGCACCCGGTCCGTAATAGCGGGGCGGCCGGTAGTTGCCGTTGTTCACGCCGGCCGAGCGGTCGTTGCCGCTCTCCGTGGCGAAGGGCGTCAGCCCGCTGCCGCTGCTGCTGTTCTGGGCCGAGGCCCCGCCCGCCCCCGCCAGGAGAAGACCGGCGGCGAGGCCGCCGACGGCACAGCGGGCGACGATCCGTGCTCGCGTCATGATCGCATTCCTCGCATCCGGCCACCGCGCGGGCCTGGCCTCATCTCCCGAACGAACCGCCGGACGCGCGCTTCCGTTCCGCGCGTCCCGCTCCCTTCCTACCCCAGATCCCTTCCTGACCCAGGAGTGTTCCATGGATCTCAGCCCCATCGGCAAGGCCGTGCTCGTCGCCCGCGAGGGTCGGCGGCTGCATGCCTACCGCGATTCCGTCGGCATCTGGACCATCGGCATCGGCCACACCAGCGCGGCCGGTCCGCCCCTCGTCACCCCCGGCCTCGCGTTGACCCTGGCGGAATGCGACGCGGTGTTCGACCGCGACGTCGTCCGCTTCGTGGCGGCCGTGCGGGCGGCGGTGCCCGCCCCCCTGCCGCAGCACGCCTTCGACGCCCTCGTCTCCCTGTGCTTCAACATCGGCCCGGCGGCGCTCGGCCGCTCCACCCTGGTGCGGCGCCTGAACGCCGGCGACGCGGAGGGCGCGGCCCAGGCGATGATGCTGTGGGACCGGCCCGCCGCGCTCATCCCGCGCCGGGGCGCCGAGCAGGACCAGTTCCGCACACCCTACGCCGTCGCCCTGCCCCGCGCCCGGCGGAACGACGCGGCGCCCATCGCGGTGCCGGACGGGACCGCACCCGCCCGGCCGGTCGCGCGCCGCACGGTGCCGCGCAGTCCGGGCGCGCCGCCGGCCGTGCCCCTGCCGCCCGAAGCTGCGCCGACTTGGCTCGCCCGAATCCGCGCCGCCCTCGGCGGCCGGTCCGGCGCCTGACGCACGCACCGCTCACGCCCCCCGGAGACCCGAGCCATGCTCCACCCGATCCCGCGGCCGTCCCGCGCCACCCTCGGTCTCGCCCTGATGCCGGCCCTGACCGTGATGCCGATTCTACCCTGCGCCGCCGCCGGCCTCGACGCCGCGAGCGTGATCGTCCCCTGGGGCGACGCCGCCGCGGCGGTTGCCCAGACGGTCACCGGCCTCCTGCTGCCCCTTGCGGTCACCGCCGCGACGGCCGCCCTGGCGCGCCTCGCCGGCCCCTTGCGCGCCCTCGTCACCGCCACCCTGGTGGAGCGCCTGGTCCGCAACGTCGGCGACTACGCCGTCAACGCCGTGGCGGGCGCCGTGCGGGGACGGACGCTGAGCGTGCCCCTGGGCTCGGCCGTCATCGCTCGGGCGGTGCAGCGCGGCCTCGACGAGGCGCCGGCCTGGCTCGTGCGCGCGGCCGGCGGGCGCGAGGGCTTGGCCGAGAAGGTGTTCCGCAGCCTGCCGCTCGCGGAGGACGCCACCATCGCCAACACCCTGCGGCCGGCCGTGGAGGCCGCGCGGACGGGACGCCCGGCGCCCTGACACAGCCGGGAAACGCGGGGGCAGGCTCCGCCGAGGAGATCCGCGATGGAGAAGATCGCCCTCGAGGCCGCCCGCCTGCTGTTCTCCCACGACGGCGCGGGGTGGATCGTCGCCGTGCTGCTGGGGCTGGCCTGCCTCCACCTCCACCGCGAGACCGTGCGCGCCCAGGAAGCCCGCATCGGCGACACGGGCGCCACCGCCACCGCCCTGGAGCGGGCCTCGCACACCAACGCGGCCGTGGCCGCCGCCCTGGAGAGCCGGACCCGGGTGCTCGAGGACCTCACGCGCCTGGTGAGCGAGATGGCCCGGGGCGCCGAGCGCGGCGAGGAGCGCGCCCGAGACAAGCTCGACGACATCGCGCGCCGCCTCGACGAGGTCGTGCGCCGCCTCGGCGAGGGACGCCCGCCGCTCCGCCCCTGAACGCGCCCGTACGCCCGAACGCCCGTACGCCCGAACGAAGGTCAGCCCATGTCCCGCTTCCCCCTCACCGTCGATCCCGCCCGGAGCCGGGCGGCCGGGGCGCGCCTCGGCGCGGCCCGGCGCCGTTTCGATCTCTCCGCCATCGCCCTGCGCAAGGCCGCCCTCGATCACGTCGACGGCGAGATGCTCGTCAGCGTCGCCCTGCGGGCGAGCCTGGCGCGCCTCGCCACTCCGCCCGGCCCGGCATCCTGAGGCGTCGCCCCCCGCCCCCGGGGGCGTCGCCCCCGGCCGGGTGGAACCGAACCGCACCGGTTGGGCTTGCACCGGCATTCACGGCGCATTCAGTGCCCCCTCCCTATCCCGTGGTTCATGCGCATCCTCCTCGCCCTGCTGCTGATCGGCCTCGCCGTCGCGGGTTTCGCGACGGGCTCGATCGGCACGCAGGCCGAGGAGACCACGGGGGCTGCCATCGTGGCGCCGGTTCAGGTGACGCCGCGCCCCGACACCTGCCTCAACGCGGCCGACCTGCGCGAGGCCGTGGCCGACAAGCGCGTGATCGAGCCCGTGGCCGCCATCCGGGCCGCCCGCAAGGTGATCCCACGGGCCGAGATCCAGCGCGCCCGCCTGTGCCGGCACGAGGAAACCCTGGTCTACCTGCTCACGGCCTTGCGCCGGGACGGGCAGTTCGTCCACGTCATGGTCGATGCCACCACGGGCGAGATCAGCGGCCCCTGACCAAAGCGAATTAGAGGAGTGCGGGACCGTGCGTCTGCTCGTCGTCGAGGATGACCGGGACATCAACCGGCAGGTGGTCAACGCCCTGGAGGAGGCCGGCTACGTCGCCGACAAGGCGTTCGACGGCGAGGAGGGCGGCTACCTCGGCGAGAGCGAACCCTACGACGCCATCATCCTCGACATGGGCCTGCCCAAGGCCGACGGGGTCAGCGTTCTCCAGAAATGGCGGCGGGCCGGCATCAAGACGCCCGTCATCATCCTGACCGCCCGCGACCGCTGGTCGGACAAGGTCGACGGCTTCGACGCCGGCGCCGACGACTACGTGACGAAGCCGTTCCACATGGAGGAGCTGCTGGCCCGGGTGCGCGCCCTCCTCCGGCGCGCCGCCGGCCATGCCACGAGCCAGATCGCCTGCGGCCCCGTGGTCCTCGACACCCGCTCGGGGCGGGTGTTCGTCGACGGCAACCCCGTCAAGCTCACGAGCCACGAGTACCGGCTGCTGTCCTACCTCATGCACCACACCGGCCGGGTGGTCTCGCGCGCCGAACTCACCGAGCACCTCTACGACCAGGATTTCGACCGCGATTCCAACACCATCGAGGTGTTCGTCGGGCGCCTGCGCAAGAAACTCGCCGTGGACCTGATCCAGACCGTGCGCGGCCTGGGGTATCTCGTGGACCCGACGCAACCGCCGCCGCGGGTGTGAGAAGCGACGGCTTGCGCTCGGCTCATATGAGCCTCATATCTGTCTCAGATGAGACAGGAGCATAGCATGGCCAGTGGAGCAGCCGTCGCCGACGTTCTCGGCGTCGAACGACCGCGTTCCGGCGAGACCACGGAAGCGGCCGTCATCGCCCAGGTCGTCGCGGGCTTGCCGATTGCGTCGGTTGATCGATTGGCGGCCGCCGTCGCGCCCGACGACCGCGCCTTCGCATTCAACCTCGTCGCGCGCGCTACCCTCAACCGACGCCGTGCCGAAACGAGAGGCAAGCTGACCGCCCAGGAAGGCGCGAAGGTGGTACGCCTCGCGAGAGTGTGGGCGATGGCGCGCGATGTCTGGAAGACGGACGCCGCCGCCCGCGACTTCCTGCACCGGGCTCATGCCCTTCTCGAGAACCGCCCGCCCCTCGATATTGTCCTCGAATCCGAGTTCGGTGGGCCGCGGGTGGAGGCTGTTCTCGGCCAGCTCAAGTATGGCTCCGCGGCGTGAAAGGGCAGACCCTCGTCCAGGCGCGGAAAGCCTATCGGATCGGAGATCCCGATGGGGATTACAGGATCTTCGACGCGACGGGCGCCCGCCTCTTCCCGGGCCGCTGGAATACGCCCGCGAGCCCGATGATCTACGCGGCGGCCGATTACGCGACCTCCATGCTCGAAAAGCTCGTGCACGGCAGTGGCCAGCTCCCGCCGAACCAGCACTACGTCGAGATCCTGCTGTCGGCCGGCCTCTCGTACGAAATGCTGGCGCAACCTGCGGTGCCGGGTTGGGATCATCCGGATTGCATCGCGTCCAAGGCCTTCGGCGAGGCCTGGCACAGGTCACGCCGGTCGCTGCTGCTGTTCGTCCCGAGCGTGGTCGCACGGGTCAGCCACAACATTCTCATCAACCCGGAGCATACTGATTTTTCCAAGATCACCGTGGGGGACCATCAACCGTGCTGGTGGGATAACCGTCTGTTTGCCGCGGCGTCCGCGTCCAGTCCGGTGCTGTAACCGCGACGGATCGTGTTTGCATCGTCCGGGAACACAGTGAGCCGTCCCCCACCGAGACCGTCGTAGAACGCCTTGTCGGCAACGAGACCCGTCGGAGGAGAGGCCGCGATCCCCTCCCGAATCGGCCGGATTCGCTCCCATAAGCTCTGCGTCTGGTCCGCGCGCCGCGATTCGTTGCCGACGGCGAGCTTGATCGCCTCATCGGAAGAAATGCCCCTGCGCGCCGCCAGGGTCTGGACCAGCCGCTCCGTCTCGGGATCTTGGATATCGAGGCTCATCGTCGAATCTCCGTTCGGATGATGTACAGACGGAACGCGTCACCGTTCAGCCGTCGCGCGCGGCCCCGGACCACGACGACGAGACCCGCATGAGCCGCGCCGCCGCATGATCTCCTCCCCCGCATGAGCCCGTTTCCCGCCTGGCTTCCCCTGCGCCGGCGCTCCATCGCCGTGCGGCTCGCCACATCCGCCCTGCTGGCGAGTTCGGCGATCCTGCTCATCGCCGCCGGCATCCTCACGACCCTGTACCGCGAGAACACCGAACGGGCCTTCGACAGCCGGCTGCTGGTCTACGCCAACAACCTCGCCACGGATCTCGTCTCGCCCAACGATCCCGAGAGCCGCTCCTTCACCCTGAGCGATCCGCGCTTCGACCTGCCCCTGTCGGGCTGGTACTGGCAGATCGGGCGCCCCGATGCGAAGCCCCGGGACCTGCGCACCTCGCGCTCCCTCGTCGGCGTGCCGCTCAAGGCCGCCAGCACGCCCGACACCACCGCCGGCGTCGGCCAGATCCGTCAGGGCTACGGCCGGGCGCAGGACGAACGCCCCCTGCGGGTCATCGAGCGCGACGTCGATCTCGGCGAGGAGGGCCGCTACACCGTGCGCGTCGCCGGCCCGGCCGACGAGATCGCCAACGATGTCGGGCGCTTCCGCTTCTCCCTGATGGTGACCTTCGGGCTGCTGGGCCTGTCCCTGGCCCTGACCACCCTGCTGCAGATCCGCTTCGGCCTCGCCCCGCTGGCCAAGCTCCGCAACGCGCTCGGCGCCATCCGCCGGGGCGAGTCCGACCGGATCACCGGCGAGTACCCGCGCGACATCGCGCCGCTCGCCGGCGAGGTGAACCTGCTCATCGAGACCAACCGCGAGATCCTGGAACGTGCCCGCACCCAGGTCGGCAACCTCGCCCACGCCCTGAAGACGCCGCTCTCGATCATCGTCAACGAGGTCGGCGCGGCCGACGCCCCCGGCGACCTCTCGGCCAAGATCCGCGAGCAGGCCGCCGTGATGCGCGATCAGGTGAACTACCACCTCGACCGGGCGCGGGCCGCGGCCCTCGCCGGCACCCTCGGCACCTCCACGGAGGTCGAGCCGGCGCTCGCCGGGCTGGTGCGCACCTTCGGCAAGATCTACCGCGACAAGGACATCGCCTACGCGGTCCACGTGCCGCCCGGCCTGCGCTTTCGCGGCGAGCGCCAGGATTTCGAGGAGATGATCGGCAACCTCGTCGACAACGCCTCGAAATGGGCCGCCGGCCGGGTCTCGATCCGGGCCGAAGCGGTGGCGCAGGACGATTATCCCCACCTGATGGTGTCCATCGAGGATGACGGGCCGGGCCTCGCCCCCGAGGACCGCGACGCCGTCCTCGGGCGCGGCCGGCGCCTCGACGAGACCAAGCCGGGCTCGGGCCTCGGGCTCTCCATCGTGGCCGATCTCGCCACCCTCTATCGCGGCCGGCTCCGCCTGGAGGCGGCGAGCCTCGGGGGCCTGCGCGCGGTGATCGAGGTGCCGGGCGACGCGCCGGCCGGGGCCGCGCCGCACGCCTGACGGGAATTCCTTGGGGTCACACGGTTTGCCGTCGTGCTCCATACGGTTAAGGTCGATCCAGCGCCGGCCTTCGCGTGACACCGTGTCGCCCGAAGCCTGCATCGTAGGGACCACAGCGTGGCCTTACATGCGGTCGCACAGTGTTTCGAGGCGTGATGACGGCACTCTGGTTCATTCTGGCGCTCATGACCGGCGCGGCGGTGCTCGCCCTGCTCTGGCCGATGTCGCGTCGGGCCAATCCGTCGACGGCCCCGGATGCCGGCGCCATGGCGATGGAGACGGGGTTCTACGAGGACCAGCTGCGCGAGATCGAGCGCGATCTGACGCGCGGCCTCATCGCCGCGCCCGAGGCCGAAGCGGCGCGCACGGAAGCCGGCCGCCGGCTCCTGCGGGCCAACCGCGTGGGCGTTCCCCTCGTCCCCGGCATCGCCGAGCCGGCCCTGCGCCAGCGCCGCGCCGCCTCTGCCTTCGCCCTGTCGACGATCCCGCTGGTCGCCCTCATCGCCTACGGACTCTACGGCTCGCCGCACATGCCGGCGCAGAGCGCGGTCGAGCGGCAGGCGGCGGAGAACGGCGGACAGGATCTCCTCAACGCCATCGGCCAGATCGAGGCGCGGCTCGCCAGCAATCCTACGGACGGGCGGGGCTGGGCCGTGCTCGCCCCCGTCTACATGCGGATGGGCCGGTTCGACGATGCGGCCCACGCCTACGAGGCCGCCGCCCGCACCCTCGGCGAGACCTCGCAGCGCCTGTCCGATTGGGGCGAGGCCGTGATCGCCGGCAACAACGGCGTGATCTCGCCCCAGGCCAAGACGCTCTTCGAGCGCGCCGTCGCCCTCGACGGAACGGCGGCCAAGCCCCGGTTCTACCTCGCCCGCGCGGCCGAACTCGACGGCGATATCCCATTGGCCATCAAGCGCCTGGAGGGCCTCGCCGAGAATGCGCCCGCGGACGCACCGTGGCTCCCCGTGGTGCGGGACAACCTCGCTCGCCTGAAGGGCGAAGCCTCCCCGACGGGCGGGGTCTCGCCGAAGGGTGATGCGCCGGTGGCCCGGCCCGGCGCCGGGGCCGCGCCCGATCCGGGCGCCGCCGCATCGCTCCAGGCGATGCCGCCGGAGGGCCGGAACGCCGCCATCCGCAGCATGGTCGCGGGCCTCGACCAGCGCCTCGCCGAGAAGGGCGGCACGGCGGACGAGTGGCTGCGCCTCGTGCGCTCCCTAGGCGTGCTCGGAGACCGCGACAAGGCCGGGGCTGCCCTCGCCCGGGCCCGGACGGCCCTGGCTTCCGACCCCGCGGCGCTCCGCGGCCTCGAGGCCCTGGCGGGTGAATTCGCGTTGACGCGCGACGGAGCGGGCCAGCCGGAGGCCGAAAGATCCGGCGCGGCCGGTGGTACCAGGGACGCCCCCAAGACCGACACCACGCAGGCCGATGCGGCCAGGGCCGGCACCGAGGCGGCGGTGGCCGCCGTGAAGGCGATGCCGGCGGCCGAGCGGGACGCGGCGATTCGCGGCATGGTCGCGGGCCTCGACCGGCGCCTGGCGGCCAAGGGCGGCACCATCGACGATTGGCTGCGTCTGGTGCGCTCCTATGCCGTCCTCGGCGAGCGAACCCAGGCGCGCCAGGCCCTCGACCGGGCTCGCATGGCCCTGAGCCCCGAGCCCCAGGCGAAGGAGCGCCTCGACGAGCTCGCACACGAACTCGACCTCGCCGCGGCCGGACGCCCCTGACAATCGGTCCCGGCCGCCGACCTTGACCCGGGCGCCGACGCGGCCGACACCGTCCTTTACGCCCATTCCAAACACGGGTTCCGGCCGCCGGGGGCGAAACGCCCGCCCCACCGGCGCCCGCGACACCACAACCGAGACGGGACGACCCGCGTGACCCGCAAGAGCCGCCGCCTCATCCTCATCAGTGCCTGCGGCGCCGTGCTGGCCCTGGCGGTCGGACTGATCCTGTCGGCCATGAGCGGATCGATCGTGTTCTTCCGCTCGCCGACGGAGGTCGCGGCGCAGGGCGTCGCACCCGGCACCCGGTTCCGCCTCGGCGGCCTCGTCAAGGACGGCTCGCTCCAGCGCGGGCCGGACCAGACCGTGGAATTCGCCGTGACGGACACCAACGCCACCGTGCAGGTGGCGTATCGCGGCCTGCTGCCCGACCTGTTCCGCGAGGGCCAGGGCATCGTGGCGGAGGGCCGCCTCGAGCCCGGCGGCCTGTTTCGCGCCGACACGGTGCTGGCCAAGCACGACGAATCCTACATGCCCCGCGAGGTCGCCGACGCCCTGAAGGCGCAGGGGCGCTGGCAGGAGGGCAAGGGCATGGTCGAGAAGCCCGCCGGCACCAAGCCCGCCGACGCCAGCACGGCCATCACCGACAAGACACTCGGTCAGCGCAGCGAGCGATGATGCGCAAGCTCCCCCGGAAGGACGCCTCCACGTGCTGATCGAAGTCGGCCACTTCGCCCTCGCCCTGGCGCTCGCCCTCTCCCTCGTCCAGGCGGTGATGCCGGTCTGGGCCGCCCGCTCGGGCGACCAGGCCCTGCGCGCGGTGGCGACGCCGGCCGCGCTCGGCACCTTCGCCTGCGTCCTGTTCGCGTTCGGGGCGCTCACCTACGCCCACGCCACCTCGGATTTCTCCGTCCAAAACGTGGTCGAGAACTCGCACACGGCCAAACCCTTCCTCTACAAGCTGTCGGGCGTGTGGGGGAACCACGAGGGCTCGATGCTGCTCTGGATCCTCATCCTGGCCCTGTTCGGGGCCTTGGTTGCGATCGCGCGCGAATCGGTTCCGCCGACGCTCAGGGCCAACACCCTCGCGGTGCAGGGTCTGATCACCTTCGTGTTCGTGCTGTTCATCATCACGACCTCGAACCCGTTCGCTCGGGTGAGCCCGGCCCCGCCCGAGGGCAACGATCTCAACCCGCTGCTGCAGGATTTCGGCCTCGCGATCCACCCGCCGCTCCTCTACGTCGGCTATGTCGGGTTCTCGATCACCTTCGCGTTCGCCATCGCGGCCCTCATCGACGGGCGCATCGACGCCGTCTGGGCGCGGGCCGTGCGGCCGTGGACCCTCACCGCCTGGAGCTTCCTCACCCTCGGCATCGCCATGGGCTCGTACTGGGCCTATTACGAGCTCGGCTGGGGCGGCTGGTGGTTCTGGGATCCGGTGGAGAACGCCTCCCTGATGCCGTGGCTCGCCGGCACGGCGCTCCTGCATTCCACCGTGGTGATGGAGAAGCGCGACGCCCTCAAGGTCTGGACGGTGCTCCTCGCCATCCTCACCTTCTCCCTGTCGCTGCTCGGCACTTTCATCGTGCGGTCGGGCGTGCTGACCTCGGTGCATTCCTTCGCCACCGACCCGACGCGCGGCATCTTCATCCTCGCCATCCTGATCCTGTTCATCGGCGGCTCGCTGACCCTGTTCGCGTGGCGGGCGCCGATGCTGCGCCAGGGCGGCCTGTTCGCGCCGATCTCCCGCGAGGGGGCGCTCGTCATGAACAACCTGTTCCTCGCCGCTGCCTGCGCCACGGTGTTCGTCGGGACCCTCTATCCGCTGCTGCTGGAGATGCTGACGGCGGAGAAGATCTCCGTCGGTCCACCCTTCTTCAACTACACCTTCATTCCGCTGGCGATCCCGCTCCTGCTCATCGTGCCCTTCGGCCAGACCCTGGCGTGGAAGCGCGGCGACGTGCATGCCGCGTCCCAGCGCCTGTTCGCGGCGCTGGCCGTCGCCCTCGTGGTGGGCCTGGCCGTGCTCGCCTACACCTGGGGCGGCCCGATGATGGCCCCCGTGGGGATCGGCCTCGGCGCATACCTCGTCATCGGCTCCGTGCTGGAGATCGTCTCCCGCGCCCGCGGCTACGGCGCGAGCCGCACCCGCAAGGCCTCCGTGGTCTGGCGCCGGGCCATCGGCCTGCCGCGCTCGGCCTGGGGCACGGCGCTCGCCCATGCGGGCGTCGGCGTGGTGGTCCTCGGCATCGCCGCCCAGGGCTGGGCGACGGAGGGGTTGAAGACCCTGAAGCCCGGCGAATCCCTTGCCTCGGGCCCCTACGTGGCGACCCTCGACCGGGTCGGCCCGCGCATGGGCGAGAACTACTCCGAGACCACAGCCTTCCTCACCATCCGCAACACCGGCGGCGACATGATCGGCACCGTGGAGACGGGCAAGCGGTTCTACCCGAGCCGCAAGATGACGGTGACGGAATCCGGTCTCCTCACCCTCGGGGTCAGTCAGGTCTACGCCAGCCTCGGCGAGGTCCTGCCCGAAGGCGGCATCGGCCTGCGCCTCTACTACAAGCCCCTCGTGCTGCTGATCTGGCTCGGCGCCGTGGTGATGGCGCTGGGCGGCGCCGTTTCCCTCACCGACCGGCGCATGCGCGTCGGCGCCCCGGCCCGTGCCAAGACGAAGCCCGTGCCCGCCGGCAGCATGGCGGCGGCGGAATGACCGCCGCCCCGCGCCTCGCCCTCGGGCTGCTCCTCGCCCTCGGCTCCGCCGGAGGCGCGCTCGCGGTGCAGCCCGACGAGGTTCTGAAGGATGCGGGCCTGGAAGTGCGGGCCCGGGACATCTCCGCGGGCCTGCGCTGCCTCGTGTGCCAGAACCAGTCCATCGACGATTCCGATGCGCCGCTGGCCCGCGACCTGCGCGTCATCGTGCGCGAGCGCCTCCAGGCGGGCGACACGAACCCACAGGTCGAATCCTACGTGGTCGGGCGCTACGGCGAGTACGTGCTCCTGCGCCCGGTCTTCGCCGCCCACACCCTCCTCCTGTGGCTGACGCCGCTCGCCGCCATCGGCCTCGGGGTCTTCGGCCTGTGGCGCCTGTCGCGCCGCCGCACTGATCCGGCGCCGCAGGGCCTGAGCGCCGCCGAGGAAGCCGAGATCGCGGCCCTGACCCGGCGGGACTGACCCCGGGGGCGTAACGCGCACCTCGGCGATGGACCCCGACGCCTCGCTTTCGCCCCACTGAATCGGAATGGATGAAGGCGGCCCGGCTTCAGCGAAGGCCGATTTTCGACGAAGGCTCAGACTCGGCAAAGGGCCGCGTTTACACTTTCTTCACCACGACTCGCGAGCGTCCCCGCCATGCCGACCGCTTCGCTCACCCACCTCCTGACCGGCTTTACCGCCCTCGTCGCGAGCCTTGCGCTCGTCCCTCCGGCGGAAGCGCATCCGCACGTCTGGGTCTCGACGAAGGCCGAGATCACCTACGGCGAGGGGGGGCGCGTCACCGGAATCCGCAACGCCTGGACCTTCGACGCGTCCTATTCGGCCTTCGTGGTGCAGGGGCTCGACGCCAACGGCGACGGGGTGTTCTCGCCCGAGGAATTGTCGTCCCTGGCGCGCGAGAACACCGCGAATCTCGCCGAGTTCGGCTACTTCACCAAGCTCAAGGTCGCCGGCAAGGAACAGCTCTTTTCCGATCCCACCGAGCCGCGCATGGCGATGGAGGACGGCAAGCTCACCCTGACGTTCCTCCTGCCCCTGAAGTCGCCCGTGGCGCCGGGGCGCGGGGTGACGGCGCTGGAAGTGTACGACCCGACCTACTTCGTCGCCTTCGGCCTGTCCGATGCGACCGACGCCGCCCGCCTGACCGGGGCGCCCACGGGCTGCGCCGCCACGGTGACGCGGCCGAAACCCGAAGCGGTCAAGGCGGCCGAGGGCAAGACGCCTGATGGCAGGACGCCTGACGGCAAGACGGCGGACGCCAAGCCCGGCCTGTCGGAAGCGTTCTTCGAGGCACTGACCGCCTCGGCGAATTACGGCAGCCAGTTCGCCAACCGGATCATCGTCGCGTGTCCGTAGGCGTTGCCGTCGCGGCACGGCCGCCGGGCCTCCTCGGTCGGCGCTTGATCCTTGCCGCCGGTGCGACGGCGCTCGCCGCCGGATTGCTCGCCGGCCTCATGCTCGTCATCGGGCCGGACGTGGCGGCGCCCCCGCCGCGCTCGCCCTTCGGCATCGGTTTTCGCGAGGCGGCGCCCTCGGCCACGGGCCTCGGCGGCTGGATCCTGGCCCTCCAGGCGAGCTTCTCCCGCAGCCTCCAGGGCGCGCTCCAGGCCATCAAGGCCGGCGGCGCCTGGGGGCCGATGCTGCTTCTCGGTTTCAGCTACGGCGTGTTCCATGCGGCCGGCCCCGGCCACGGCAAGGCGGTGATCGCCGGCTACATCGTCGCCGGGGAGCGCGCCCTGGCCCGTGGTTTCGCCCTGAGCTTCGCCGCCGCCCTGCTGCAGGCCGTGGTGGCGGTCGCCATCGTGGGCATCGGCAGCCTGCTCCTCCACGCCACCGCCGCCGGCCTGACCCGGGCCGGCACCGTCATCGAGACCGTGAGCTTCGCCCTCGTGGCGGCCCTCGGCCTCGCCGTCACTTGGCGCAAGGCCGGGCATCTGGCCGCCCTCGGGCGCGAGGGGGCGGGGTGCGGGCCGGATTGCGGGCACGTTCACCTCACGGACGGCGACGCGCTGGCCCGCCTCGGCACGTGGCGGGAGCGGGCCGGCGTGGTGCTCGCGGCGGGCTCCCGCCCCTGCGCCGGGGCGGTGCTCATCCTCGTCTTCTCGGCGTCCCAGAACATGCTCTGGGTCGGCATCGCCGCGACCTTCGCCATGGCGCTGGGCACGGCGCTCACCACGGGGGCGCTCGCGAGCCTTGCGGTCTTCGCCAAGGCGCTCGCCCTGCGCCTCGCCGGCGGGCGCGGCGAAGCCGGCACGCGGGCGGTCGCCGCCCTCGAACTCCTGGCGGCCGCCTTCGTGCTGGTGCTGGGCCTCGCCATGCTCACCGGCCTCGCCTTCGGCACCGGCGGCTGACTCAGGCCGGATCCGCTTACGTCTTTCAGGCTCGTGGATCCGGGCTCCGCTCAGGCCCGCCGGGTGATCCGGTCCACCCCGAGGTCGAGGTCCACGGTCTCGCAGTTGTCGAGCCACACCCCCGTGAGGTGAAAGAAGAACGTACCGTGTCCGACCACCGCGATGGTGCGCTCGGGCCGCGCCGCGAGCCAGTCGCGAAACGCCGCCACGCGACCGTCGAACAGGGTGCGGGGCTCGACATGGATGCCCTCGGCATCGGGCTCGCCCTCGGCGTGCCACCAGATCTCGGGCAGGTGATCGATGGCGACATCCGGGAACTCGGCGGCCAGCACGGAGGCGGCCCGGCCCATGTCGCAGCTGCTCTCCTGGCATTCCCGGTGCAGCACCTCCACGAGGATCTTCGGCTTGGCCGGATGGCCGGCGAAGATCCCCTTGGTGGTCTGAATCGCCCGGGTCAGGGGCGAGGTCACCACGAGGTCGAAGGCGATGTCGTGGAGACCGGTGCGCGCGGCCTCGACCTGAGCCAGGCCCCGCTCGGTCAGGCGGGCATCGATGTGGCCGGGGTCGCGCCCCGTGAGGCGATGGGCGGCGTTGAAGGTCGATTCGCCGTGTCGGATGCAGACGATGCGCGTCGGGGTCATAGAAATCCGGTCTGGATGGGCGGGGGTTCCCGTCGAGATAGGCGGCGGCCCACGGGCTGGAAAGGGCGCTGGGGTCACGCTTCGTCAACGGAGCCTCAACCAAGGGCGCGTTGAGTGGGCGGCCGAGCCCTCCAGGATCGCCCCCATGCTCCAGCCGACGCCGCCCCCGCCGGACACCCTGGCCGCCCTGGAGGCCTTGCGCGCGTCCGAGACCCTGGCCTTCCCGGGTGATGCGGCCCTCCGAACCGCGTTCGGCACCTGGCAGGACGAATTGCTGCGCGAGCGCCGGATGTCGGGCAACACCGCGGAGGCCTATGCCCGCGACCTGCGCCAGTTCCTCGCGCACCGGCAGGCCCGGCACGGCCGCCCCGACATTCCCGGTCTCATCGCCCTGAAGCCCCGCGACCTGCGCGGATTCCTGGCGGCGCGCCGCGCCGAGGGCATCGGCGGGCGCTCGCTCATGCGCCAGCTCGCGGGCCTGCGCTCCTTCGCCCGGCACCTCGCCCGCGAGGGCCACGGCACCGTGGCCGCACTCGGCGCCGTGCGCTCGCCCAAGGTCGAGCGCCGCCTGCCGCGGCCGATCCCGATCCCCGCCGCCAGGGCGATGACCGGCACGGCGCTGCGGGACGGCGAGGACCGCGAGCCCTGGGTGATCGCCCGCGACGCCGCGGTAATCGCGCTGCTCTACGGTTCGGGCCTGCGCATCTCGGAGGCGCTCGGCCTCACCGCCAAGGATGCGCCCCTGTCGGGGACGGATTCGATCACCGTCATCGGCAAGGGATCCAAGATGCGGATGGTGCCGGTGCTGCCCGCCGTGCAGCAGGCGGTGGCGGCCTACCTCACCGCCTGTCCCTACAGCCTCGACCCGGAGGGACCGCTTTTCGTCGGCGCCAAGGGCGGCCCGCTCTCGCCCCGCATCATCCAATACGCCGTCGCGTCCATGCGCGGCGCGCTGGGCCTGCCGCCGAGCGCGACGCCGCACGCCCTGCGCCACTCCTTCGCCACCCACCTGCTCGGCCGCCAGGGCGAGTTGCGGGCGATCCAGGAGCTGCTCGGCCACGCCTCGCTGTCGACCACCCAGCTCTACACCAAGATCGACGCCGCCCGTCTGATGGACGCGTTCGACGCGGCCCATCCGCGGGCGGGAGCGATGCGGCGGGTGTCGGGGGCGGCATAGGCCATCGGCCGAAGCCCGCCGGGCCGCCCGGTCGAGGCCCCTACAATTCGGAGTCCGGCACATCGATGCCGGATAGCGTCCCGTCGGCCAGGCCGCGCGCCCGCGCGAAGCGCGGGTGGTCGCGCAAGTCCGGCTTGAGACCGAGCGCCCTGTCGAGATCGGCGCGGGCACGCGCGACGTCGCCTTTCTGGCCGTAGGCGATGCTGCGCTCGAACAGCGCTTCGGCCCAGTGCGGCCGCAGGGTCAGGGCGTCGTTGAAGTCGCCGATCGCCCGCACGGATTCGTTCCGGCGCCGCCACATCAGGGCCCGGTTGTACAGGGTGACGGCCCGCACGGTGGCATCCGTCGCCAACTGGAGAGCCCGTGCGAAATCCGCCTCGGCCCGAGCACCGTCTCGGAAGTGCTCGTAGAGCCCGGCGCGCACCTGATAGGCGAGCGCGATGCCCGGATCGAGCGCGAGCGCCCGGTTCACATCGGCCAGGGCGCCGCTCCAGTCCTTGAGGTCGCGCTTAGCGAGACTTCGATCGTAGAGGGCCAGGACGCCGTCCGGCTGGCGGCGCAGATACGCGTCGAAATCCGCGATCGCGGCGGCGGGCTCGCCCCTGCCCCGGTGCGCGATCCCGCGGTTGAGGTAGGCCGGGGCGTAGGTCGGATCGAGGCGCAGGGACGTGTCGAGATCGGCCAGCGCGCGATCCCGCTCCCCGCGGACCGCGTGACCGACGGCGCGGTTGAAGTACGCGAGGGCGTAGGACGGATCGATGGCGATCGCCGCGTCGCAGGCGGCGATGCCCCGGTCCGGCGCGCCGGTGTTGTTGAGGACGTTGGCGCGCCAGAGGAACGCCTCCTTGTTGCGCGGATCGAGGCGCAGGGCCGCGTCCACCGCCGCCAGAACGCCGGCAGCATCGTGCCGGTCGAACAGAAGTCCGGCCCGCAGGACATGGCTGTCGGCCCTGCGCGGATCGATCCGAAGGGCCTCGTCGATGTCGGCGAGGGCGGCCTCCTTCTCGCCCATCTGATTCAGAACGGCCGCCCGGATCGAGAGGATGGCGGGATCGGCCGGGACGAGGCCGATCGCCGTGTCGCAATCGCGTCGCGCCTGCGCGACCCGCCCCTGCCGGAACAGCACGAAGCAGCGGTTGCCCAGCGCATCGGCGTAGGACGGCATGAGCGTGAGGGCCGCGTTGCAATCCTCCAGGGCGCGATCGAGGTGCAGTCCATCCGCCTGGGCGCCGCACCGATTGCTGAGGAGAGCGGGCTGGTTCGGGGTCAGCCTGAGGGCTTCGGTGTAGTCGCGAATCGCCTCGTCCGTCCGCCCGAGGCGTCGCAGGGTGTGTGCGCGCCACCAGTAGAGATCCGAGGTCGAAGCCCCCTTGAGCGCCTCTCCCAGATCGGTCACCGCCTCGGCGAGTTGCCCGAGCTTGAGGAGGGCCATCGCGCGGCGGCGATGCAGGTCGGCCGTCTCGGCGTTCGCATCCGACGGCCTGTCGCGCAGCAGCAGCGAGCAGGCGGCGACCTGCGCGGCCCAGTCGCCGCGCCCACATCCGGCCGTCGCGATCTCGGCGGCCTGCGGCTCCGGGGCCGGGCCGCCGTCGAGCGCCCGGGCGGAGCCGCCCATCAGGGTCGCCGCGAGGATCGCGGCCATCCGCACCGGACTTGGGACCATCCTGAACCTCCCGCTCCGCACCCGGACCCCACGGGCCCGGACCCGAGGGGCCGAACCTCCGCACGCACAACGCGCAGACCCCGGCGAGTGTGCCGCCGCGCGGGAGGTTCACGGTCGGGGACGAGCATCCGGCGCCGGTTCGAACGACGGGCTCCGCACCACCGCCGTGGCGACGTCCAGCAAGGTCTCCCCGGTGATGTCCGGCGCCCGCAGGGCGGGCGAGTACGGACGGCCGCGCGCGACGTAGCCCGCCGTGAGGCCGGCGGCCATGGCGCCGTGGAGATCCCACGGATGGGTCGCGATGAGGGCCATGTCGCCCGGAGCGACCCCGGCCGCCCGTGCGGCGTGGAGGTAGACCTCGGCGCGTGGCTTTGCGAGCTTCACGTCCTCGACGGAAAGAACCCGCTCGACGAGATCCGCCAGGCCCGCCGCGGCGAGCAGGCCCTGCGTGGTGCCGGCCGCGCCATTGCTCAACGCGAAGATCCGAATGCCGGCTTCGGCGAGAACCCGGAATGCGGCCCCGGCGTCTTCGTGCGGGGGAAGGCTCTTCATCATGTCGAGGACGGCCTGCCTGCGCTCCGGGGCGGTCTCCAGGCCCTGCATGGCGATCAACTCGTCGAGGCACCCCGACAGCACGGACTGGAAGGGCGCGAAGGTGCCGGTCGCCGCCAACGCGAAGGTGTCCCGCAGTCCGGCGGGGTAGAGGAAGTCCAGGGCGAGGGGCGGCAGGCCCAACGCGACCAGCGCGGGCCGCATCGGCTCATGCTGAACACCGTGCCGATGATGTCGAAGGCGACGACCTTGGGGCGAGGGGGCATGACGGTTCCACCGGCGCGAGGCGCGTTGGGATCGAGGGCCGGGGTGATATCGCGGGCGTCGCACACGCCCACGGCAACGGGAGGGCCGCCCGGGATGCGCTTCCGTCCACGCGGTTAGAGGGTTCGCGCGCCCGCCAGCCGCTCCAGCACCCGCGCGCGGCCGATGAGGGGCAGGAGCCCCGCCAGGTCCGGGCCGTGCTCCAGGCCGGTCAGGGCGAGGCGTAAGGGCATGAACAGCGCCTTGCCCTTGGCGCCCGTGCGTGCCTTCACGGCGCCGGTCCAGGCCTTCCACGTCTCCCCGTCCCAGGGCTCGTCCGGCAGGACATCGACGGCCGTTGCGATGAAGGCCAGGTCGGCGATCACGGGCGTGACGGGTCCGGTCACGACACGCCACCAATCCCCGGCCTCGGCGACCTTGGCGAGGTTGGCCCGCACGCCGAGCCAGAACGGCTCCAGCACGTCTTCCGGCACGCCGAGGGCTAGGAGGCGGGCGCGGACCTCGCCCACCGGCATGGCGTGGATGAGCCGGGCGTTGAGGCCGTCGAGCTCGTGCGGATCGAACTTGGCGGGTGCCCGCGAGATGTGGGCGAGGTCGACGAGGCTCGCCAGCTCGTCCATCGACGCCACCGCCCGCACGGCCTCGGCCGACCCGGTGAGGACCGCGAGCGACCGCACGGCCGCCGGCTCGTAGCCGGCCTCGCGCAACCCCCGCAGGGACAGGTGACCGAGGCGCTTCGACAGCCCCTCCCCGTCCGCCGTGGTCAGCAGATTGTGGTGGCCGAAGACCGGGACCGGATGCCCCAGGGCCTCGAAGAGCTGCACCTGAACGCCGGTGTTGGTGACGTGGTCCTCGCCCCGGATCACGTGGGTCACACCGAGGTCGGCGTCGTCCACCACGGAGGGCAGGGTGTAGAGGTAGGTGCCGTCGGCCCGGATCAGCACGGGATCGGACAGGGAGGCGCAATCGACATGGGCCTCGCCGCGCACGAGGTCGATCCAGCCCACCGTGCGGGGTTCGAGCTTGAACCGCCAATGCGGCGTGCGCCCCTCGGCCTCGAGGGCGGCGCGCTCGGCCTCCGTCAGGCCGAGCGCCGCCCGGTCGTAGATCGGCGGCTGGCCGCGCCCGAGCTGGCGCCGACGCCGGCGCTCCAGCTCGTCCTGGGTCTCGTAGCAGGGGTAGAGCCGCCCCGCGGCCTTGAGACGTTCGGCCGCCGCATCGTGGATCGCCGACCGGTCGGACTGGCGGGCGCGCAAGTCGGGCACGATGCCGAGCCAAGCGAGATCCGTCTCGACGGCCTCGGCGAATTCCTGCGTCGAGCGCTCCCGGTCGGTGTCGTCGAGGCGCAGGAGGAAGCGCCCGCCATGGGTCCGCGCGAACAGGGCGTTGAGCAGCGCCGGCCGGGCATTGCCGAGGTGCAGGTAGCCCGTGGGCGAAGGTGCGAAGCGGACGAGCGGTGGGGTGCGATCGGTGGTCATACGCGACCGTCTAGCAGGCGGTTGGAGGCGAGGAAAACGCCGCTTCCGCCAGCAGGGCGGTGAGAAGGGCGCGCAGCTGCGCCGGCCGGGTCGGCTTGTGGACGAGTTCGGCCCCCAGGGCCTCCACCTCGGCCGCGATGGCGGCGCCGTGGTCGGCGGTGGTGACGATGACGGGCGGGACGCGCCCGGCCGTGTCGCGAAAGTGCTCGGCGACGGCGAGGCCGCAGGCGCCGTTGTCGAGGTGATAGTCGAGGATGAGCAGGTCCGGCCGGAGGTCCGCCGCCGCGACCCCGGCGAGATCGCGGAAGACGAACACCTCGGCGTCCCAGTTGCGCAGGAGGCGGGCGAGGGCGTCGGCCGTGGCCGGATCGTTCTCCACGACGAGGATCCGGGCGCCGGTCAGACGCGTGGCCACGGGGCCGACGCGCGCCTCGGGGGCCGGCGCGGCGGCGCTCACGGGCACGGTCAGGCTGACGCGGGTGCCGTGGCCGGGGCGGGAGGCGAGGGCGAGGGGATGGCCGAGGGCCGCCGCCATGCGCTGCACGATGGAGAGCCCGAGACCGAGGCCGGGCTCGCAATCCCGTGTCTCGGCCTGTCCGCGATAGAATTCCTCGAACACCAGCGCGCGCTCGGCCGGAACGATCCCGCAGCCGGTGTCGATGACCTCGATCCGGCACGCCTCACCGCGCGACCGCACGGCGAGGAGGACGCCGCCGGAGGTGGTGTAGCGCAGGGCGTTGGAGACGAGATTCCGGACGATGCGCCCGAGCATCACCGGGTCGCTCACCACCATGCGGTCCGCCCCGCGCACGTGCAGGCGCAGGCCCTTGCCCTCGGCGGTGTGCCGGAAGCTCGCCGCGATGCCGTCGAGGAGATCGGCGAGGCGCACGGGCCGGATCACGGGGTGCACCACCCCGGCATCGAGCTTCGAGATGTCCAGGAGGGTCTTGATCAGGTCCTCGATGGTCTGCAGCCCGCGCTCGATCTGGCCCGAGATCGCCCGGGCGTCCGGGCCGAGGGACATGTCGGCGAGGGCCGAGGCCGAGAGGCGGGCGGCGTTGAGGGGCTGGAGCAGGTCGTGGCTGGCGGCGGCGAGGAAGCGGGTCTTCGAGCGATTGGCCGTCTCGGCCTCCTCCTTCGCCGCGACCAGGGCCGTGTTGGACCGCTCCAGGCTGTGCATCAGCCCGGTCAGTTCCTCCGTCCGCGACCGGACCCGGCCCTCCAGCATGATCGCCGTCTGGAACAGCGAATAAGCGCTGCCCTGCTGGTCCATGCTGCGCTCGACATGGGCCATCAGCGCCGCGTTGATGCGCTCGAGCTTGGCGATGCGCTGCGCGCTCTCCGGATCCGGGGGACCGCTCACGGCAGCGGCCGCCGCCCGATGGCGATCCCCGTGAAGGTCTGGTTGAGGTGCATGGCCCGGTACTGCTCGCCGTAGGTCTCGAAGCCGACGACGTCGTAGCGCCGATAGAGGTCGCAGATGCCGTGGCGCCCTTGCGCGTGCTCGGCGTCGAGGCGGCGCAGGATGCAGTCGAACCCGATCACGAGGTCGATGCCGCCGAGTTGCGTCTCCAGGCGTTCGAGTTCGGCCCGGGTGGCGGCGACGATGTCGCGCGGCCGGGCGAGGGTGAGCACCACCCCCTCGTCGATGGCGCAGAAGAAGCTGAGCGACCCGTTCTCCGGATCGAGGCGCCGGATCGAGCGGCAGAAATACTCGCCGCCGATTCGAACGGCCAACGGATAGGCGGCAAAGCTCATCGGCGAGAGCCCTTCGGGGTCGAGCCCCACCGCCATGGCGTATTCCCGCGCCGCCGGCTCGGCGTTGAGCTCGTAGACGATGCGGCGCTCGTCGTCGGAGGCCGTCACCACGAACTTCGTCGTCGTCGGTTCGAAGTTGTCGCTCTTGAAGATCTGCGTCGGGTAATCGGTCTCCACGAGGAGCAGCACCGCCGCCCGCCGGTGGATCGCACCGCCGTGCAGGAGCGTCGCCTCCCGGAAATCGAGGCCGTCGCCGGCGGACCCGCCCACCAGCGGAATGCCGTCGAGGGCCCAGGCGATGGCCGAGACCACGGTCTCCTCGGCATTGGCGAGCCCGTCGATGAGGGAGAGGGCGAAGCGCCCGCCCTGGGGCGGCTCGCCGGCCTCGCCGCCGAGGGTGCGCCGCAGGGCGCGGACGGCGGCGGCGGTGCGGGCGACGTCGAGGTGATCGATGGCGTCGAGCACCGCGGAGACGATGCGAAAGCCGGCCATGGGAAACGCGATGAGCACGAGGCCTCGGGCGAGGCCCCCGGCCGGGCTGATCCCGCCCGACATGGTGCAGCCGGCGACCGGCACACCGGGGAAGTGCTTCGTCAGAGCGTGATTGAGGGTCTCGACGCAGACATCGGACGAGAAGAACACCACGATCTGCGACAGCTCGGCGGGGCCGAGGGCGGCGGCGATCTCGGATACGGCGCGGCCCGCCTCGGACGCATCCGTCCAGGCCGTTCGAATCCCGCATAGATGCGTGCGCACCTGCGTATCCTGGCTCACGCCTCGCTCCCGTGCCGTCGGGCGCGGGCTTGGCGCCCGTCAACCCATTGCGCCGACTGTGTCAGCGCGCCCGAACGCACGCAAGCGCGCCGCGTCAGCCGGCGGGCACGCCGACGGAGAGGCCGCCGCCCCGGCCGATGGCGCGGACGCGCGGCCGCTCGGGTACGAGGTCCCACAGCCGGGCCTCGGCGTAGCGCAGGCGCCGTTCCCCATCCGCGCCGGTCCCGTGGAAGCACTGCTCCAGGGCGAGGATCGCCGTCGGGCGCGGCGGGTGCGGTCGCGCGGTCGTGTCGATGTCGAGGGCGACGGCGTCCGCGATCCCCTGTGCGAAGCCCTCGACGGTCGCCACGAGGGCGGCCATCTCGGATTCGTCGAGGGTCAGGACGAGGCAGAGCCGGGGCGCGTCGTCGGGGCAGGCCTCGACGGGGATGTCGCGCCGGAAAGCGAGGGTAAAGCGCGGGGTCTCCGCACTGGGGTAATCCCACCGGTGAGCGGCCCGCACGCCGGCCAGCGCCACCCACTGGTCGGGCCCGGTGGAGGACGGCGCGGCGATGCGGCCTTCGGGGCGCCCGTCCTGGCGGAAATGCAGGAGGGGGTTGATGCCCGCCCGCCCGACATCGGGGTAGCGAGCGAGATACATCAGGGTGCTGAAGGCCGGGCTCGGATCGAGGCCGGCGGCGGCGCCCGTGCGCAGGTAATGGCGCACGGGGTCGAGGCGGGTCGGCCCGCTCTGGCGGCGATAATACGCCGTGTCGAAATCCGCGTTCGGATCGTAGCCGAGGCCGGCGCCGCGCCGGACGTAGTGCCAATACGGGTCGATCCCGGAACGGGCCACGTCGGGGTAGCGCGTCCGGTAGAAAGCCTCGTCGAACAGGCGCGGCACACGGCCGATGATGAGCCGACGAACGAGTTCCGTGATGCGCGCGACGGCACGCTGGCGGGGGTTGGGTTTCGCGCTCATGCGAAGGTCGGTGCCTCGCAGAGACGGCGCAGGGTCTGCGCGTAGCGCGTGGGGTCGCAGTCGGCCCGGATCCGATCGAGACCGGCCCGCCGAACCTCGGTCCAGAGGGCGTCGTCCGTGTGGAGGCTCGCCAGGGCCTCGGCGAAGCCTGCCGGATCGCGCCAGTCGCGGGTCAGGGAGCCGGTGCCGTCCGGCCAGCCGATCTGCGCGGCGAGGATCGGCGTGACCACGCCGGGCAGGCCGTGCGCCACGGTCTCGTGGACCTTGTGCGGGATGCCGGCGGCAAAGCGCGTCGGGGCCAGCGACACGCGGGCGGCATCGAGGATCGGGCCGACCGCGTCGACGCGGCCGAGGATCCGCACCCCCTCGCCCGAAAGCCGTTCACGGATGGACGGCGCCACGGCGCCGACGAGGGTGACGTGCGCGTCCGGCATACGCGCGCGAAGAAGGGGCCAGACGTCCGAAAAGAACCAATCGAGGGAATCGATGTTGGGCTCGCCCTCGCGGGCCAGCGACCCGAGGAACACGAAGCCGTCGCGCGCCGAGAAATCGGGCGGGTCGTCCCGGAAGGTCAGCGCATGGCCCAACACCGTGGCGTTGGGAACGCCGCTCGCCCGTAGCACCCGCGCCTCGGCCTCCGAGACGCAGACCACGTGGTCGGCCACGGCGAAGTGGCGGATCTCGCGCGCGCAGGCCCGCGCCAGGGCGGGGCCGTGGGCGGGAGCGCCGGAGAGCGCCTCGGTGACGAAGCCGCGCAGGGCGAACACGGCCTCCGAATCGAACACGATTCGGGAGCGCCCGACATCCCGCGGGGTGAGCCCGAGATCGTGCAGCACGCGGCAAGTCCGTTCGATGTTCGGCGGACGGCTGACCCAGAGCACGTCGTAGTAATCCGGCCGCTCCTGGACGAGGTGGCGCAGGCCGGCCTCGCCGCAGGGCTCGACGATCTCGATGCGGGTGGAGAGGTCGCGGGTGAGCCGGCCCGGTTCCTCGCGCTCGCCGTGGATGGAGCAGAACGTCACCGCGTAGCCGAGGCCCGCCATGGCGTTGAGGATGTGGTTGGCGCGCGGCAGGCCGGCACCGAGGTCGAGGTGCGGCACCCGGTCCTCGACGTAGAGGACGCGCAGGGTCCAGGGGTCGTGGTCGCGGGTGGCGAAGCCGGTGCGCTGCGGTCCCTGCCCGAACAGCCACGCCGCATGGCGCTCGCGAAAGCGCGCGCGGTTGCGGTCGAGCAGGCGCTCGACGTCGTCGCGCCGGGCGCTTGTGACGTTCTCGACGTGGATCGCGATGGCACGGGGCTGATACACCACCCGGCGCCCGGCCTGGTGGCAGCGCACGCACAGATCCGTGTCCTCGAAATAGGCCGGCGCGAACCAATCGTCGAACCCGCCGAGCTGCCCGAACAGGGCGGCCTCGATCATCAGCACGGCGCCCGAAACGTAGCCGACTTCGCGGGCGAAGGAGGCCTCGGGCGCGAAGGCATCGGCGCCGCCCCGGCCGTACGGATGCGTGGTCTGGGCGTCGTCGCGAAAATTCGCTCCGGCTTCCTGGAGAACGCCGCCCGGGAACACGAGGCGGGCACCGGCGATGCCGACGGCGTCGAACTCCGTGAAGGTGTCGAGGAGGGCGCGGAGAGCCCCGGGCATCAGGTCGACATCGGGGTTGAGGAACAGGAGATACGGCCCGCGCGCCAGCGCCGCGCCCGCGTTGCAGGCGGGGCCGAAGCCGATATTCTCGTCGTTAAGCACAACCTCGGCGCCGTCGACCCGGGCGAACAGGGTGCGGGTCTCGGCATCGGAGGCGTTGTCGACGACGATGACCTCGAAGGGCACGCCGGCCAGGGCCTGCCCGGCGGCGAGGCGGTAGAGGGTCCAGGCCAGCATGTGGCGGGCGCCGCGCGCGACGATGACGATGGACACGCGCGGCGTCGCTTCCGATCGGAAGCCGATGCGGACATCGTTGAGGAACAGGGAATTCCAGATAAGGCCCGCCTCGGCGAGGGCGGCCTTGCGGCCGGTGGCGGCATCGACGGCTTCGAACAGCGGCGTCATGGGCGACGTGGTCGTGGGCGAAGTCGTCATGGGTGAAGTCGTCATGGGTGAAGTCCGGGGGACGAGCCGGCGGCGGGCAGCCGAACGCGGCCGACGAGGTCGTCGTGCAGGATCAGCAGAAGGCCTCCGTTCGTCGGCGCCTCTCCTCCGTCCAGGATGAAGCTCGCCGGGACGGGCGCGAGATCCGTGCGCGTCGCGCTCAGGAACGGCAGCCCCTGGGCGAGCCCGAGGGGCGTGATGGCGCCCAGGGTCAGTTCCAGCGCCGCGTCGGGTTCGATCAGAAACGCCGCGCCCGGATGGCGGCCGCCGACGAGGTGACTCGGCAGCGCCAGAGCCAGGACGAACCGTCGGGGTCCGGCGCCGACGAGGCGGGCCTCGGCCTCCCAATCGGGCTGCACCCCGGCGATCTCCACCGCTACGGCGGCGCGGAGGGCCGGCGGCAACCGGCGCCCCCGCACCCATTCGGGACCGAGGGCGACTTCGGCTCCGGCGAGGCCGCTCGCGATTCCCCTCGAGGGTCCCTGCTCCGCTTGCACGAACCAGCGCCGCCGCTCGGGCGAATAGGGGGCCGTGCCCGGCGGGGCCGCGCGTTCGGTGGCGATGAGAATGCCGTGTCGGGCATCGTCCGGCTCCGCCGTGCCGAGGCCGGCCACGCAGGTCAGGGCGCCACCGGGCAACGCCAGGGTGACCGGATCGTGTCCATCGATGGCTGCGGGAGGCACCGCATCGCCGCGTTCGGGGATCAGATCTCCGATGTGCGCCCGCAAGAGCGTCAGAAGCGCGTCCTCCGCCGCCTGCGTGCCGGAATTATAGCTGGCGAATAAATTCGCGCAGGCCACTGTCAGCGCCGCCAGCCCGCGGGCGTCTTCCACGAGGGTGAGCACCTGGGCCTTGACCTCGTCCACACCCGCGCAGCGATGGGCCGGAGCGATGGGCGAAAAACCCTCGAAACCGATGCTGGTGCCGATGACGGGGACGCCGAAAGAGAGGGCCTCGGCGACCTTCATCTTGAGACCGCTGCCCATGAGCATCGGTGCCACGACGAGATCGACGCCGTCGTAGAAGTCCTCGATCCGATCGACATAGCCGGCTAACTCGATGCCCGGTCGTGGCCTCGCCCCGAGGCCCGCGCAGATCTCGCCGGCAATGACGAGGATCGGCCGGCTCGGGGTCCAATCCGCGCTCCAGGCTTCGGCGAAGCGCCCGATGGAGAACAGGTTCGGATCGTTGCCGTGGCCAATGAAGCCGATCCGGGCGAGGCGCTCCGGCGCGCGGAACGGCCGGCGGGCCGGGAAATGCGGCGGCAGGAGGTGGACCCGGGCACGGGTGATCGCCGCGAAATGCGCAGCCTCCTCCGCTTGAATCGCCAGCACCACGTCGGCCCGGTCGAGCCCTGCCGCTTCCCCGGCCGCGTCCGTGTAGAAGAAGTTCGGCTCGGCCCGGAACGGACGGTACTGCGCCTGCCGGTCGGCGAAGCGGTCGTGGGTGTCGATGAGGGTGAGGCGGCCGGGCGGCACCGCCGCGAGGCAGCGCGACAGGAACACGTAATTGACGAGTACGGCGCGGGTCTCGGGGTAGGCCGCGCAGTACCAGGCGACGAAGTCCCCGAGTTCGTCGGGGCACCAATCGTCGATGCTGAAGTGCCGGGCGCGCGTCTTGAGGGGGATCGCGGCCTTCGGTTCGACCCGGAAGGTCCGCTGAAAATGCCGGGCCATGGCCGCCGCATCGGTGGGCGGGTGCTGGCCGAAGCGGCGGTAGATCTGGTCCTCGTGGGCGAAGTAGGCGAGATCGACGGCGAACCCGCCCCGCGCCAGGGATTCGCAGGTGGTGACGAGGCGGCGCCGGTTGCCGGCGCTCGTCGGGAAGGCCGGCATCGGCGCGATCACGAGGACGGTCGGGCGGCTCACGGGCGCACCCGAACGGCGGTGATCCCGTCCGATCCGACGAGGAGGGCGGCGTCGGTGGTGCCCGTGGCGGGCTCGCCCCAGACGGGATCGAGGGTGAGGACCGCATGGGGCGCGGCACCGAAACGCAAGCGGGCCCGCGCCACCCGGGCGCAGCGCCACCGGGCACCGGAGCGCAGCATCAGGACGCTCGGGACACGGCTGCCCGTCAGGGTCGCCTCGCCCGAACCCGCCAGCGCGAGGTCGGGTGCGCCGGCCGAGGCCTCCCGACTTTCGGCGAGGGCCGACAGGGCGGGGCCGAGGAGCGCCAGCAACGGGGTGAGGGCACCATAGGTCGCGGGGGTCAGGGCACCCAGCACGGCCGGGCACAGGGTCGAGCGCTCGGCCGGATCGAGTTCGGCCGCCGGACGCGGCGGCGGAACCGAGACGATCAGGTCGTGGAAGTGCGTCGCGACGGTCAGGCTCCCACCCGGATCGTGGGCGGAGAGGACGAGGAGCGCCATCGGCTCCGTGCCGGGCCGGCCTAGGCCGCAGAACGCCCAGGTCAGGAGTTCGCCCGCGCCGAGGCCCAGGGGAATCGGCAGGGCGGTGGACAGGGGATAGCGGACGACGAAGACGCCTTCGCCCACCGCGAAGAGATGTCCGTCGACCCGTTGCGCGGATGGCTCCGTCATCGGGACGGGACGCGGATACGCAAGTCGCGTTTCTCCGACCGCGCTCAGGCCGCCCGCCCGGCGGCGCCGAAGGCCGCCAGGATGCGGGCCCAGGAGCGGGTGCCCTTGTGGAAGCTCTTAAGGTCGTACTTCTCGTTGGGCGAGTGGATGCGGTCGTCGTCGAGGCCGAAGCCGATCAGGAGCGTGTTGCGGTCCAGCAGCCGTTTGAAGTCGCCCACGATGGGAATCGAGCCGCCGGCCCCGATGGTCACGGCGGGCACGCCCCATTCCTCGGCCAGCGCCGCGCGGGCGAGGTCGAGTTCCGGCATGTCGTAGGGCAGGCTGATGGCTCGGCTGCCCTTGTAGCAGATCACCTCGACGGAGCAGTCGGCGGGGATGCGTTCGCGCACGAAGGCCTCGAAGGTTCGCGCGAGCCGCTCGGGGTCCTGATCGTCCACGAGGCGGAACGAGACCTTGGCGCTGGCCTCGCCGGCGATCACCGTCTTGGTGCCCTCGCCCGTATAACCGCCGATGATGCCGTTGACGTCGCAGGCGGGCCGCGACTGGACGAGTTCGATGAGCATGCGCCCGTGCTCGCCGGCTGGCTCCGATAGGCCGATGGGGCCGAGGAACGTCTCCGCCGTGAAGTCGAGGCCGCGCCACTGGTCGAGGATGGCCTGCGGCGTCTCGCGCACGCCCTCGTAGAAGCCCGGTAGCGCCACCTTGCCGTCGGCGTCGTGCAGATCGGCGATGATCTTCGACAGGACGTGGATGGGGTTGCGCGCCGCGCCCCCGAAGAAGCCCGAATGCAGGTCGCGGTCGGCGCAACGCACCTTCACCTCGAAATACGCGAGGCCGCGCAGGGACGTGGTGATGGCCGGCGTGGTGGGGTTCCACATGCTGGTGTCGCACACGAGCACGATGTCGGCGTCGAGCTTGTCGCGGTTCGCCGCGACCCATTCGGGCAGGCCCTGCGAGCCGTTCTCCTCCGCGCCCTCGATCAGGATGGTGACGCCGCAGGGCAGCTCGCCCGCCATGGCCAGATGCGCCCGGCAGGCCTCAATGAAGGTCATGACCTGACCCTTGTCGTCGGAGGCGCCGCGCGCGACGATCTGCTGCTCGCCCTTGGCGTTCAGGGCCATGCGCGGCTCGAAGGGCGGCGTCTCCCACAGGGCCAGGGGGTCGACCGGCTGCACGTCGTAATGGCCGTAGAACAGCACGTGCGGTGTGCCGGGCTTCGGCGCATGGGCCAGCACCACCGGATGCAGCGAGGTCTCGTGGATGCCGGTCTCGAAGCCGAGCGCCGTCAGCGTGCCTTCCAGCCACTGCGCCGCCGCGCGGCAATGGGGTGCGTAGGCGGCATCGGTGGAGACGGACGGGATGCGCAGGAACGCGAACAGGCGCTCCAGGGCGTTGTCGAGATCGCGGTCGATGTCGTTGAGAACCGGAGCGAGCGCAGTCATCGGACGTCCTTCGTCGGGAATCGACACCGGGTTAGCCGAGGTGCCGTGAGGGCGCAAACCTTCCCGCCGGGCCCTGAAAGGGAACAGGCGCAATCTGGAACGGTTATCGAGTGGACCGACCAGGGACGGTGATTTTCCCCCTGCCTGCCGTTTCGACCGAATTTCCGAAATCCGGCGGCCGTTGCGGTCGCTGCTTCTGTCACGGACACATGCCATGCTCATCGAAAGCGGCGCACCCGGCGCGGCGAACACCATCGCCATCAGCCTGACGATCAACGGGCAGGCCCGCACCCTCGACGTCGCCCCGTGGACCACCCTCCTCGACCTGCTGCGCGAGGATCTTGACCTCACCGGCACGAAGAAGGGCTGCGATCACGGCCAGTGCGGCGCCTGTACGGTGCTGGTCGACGGGGTGCGGATCAATTCCTGTCTGGCCCTCGCCGTGATGAAGGACGGGGCCAGCATCACCACCGTCGAGGGCCTGGCCGAGAGCGCCGGTCTCCACCCGCTCCAGGCAGCCTTCGTCGAGCACGACGCGTTCCAGTGCGGTTACTGCACGCCCGGACAGCTCTGCTCGGCGGTGGGCATGATGACGGAGGGCCACGCGCATTCGCGCGAAGAGATCCGCGAGGCCATGAGCGGCAACATCTGTCGCTGCGGCGCCTACACCAACATCGTCGACGCCATCGAAGACGTGATGCAGGCGGGAGCCGCGAAATGAACCGCTTCGATTACGTCCGCCCTGAGACCGTCGCCGACGCCGTGAAGGCGGTGGCGGGGGGCAACGCGCGCTTCATCGCCGGCGGCACCAACCTCGTCGATCTGATGAAATACAACGTCGAGCAGCCGGGCCGCCTCGTCGACATCACCCGTCTGCCCCTCGACGCCATCGCGGCGCGCGACGGCGGCCTCAGCATCGGCGCCCTCGTGACCAATTCCACCGTCGCGTACGACGCGCAGGTGAAGGAGCGTTACCCGTTGCTCGCCAGCGCGATCCTGGCGGGGGCCTCGGGCCAGTTGCGCAACGCCGCCACGACGGGCGGCAACCTCAACCAGCGCACCCGCTGCTACTATTTCTACGACGAAGCGACACCGTGCAACAAACGCCTGCCCGGCTCCGGCTGCCCGGCCATCGGCGGCGTCAACCGCATCCACGCCATCTTCGGCACGAGCCCGAGCTGCATCGCCACCCACCCCTCCGACATGTGCGTGGGCCTGGCCGCCCTCGACGCGGTGGTGCGGGTCGCGGGGCCGGAGGGCGAGCGGACGATTCCGTTCGCCGAGTACCACCGCCTGCCGGAAGACAATCCGGAGCGCGACACCACCCTGAAGCCCGGCGAGATCGTGCTCTCCGTCGACCTACCCGACGAGACCTTCGGCCCGCACCATACCTACCTCAAGCTGCGCGACCGCCTGTCCTATGCCTTCGCCCTCGTGTCGGTCGCCGCCGTGATGACCCTCGACGGCGACACGATCCGGTCCGCCCGGTTCGCCCTGGGCGGCGTTGCCCACAAGCCGTGGCGCGACAGGGAAGCCGAAGCCTTCCTCGCCGGAAAGCCGGCGACGCACGAGACCTTCGCGGCCGCCGCCAACATCGTGGTCGCCGCGGCCCAGCCCCAATCCGAGAACGCGTTCAAGGTCGAACTCACGCGACGCGCCCTCGTGCGCGGCCTGTCCCAGGCCGCCGCCGGCACGCCCCAGTCGCAGTCCGACAAGCGCATCGCCTGAAGGAAATCCGCTCCATGGCCAAGTCCATCAATTCCTCCGGCACGGACACCTACGTGGGCACGGCGCGCAGCCGCGTCGACGGTCCGGCCAAGGTCACCGGGCAGGCGAAGTACGCCGGTGAGTTTTCCGCGCCGGACCTCGCCCACGGCTACGTCGTGTCGAGCGGCATCGCCCGCGGCCGCATCACCGCCCTCGACACCGCCGCCGCCGAAGCCGTGCCGGGCGTGATCAAGGTCCTCACCCACGAGAACCGGCCCCGCACGGCGTGGCTCGACTACAATTACCAGGACATGGTGGCCCCGCCCGGCTCGCCGTTCCGGGCCCTCTACGACGACAAGATCCAGTACAGCGGTCAGCCCGTCGCCCTGGTCGTCGCCGAGGATTTCGACACGGCCCGCCACGCCGCGTCCCTCGTCAAGGTCGCCTACGAGGCCGAGGCCCCGACCACCGATCTCGAGGCCCAGCGCGAGCTCGCCTACGAGCCGCCGAAGAAGCGCTCGGGCATCAAGCCGCCGCCGGCCCCGTGGGGCGACGCCCCGGGCGCGTTCGACGCCGCGCCGATCAAGGTCTCGCAGGATTATCGCCTGGCCGTGGAGCATCACAACCCGATGGAGCCCCACGCCTCCACGGTGGTGTGGGAGGGCGACGGCAAGATCACCGTCTACGACAAGATCCAGGGCGTCGTGAACACCCACGGCTACATCGCCGCGGTGTTCGGTATGAAGAAGGAGGATGTGCGCGTCCTCAACCCGTATCTCGGCGGCGGCTTCGGCTCGGGCCTGCGCCCGCAATACCAGCTCTTCCTCGCCGTGCTGGCCGCCCGCGCCCTGGAACGCTCCGTGCGGGTGGTGCTGACCCGCGACCAGATGTTCACCTTCGGCTACCGCCCCGACGTGCTCCAGACCGTGTCGCTGGGCGCGGATGCCTCGGGCGGCCTTCGGTCGATCCGGCACGACGCCATCTCGGGCACCTCGAACTTCGAGGATTACCAGGAGGTCGTCGTCAACTGGTCGGGCGTGCTCTACGATTGCGACAACGTCGCCCTCTCCTACAAGCTCGCCCAGCTCGACACCTACACGCCGTCCGACATGCGCGCGCCCGGCGCCGTCACGGGCGTGATGGCGCTCGAAATCGCCATGGACGAACTCGCCTACGAGACGGGGCAGGACCCCATCGCCCTTCGCCTCAAGAACTACAGCGAGAGCGACCGGACGGAGGGCAAGCCGTTCAGCTCGAAATCCCTGCGCGCCTGTTTCGCGGAAGGCGCGGAGCGCTTCGGATGGTCGACCCGCAATCCGGAGCCCCGCTCCATGCGCGACGGGCGCGAACTCATCGGCTGGGGCATGGCCACGGGCATTTGGGAATCGATGATGCAGCAGTCGAGCGCGAGCGCGACGCTGACCCAGGACGGCAAGCTCACGGTCGGCAATGCCACGGGCGACATCGGCACCGGCACATACACCATCCTGACCCAGATCGCCGCCGACACCCTCGGGCTGCGGATGGAGGACGTGACGACGAAGCTCGGCGACACCGACCTCGCCGAGGCGCCGCTCGCCGGCGGCTCGTGGACGGCGGCGTCCTCCGGCACGGCGGTGATGCGGGCCTGCCAGGATCTCGCCGGGCAACTCTTCGCCCTGGCGCGCGGGCTCGACGATTCCCCGCTCGCCAACGTCGATTTCGACCGCGCGGTGTTCAAGGATGGGCACATCGGGGTAGCGGGCGACGCATCCCGCAGCATCGCCATCACCGATGTGCTGAGGGCCACCGGCACGGAAACCCTGGAGGCCACGGGCTCGGCCGGGCCGGATGCCGCGCACCAGAAGGCCTTCTCGCCCTACACCCACTCGGCGGTGTTCGTTGAGGTGAAGATCGACGAGGATCTCGGCGTGATCCGCGTCACCCGCGTGGTCTCGGCCATCGCGGCGGGCAAGATCCTCAACCTCAAGACCGCACGCAGCCAGATCCTCGGCGGCGTGGTCATGGGGATCGGCTCGGCCCTGGAAGAGGAATCGATGCTCGACCACGCGCTGGGCCGGTTCATGAACCACAATCTCGGCGAGTATCACGTGCCCGTGAACGCCGACATCCACGACATCGACGTGATCTTCGTCGACGAGGAGGACAAGGCCAATCCCATGGGCGTGAAGGGGCTCGGTGAGATCGGCATCGTGGGAACGGCGGCGGCGGTGGCCAACGCGGTGTTCCACGCCACGGGCAAGCGCATCCGAGAACTGCCGATCACCATCGACAAGCTCCTGGCCTGAGCCCCGGTCGCATCCGCGACAAATTTCCGATGTCGAACACACCGGTTTCCAAGTCGGTGGAAGGTAGAGATTTGCGTGGGACGCATGGCATCCAAACATGGAAGTGCAGCGCAATATTTCATATTGCGTCGCACCATTCATCCTCCATATACCAGCTGTGGAGATGGTAGCGGAGCGGGACGTGTCGGACATTCTGCAGAGGCCACGGCCCACAACGCGGGTCGGTGACAGCGAGAAGATCACGATCAACCTCGGCTACGTCGACCTCGGGCATATCGACCTTCTCGTTTCCGAAAGCCTTTATGCCAACCGCTCCGACTTCATCCGCACGGCCGTCCGCAATCAGATCGTCCGCCACGCCGACGTGACGCGTCAATCCGTGGCCCGCAAACACGTGGAACTCGGTCTGCGCCACTACGGCCGCCTCGATCTCGAAGCCCATCGCGCCGCCGGCACCACCCTGGATATCCGTGTCCTGGGACTCGCCAGCATCGCCGCCGACGTCTCCCCCGAACTCGCGCGCGAGACCATCGCGTCCATCGAGGTCATGGGCAGCCTGCAGGCGAGTCCCGCCGTCAAGGCGGCGCTGGCCGACCGGTTGCGCTGACTACCCTCGCCTTATCGTCAAGCCCCGCCCTTCCAACCCCGCCCCGGACCGTTCGTGCGTCCCCTGGTGCCGCGCAGAACCTGAAAGCGAATCTCCGATGAGCGATCAACAGAACCGGATGCAGGACCGCTTGGCCGACATGATGGAGGCGACCCGGCTCACCGCCACGGGGCGCATTGGCGACGCATCGGCTCTGATCCAGCGCAGCATGAACGAAGGTCTCGAGCCGCACGGCCACGTGTCCCAGCCAGCAGAAACCGCCGGTCTGACCGACCGCCTGCGCAAGGTGGTCGAGTCGGTGACGCAGGGTCTGGAGCGCAGCGTCGCGCCCGTCCTGGAAGGGCTCGGCGTATCGGGCCGCGTCGGGCGCAGACCGGACGAGGAGGCGATGCCCGCCACCCCGGAGCCCGCCACCACCGGCGAGAGCAGCTTCACCGACGGCAGCCATACGGGTCCGCACGGGACCCGCGAGTACAAGCTGTTCGTGCCCAAGGCCCATCCGGGCACCCGCCCCCTGGTGGTGATGCTTCACGGCTGCAGCCAGTCGCCGGCCGACTTCGCCGCCGGCACCGGGATGAACACCCTGGCCGAGACGCACGGATTCTACGTCCTCTATCCCGGCCAGACGAGCCGGGCCAACGGGCAGCGCTGCTGGAACTGGTTCCAACCGGGCGACCAGGACCGCGAGGCCGGCGAGACCGGCATCATCGCCGGCATGACCCGCGCGGTCGTCGCCGAGCATCGGATTAATCCCCGCCACGTCTTCATCGCCGGCCTCTCGGCGGGCGGGGCGGCGGCGGCCAACGTGGCCCACGCCTATCCCGAACTCTTCGCGGCGGTGGGCATCCATTCGGGGTTGGCGGCGGGGTGCGCCCGCGACGTCTCGGCGGCGTTGACCGTGATGCGCCTCGGGCCCGTGGCGGCGGCCGATTGCATAGCCCCCGTCACGCCCATGCCGACCATCGTGGTCCACGGCGAGAGTGACGGCACGGTCAATCCGCTCAACGGCGAGCAGGCGCTCACCCAGGCGGGCATCGCCGGTTTGACCCCGGAAGTCACCGAGGCCGTCAGCCCCGGCGGACTTCCCTACATCCGCACCCGCTACGCCGATGCGGCCGGGCACGTCTCCGTCGAGAGCTGGTTGGTCCGGGGACTCGGCCACGCCTGGTCGGGCGGCACTATGGCTGGAAGCTACACCGATCCGCGTGGGCCGGACGCGTCGCGCGCCATGCTGAACTTCTTCCTCGCCAACCCCCTCAAGCCCTGAGTGCGGCCACGTTGTCGATGAGGCGGGTGCGGCCGAGATAGGCCGCCGCCAGAACCCGTACGGGCCGGCTGGCCCGCGTCGCCGGCTCCAGGGTCTCGGCGTCGCGGACCTCCAAATACTGCACGGGCGAAAAACCCGCTGCCTCCAGTTCGGCCCGGCCCCCGGCCACCAGCGGCTCCGCCTCGGCTCCGGCGGCGAGGCCCGTGGCGATGGCCGACAGGACCGCGTGCAGGCGCGGCGCGGCGCGGCGCTCCTCGGGACTGAGGTAGCGGTTGCGCGAGGACAGGGCGAGGCCGTCCGCCTCGCGAAGGGTCGCCACGCCCTGGATCTCCACGGGCAGGTCGAGGTCGCGCACGGCGCGGCGGATCACCTGAAGCTGCTGATAATCCTTCTCGCCGAACAGGGCGATGTCGGGCTGCACCCGATTGAGGAGCTTCGTCACCACGGTGGCGACCCCGGAAAAGTGCCCCGGGCGGAACTGGCCGCACAGGCCCTGCGTGAGGCTATCGACCTCGACGCGGGTGGAAAAGTCCGGCGGATACATGGCAGCGACATCGGGCAAGTAGGCGGCATCGGCCCCGGCCTCCGCCAGGAGGGCCAGATCGGCCTCCGTATCGCGCGGATACCGCGAAAAATCCTCGGTCGGGCCGAACTGCGTCGGGTTGACGAAGATGCTCGCCACCACGCGGCGTCCCAACTCACGCGCCCGCGCCACGAGGGCGAGGTGGCCCGCATGCAGGGCCCCCATGGTCGGCACCAGCACCACGGATTCGCCGGCCTTGCGCCACGCCGCGCCTTGCGCGCGCAACGGCGCCACGGCCTCGAAGCGAAGGAGGGATGAATCGGGCATTGCGGCTTCCGTCCGGGTCACGGGTCTGGCCGCAGACCTAAACGCCCGCCCGCATCCGCGCCAGTCGTTAGGGACAGTAGGGCAGCAGGGGGCGGCCGTAGGGATCGTCGACGCCCAGCGGCGGCGTGAAACCGTAATAGCTCGGTTTGCCGAGGCCATAGGCGGAACCGACATAGCTCGGGTCACCGGGCCGGTCGGTGGGCACGGGTGCGCGGCGCGGGATGCACCCGGCCACGCGACGGCGTGGGACGGGGGCCCGGCGCACCACCGAATCGTCGCCTTCGGCCCGGGGGAAATAACGCGGCAACGGCGCGACACCGTCGAGCGCTTCATACCCTTCGGTGGGGCGCCCGGCGTCGAGGAAGTCCGCCGCACGGGCCGGCCAGCCGACCAGAAGGCCGAGGGCGATCAGCCCCCCCGGGCGCCAAGACCGCCCCGTCGCCGTCACCCTGCGCCGCATCCACCCACTCCCCGCGCGTCAGGGTTGGCAGAGGGACGTAAACCGGTGGTTAACCATGCCGGCCCTCAGGCCCGCCCGTCGAGGTCGGCCAGACGTCCGCGATCGGTTCCGGTCGGAGCGGCGGCTCGGACCGGCCGGCCGAGGCGACGCGCGAGATCCGTCAGGTCGGGGGCGGTGACCGAACCGCGCCCGTAGAGGGTGCCGTCGAGGGCATCGAGGCCGGCGGCGATGGCGGGGTCCGCCCGCCAGGCCCGCGCGAGATCCGGCGCGCCCTGGAGGACGGGTGCGAGGCGGGCCCGGAAGGCGGTCGCGTCACCGGCGGCGGCGGCCAGGACGAGGGCCCGTCGGGTCGCGCGATCGAGGCGCGCGCGCGACCGCGTGGGCGCCCCGAACCCGACGAGCGCCAGACCGAGCCCGAACGCGGCCAGGGCCGCCCCGACCACGACGAGGGGCGAGGCCGGCGTGATCGGCTTGGCGTCCTCCTCCCGGTCGGGCAGGCCGCCGCCGATCTGCCGGGCCGGAATCTCGGCCTCGCGCAGGGTGCGCGACACGGTGTCGAACCACGGGATGATGATGGCGTCCAACGGGATCACCTCCGCGATGGCGGGGCGCACGTCCCACTGGTAGGTCGCCCGGGCGATGGGCCCGGTGGGGGTGATGATGGTCTCGCGGGTCACAGGTCCGGCGAAGGTGAGGATGCCGCGCGTGCGCATGACCGGCCGGGGCGGCAGGCCTTCGGCGACCATGCCGTGCGCCTCCAGGGTGACGATGCGCCGGGTACTCTCGCCGATCTTCACCGTCTCCGGGTCCGGGCTCCACGAATCCGTGATGGTGACCTCGCGGGCCGGAAGCCACCATGGCTCCTTGGCGTCGGGCCCGCCGACGGGCTTCGTCCAGTTCGCGACGGAGAGCTGCACCGGGGGCGAGGGCACGTCGACCACTTTCCGGACGCCGCCGTCGTTGACCGTCAGCCGGTGGAGGAACGGCTCGATGGTGAAGTCGCCCGCATGGTGCGGGAAGATCGCCACCACCCGGTCGAACGCGATGGCGACCTGCCCGTCGGGCAGGCGCGTCTTCGACCACGTATCGCGGCCGAGTTGGGTCCAGCTGAAATTCGCCAGCGACGGCTGGATCACCTCCTCCAGCAGGATCGGCTGGCGATAGACCCCGCGGATGCGCAACAGCACCATCTCGCGGGAGAACGGATCGGCGTTGCCGTTGCGCTCCGGGGTCACCGTAAGGGTGAGGTCGCCGGGGTCGATCTCGGCGCGAGCGGGGGCGTTCGCGAAGAGCATGATCAAAATCAACATCGCAAGGGATGTGATGCCAATCCCCGCAGACGGCTGCCGATCGCAGCGCGGGTCCCCTCTCCTGGAAGGAGAGGGACAGGGTGTGGCTCCTCCGCCAGAACCGGTCAGGTTCAACGACCGAGGCCGACGGCCAAAGCTCACCATGGGTTGCTCCCCCCCGGCACGGCCGTGCCGGCCTCGACGCGCACGGCCTGCTCGGCCTTGAGGCGCAGCTTGAGATAGCGGCCGGGATCGTCCGGCAGGGTCTGGAGCCAGAGGCGGTCGGGCCGGATCTCGTGGGCTTCGAAGCTCTTCGTCACCCGGCGCGCTTCCCGCTCGGGCGCGGCGGCGACCATGGCCGAACCGGCGCCCGTGCGCCCGCGCCCGGCGGCATCGCTGGCCGAGCCCCGCGCTTCGCCCTTGCCGGAATCCACCGAGACCTGCTCGGCCTTGCCGCGCCGCGCCACCTTGCTGTTGCCCGGCGTCGAGGAGGTGGTGCCCCCTTCCTTGTTGCCGGCCAGGCCCTCGCCGCTGGAGGTCGCCTGAGTGTCGTCGTTGGGGTCCTGGTTCGAGGTCTTGTTGTAGCGCGCGCCCGTGGTCGCGGTCGCGTTGGCGACCCCGCCGCCCTTGCCGGGATCGCCCGCCCCTTCGTCGACGAGGCGGGCGATGAGGGAGCGGTTGGCCTGGGCGTCCGCATCGCGCGGGTTGTAGGTGAGCGCCGCGTCGTAGGCGTCGAGTGCCCCCTGCAGATCGCCGGCCTTCGCCAGGGCGTTGCCGAGGTTGTAGGACCCGCGCCGCCCGGCCGCGCGGAACAGGGCCGCGGCTTCGTCGTAGCGCCCGGCTTGGTAGAGCGCCGGGCCGCGCCACGCCGGATCGTCGAGGATGGCGGCGGCGGCACCGGGCAGGCCGAGGCCCATGAGCGTGCGCCCGAGGCCCGTGCGCGGCTGCGACACCCCGGCGAGGCCGAGAATGCCCACTCCTGCGAGGCCGAGGCCGGCCAAGCGCGCCCAGGTGGTCCAGCGGCGCGGGCGGGGAAACGGAAACGCAAGTGGCATCAGGCGCTCCGGCGGAACAGGGCCAGCGCCGGCAGGAGCGCCAGCAGGATCAGCCAACGGCCGAGATCGGCGAAGGCCAGGACGGTGTAGCCGCCGGCGGCGAGGTGCTGGGCCGTACTCGCCCCGACGGTATCGAGGACGGGCCCCGGTGCGTCGAGGTCGGCGAGGCGTCCGCCGCCCGCGGCGACGAGGCGCTCCAGCGCCGCGCGGTCCGGTTTCGGCGACCCGGCCGGCAGGCTCGGACCGGCGGGCACGAACACGCCGCTCAAGGCCCAGCCCTTGGCCCGGATCGCCGCGGCCTCGCGGGCGGCGGCCTCGCCGATCCCGTCGCCATCCGTCACCAAAACCACGTCGCCCGCGATGACGCCGGCCTCCGAAAGAGTCCGGCGCGCCAGGGCGAGGCCGCGTTCGGGGTGGGTGCCCCGGTCGGGCACCGTGTCGCCGTCGAGCGCGAACAGGGTGGAGGCGAGGGCGTCGCGATCGGTGGTGGGCGGGATCGCCAGATAGGCGTCCCCGGCATAGACCACCACGGCGACGCTGCGGGTGCCGGCCGCCTGAGCGACGCCCTCGGCGATCTGGCGCACGTCCTTGAGGCGGCCTCCCTCGGCGACGGAGCGCGAGAGATCGACCACCACCACGGTGGCGTCGAGGTTGCGGAAGGTGGTGGCGTCGGGCCGTTCCACGGCGGGTCCCGTGAGAGCGAAGGCAATGAGACCGGCGGTCAGCGCCGCGGCGAGGTTCGCCTGCCGGCGCCCGCCGAGCACGGCGCCGCGCCGGGCGAGCAGCGCCATCAGGCCGGGATCGACGGCCTTGGCCCAGTCACCCAGCGGCGCCGAGCGCCAGGCCGCGCGAAGGGCCAGGATCGCCACCAGGGGGATCGCCACGAGCCACCAGGGCCGCAGGATCGCGAGGGCATCGAGGACACTCACGCGACCCGCCTCGCCGCCAGAAGGCCGGCCGCGCACAGGAACGCCACGGCGGCGGGCCAGGGCCACAGGTCCTTTCGCAGGGGCACGGGCGGCGCCTTGGCGCGTCCGCCCTCGATCTCGTCGATGGCGTCCGCCATGCCGACGAGGTCCTCGGTGGTCTTCACCCGGAACATCCGGCCGCCGGTGAGTTCGGCGATCTCCCGTAGGGTCTCGGTGTCGACCACGTCCTGCTCGCCGTCGGCGTTGGAGAGGTCGCGGGGGCCGAGCGCGATGGTGTGGACCCGGACTCCGAGTTCCTTGGCGAGGCCCGCGACGTCGCGCGGCGTGGTCTGGCCGGCATTGTTGGCCCCGTCCGTCATCAGGATCACCACCTTGGCGGTCACGGGCGGCCCAGCCTCGCCGGTCTCGGCCGAGGGTGGTGGGGTCAGGCGCTTCAGGGCGAGGCCGAGGCCATCGCCGATGCCGGTGGAGCGGCCGACGAGGCCGATGGTCGCCTCGTCCAGTGCCCGGGCGACGGTGGCGGTGTCGAAGCTCGGGCTCGCGGCGACGTAGGATTCGTTGGCGAAGATCACGAGGCCGATGCGGTCGCCGGCCCGGCGGCGGATGAAGTCGGTGCCGACGCGCTTGACCGCCGCCAGCCGGTTCACGGTCTGGCCGTCGAGGGCGAAGTCGCGCCGCTCCATGCTGCCGGACAGGTCCATCACCAGCATGATCTCACGGCCCGAGGCCGGCAGCGCCGTGGCGGGCAGGACGAGGCGGGGACCCGCCAGCGCGGCGACGAGGGCCACCCACAGGGTCCAGACCAGCACAGCGCGGCCCCGCCCGCGCGCGGCGACGCTGTCGCCCCGGGCCGCCGCGGCGACGAGGGAGGCGGGCACGCGCAGGGCCCCGCTCGAGCCGACCCGCTCGGCCGGCATCAGGCGCGCCGCCAGCAGCGGCAGGGGCAGGAGCAGCAGGGCGTAGGGGCTCGCGAGGTCGAACGCCGAGGCTAGCGCGGTGAGCCAGTTCGGCATGTCAGGCCCCGATCCGCTGCATCAGCCGGACGAGCTCGGCGTCGATGGCGCCGGGCTCGGACGCCTCGCGGCGGTAAAGGCCGTCGGCGAAGGTTCGGCCGGCGCCCTTGGTGAAGAAGTCCGTGGCGAACAGGCCGTCGAGGGTGGCGGCCCAATCGCTCCCCTGCGTCGAGGCCGCGGCGTCGCCCCGCAGGGTGCGGGCGAGACGGCGCAGGAGTCGTGCCTGGGCGACCCGGCGCGGCCCCGGCGGCAGGGCGTTGGCGGCGGCGAGTTCGCGCGCGGCGGCCCGGCGCACGGTGTTGGCCTGCCGCGCCCTCAGGTACCGGACGAGGCCGACGAGGAGGGCCGCCGTGAAGCCCAGCGCGATGGCGAGCACCACCGGCCCCTGCGCCGCGCCGGCGGTCTCTGCGGGCAGGTGCAGCCCGCGCAGCTGGTCCAGGCTGGCGGGGATGTCGGCGGGGGCGTTTGCGGGATTCATGGGCACCGTCCGCCGGTGCGGGTTTCACAGCACCGCATCGAGCCGTTCCATGAGGGGAGCGTAGGCCTCCGGTCCGGCCTCGACATCGAGGCGCAGGCCCTCGATGCCGCGGCGGGCATACTCGACGAGGCGGGCATCGGCGTCGCCGGGCGGGCGGTCCGCCCGGTTCGCCTGCACCGTGCCGCGCCGGCCGTCTTGGGTGGCGAAAGGGTAGAAGCCCGGGGGGCGGGCCCGCTCGAAGGCGTCGCTGACCAGCACCAGACGGATCGACAGGCGCTCGGCCATCACCGTGAGGAGGTGCTCGAAATCCGCGCCCGGATTGTCGAGGGCGGTGCCGAGGACGAGGTGTCCACCGGAGGGCAGCAGGCTCTGGGCCAGGGTCAGGGCGCGCGACAGGGGCGGGTCCTGGGTCGCGGCGTCCGCCAGGGCCTGGGCATGGGCCATGGCCAGCGCTCCCGTGACGGCCGTCATGGCACGCTCGCCCCCGGCGGGGCGCACCACCACGGGCTCGCCCGCGCCCACCGCCACGAGGCCGACCCGGCCGCCATCGCCGGCCACCCGCCAGCCGAGGAGCACGAGGGCTTCGGCGGCGGCCACCGAGCGCAGGGCCCGGCGGGTGCCGAACAGCATCGAGGGGCGGACATCCACGAGGAGCACCACGGCGCGGTCGCGCTCGTCGTGATGGGTGCGGACATGCAGGATGCCCGTGCGGGCGGTGGCGTTGCGGTCGATGTGGCGGCGGTCGTCGCCCTCCGACCACAGGCGCACGTCGTCGGGCTCGGAGCCGCGCCCGCGCCGCCGGGTGACGATGCCGCCGGGCAGGCCCGCCAGGGTGCGCGTCGCCGGCGAGGTGCCGCGCCGGGCGAGGTGGCGCAGCCCCATGAGGGCCTCGCCCGAGAGGTGGATGCCGGGCGCCTGCGTCGGATCGGCGACGGACGGGGAGGCCATGGCGGGGCTCAGAGCGCCCGCACCCGCTGGACGAGGTCGCGGATGATGCCGCGCGCGGTCCTGCCCTCGGCCGCCGCCCGCCAAGTGAGGCCGATGCGGTGGGCCAGGGCGTCGGCGGCCAGATCCGCGATGTCCTCGGGGACGACGTGGTCGCGTCCACGCAGGTAGGCGCGCGCCTTGCCGGCGAGCATGAGGGCCAGGGTCCCGCGCGGCGAGGCCGGGTGCTCGATGGCGGCGCGCAGATCCGGCGCGGCCGAATCCGTGCGGGTGCCGGCCACCAGGCGCACAAGGTAGTCCTTCAGGGCGGGCGCGACGTAGACGGCCAGCGCCGCCTCCCGCGCGGCCCGGATCTCGGCAACCGAGAGTTTCACCGGCATCGCCTCGGCGTGGTGGTTCAGCTCGCCCTCGACGAGGTCGAGGATGCGGCGCTCGGCGGCCTCGTCGGGCATCTCCACCACCACGTGGAGGAGGAAGCGGTCGAGCTGGGCCTCCGGCAGGGGGAAGGTGCCGGCATGCTCGATGGGGTTCTGGGTCGCCACCACCATGAACGGGTCGGGCAGGCCGTGGGTGTGGCCCGAGACGGTGATCTGGCCCTCGGCCATGGCCTCCAGCAGGGCCGACTGGACCTTGGGCGGGGCGCGGTTCACCTCGTCGACGAGGACGAGGGAGTGGAACAGGGGGCCGGGCAGGAACTCGAAATCGCCGGCATCCTGACGCCACACGGTGGTGCCGGTGAGATCGGCCGGCATGAGGTCGGGCGTGCACTGGATCCGGGCGAAGCTGCCGTCGAGGCCGTCCGACAGGCGCTTGACCGCGCGGGTCTTGGCCAGGCCCGGCGCGCCCTCGATGAGGAGGTGTCCGCCGGTAAGCAGGCCGATGAGCAGGCGCTCCACCATAATGTCGGCGCCGATGAGCCCATGCAGCAGGCCGTCGCGCAGGGCGAGAACCCGCGCGTGCAGGGCTTGATCGAGGGGCGGCGCGGCCGGACGCTCGGCCAGCACGGCACCGCTCATGCGCACGACTCCGCGCGGGCGAAAACAGCCTTCGGGGCAAGGACGGTCAGCCGTACCATGCGCGTCTCCTCGACGATTTTTGGTGCGGGTTCTTAAGCGACCCACGTCGTCCGGGTGTGCCGGTGCGGGGCCCCAGCGTCAATCCCGCGGGCGCGGCCCGATGGCCGCACGGTCGATGTCGGGCAAATTGCCCGACGGCGCGTGGTCGGCCGCCGGAGGCGGCCCTACATCCGGCTCTCCATTGTCGGAGCCCGCGCCCCGTGACCACGGACCTCTTCCCCGGTTTCTCCGCCCCCTGGATCGACATCCCCGTCGGGCGCTTCTTTGCCCGGATCGGCGGGCCGGAGGACGCACCGCCCGTCCTGCTGCTGCACGGCTTTCCCCAGACCCATGCCTGCTGGCACCGGATCGCACCGGCGCTGGCCGAGACCCACCGGGTGATCTGCCTCGACCTGAAGGGGTACGGCTGGTCGGCCGCCCCCGAGGGCGATGCCCGGCATGAAACCTATGCCAAGCGTACCCTCGCCCGGGACGTCGTGGCCGTGATGGAGCATCTCGGGCACGTGCATTTCGCGCTCGTCGGTCACGATCGCGGCGCGCGCATCGGCTACCGTTTGGCCCTGGACGAGCCCGGCCGCGTCGCGCGCCTCGCACTGCTCGATATCCTGCCGACCCTGGTGCAGTGGGAGCGTATCGAAGCGTCGAGCGGGTCCGCGCATTGGAAGGATCTCGCCCGTCCGGCGCCCGAGCCGGAGAACGAGATCGGACGCGATCCCGACGGCTATTTCGAGGGCCTGCTGCGCGACTGGAGCAATGCCAAGTCGCTCGATGCCTTCGCGCCCGCCGCCCTCGCCCTCTACCGGCAGGGCTGGGCCGTGCCCGAGCGCATCCATGCGATGTGCGAGGATTACCGGGCCGGGGCGACCCGCGACCGCGAGGCGGATCTCGCCGATCTCGCCGCCCAGCGCACGATCCCCTGCCCGACCCTGATCCTGACCGGCGACGGGTATCTCGACCGCAGCGCCGAGGCGCCCCTCACCGCCTGGCAGCGCACCTTCGCGCCCAACGCGACGGCCGTCGATCTCATCTCAGGGCACTTCCTCGCGGAGGAGAACCCCGAGGGCACACGCGACGCTCTGCGCGCCTTCCTGGCGGCATAGGCGGATCCGTCACGGTTCCGTCACGCGGGATCGCGATGACACGGCATGCTCCCGTCCTCGCCGCTCCCCGAATTCGTCAATTCCGCCGTCAGCCTCATCGTCGCCTTCGGCCTCGGCACCCTCATCGGAGCCGAGCGGCAGTATCGGCAGCGCACGGCGGGCCTGCGCACCAACGTCCTCGTGGCCGTGGGCGCGGCCGCCTTCGTCGATCTCGGCATGCGCCTGGAGGGGGCGGCCGGCGGCACCCGCACGGTGGCCTACGTGATCTCCGGTGTCGGCTTCCTCGGCGCCGGCGTGATCATGAAGGAGGGCATGAACGTGCGTGGCCTCAACACGGCAGCGACCCTGTGGTGCTCGGCCGCCGTCGGCGCCTTCGCGGGCGCGGACTTCCCCCTGGAAGCCGCCTTCGTCACGGCGGCCGTGCTCGCCGGCAACACCTTACTGCGCCCCCTGGTCAACGCGATCAACCGGGCGCCGATCGACGAGAGCCAGACGGAGGCGACCTACGAGGTCCAAGTGACCGTGCAGGCGGAGTCCGTCGGCCCCGCGCGAGACCTTCTCGTCGAACGCCTCGAGGCGGCGAACTACCCCGTCGGCGGGATCGAAGTGGTGGAGCGCGGCGAGGACACCGTCGAGGTGGTGGCGACCCTCGTCGCCACGGCGGTGGCGGCGGCCGAACTCGACGCCGTGACGACGGCCCTCGAACGCATGCCCCTCGTCACCCACGCCACATGGTCGGTACAGACCGCCGATTGATGGCCGAATCCCGCGTGCGCCCGCGCACCTCCAGGGCGTTCCGGCGCATTGCCGCGGGATGATCCGCGACCGACCTCAGACGCATCGGGTCCACGCGCGACCAGGCTCCGCCCTGGCCACGATCCCGGACCGTGAGGATCGAACACCATGGCAGACCAGAAGAACGCACTCATCGTCGGGGCCTCGCGCGGCCTCGGTCTCGGCCTCGTCGAGACGTTCCTGCAGCGCGGCTGGCGGGTCACCGCCACCCAGCGCTCGACCGCGCCGGGGCTCGCAGCCCTGTCGTCCGACGCATTGCGCATCGAGACCGCCGATATCGACGACGATGGCGCCGTCGCGTCCCTCCGCGAAACCCTGTCGGGCGAACGCTACGACCTGATCTTCGTGGTCGCCGGCGTCGCGACGCAGGCGCATGAACCGCTCCACGCCGTTCCGCGCGACGTGGCGGCCCAGGTCTACCTCACCAATGCGGTGAGCCCGATCCGCTTCGCCGAAGCCTTCCTCGACCGGCTCGCGCCGAAGGGCCTCGTCGCCTTCATGAGTTCGGTCCTCGGCAGCGTCGGCCTCAACGAATCGGGCGGCTGGGAGAATTACCGGGCGAGCAAGGCGGCGCTGAACACGCTGGCCCGCAGCTTCGAGGTCCGCCACCGCGACGCCGGCTTCGGCGTGATGCTGATGCATCCGGGCTGGGTCCGCACCGAGATGGGCGGGGCGGACGCGGACATCGACGTCGCCACCAGCGTCACCGGCATGTCCGACGTCATCAAGGGCCGCCTCGGCCAGACCGGCTGCGTCTACGTCGACTACACCGGCAAGACGCTCGACTGGTAGTCGAGACGCTCGACTGGTAGTCGAGGACCGATCGCCCCGGGCGACCGGGGCGGTCCGAACCTACCGGCTCAAGGGCGGACGCCCGCGCCGCTCGACGATGACGGGCGGACGGGTGCGGCGCTCGACGATCACCGTACGCGGCGCACGGTTCGGGCTGCCGGCCGTCAGGATGCGTTCGGGCATCCGTTCGGGCTTGGCCTTCGCGGCGGCCAGGACATGCGGGCGGATCTCGTCGGCAGGCAGGCCGATCAGGCCGGCGGCGATCTCGACCTGATGCTCGACCTCGTCGGCGAGATCCTGCGCGGCGGCCACCGCCTCCGGAATCGTCGGTGGCTCCCGGCGCACGCGGATCGGCGGCAGGTCCTTGAAGGATTTCGGGGTCTTCTTCACGGCAGGACTCGCGCTCGGCATTCCATCACCATACGCCGTGGACAGGCTATGTGCAGTGCACAAAATCGCGTTCGGCGGTTGCGTCGCAGACATCGCTGGGGAATTGAGTTCACGGAGCCGGACGCTTCGGTTTCCACGCAAAGGATGCGCCGGTCGCAAACCGCCTTCCGAGACGTGTCGAAGTGCCGCACCGTTGCGGCCACCAACGGCGCGACGGATAAGTGGTCATGCTCGACGACCTTGCCGATCTCTCCGACCCGCGCCTCATCCCGGCCCGACCCGATCTGGCCGACATCCGCCTGCGCGGCCGGATCGCGGCGGCCCAATACGTCGTGGGCGAGGCCCGCCGGGTGGTGGTGCCGTCGGCCCCCCTGCGGCGTGCGCCCCGGTTCGATGCCGCCGTCGACACCGAGGCGGTGATGGGCGACGCGGTGACCCTCTACGAGGCCGAGGAAGGCTTCGCCTGGGTCCGACTCGGACACGACGGCTATGTCGGCTACCTGGCGGAGGCCGCCCTCGGGCCGGTCGATCCCGCGCCGACGCACCGGGTCACGGCCCTGCGGACCTTCCTGTATCCCGGCCCCGACCTGAAGCTCCCCGCCACCGGATACCTCACCCTCGGCGCTCGTCCGGCGGTGGTGGGCGAAGCGGGCGGGTATCTCCGCCTCGCCACGGGCGACCATGTCTTCGCCGGCCATTGCGCCGCCCTCGATCGGGCGGAACCGGATTTCGCCGCCACTGCCGAGCGCCTCGTCGGAACCCCCTATCTCTGGGGCGGCCGCACAAGCCTCGGCCTCGATTGCTCGGGTCTCGTCCAGCTCTGCCTCGATCTCGCCGGCATCGCGGCGCCCCGCGACGCCGACCAGCAGGAGGGCGGTCTCGGTGCAGCCCTCCCCCTCGGCCTCGACGGGCTCGCGCGCGGCGACCTCGTGTTCTGGCGCGGCCATGTCGGGCTGATGCTCGATGCCACCCGGCTCATCCACGCCAACGGCTTCCACATGGCGGTGGCGGTGGAACCGCTGCGCGACGCCGTCGCCCGCATCCTGGAGAAGAGCTACGGACCCGTGACCTCGATCCGACGACTCATCCCTTCAGCCGCGACTTGATGCGGTAGATCAGGCCGTCGCGCACGTCGCGATAGCCGTCGAGGCGCTGGTCGCGGGAGCCTTCGTGAAAGTTCGTCGGGTCGGGCGTCGGCCAGTACTCCACCTCCACGGCGTTGGTGCGGGTGAGCTCCAGGGCGGCGTGGTGGGCCTCGGGCGCCAGGGTAACGATGAGGTCGAAGTTCAGCCCCTCCCACTCCTCGAGTTCGGCGAGCGTCCGCGGCTTGTGGCGCGTCGCATCGATGCCGATCTCGTCCAGCGCGGCCACCATGAACGGATCGGCGGGCTCGCCCGAGCGGACCCCGGCCGACTGCACGTAGATCGACTTGCCGAAGTAGTGGCGCGCGATGGCCTCCGCCGCCAGCGAGCGCACGGCGTTGAAGTTGCACATGAACAGGGCGGATTGGACACGCTTCTTCGGGCCGGCCTCGTCCGCCATCCGGTCACTGTCTCCGGGCGCTGGAGTCGACGGCTCCAGGTCTTAGTGAACGATATCTTGGTGGACGAGGTCTTGGTGGACGCACGAAGCCTTCGGGGTGCGGCTGCCGCGCGATGGACGTCACGTTCGGGAGAGCGCCGCTCAGGCCTTCCAATGCAAGGCAAAGACCAGGGTGAACAGGCGCCGCGCGGTCTGGTGGTCGAGGTCGACCTTGCCTTCGAGGCGCTGCTTCAACAGGTCCGAGGCTTCGTTGTGCAGGCCGCGCCGCCCCATGTCGATGGCCTCGATCTGGGTCGGCGAGGCCGTCTTGATGGCGTTGTAGTAGCTCTCGCAGATCATTTCGTAATCGCGGATCACCCGCCGGAACGGGGTCAGCGACAGGAGGTGCGTCATCACCGGATCGCCGGATTCGTGGCGGATCGCGAAGGCGAGCTTGCTCTCGACCAGCCCCAGGGTGAGGGCGAACGGCCCCTCGCGCCCCGGAATCGCGAAGCTGTTCTCTTCGAGGATGTCGAAGATCGCGATGGCGCGCTCGTGCTCCTGGTCGGGGTTGCCCCGGCCGATGGACTCCTCGTCGAGGGTCACCGCCACGAGGCGGTTGGGAGATTTCGGCTCCGTGGATTTGGCCGCGCCGGGCATCATCGCCTCACAGGTTCAGGCGGATGGCCACCGAGCGGGCGTGGCCTTCGAGACCCTCCGACCGTCCGAGGGCGATGGCCGAGGGTCCGAGCGCCCGCAGGCTCTCGGGGTCGCAGCGCAGGATCGTCGTGCGCTTCATGAAGTCGAGGACGCCGAGCCCGGACGAAAACCGCGCCGAGCGCGCCGTCGGTAGGACGTGATTGGGGCCGCCGACATAGTCGCCGATGGCCTCCGGCGTGTGCGAGCCGAGGAAGATCGCCCCGGCGTTGCGCACCTTCGCGGCCAAGGCCTCGGCGTCGTCCGTCTCGATCTCAAGGTGCTCGGGCGCTAGGCGGTCGACCAGGGGCACCGCCTCGTCGAAGTTCCGCACCACGACGATGGCGCCGTAATCACGCCAGCTCGCCCGGGCGATCTTCTCACGCGGCAGGGTGACCAGGGCGCGCTCGACGGCCTGCTCGACGGCGTCGGCGAGCTCGGCCGAATCGGTGATGAGGATCGATTGGGCGGCCTCGTCGTGCTCGGCCTGAGCGAGAAGGTCGGCCGCGACCCAGTCCGGATTGGCGTGGGAATCGGCGAGGATCAGCACCTCGGACGGGCCGGCGATCATGTCGATGCCGACCTGCCCGAACACCCGGCGCTTGGCCGCCGCGACCCAGGCATTGCCCGGCCCGACGATCTTGGCCACAGGCGCGATGGTCTCGGTTCCGTAGGCCAGGGCCGCCACGGCCTGGGCACCGCCGACACGGTAGACCTCGTGGACGCCGGCGAGATCGGCGGCGGCGAGCACGAGGGGGTTCATCGCCCCCTCCGGCATCGGCACCACCATGACGACGCGCGGCACCCCGGCGACGCGGGCCGGAATCGCGTTCATCAGCACCGAGGAGGGATAGCTCGCCGTCCCGCCGGGTACGTAGAGGCCGACGGATTCGAGGCCGGTCCAGCGCCAGCCGCTGGTGACCCCGAGGGCGTCCGTGCCCATGTGGTCGCCCGGCACCTGGCCTGCATGGAAGGCTTCGATGCGGGTGGCGGCGAAGCGCAGGGCTTCCAGGGCGTCGGCCGGACACGCGGCGATGGCGGCCCGGATCTCATCGGCCGTCACCCGCAGGGTCGCGGTGGTGAACGCCTCGCCGACGCGGTCGAAGCGGCGGGTGTAGTCGACGAGGGCCGCGTCGCCGCCCGCGACCACGCCCGCGATGATGCCCCGAACGGTCTCGTCGACATCCTCCGAGATCTCGCGCTTCACCGTGAGCAGGCGGGCGAAGCTGTCCGCGAAATCGGCGGCGCCGGAATGGAGGCGGATCATGCGTTGCGTCCCTCGACGGCGGCGCGGGCGGCGGCGACGGCCTCGTGATCGGGTCGGCCATCGACCTCCCAGACGGGTCCGAGATCCTTCATGCGCACCTCGATGCATTCGAGGTCGAGCTGGATCGCGGCATTGCCGGCGAAGATCAGGGTGGCGGTGCCGGACGGAGCCTCGCCCGGCGTGAAGGTGACGGCCAGGAGTTCGAGGGGGGTGTCGGACGACGCGCCCGGTACGATGCCGCGGCTGCGCACGCCGAGCACCCGCTCGAAATGCACGCCCGTCAGGCGTCGACGCGGCGCCGTCCCCTCCTCCGTCGACCAGTCGAACCGCCGGGCCACCAGCACGAAACGATGGGTGTCGGTGAGATAGGCCAGATCCTCGGCCCGCAGGATCGCGTCCTGCAGGTGAGCCGAGATCACCGCGAGGTCGTCGGAATCGAGGGCGGCGAGCTTCAGAAGCTCCATGGCGGGGTGTCGCGCTCTTCGGATTGAACCGGGCCGATCCCGGAACATGGCAACTCTTGCGTCCCGTAGGTAGCGAGGCCGTCGGCCCACGGCAACCATGGGCGCGCGGGCGTTCGTACGACGGGGCGCGGGACGGCGTGGCGCGGGACGGCGTGGCGCGGGGCGGCGTGGAACGAGAGGTCTCAGCCGTCGTTCATCCGCATCGGTCTAGGTCTCGTCCCCGAGACCCTCCAAGCTCGGCCCCCGCGACCCATCGGCGAACACGTCGGCTCGGGCGACGGGGATGACGGAAAGGACAGTTCGGTGAAGCGCATTCTCCTGGCGATCGCGACGGCCGCGACCCTCGGTACCGGCCTCGGCGCGTTCGAGGCCAAGGCTCAGTATTACGGCGGCGGCTACGACGACGACCGTCCCCGGCGTTTCGAGCGCCGCTACGACGAGGACCGCTACGAGCGCCGCCGTGACCGCTACGACGATCGCTTCGACGGACGTCCCCGCGGCGGACGCGGCGGCAGCATCTGCGTCACCGCGCGCGGCAATTGCGGCACGCGGCCCGCGCCCTACAACGCCCCCTGCGGCTGCGAGATTCCCGGCTTCGGTTTCAAGCGCGGCGCCGTCGGCGGCTGATCATTCCGCGCCGGCCCGTCGGGGCCGGCGCGCCTCACCTACGAGCGGACGCGGGTGATCTCGGCGCCGCAGCGCGCGAGCTTGGCCTCCAGGGCCTCGAAGCCGCGATCGAGATGGTAGACCCGGTTGATGCTGGTCTCACCCTCGGCCGCGAGCCCGGCGATGACCAGCGACACCGAGGCGCGCAGATCCGTCGCCATGACGGGCGCTCCCTTGAGACGCTCGACGCCCTCCACGATGGCGAGATCGCCTTCGAGGCGGATCCTGGCGCCGAGGCGTGCAAGCTCCTGCACGTGCATGAAGCGGTTCTCGAAGATGGTCTCGCGGATGTTGGACTGGCCCTTGGCCAGGGTCATCAGGGCCATGAACTGCGCCTGCAGGTCCGTGGGAAAGCCCGGGAACGGATCGGTGGTGACATCGACGGCCGCGATGCCGCCGCCGTTGCGGCGGATGCGGATGGTGTCGGTGCCTACCGTGATCTCGGCGCCCGTGGTCGACAGCACGTCGAGGGCCGAGTGCAGCAGGTCGGCCCGGGTGTTCTCCAGGGTGACGTCGCCGCCGGTCATCGCCACCGCCATGGCGTAGGTCCCGGTCTCGATCCGGTCGGGCAGCACGTCGTGGCGGGCGCCGTGCAGGCGCGAGACACCCTCGATGGTGATGCGCGGCGTACCGGCGCCCTCGATCCGGGCCCCCATCTTGGTGAGGCAGGCCGCGAGATCGACGACCTCGGGCTCGCGTGCGGCGTTCTCGATGAGAGTCGAGCCGTTGGCGAGCGCCGCCGCCATCAGCGCCACGTGGGTGCCGCCGACCGTGACCTTGGGGAAGTGGATCTCACCCCCGCGAAGACCGTTCTTCGCCTTCGCCACCACGTAGCCGCCGTCGACCTCGACGGTGGCGCCGAGGCGCTCCAGCGCCATCAGCAGCAGGTCGACGGGCCGCGTGCCGATGGCGCAGCCGCCCGGCATGGAGACGCGGGCCTCGCCGAAGCGCGCCAGCAGGGGCGCGATCACCCAGAAGCTCGCCCGCATGGTCGAGACGAGTTCGTAGGGCGCCGTGGTGTCGATGACGTTCGAGGCGGTGAGCCGGATGGTCTGCCCGGTCTCGGTGGTCTGGCCGGGACGCTTGCCCACCACCATGTGGTCGACGCCGTGGTTGCCGAGGATGCGCAGGAGCGCGTTGATGTCGGCGAGCCGCGGCACGTTGCCGAGCTCCAGGGTCTCGCCGGTCATCAGGCTGGCGATCATCAGGGGCAGCGCGGCGTTCTTGGCACCCGAGATCGGGATCACGCCGTTGAGCGGCCTGCCGCCGATGATGGTGATGCGGTCCATTGCTGTCCAACCTTACGCTCTGGTCCCGCCCCCGGGGGACGTTCGGACCGGTCTCGCGGAGAGCCCGCGGCCCGCCTTCCATGTCGTTGAGCCGGCGTATACGCGAGTTTTGTCGGAAAAGGGATTGCGGCCCAGCTCAGGCCGGATCGCCCTCGGAGGGTTGCGGCGGATCGCCATCCGGCGGACTGGCGTCCGGCGAATTCGCATCGGACGGATCGGGAGGATCCGGGGGCGTGGGTCCGGTCCCGTCCCGAACCCTGCCGTCCGGCGCCTCGGAGCGACCGCGCACCTGCGCCTTGCGGCGTCGGAGATTCTCCCGCAGGGCCGCCTTGAGGCGCTCGGCCCGCCTGTCCGTCTGATGGGTCATGGTTCTCCAAGCGGCCTCGGGGTGGCACGCCAACGCTTCAATCCGCTCGCGGCTTCGATGGGAAGCCGATTTTTCGATCGTCGCATCGGCGTCCTGCCGCGAAACCCGGACGGAGCGGCTCCCACGCGACGCATCGCCACGACGACGGCGCCTATCAGGCAGCCTCACCTGGCGGCACCGTCAAGCTGCAGACCAGGGCTGCGGTTGTCGACTTGAACCAATTCCAAGTTCGCCTGTATCGTGCCGTCCGCGCTGGGAAAGCCAGCCACGACGCGGAGCGTTCGCTGTCTCCCGAACAGGCGGCGACGACGCTTTGCTAAAACCAATCGCGAAGACCCCGTCTGGCAAGAGGGTCCGCGCGGAAACGACCCCGCCAGAGGCCGCGATCCCACCGCCGGCCAATCAGCCCAAGCGTGAAGGACGGATGCCCGTGAACCGGATGCCCGCGACGAGCGAGATCACCGAGAGCCGCAAGATCCAGAAGACCCGTCCGGGTCGGACCCAAGCCGATTACGACGCCTACTTCCGCACCGCCCTCGACCACCTCCACACCGAGCGCCGCTATCGCGTCTTCGCCGATATCGAGCGCATCGCCGGACGCTTCCCCACGGCGCATTGGCGCAAGCCCGACGGCGGCACCTCCGAGATCACCGTGTGGTGTTCGAACGACTACCTCGGCATGGGCCAGCACCCCGACGTGGTCGGCGCCATGACCCAGACGGCGGCGCGCTGTGGCGTGGGCGCCGGCGGCACCCGCAACATCGCCGGCAACAATTCCCCCCTGGTGGACCTCGAGCGCGAACTCGCCGACCTGCACGGCAAGGAGGCGGGCCTCGTCTTCACCTCGGGCTACGTCTCGAACCAGGCCGGCATCTCGACCATCGCCAAGCTGCTGCCGAACTGCCTGATCCTGTCGGATGCGTTCAACCACAATTCGATGATCGAGGGCGTGCGCCATTCGGGCTGCGAGAAGCGCATCTTCCGCCACAACGATCTCGCCCACCTCGAAGAGCTCCTCATCGCGGCGGGCGACCGCCCGAAGCTGATCGCCTTCGAGAGCGTCTATTCCATGGACGGCGACGTCTCCGACATCGGAGCCATCTGTGACCTCGCCGAGCGCTACGGCGCCATGACCTACCTCGACGAGGTGCACGCCGTCGGGCTCTACGGCCCGCGCGGCGGCGGCATCTCCGAGCGCGACGGGGTGATGCACCGCGTCGACGTCATCGAGGGGACCCTGGCCAAGGGCTATGGCTGCGTCGGCGGCTACATCACCGGGTCCACCGTCCTGTGCGACGCCGTGCGCAGCCATGCGCCGGGCTTCATCTTCACCACCGCCCTGCCGCCGGCCATCGCTGCCGCAGCTCGCGCCTCGGTCCGCTACCTCAAGCGCTCGAACGTCGAGCGCGAGGCGCACCAGCGCCAGGCCAACCGCACCAAGATCGCCCTCGAGGCCGCCGGCCTGCCGGTGCTGCACACGCAGACCCATATCGTGCCGGTGATGGTCGGCGATGCCGAGCTGTGCAAGGCGGCGGCCGACCATCTGCTGGAGCATCACGCCATCTACATCCAGCCGATCAACTACCCGACCGTGCCGCGCGGCACCGAGCGCCTGCGCATCACCCCCTCGCCGTTCCACGACGACGCCAGGATCGCCAAGCTGACGGCGGCGCTCATGGAGACATGGGACACCCTCGACCTGCCGCGCGCCGGCACCGTGTTCGTGGAAGCCGCCGAGTAGGGCTCAGTTCAGCCGCCAGAGCGCGAAGTTCAGAACCGTCGCGAAGCCGACCCAGGCCGCGTAGGGCACGAGCACTCCGGCGGCGGCACGGTCGAAGCGCCACGACAGGCGGATGGTCCAGAGGATCATCACGAACATCGCCCCCGAAACCACCACGCCCGTGCCGATGGCGTGAGCGGCGAAGAAGGTCGGGGTCCACGCGGCATTGAGCGCAAGCTGGACCGCGAAGGCGATCACCGCCAGCCGCCAGCCCTCCCGGGTCGGCCCCGTGCGCGGCTTGGCGCCCAGGAGCCGCCACGCCGAGAAGGCGATGAGTCCGTAGAGGATCGTCCACGCGACGGGGAACGCCCAGTTCGGCGGGTTGAAGGACGGTTTGGCGAGATTCGCGTACCAGCCCTCGATGTTGGAGCCCGTCGAGAGCGACCCGACCAAGCCCGTGAGGACCACGGGCAGGATCGCCGCCGCCAGACGGGGATAGCGGGGCAGGGCCGGCTGGCCGGGCACATGCAGGGTAGCGGTCATCCGTCTCGGGGTCCTGGTTTCAGTGTCTCTGGGCGACAAGTCTCGGAGCGGCCGACACGGCTACCGGGGGGCGACACGGTCTTCGGAGGCTGGCGTCGGAACGCTGTTCGAGGGGCCATGGTTTCATGAAGCCGGCCCCGGACTCGGACCCAGCGACGGGTCCGTGCCATGGGGTCCGTGCCACGGGGCCGGCGCCGTCGCCAGGAACGCGTCCTGAAGACCTCCACCTTCCCCCAGACCCGCGAACGACAGGACCGGAGCCATGCCGGACGAAACCACGCCCCACCCCTTCCAGGCCCGCAGCCTCGCGGCCCAGGCCATGGGGCGAATCGAACCGGTGACCCGGGCCGTGGTGGCGCCGCTCCACGTCTCGACCACCTTCCTGCGCGATCCGGACAACGGCTATGCGTCGGGCTTCTCCTACGCCCGGCCCGACAACGCCACCGTGCGCGAGGCCGAAGCCGTCATCGCGATGCTGGAGGAGGCGCGAGCCGGGGCCATGCTGTTCGGCTCCGGCATGGCGGCGGCCACGGCCGTGTTCACCGCCCTGGAGCCCGGCGACCACGTCGTCGCCCCCCTGGTGATGTACTGGGCCCTCAAGCGCTGGCTGCGCGAGGAGATGCCGCGCCGGCATATCGCCATCGACTTCGTCCCCATGGACGATCTCGATGCCCTGCGGGCCGCCCTGCGGCCGGGCACGACGAAGCTCGTCTGGATCGAGACGCCGGGCAATCCGCTCTGGACGGTGACCGACATCGCCGCCGCCGCCCGCCTCGCCCATGCCGCGGGGGCACGGCTCGCCGTGGATTCCACCGCCGCCTCGCCGATCCACACGCGGCCCCTCACGCTCGGGGCCGACATCGTGATGCATTCGGCCACGAAGATCCTCAACGGGCATTCGGACGTGGTCGCGGGCGTGCTCGCCGGCGCCGAGGCGGACGCGTTCTGGTCGCGACTCGGGACGATCCGCGCCGGGGGCGGTGCCATCCTCGGACCGTTCGAGGCCTACCTGCTCATGCGGTCCCTACGCACCCTGCACCTCCGGGCCGCCGCCCAATCGGCCTCGGCCGCGGAACTCGCCCGCCGCCTCGAGAGCCATCCGGCGGTGAGCGCCGTGCTGTATCCGGGCCTGCCCGACGATCCCGGACATGCGGTCGCCGCGCGCCAGATGGACGGCGGCTTCGGCTTCATGCTGTCGATCCGGATCGCGGCCGGCGAACAGGCCGCCGTCGCCGCCGCCGCCCGGGTCCGCCTGTGGAAGCGCGCGACCTCCCTCGGGGGCGTCGAGAGCCTCATCGAGCACCGGGCCTCCGTCGAGGGGCCGGGCTCGCCCTGCCCGCCCGATCTCCTGCGCCTATCCGTTGGTATCGAGGCCGTCGACGACCTTTTCGGGGATCTCGACGCGGCCCTGCGGGGGGACGACACCCCGGACAGGCAGTGATTTTCCTCGCGGACGTACGGGGCCAATGCCGAAGCTTCGCGTTGTCGGCTGAGAGTTCCCCCGGAGAGACCCGCGATGACGAAAGCCCGATCCCTGCTTGCCGGCCTCACTGCCGGCCTCGCGGCCCTGCTGCTCGCGGGGGCGCCCGTTTCGGCGGCGGACGGTCCGCCGAACCTCGACATCGAGAAGACCTGCCGCTCCGCCGCCTCGGCCAACGTCAACGACAACGCCAGCAAGGACGGTTGCCTGCGCTCGGAGCGTTCGGCCCGTGACGAGGTCAAGCGCCGCTGGGGCGAGTTCACGCCGGCGGCCAAGCGCCAGTGCGAGAAGCAGTTCGATGCCGGAGGGTTTCCGTCCTACGTGGAGATGGTCACCTGTCTCGAACTCGCCAGCGGCACGGGGCTGAAGTCCGACGGCAAGCAGGGCGGCGACAGCGTCACGAAGGAGCCGGCCCCGAGCCAGCGCACCGACCCCATCGAAGTCCTCGGCAAGCCGGCGCGCTGACGCCCGCTCAGGACACCGGGGCCTCGCTGGCCCGGAGGTCCGCGACCTCGGCGAGGTTCGGCCGTTCCGCCCGGACCTCGGTGCCGCCGCGCGATTGGGCCAGGGCGGCGAGATCGGGCGCGCGCCGCGTGTCGTCGACGGTGAGGAACAGGTCCAGGTCCTGCGCCCGCCGGCCGAGATCGGCCCGGCTGGTCAGCACGCTCTGGGCCGGGCTCGACAGGAGGCCGAGGGCCACGGGCGCCATCCACAGGGCGAGCCACGGGTCGGCGGCATAGGCGAGCACGCCGGCGAGGAGGCCACCGGCCACCAGGGTGTCGACCTGCAGCCGGCAGGCCTCCGCCCACGGCACCCGGCGGTCGTCACGGACCTGCACGTCCCAGCGCACCACGCGCCCGACGAAGGTGGTGGCGACGGCGCCCGCCGCGAACAGGGTCATCACCGGCCAGAGCAGCACCCAGATCACCTGTTCCAGCGCCGCGCTCTTCAGGAGCGACGCGGTGCCGCCGAAGGCCGCCCGGCGCTCCGCCGAGACGAGGACGTGGCCGAGGCTCAGGGCTTTCGGCAGGGCGAGAACGAGGACGACGAGGGCCGCGAGCCCATGGGCGGCCGCCCCCGTGCCGGTGAGACCGTAGCCGAGGAGACCGAGATCGCCGGTGGTCGCGGCCTGGACGGTGCCGAGCGCCAGGAACGCCACCCAGAGCGGGCAGGCCATGTAGGAGAGGATGCCGACGGCGAGGTGCCAGCGGCTGGCGGGGCGCAGGCCCGGCATGGGCACGACGCGCAGGTGCTGCATGTTGCCCTGGCACCAGCGGCGCTCGCGGCCGAGCAGATCGACGAGGTTCGTCGGCATCTCCTCCCAGGTGCCGCCCATCTCGGGCAGCAAGCGCACCTCCCAGCCGGCCCGACGCAGGAGCGCGCCCTCGACGATGTCGTGGCACAGGATCTCGCCGCCCAGCGGCGCCTTGCCGGGCAGGACGGGGAGTTCGGCGTTGTTGGCGAAGGCCTCGACCCTCAGAATCGCGTTGTGCCCCCAGTAGCTGCCATCGGGCCCCTGCCACGTTTCCAGGCAGCGGATCGACAGGGGCGCGTAGAGGCGCACGGCGAATTGCTGGACGCGGGCGAACAGGGTGTCGCGGCCGGTGGCGTAGCTCACGGTCTGGATCAGGCCGACGCGGGGGCTCTCCTCCATCAGACGGGCGAGGCGGCGCATGGCCGCGCCGGTCATCAGGCTGTCGGCGTCGAGCACGATCATGAAGTCGTACTCGGCCCCGTAGGTCCGGCAGAACTCGGCGATGTTGCCGGCTTTCCGCCCGGCATTGTCGTGGCGGCGGCGGTAGCGCAGATGCGGCAGGCCGGGACCGTTCTGGGCCGCCCAGGCGGTGATGCGGGAAAATTCGTGCTCCTCCACCGCCGCGATGGCGCCGTCGCGGGTGTCGGACAGGACGAACAGGTCGATGTCGGACCCGTCGCCGCCCTCGCGCTGGAGCGAGCGGGCCATGACCCGGAGGGCCGCGAACACCGCGACGGCGTCCTCCGCGTGGATGGCCACCACGGCGGCCGTCCGGCTCCGGCCCGAAGCGATCGCCGGCACGGTCAGGGAGCGGATCTCGAGGTCCGACTTTGCCCGGTCGCCGAGGGCGTCCGCGACGAGGCCGTAGACGTATTGCCAAGCCACGAACGACTGCCAGGCCATCACCAGGCAGAACAGGACGAGGACGGAGCCGGCGAGCCAGCCGGTGGGCGGGCCGTAGGCGATCCCCGCCAGGGTCGCGATGAGGGCGGCCGTCGCCAGGGTGGGCCCGGCCAGCATCAGCCGGCGTGCGAGGAGGGAGTGCTCCGAAGCCGGTCCGCCGGGGATTTCACCGCCTGGGATTTCGGCAACCTGAGCGTCGTGCGACAACCGCTGGGACATGGGGCGCGGGACTCTCGTACGAGGGGAGCCAAGCGATGCCCGATCACGGGGACAGGCACACGATGGGCGATGGCAACGGTGGGGACGGGAACGGGCCGACCGGCCCCGTCTCGCGGCGGCAAGCCCTGCAGACGCTCGGCGCGGCCACGGGCATGCTCCTGCCTAGTATCACCGATCTGAATGGTGCCCGAACGATGGCTGCTCCGCTTTCCGACCGGACCACGGCCATGACCTTCGCGGAGCTTTCCGAGCGGGCGAAGGCGCTCGCCGCCAGCCCGTACCGGCCGCACGCCGACGACCTGCCACCCACCCTCCAGACCCTGACCTACGATGGCTACCGGGGGATCACGTTCCGCCCCGCGGCGAGCCCGCGCCTGGGCACCCACTTCTCGGCGCAGCTGTTCCACCGCGGCTTCCTGCAGGCCAAGCGCGTGGACCTCTACCTCCAGCCGGCGGAGGGGCCGCCGAAGCCCATCGCGTACGGCCCGGAGCTGTTCGACCTCGGCCCCGCGTTGCAGGGCCAGACCTTCCCGGCCGACCTCGGCTTCGCGGGCTTTCGCCTCCACTACGCCTTCGACGAGGCCCGACCGGCGATCCAGGAGGAATTCCTCGTCTTCCTGGGAGCTTCGTATTTCCGCCTGCGCGGCAAGGGCCAGGAATACGGCCTGTCGGCGCGGGGGGCGGCCATCCGCACGGGCGGCCCGGGCGCCGAGGAATTTCCGGACTTCACCGCGTTCTGGATCTGCGAACCGAAGGACGACGCCCGTACCCTCGAAGTACTGGCGCTCCTCGAATCCCCGAGTCTGACGGGCGCCTACCGCTTCGTCGTCGCACCGGGCGATCCCTCGACCCTGCGGGTCGAAGCCTCGCTCCACCCGCGAAAGGCCATCGACCGCCTCGGGCTGGCGCCGCTCACCAGCATGTTCCTCCACGGGCAGAACGGGCCGGGTGCGCCGGGTGCCGAGCCCTTCGACGATTTCCGCCCCCAGGTCCATGATTCCGACGGCCTCGCCGTCGTCACCCGGGGCGACCGGCTGTGGCGGCCCCTGGTGAACGGGCGGCGCGATCCGCAGGTCTCCGCCTTCGCCGTCGATCCCCTCGACGGGTTCGGTCTGCTTCAGCGCGAGCGGAATTTTGCCGCCTATCTCGACGTCCAGGCCCGTCACGAATACCGGCCGGGCCTGTGGGTGACCCCGGAGGCGGGGTTCGGCGCCGGTGCGGTGCAGCTCTTCGAGATCCCATCGCGCGAGGAGTACATGGACAACATCGTGGCGGCGTTCGTGCCGGCCGCCCCCGTCGCGGCGGGACGCCCCCTTGCCCTGCGCTACACCCTGGCGACGGTGGGCGCGGAGCCGGCGCGCGTCGTGCCGGGAACCCTCGCCCGCGTGGTGTCGACCCGCGTCGGCTCGGCCGAACGCCTGCGTCCGACCACGCCGCCGAGCCCGGGCCGGCGCCTCTACGTGGTAGATTTCGAAGGGCCGGGCCTGCCCCGCGATCCGGCGGCCGCCCTCGCCGCCGACGTCTCGGCCAGTGCCGGCACCCTGGTGGACCCGGTGGTCGAGTTCGTGCCCCAGACCGGGGGCTGGCGGCTCTATGTCGAGTGGCGCCCGCCCGCCAGCCGCCCGCCCGGCGACGTGGTGCTCCGCGCGCGCCTGCTCGTATCGAGCAGGGCCGTCACGGAAATCTGGGACGCGGCGGCCTGAACGCCCAGGTTCGAGTCACGGGGCCGGGGCGCGCTTGCGCAGGATCATGTCGCCCCGGAACACGAACTTCTGGGCGCGCTTGCCGGTGTCCACCTCCGTGGTGAACACGTTGCCCTTGGAATCGATGGCGAGGTTGTGGACCCAGTGGAAATCGCCGGCCATGCGGCCGTTGCGGCCGAACGCGCCCACCACCGCGCCGGTGTCGCGTTTCAGGGTCCGGACCTCGTTGTTGGCTCCGTCGGCGTTGAGGAGGTAGGTCTGCTCGGCATCGGGCCACAGGGCGAGTTCCCAGACCGAGCCGTTGGCCAGGGTGTTCTTCTCGACGAAGAACTCCTTCACGAAGCGGCCGTCCTTGTGGAACACCTGCACCCGGTCGTTGGCCCGGTCGCAGATGTAGACGAGGCCGTCGCGGGCGATCTGGACGCAGTGGACGGGGTTGCGGAATTGCTGGGCCGGCGCGGCGGCCGGATCGTAGGGCGGCAGGGCCTCGTCGGTGGGCGGCTTGCCGTAGGCGCCCCACATCCGCTTGAACGCGCCGGTCTCGGCATCGAACACGATGACCCGGTGGTTGAAGTAGCCGTCGGCCACGAAGAGTTCGTTGGTCTCGGGGTCCACCTGCATGGCGGCCGGGCGGCCGAGCCGGGTGGTGTCGAGGCTGTTGGTCTGCGGACCCTGTTTGCCGATCTGCAGGACGAACTTGCCCTCCGGCGTGAACTTCAGGATCAGCCCATCCTGATCGCCGTTGCCCGCGAGCCACACGAAGCCCTTGTGGTCGATGTGGATGCCGTGCTCGTTCTGCGGCCAGTCGTAGCCCTGCCCCGGGCCGCCCCAGGACCGGATCAGTATACCGGCCTGATCGAACACCAATACCGGCGGGGCCGGCACGCAGCACTTCGTGCGCGGCGGGTCGAGGCTCGCCGCCTTCTCGTCGTCCGTGAGGGAGCGGGGCCGCTGCACCACCCAGATCCGGTCCTCGGCATCCACGGCGACGCCGGAGGCTTGGCCCATGATCCAGTTGTTCGGCAGGGCCTTCGGCCAGGCCGGATCGACCTGGAAGGTCGGCGGCTCCGCCGACGCCGGTCCGAGGAGCATGAGCCACAGCACGGCCGGCCCAAATCCGAGCTTCATCACCACCTCCCCGAGACGTCTGTTCTTGGGCGCGAGACGTCTGTTGACGTCTGTTCTTGGACGAAAGTGTCTGCCCGGATCGCGGCGTTGTCCAGCGACGGCGATGCCCGTTTGACCGTCCGGCGCGCGGACCTGTAGACACCCCGGCCCCACCGGGAGACGCTGCATGGCCGCCATCAACGCAATCCTCGCCGCCGAACTCGGCGTGGCCGAGTGGCAGGTGAAGGCCGCCGTCGATCTCCTCGACGGGGGCGCCACGGTCCCGTTCGTCGCGCGCTACCGCAAGGAAGTCACCGGCACCCTCGACGACACGCAGTTGCGCACCCTGGAGGAGCGCCTCGCCTACCTGCGCGACCTCGAAGCGCGGCGCGCGGCGGTGCTGGAGAGCATCGAGGCCCAGGGCAAGCTCGACGCCCCCTTACGCGCCCGCATCCTCGCCGCCGACACCAAGGCGCGGCTGGAGGACCTCTATCTGCCGTTCCGGGTGAAGCGCCGCACCAAGGCGCAGATCGCCCGCGAGGCCGGCCTCGGGCCGCTGGCCGATGCTCTTCTGGCCCGGCCCGACCAGGCGCCGGAGGCGGCGGCCAAGGGCTATGTCGATGCGGGCAAGGGCGTCGCCGACACCGACGGTGCGCTGGAGGGCGCGCGGGCGATCCTCATGGAGCGCTTCAGCGAGGACCCGGAACTGGTGGGGTCCTTGCGGGAAACAGGCTGGCAGCGTGGCCGGATGGTCGCGACGGTGAAGAAGGGCAAGGCGGCGGCGGGCGAGAAGTTCGCCGACTATTTCGCGTTCTCCGAGCCCCTCACCCGCCTGCCCTCGCACCGCATCCTCGCGCTCTTCCGGGGCGAGAAGGAAGATGTGCTCGACCTCGACCTGACCGACGCCGTCGGCGACGAACCGGCCAAGGGACAGCCCTCCGCCCAGGAACTGCGCATCGCCAAGACGTTCGGCGTACGCGACGCCGGCCGACCGGGCGACGCGTTCCTCATGGACACCGTGCGCCGGACGTGGCGGACGAAGCTCAAGCCCAGCATCGACACGGACCTGCGCGCGCGCTTGTGGGCCGTGGCCGAGACCGGCGCCGTCGGTGTGTTCGCCGGAAACCTGCGGGACCTGCTGCTGGCGGCGCCCGCGGGCGCCCGCCCGACCCTCGGCCTCGATCCGGGCTTCCGCACCGGTGTGAAGGTCGCGGTGGTCGATGCCACCGGCAAGGTGGTGGCCATCGACACGATCTACCCGCACGAGCCGCGCCGCGACTGGAACGGCGCCCTCGTGACGCTCGCCAAGCTCTGCCGCGCGCACGGCGTCGAACTCGTCGCCATCGGCAACGGCACGGCGTCGCGCGAGACCGACAAGCTCGCGGCGGACCTCATCGCCAAGCAGCCCGAACTGAAACTCACCAAGGTGATGGTCTCGGAGGCCGGCGCCTCGGTCTACTCGGCCTCCGCTTATGCCAGCGCCGAGCTGCCCGACCTCGACGTCACGATCCGCGGCGCCGTCTCCATCGCCCGGCGCCTGCAGGACCCGCTCGCCGAACTCGTGAAGATCGAGCCGAAGGCCATCGGCGTCGGACAGTACCAGCACGATCTGGCGGAGGGGAAGCTGTCCCGCTCCCTCGATGCCGTGGTGGAGGATTGCGTGAACGGCGTGGGTGTGGACGTGAACACCGCTTCCGCGCCCCTGCTCGCCCGGGTGTCCGGTCTCACCGAGCGGGTCGCCTCCAACATCGTCGTCCACCGCGATGCCAACGGGCCGTTCCGCAGCCGCGCCAGCCTCAAGAAGGTCGCGGGCCTCGGGCCGAAGGCCTACGAACTCGCCGCCGGCTTCCTGCGCATCCGCGACGGCACCGATCCCCTCGACGCCTCGGGCGTCCACCCGGAGGCCTACCCGGTGGTGCGCCGGATTCTCGCCGCCGCCGGCCAGCCGATCCAGGCGGTCATCGGCAATGCGGGTACGCTTCGCGGGCTCGACCCGAAAAAGTTCACCGACGCGACCTTCGGCCTGCCCACGGTCACCGACATTCTCTCCGAGCTGGAAAAGCCCGGCCGCGATCCGCGCCCGGCCTTCAGGACAGCGACCTTCCAGGACGGTATCGAGAAGATCTCCGACCTTAAGCCCGGCATGCGCCTGGAGGGGGTCGTTACCAACGTCGCCGCCTTCGGCGCGTTCGTGGATGTCGGCGTGCACCAAGACGGCCTGGTGCACATCTCGATGCTGGCCGACCGGTTCGTGAAGGACCCGCGCGACGTGGTCAAACCCGGCGACGTGGTGCAGGTGCGCGTCGTCGAGGTCGATCCGAACCGCAAGCGCATCGCCCTCTCCATGCGGTCGGACGATGCGGACACGTCCCGCCCCGGCCGGCGCGAGGAGCGCCCGGCCCCCGCACGGATGCAGGCCGCCCCGCCGCCGAAGGCCGGAGCGGAGCCCGGCGGCGCCATGGCGGAAGCCCTGCGCCGGGCGGCCGAATCCAAGCAGCGGCGCTGAGCGCCTACTCCTGTCCCGCCACCTGCTGATCGTCGCGGGCACGGTGCAGGAGGAAGATCGACAGGACCATGACGAGGATGAGCCCGGCGAGCACGCCGAGCTCGATCATCGAGATGCGAAACAGCGCCTCGCGCTCCGGCGTGAGCGGGCCATGCGTGACCTCGGACGATTGCAGGGTGATCACCAAGACCCGCCGGATCGACGCGATGAGGCCGACGATGAGGAACGGCTCGCAGGTGAGCTTGCCCGAGCGCATGGAGACCCGCACCGTGTGCAGGATCTCCACCAGCATCAGCAGGAACAGGAGCCGGTCGACGATCTCCAGGAGCTTGCCCGATCCGCCGAGTTCGCGGATCGCCCCCACGAGGAGCCCGGTGGCATCGACGAGCGCCAGGATCGCGGTGGCCGCCAGAAGCACCCCAAGCACGGCGTAGACCGCGTGCTCCGTGTGCATGAACAGAAAGCCCGAGGCCCGCGTGAGCCGGCTTTCCCCGTCCGCATCGTTCGCCATGGCGTATCCACCCCGGCGCCGGCTTCAATCACCGGTCGCAGGAAGAATTTGACAGGCAAACCGACCGCTTGTCGAGTATTAGTGGAAGAACGGCAGCACGTGGGGCGCGTAGAGACCGAAGCCGAGCATCGCCAATCCGGCGAGGCCGATGAGGGCGCCGCCGAAGACCAAGGCCGCGATGCCGGTAATCACCTCGGCCGACGCGAGCACGATGCCGATCTGGAAGGCGGCGGAGCCGAACTCGTAATGGTGATAGCGGTGGAGCGCCTTGTCGCGCACCTCCTGGGCGTGCCGGGCCTTCTCGCTGAGTTCCTTGCGGCCCTCGCCAGTGGCGGGCTCGCTGTCCCAGCGGGCCATGGTCTTGGCCCACTCGGCGCGCTTGGCCTTGATCGCCTCCGAATTCGCGGCGTCCGGCGGCAGCAGGGCCAGGGTCTCGTCGGCGGTCTTGAGGATGGTGCCCCGGATGGTGCGGGCCTGGAAGTAGGCCCATTGATTGGACGATTCGACGTTGGCGCTGAGCGCCTCCGTCTGCGCGCCCTTGGCCAGGGTCTCGGCCAGCGCAAGGAACAGCGCCAACACCGAGATCAGCAGCGCCACGCGCTTGTTGGAGCTTCCGCCGCCCCCGTGACCACCCGACATGCTGCCCCCTCGATTCGACGGGCGCAGTCACAGCCGATCCCGGAGCCAAGCGCAACCATAAACCGCGCAACCATCGATACGCGCGCCCCGCCGAATGCGGGGCACGCCGGTTTCCGGGTCACTGGACTCAGGGCTTCTTGGGCTCGCCCTTCCCCTCGGCTGGGGCGGCGCCCGTGCGCTCGACCTTCGCGGCCTCGCGCAACTTGAGGATGAGATCCTGCTGGGTCTTGCGGGTGATGTACTGCTCGACCTGCTCCTTCATCTCGGCGAAGGTCGGCACCGGCTTCACGCGCTTCTCCTCGACCTTGATGACGTGCCAGCCGAACTGGGTCTTGATCGGGTCCGAGACCTGCCCGGCGTTGAGCTTGAAGGCCGCCTCTGCGAAGGGCGCCACCATGCGCTCCTTCGTGAACCAGCCGAGATCGCCGCCCTCGGCCTTCGAGCCCGGGTCCTTCGAGGCCTCGGCCGCGACCTTCGCGAAGTCCTCGCCCCCCTTGATGCGCACGGCGATCTTCTTCGCGTCGTCCTCGTTGTCGACGAGGATGTGGCGCGCATGGACCTCCTCGTCCGGCTTCATCGCCTTCACGGTCTGCTCGTAGAGAGCCTTGGCCGCCTCCGGCGTCACCGCCTTCTTGGCCTCGCGCTCCAGGTACTCGTCGAGGAGGAGCTTATCGCGGAAATAGGCGAGCTTGCGCTGGAAGTCCGGGGACTCGGCCACCTTGGCCGCGTCGGCGGCCTGCGCGCCGACCTTCAGGTCGACCATGTAATCGACGAGCAGATTCTTCTTCTGCGCGTCGTCCACGCCCGGCAGGGACAGGGCCGGATCGTCCGACGCGATGGCCAGATCGCCCTGGGTGATCGGGGCGCCGTTCACCTTCGCCACAACCGTCTCGGGCGCCACGACGGGGGGGGCCGGCGCGGGGGCGGCGGGCTGCTGCGCCTGGGCGCCGGCCAGGGGCGTGGCCAGGAGCAGCGCGAGGGCGCTGGTGCGCAGGAGGGCGTGGGTGATGGGCATCGCGGCGTCCTTCGGGCAGGGCGCCTCGCTGCATCCCCGCCTCACCGTGCGGTCGGACTCGGTGCGAGGCGTGATCGGTGCGAGAGTTGGCGGCGGCCGGAAGGCCACCGGAATCACGCCCTCACAGGTGGCGTGCGCCGGCGTCGATGGCAAGCCGGGCGGGCCACGATCCATCGCATCCGCCGGGTTGCGGCGAGGCCGCCTTAACGGATCGGGGCGTAGGGTCCGTCCGATTTGTTCCGGGAGGTGTCGCGTGCGTGCAGATTCGGTCGCCCTCGCTGTGGTCCTGCTCGGCGCCGGTCTCATCGGCGGTGCCTCGGATGCCGAGGCGCGCGGGCGCCGCAGTCCGGGTGTGGCGTTCGTCCCCGCCGCCACGGGCAGCATCGGTTCAACTCCGGCCGGACCGGTGCGGCAGGAGCCCGCCACGAGCCTGGCGATGCCGCGCCCGATCCCGTCCGTCGTCACCCCCCTCGTGACCGCCCCCGCTCCCGTCAGGGACGTCCGTACGACGCAGGTCTGGTGCGGCAGCGGACGCATCGTCGGCTCCGGGGCCGGGTTCTGCGAGATCAACTGATTCGTCCCTGCCGCCCGCTTCCGGCAACCGGGCGTGAGAACCCCGGCCTGAGGCCGGGTTGACGACATCATGCGCTTAGGGCGGGCGCCCGGTATCGGAGCGAATGCGACGCCGTTCCGCCTTCGCGAACCTGAGGACATCGACGTTCGCGAGGGCGCGGCTCTTTCGGATGCGTCGGGCAATATTTACCTCTATAAGCCCGGCCAACATTCGCCTTCACGCTTTTCGATCGACCGTAGGTTCACGATGCTCGGTGCCCTCGCCAAGAAGATTTTCGGCTCGTCCAACGACCGGCGCGTGAAGGGCTACCGTCCCCGTGTGGCCGAGATCAACGCCCTGGAGCCGCAGCTGGCCAGCCTGTCCGACGCGGATCTGCGCGCGCGGACCGACATGCTCAAGGGCGAGCTCGCCGCCGGCAAGTCCCTCGACGATATCCTGATTCCCGCCTTCGCCACCGTGCGCGAAGCCGCCAAGCGCGCGCTCGGTCAGCGCCACTTCGACGTGCAGCTCATCGGCGGCATGGTGCTCCACGAGAGCGGCATTGCCGAGATGCGCACGGGCGAGGGCAAGACCCTGGTGGCGACCCTGCCGGTCTACCTCAACGCCCTCTCGGGCCTCGGCGTCCACGTGGTGACCGTGAACGACTACCTCGCGTCGCGCGACGCCGAGTGGATGGGCCGCGTCTACCGCTTCCTCGGCCTCACCGTCGGCACCATCGTGCACGGGCTCGACGACGAGCAGCGCAAGGCGGCCTATGCCTGCGACATCACCTACGGCACCAACAACGAGTTCGGGTTCGACTACCTGCGCGACAACATGAAGTACGAGCTCTCCCAGCTCGCCCAGCGCGGCCACAATTTCGCGATCGTGGACGAGGTCGATTCGATCCTCATCGACGAGGCGCGTACCCCGCTCATCATCTCCGGCCCCGTGGACGACCGCTCGGAGCTCTACGTCTCCGTCGATGCGCTGATGCCCCATCTGGAGAAGGAGCATTACGACCTCGACGAAAAGCAGCGCACGGTCTCGCTCACCGAGAGCGGCAACGAGTTCATCGAGGACCTTTTACGCGGAGCGGATCTGCTGAAAGAGGGCGATCTCTACGACGCCCACAACGTCTCCCTCGTCCACCACGTGAACCAGGCGCTGCGCGCCCACACCCTGTTCACTCTGGACAAGGACTACATCGTCAAGAACGACGAGGTGGTGATCATCGACGAGTTCACCGGCCGCATGATGCAGGGCCGGCGCTACTCGGAAGGCCTGCACCAAGCCCTCGAGGCCAAGGAGCGGGTCACGATCCAGCCCGAGAACCAGACGCTCGCCTCGATCACCTTCCAGAACTACTTCCGCCTCTATTCCAACCTCGCCGGCATGACCGGCACGGCCTCGACGGAGGCCGACGAGTTCGCCGAGATCTACAAGCTCGAAGTCGTCGACATCCCGACCAACAAGGAGGTCGAGCGCGTCGACGAGGACGACGAGGTCTACCGGACCGTGGGCGAGAAGTACGACGGCATCATCGCCGAGATCGAGAAGGCGCATGCGCGCCACCAGCCGATCCTGGTCGGCACCGGCTCCATCGAGAAGTCGCAGCATCTGGCCGAGATGCTCACCAAGGCCGGCTTCACGCCGCTCGATTACTCGGACCTCAACGCCCTCACCGACGTCTACGCGGCCGCCCGGGAGGGCCGGGTGACGAAGCGCTTCGCCGTGCTCAACGCCCGCTTCCACGAGCAGGAGGCCTATATCGTGGCGGAGGCCGGCGTGCCCGGTGCCATCACCATCGCGACGAACATGGCCGGGCGCGGCACCGACATCAAACTCGGCGGCAACGTCGAGATGCGCGTCGAGAAGGAGCTCGCGGGCATTCCCGAGGGCGCGGAACGCGAGGCCAGGATCGAGGCGATCAAGGCCGAGATCGCCGAGTACCGCGAGAAGGTGCTGGCGTCGGGCGAGCCGGCCGACCCGGAGGCCGGTCGCAAGAAGGCCCTGCCGGGCGGCCTCTACATCATCGGCACCGAGCGCCACGAGTCGCGCCGCATCGACAATCAGCTGCGCGGCCGCTCCGGTCGTCAGGGCGATCCCGGCCGTTCGAAGTTCTACCTGTCGTTACAGGACGATCTCATGCGGATCTTCGGGTCCGATCGCATGGACGGCATGCTGACGCGCCTCGGCCTGGAGCAGGGCGAGGCGATCATTCACCCATGGATCAACAAGGCCATCGAGAAGGCGCAGCAGAAGGTCGAGGCGCGCAACTTCGACATGCGCAAGAACGTGCTCAAGTACGACAACGTCATGAACGACCAGCGCAAGGTGGTGTTCGAGCAGCGTCGCGACTTCATGGGCCAGGAGAGCGTGCGCGACACCGTCGACGAGATGCGCCACGGCGTCGTCGACGACCTCGTCGCCGTCCACGTGCCCGAGAACGCCTACGCCGAGCAGTGGGATGTCGAGGGCCTGCGCGAGCGGGTCCAGACCGTTCTCAACCTCGACGTGCCGGTGGAGGATTGGGCCAAGGAAGAGGGCATCGCCGACGAGGAGATGCGCGACCGCCTGCGCCAGTCGGCCGACGACGCCTATGCGGCCCGGACCGAGAAGAACACGCCCGAGGTGATGACTTATGTCGAGAAGCAGGTGCTCCTGCAGACCCTCGACCATCTCTGGCGCGAGCACCTCGTCACCCTCGACCACCTGCGTCAGGTGGTGGGCTGGCGCGGTGTGGCCCAGCGCGATCCGCTGAACGAGTACAAGTCGGAGGCCTTCGACCTGTTCAACGGCCTCGTCGGCAGCTTGCGCGAGCAGGTCACCCAGCAGCTCGCTCGCATCGAGATCATGTACGAGGACCCGGCGTCCGAGGAGACCCCGTTCGCCTCCCCCGCCCTGCCCCAGATGTTCGCCCAGCACCTCGATCCCGTCACCGGCGAGAACGAGTTCGGCCGTTCAGGCACGGGAACCGACGGCGGGGCCGGACCGGCCTACGGCTACGCCGCGCAGGCGATGCCCACGGACACGGCGGTGCTGGAGCGCGACCCCACGGACGCCACCACCTGGGGCCGGGTCGCGCGCAACGAGCCCTGCCCGTGCGGCTCGGGCAAGAAGTACAAGCACTGCCATGGCGCTTTCGCCGCCTGAGCCCCGGACGGTGGTCACCTACGGCATCGAGCCGGATCTCGACGTGGCGGAGTTCCGCCGCGTCCTCGTCGAATCGGGCCTGGCACCACGCCGGCCCGCCGACGATCCCGCACGGTTGGAGATGATGCTGGCGGCGGCCGACCTCGTCGTCACTGCCCGCCGCGACGGCGCCCTCGTGGGCGTGGCCCGCACCCTCACCGACTTTTCGTTCTGCGCCTACCTGTCGGATCTCGCCGTGTGCCGCTCGGCGCAGGGCCTTGGCATCGGCCAGGGCCTGATCGCCGCGACGCGCGAAGCGATCGGCCCGCAGGCCTCGCTCCTGCTCACGGCCGCCCCCGACGCGATCACCTTCTACGAACGCATCGCCATGCCGCGGGTGGCCGACGCGTTCCGGTACGACCGGGAGGCGTGAGGGGCGAACACAGCCCATAACCTCGCAAATCCGGAGTCAGATTCCGGGTTTGCGAGGTTGTTTGCTCAAGGAGAGGGGTGGGCGATGCCCCTCACACCGTCACCTGGGTCCCGACCTCGACCACCCGCCCCGTGGGGATCTGGAAGAAGTCCGTGGCGTCGTTGGCGTTCTTGGCCAGCGTGATGAAGATCCGGTCCTGCCACAGGGGCATGCCCGAATGGGCCGCCGGGCGGATGGAGCGCCGCGACAGGAAGAACGACGTCGCCATGATGTCGAACTTGAAGCCCTGCTTCTTCAGGAGGGTCAGGGTCCGGGGGATGTTGGGCGATTCCATGTAGCCGAACTTCATCACCACCTTGGAGAAGTGCGGGCCGATGGGCTCGATGCGGACGCGGTCGACGGCGCGGGCCCGGGGCGTGTCCACGGTCTCCACCGTGAGCACCACGTTCTTCTCGTGCAGTACCTTGTTGTGCTTGAGATTGTGCAGCAGGGCCGCCGGCGCGATGTAGGGATCGCTGGTGAGGAACACCGCCGTGCCGCGCACGTGGTGCGGCGGGCTCTTCTCCAGCATGCCGACGAGTTCGGTGAGCGGCACGTCGGTCTTGCGGGTCTTGTTGATGAGGATCGCGACGCCGCGCACCCAGGTCCACATCACGACGATGAGGGCGCCGGCGAACAGCAGGGGCACGTAGCCGCCCTCGAACACCTTGAGCATGTTCGACAGGAGAAACAGGAACTCCAAGGCGGCGAACGGCAGGATCGCAAGGCCCGCGGCCCAGGGGGACCACTTCCAGGTCTTCCACAGCACGAGGAAGGCGAGGCTCGCGGTGATGAGCATCGTGCCGGTCACCGCGATGCCGTAGGCCGAGGCGAGGGCGGCGGACGAGCGGAACAGGATCGCCAGGATGACGACGCCGACCATCAGGAGCGCGTTGATCTGCGGCAGGTAGATCTGCCCCGAATGCGATTCCGAGGTGTGGCGGATCTCGAGGCGCGGCAGCAGGCCGAGCTGGATCGCCTGGCGCGACAGGGAGAACGCGCCGGTGATCACCGCCTGGCTCGCCGTCACCGTGGCGGCGGTGGCGAGCAGCACCATGGGCAGTAGGCCCCATTCGGGCACGAGCTGGAAGAACGGGTCGCTCGTGTCGGGCTTCGCCAGCACCAGGGCGGCCTGGCCGAAATAGTTGAGCACGAGGCAGGGCGCCACGAGGTAGAGCCACGCGATCTGGATCGGCCGGCGGCCGAAATGCCCGAGATCGGCGAACAGGGCCTCGGCCCCCGTCACCGCGAGGAACACCGCGCCGAGCGCCACCAGGGCACCGGTGCCGTGGCCGAGCAGGTAATGCAGGGCGTAGTACGGGTTGATGGCCCAGAACACGTCCGGGGTGGCGTAGATGTGCGGCAGGGCGGCGAGCGCCATGGCGGCGAACCACACGGCCATGACCGGCCCGAAGAAGGTCGCCACTTTCCCCGTGCCCCGGTTCTGGATCAGGAACAGGGGTACGATGATCGCGATGGTGATGGGCAGGACGTAGGCCTCGAAGGCCGGGGTGACGAGTTTCAGCCCCTCCACCGCCGACAGCACCGAGATGGCGGGCGTGATGATGGCGTCGCCGTAGAACAGCGACGCCCCGAGCAGGCCGAACATGAACACGATGCGCGAGCCGCCGAGCGCCGAGCGGGCCAGCGCCATGAGTGAGAGGATGCCGCCCTCGCCGTTGTTGTCCATCCGCATAAGGATGACGACGTATTTGATGGTGACGATAAGGAGCAGCGCCCACAGGATGAGCGAGGCGACGCCCAGCACCTCCTCGCGCAGGAGGATGCCGTCGGCGCGGGCGGAGACCAGGGCCTCACGGAAGGCGTAGAGCGGGCTCGTGCCGATGTCGCCGTAGACGACGCCGACGGAGCCCAGCACCAGGGTCCACAGGCTGGCCGGTGCGTGGGCCCGGCCCGTCTCCGCGTCGATGGCCGCCGCGGACGGGTCCCCCCCCTCGGGGGTGGGACCGGGCGCGCTCGGAATGGCGGATTGCGTCATGCGGCTCGATCGCGACGTGTTGCGAGCCCGGGCTTTTCGCGACGCACCATCGGGAGTGCGCGAAGAACGCGGGGCCGGTCCCGACGGGGTCGGGCAGCGGGGATTAGGCTGCGGTCACGCTATCATGCGGCGCAGCACGCGAGAACGGCAACCCGCTCGGGATCACCGTTCGGCCAACAGGCATGGCGCGCGCCGCGAGCGGCGGCTACTCCGCGGCGCTGCGGGTGCCGGCGCCGAAGCGGCGCTCGATGTAGTCGGTCACCACGGTCTCGAAGTCCTTGGCGAGGGTCGGCCCGCGCAAGGTCATGGCCTTCTTGCCGTCGATGAACACCGGGGCGGTGGGGGTCTCGCCGGTGCCCGGGAGCGAGATGCCGATATCGGCATGCTTCGATTCGCCGGGGCCGTTGACGATGCAGCCCATCACCGCGACGTTGAGACCCTCGACGCCGGGATACGCCTTCTTCCACGCGGGCATCGACGTGACGATCCAGTTCTGGATGTCGCGGGCGAGTTCCTGGAACGTGGTGGAGGTGGTGCGTCCGCAGCCGGGGCAGGCCGCCACCAGGGGGACGAAGGTCCGGAAGCCCATGGTCTGCAGCAATTCCTGCGCGGCCTTGACCTCGACGGTGCGGTCGCCGCCCGGCTCCGGAGTGAGGGAGTAGCGGATGGTGTCGCCGATGCCTTCCTGCAGCAGAACGCCGATGGCGGCGGAGGCGGCGACGAGGCCCTTCGAGCCCATGCCGGCCTCGGTGAGACCGAGATGGATCGCGAAGTCCGAGCGGCGCGCCACCTCGCGGTAGACGGCGATGAGGTCCTGTACCGCCGAGACCTTGGCCGAGAGGATGATCCGGTCCTTCGGCAGACCGAGTTCCACGGCGCGCTCGGCCGAGGACAGCGCCGAGCGCACCATCGCCTCGCGCATCACCGCGCGGGCGTCGATGGGCCGGGGCAGCCGGGCGTTCTCGTCCATGAGGTGCGTGAGGAGTGCCTCGTCGAGGGAGCCCCAGTTGGCGCCGATGCGTACGGTCTTGCCGTAGCGGATCGCCTGCTCGACGATGGTCGAGAACTGGGTGTCCTTCTTCTCCTTGAAGCCGACATTGCCGGGGTTGATCCGGTACTTCGCCAGGGCCTCGGCACAGGCCGGATGGTCGGCGAGGAGCTTGTGGCCGATGTAGTGGAAATCGCCGACCAAGGGCACGTGGATGCCGATGCGGTCGAGGCGCTCGCGAATCTTCGGCACCGCCATGGCCGCCTCGTCGCGGTCGACGGTGATGCGCACGAGTTCCGATCCCGCGCGGGAGAGCTGGGCCACCTGCGCCACCGTGCCGTCGATATCGGCGGTGTCGGTGTTGGTCATCGACTGCACGACGATGGGGGCACCGCCGCCCACCATGACGGCTCCTTCCCCGGACCCGACCATGACGCCGACGGTGCGGTGACGGGGGCTGGGACCGGCGATCTCGGGGGCGTTGCCGCTGATCGGGTTGGCAGGGGTCGCGTCCATGGCTTCCATCGTTGATCCGTGCGCTCCGAGGAACCTCCGCCGGCCTTGCGGCTTTGGTCCGTCCGCGAGGGCGCCATTGAGCCCGGCTGGGCGATCCGGCCGGTGGCGTCCACCACGCCCTCTTGTCTACGCTCTCGACCGTTTAGCTGAGATGACGGTGAGCAGGCGTCAAGCCCGCACCGTCCCGATGGTCAGGGGCGCTGGTCTGGTGTCAGGCCATCCCATGTCCGATCCGGGGCGAGATGTCGAGTTCATCGCTGCGCCGGACAAATGGCTGCACTGCGCGCCGTGGGGGGAACCGGGGGCGTCCCGGCCCGATTGTTGCCCTGTCGCATCATATGTTGCGGTGCACCATCCATTTGGAGGCCCCATGCTCGACGCGAATCAGGACGTGCCCCTCGACTCACCCGCTGATATCGGTCCCGGTGGGTCCTGCCCCGAGCGGGCCACGGCGCCGACGCAGGTCCTGGCCGGTCCGCATGCGGAGAAGACCGTCGCGTTGGCGCTCCAGGGCGGCGGGGCACATGGGGCTTTCACCTGGGGTGTGCTCGATGCGCTGATCGAGGACGGACGCCTCGGCTTCGAGGCGATCACCGGAGCGAGCGCCGGAGCCATGAACGCCGTGGTGATGGTCGACGGCTGGCTCGAGGGTGGTCCCGATGGGGCACGCACCGCCCTGGAGACGTTCTGGCGCGAAGTGAGCCTCGACAGCGATCTCTGGCCGGTCCAGCGCGGGGCCCTGAACGGCCTGTTCGCCTTGTGGAAGGACAACCCCGTCGTCGAGTTCTGGGGCCGCGTGATCAAGACGAGCCCCTACGCGTCGAACCCGCTGAACTACAACCCCCTGCGCAAGGCCCTGGCGAAGCAGGTGAACTTCGACCGCCTGCGCGAGGCCGAGACGGCGGCGGTGTTCGTGTCCGCCACCAATGTCTGGACCGGCAAGCTCGCGGTGTTCGAGCGCTCGGACCTCAAGGTCGATCACCTCATGGCCTCGGCCTGCCTGCCGACGGTGTTCCAGGCGGTGGAGATCGACGGCGTGCCCTACTGGGACGGAGGCTATCTCGGCAATCCACCGCTCTATCCCCTGTACCGGGGGGCGGAGACCCGCGACATCGTCCTGGTGCAGATCAACCCGGTGGAGCGGCGCGAGACCCCACGCACGCAGCAGGAGATCCAGGATCGCCTCAACGAGATCACCTTCAACGCCAACCTCATGCGGGAATTGCGCGCCATCGATTTCCTCGACGGCCTCATCGCCGAGGGCGTGCTCGGACAGGGCGGCTACAAGTCGCAATACGTCCACCGCATCGACGGCACCGGCGCCCTCGACGACTATCAGGCGTCCTCGCGCCTCGACGCGCGTCTACGGGTGTTCGAGCGCCTGCGCGACAAGGGCCGGGGTGCGGCCCAGGCGTGGCTCGCCGAGACCTACGATCAGGTCGGCCGGACCTGCAGCCTCAACCTGCAGGCCACCTACGCTTAGGCGCGTTTCGACGGAACGGAGCGATGCCCTGGGGGTCGGCGGGATTAATCCCGTCGGCCAACCGTTATACCTACTATGACGACCGAACCGATCCGGCCCGGCTCCGCCACATCCATCGTCGATCTCATGGTGCCCCTGCGGCGCTACGCGCGATCGTTGACCCGCGACAGTCTCCGGGCCGACGACCTCGTGCACGACGCCCTGGTGCGGGCCCTCGAATCGGGTCAGATCCACCGACCCAACACCAACCTGCGCACCTGGATGATGACGGTGCTGCACAACGTCTTCATCGATGAGCAGCGGCGCAAACGCGTGGAATCACGCCATGCCGAAGCCCTCGTGCAGATGAGCGAAGAGGTCGCCCAGCCCGCTCAGGAGGCTCAGGTGCGCCTCGCCCAGATCCGCCGCGCCTTCCTCACCCTTCCGGAAGAGCAGCGCGCCGCCCTGCACCTCGTCACCCTCGAAGGCATGGCCTACGCCGATGCCGCCGCGGTCCTCGGCATTCCCATCGGAACCCTGATGTCACGGCTCGGTCGCGGCCGCGCCGCCCTTCGGGCCTTCGAGGAAGGCGAGCGCGATCTCCCAGAACAGCGTAGCCCCCCACCGGAGCGACCGCGCCTGCGCCTCGTGCCCCAGCAAGCTGGGCCGGGCGCGGGCGCAGGGCTCGGGGGACGAGCCGCCGGGAAGAGCTGACCGTTTCGCAAAGAAATACGATCGCCTATCATCGCCCGGCAACGGGCAGGATTCGATTGTCCGGCCCACACGAGCGGGTCCGCGGGACATCATCAGAAGGAACAGGGGCCGACGCACATCGCTCACGGGGTCGCATCGACCTCCGGACGAGGCGCCGGTCCAGACGATTGCCGAAGGCGTGGCCATCACGGCGACGAACCGACCGATCTGGCCGGACGACCATCGGCGCCGAGGCGCAGGCCAGAACCGAATGGAAGCGACAGCGATGGTCGACCCGATTACCGACACCGATCTCACCGCCTTCGTCGATGGACAGCTCGACGTGATGCGACGCCTCGACGTGGAAGCGCACCTTGCCCGCACCCCCGAGATCGCCGCCCGTGTGATGGCCGAGATGCACGACCGCGACGCCCTGCGCGAGGCGTTCGCGCGGATGCCGGGTTCCGGTCCGGAGCGCAATCGCGCGGCGGCCCGGCGCCTCGACCGATCCCTCGCCTGGCGCCGCGCCGGCGACCGCCTGCGCCGGGCCGCGGTCATCGCCCTCCTCGTCGGTGCCGGATGGCTCGCCCATTCGGACAGCTTCCTCCTCGGGGTGCCGGACACCTTCGCCGCACCGGTGGACCCGACGCTGGTGTCCGATGCCCGCAACGCCCGCGAGGCAGCCCAGATCCGCGGACGGCTGGCGGCCCAGCGCACCACCACCTACGACCGCACCGGCATCGCCGGCGCCACGGGCATCGCGCTCCCCGACCTGCCGGGCGACTGGACCGTGCGCGACGTCCAGATCGTGCCGGCCCGCAACGGCACCGGCGTCGAGGTGGTGATCGATGCCGGGGCCCTTGGCGAACTCTCCCTGTTCGCGACCCATGTCGGCAAGGCTGGCCCGGGCGAGGGCGAAGTCGCGAGCCCCGGCAACGGCGAGACTGCCTACTGGGCCGTCGGACGCACGGCCTATGCCTTGAGCGGCAGCGACCAGGTCGGCCTCAAGGCCGCCGCACAGCGGCTGGCCGCGACACCGACGAAGCTGTAGGGCCGCCGACCTGCGATCCCAACCCGCCGAAGCGTCGGCGGGTTTCGGTGTGCCTCCCGGGATGCCTGGTCGAGGCCGGTTGGTGTCGTGAGCGTCGGGACGGCAGACGCCATGACGCAGCGGGCGCTTCGTGAACCGTCGTCAGGCGGTCGCGAGGCGCCGACGGCCGAAGGCGCGGGCGCTCAAGGCGCGGACACCTCGGAACGGCAACAGCACCAGCCGCGCGAGGGCGGCGAGGGCGAGGACGAGGACAACCGTCAAGACGACCATCAGAGTTTTGACCATCAGGCACCTGCTTCGTGATCGGCACGTCGCGGCTCCGGAGGGGAGCCCGACCGTCGGCCCTGAGACAACCCCCGAACTTCGGCGAAACTGAGAGCGTCCCTCCGAGGCGCGCGAGCAGCCACGGAAGCCGGGAGCGGATGCGCGTACATCCGGCGTCATCCGCCCCGGCATCGTGTCCATCCGGCTGCGCGCCGAGGCCGCATCCCGGACGCGCAAAGATTGCGCCGCGGATGGTTAACGATTTGCTTATCGCATCGGGCGCCGGTCCGATGCCGCCCGCGAGGGTACCCTCGGGTCGGTCGGGGCAAGAACAAAAGCCTACAGCATCGACGGCACGGTGTCGGCGGCCAGGATCGCGCGGGCCTGCGCGGCATCGATGTCCATCCGGGCGATCAGGCTCTCGGCCGAGTCGAAGCGTTCCTCGCCCCGGATATGGGCCACGAGTTCCACGGTGATCGACTGGCCGTAGAGGTCGCGCGCGACGTCGAACAGGTTGACCTCGAGGAGGGGCGCACCGTCGTCGAAGGTCGGCCGCCGGCCGTAGCTCGCCACCCCGTTCCACACGGTTCCATCCGGCAGGGCCACCCGCACGGCGTAGATCCCGTGGGCGAGGCCGCAATCGCGCAGCGCGACGTTGGCGGTCGGATAGCCCAGCGTGCGCCCGCGCTTGTCCCCGTGCTGCACCACCCCCGAAACGAACCAGCGATAGCCGAGCAAGGCGTTGGCACGGGCGACGTCGCCCTCGGCCAGGGCCGCGCGGATCGCGCTCGACGAGACCGGGTCCATTACGTTCTCCGGAGAAACGGGTGACGAGGAAACGAATGATTCGGGAGGCGGCAGGGAAACGGCCGAGATGACGCGGCAGGTCAAGCCCGCATCCGCGCACAGTTCGGCCAGGATGGCCGGGGTGCCCTCGCGTCCGCGGCCGAAATGGAAATCGTGTCCGACGACGACGCCCGAGAGACCGAGATCCCGCACGAGCAGACCCTCGACGAAAGCACGCGCGCCCATGCCCGCCAGGGCGGCATCGAACCGGCGCACGATGAGGCCGTCGAGGCCGAGCCGGGCGAGCACCCGCTCCTTGGCCGCCGCGTCGGACAGGCGGAACATCGGCAGATGCGGCGCGAAATACGCCCGCGGATGCGGCTCGAAGGTGAGCGCCACGGCCGGCCGGCCGACCTCGCCGGCGGTCTCGCGCACGGCGGCCATCAGGGCGCGGTGGCCGAAATGGACGCCGTCGAAATTACCGATCGCCGCGATGGCCCCGGCGATGGCCGGCGGCACCGGCTCGTCCTCGCGGCAGACCGTGAAACGCCGGCCCGTCACAGGGACCGGGGCCGGCGGGGCTGTCCTGTCGCCGGGCGGCATCTTGTCCCAACATGGCTGTGGCAGGATGAGCGCGGCCTCGAAGGGCCGCGTTTCGCGGCGGAACCTGTCGAAATCCACCGGGAGGGTCAAGCGAGGCGTCTCGCCTCGCTCCGGGATGCCGACCCAGCACTGCAGTTAACCGCTTCGCAAGCCGATCGACCGTAGTTTCACGATCAAGGGCGCGGACACGGATTCGCCCCTGCCCATTCCCGAGCCGCCGCGGCGCACGCGGCGGCCTCGACCTGACGGAGCACACGCAACCATGGCCCTCGATCTCGGCATGCCGATCCTCGTCGTCGACGATTATCAGACGATGGTCCGTATCATCCGCAACCTTCTGAAGCAGCTCGGGTTCGAGGAGGTCGACGACGCCTCCGACGGCACCGCCGCCCTCGCCCGCCTGAAGAACCGCAAGTACGGCCTCGTGATCTCCGATTGGAACATGGAGCCGATGACGGGCTACGAGCTGCTGCGTCACGTGCGCGCCGACGAGGCCCTGCGCACCACGCCGTTCATCATGGTCACGGCCGAATCGAAGACCGAGAACGTCATCGCCGCCAAGAAGGCCGGCGTGAACAACTACATCGTCAAGCCGTTCAACGCCGCGACGTTGAAGAGCAAGATCGAGGCGGTCTGCGGCGCCTGACGCGGGCACCGATCCGTCGGATCGGTCCACGCATCGGTTGAGTTGCATCGCGCCGGAGCGAACGACTCTCGCTCCCCCGCAAGGGCCGGGCGGAGGTCGTCCGGCGGGCAAACGCACCAGTCTTTTCGACCCACCGGACGGCACAGGGAGAGGCGGGAGTCGATGGCACTCGCAAACAGGGCGCGCAAGGCGAACGCCGCGCCGGAAAAACCATCCCTGGTCCGGGAGCTCGTGGAGATCGCCGATTACATCGCGCATCTCCGCACCGAGATCGCCGCCCTGCGGGCCAACGAACTGACGCGTGACCGTCTGCCCATGGCGCACGAGGAGCTCGGCTGCGTCGTGGCCGCGACGGCGGGGGCGACGAACACGATCATGAACGCGGCCGAGGAAATCCTCGGCCTGCCGGATGACAGGAACTACCGTCCCGCCGTCGAGGCGCGGATGAACGACATCTTCGAGGCCTGCACCTTCCAGGACATCACCGGCCAGCGAATCACCAAGGTGGTCGACGCCCTGCGCCAGCTGGAGAGCCGCCTGTCGCGCTTCGCCGCCGCCGTGAAGGCCCGCGACGAGGGCGGAATCGACCCGGAAGAGGTCGAGCGCCGCGTCCGCAACGAGCTGCTGATTCTCAACGGGCCCCAGGTCAACGGACCGGCGACGGCCCAGGACGAGATCGACGCGATGTTCGCCTGATACTGTTTTCCGGATGCTCTATTCGGGGACCGTCTCAGGCAGCCCGCGCGGCGCCCGAGCGAAGCCCAAATCCGCATCGCGAAGCGATCGACCGGTATGAGATCCTACCAGACGAGGCGTTCGATGATCGCGTCCGGCCGCACGGACTGACGTCCGAGCCAGGCTGCGACGTCGCCGAGGGCGGCCTCCTCCGTCGAGACCCCCAATTCATCGGCATGGATGCCACGGGCGACGAGGAGATTCGGGATCCCGAACGCCGACGCTCCGGCGATGTCCGTGCGCAGGGCGTCGCCCACCGCGAGGACCCGCCCGGGCTCCGGGGCCGCGAGGCCGTCGAGGGCACCGGCCATCGCCAGGGCGGCCGCATAGACCGGCCGATACGGTTTTCCCGCATAGGCGACCCGACCGCCCAGCGCCGCGTAGGCTTCGGCGATGAGGCCGGCGCAGGGGATCAGAAGCCCGGCACGCTCGACCACAAGGTCCGGATTGGCGCAGATCATCGGCACGTCGCGCGCCCGCCATTCCTCCAGGGCCGGGCGATAATCGTCGGCCGTCTCCCGGGTGTCGTCGAACAACCCGGTGCAGACCACGCGTTCGGCCTCCTCCGCCGCGACGAGGCGGATATCGAGATCGGCGAAGATCGGCGCGTCGCGCTCGGGCCCGAGATGGTGGATCCGCGTGCCCGGCGCCTCGGCGAGCAGGCTGCGTGTGAGATCGCCCGAGGTCAGGATGGCGTCGTAGGCGTCGCGCGGCACGCCGTACCCGTCGAGGATCGTTCGGACACCCTCCCAGGGGCGCGGCGCGTTGGAGACCAGCACCACCCGGCGCGGTCGCGTGCCGCCCGGCAGGGCCCGGAAGCGGATCAGGGCCTCGCCCGCGCCGACATGCGCGCGCACGCCGTCATGCAGCACGCCCCAGACGTCACACAGGATCACGTCGAACCGGTCGGCGATGGCGCTGAGCCCTGAGATCGTGGGCACGGATTCGGTCATTGGGGGCCTGCGTGACGTCGGGGCATGGTGCGTCGCCCGGTTAGGCGCGGGCCCCCCTGAAAGCAACGCCCGGAACCCTATCCCGCGCGGCGCAGGAAATCCCGGAACGGGCGGCGCTGGGGCGGCGGCTCGGGTTCGTCGCCCGCCGACGGGACCGGCTCGGGCGGCGGCGGAACGGCCAGCACTTCGGCGCGCACGGCACGGGCGGGGGCGAACACCGTCCCCTGCGCCCGCGGAACGTTGAGGTCGATGAGATCCGGCACGTCGGTCTCGCGTTCGACGCGGTCGGCCACGAGCTGGATGCCCGCCCGGTCGAGCGCAGCGACGAGATCCTCCAGTGCGATATCGGGCAGGCCTTCGTGGATTCCGGGCCGCAGCAGCATGTCGGCGGGCACCTTCACCTGCCCGACGCCGCGGTCGGCCAGCGCCGAGGGATCGAGACGCAGGTCCACGGGACGGTCGAGGGTGAACCCGATGAGGCCGCGCAAATCCCCCAGGACCCCAGCCTGCTCGGCATCGAGGCTGCGCCAGCTCGACTGCGGCAGGGCAACCACGAGGCGGCCGGCGAGATCGGGCTCATCGGCCACGAGGCGGCCCAGGGAACGCAGGAAGCCCGGCTCGAACAGGGAGAGCGGCGACAGGCCGTAGGCGACGGCCGCCCGGCTGCCGCGTCCGGCCAGGTGCCGGGCCACGGTGGCCGTGCGCTGGAGCATGCGGCGGTCGAGGTCGGTGGTGCGGCCGTGACGCTCGAGGATGGACAGGAAGGCTTCGGGCGCCAGGAGGGTGCCGGACGGAAGCTCGCCCGCCCCGGCGACGCGCAGGCGCGCCACCGCCTCGTAGGAGACGACCTTGCGCTGCGGCAGGGAGACCACGGGCTGGAGATGGACTTCGAGACCGATCCCATCGAAGGCCGTCAGGATCGCGGCTTCGCGGCCGGCCTCCCGCGACGCGACCTCTCTCGCGGCCACATCGAGAGGTCGGGGAGTCCACGGCACGGCGGGAGCCGCCTGCCGGGGCGCCACCACGATCTCGGGTGCGACGGGCCGTGGCGCCGGTGTCGGGACCGGGGGCGCCGCCTTCAGGCCGGCGATCTCCCCGTCCTGGGTCGCCACCACGGCGGCGAGTTCACGCACGATGCCGCTGAGGAGGCCGATCTCGGCGGTGACCTCCTCGACGCCGGCGGCCAGGGCCGCCGTGTCGGCGCCGGCATTGGCCCCGGAAGCGGCCCCATCGGCGCGCACCTGCTGCTCTGCGATGAGTCGGGTGACGGATTCGAGGCGCACCAGGCGCTGGGACAGCACATCGAGCTCACTCGACAGCTTCTCGCAGCGGGCGGACAGGGCTCCGGCCCGGCGGTGGGCGAGGAGGGCCGCCGCACCACCGGCCGTGGCGAGGGCGAAGGCCCCGCCGAGGGGGGCATAGGCGGAGAGCGGGACCAAGGCGCCGAGTCCCAGGAAACCGAGACCCTTCAGACCAAGTGCCCACGGGCCGCCACGCCGGCCGACGATCCGGGCCATCGGTATGCTCTCACCTCGAACCCATGAAGGGCCGCACAACCGACGGTACGGATCGGTGGCAGCCAGACCGCCTTTGTCGCCGAGACGCCAGGCACTCACAAGATGCGTGCGCGACGGCCCACGCCGATTTTCGTCCGGTGTGACTTGGGTTTCCGGGTGATGGGGCGCGAGGGATCTGGAATGCCGGGGGACCCGGCGCTCGTCCTCGGCGCTTGCATCCCATCCGCACCGGTTCAACATGGCGGGTCGGGGCACCCGGGCGGCGTCGAGCCGGATTCGATCTCCGGCGCTGTGGTGAAGTTCCCGTTCCCGCATCCTTTCTCCCGGGTCCGGCGAACCTCTCCCGGTGCGAGACACAGGACGATAGGGTCGAGACGCCATGGATGCGATGCAGTCGGACCTGCTGATGCAGGTGGATGGAATGACCTGCAACGGCTGCGCGGAGGCGGTGCGCCGGGCGATCCTGCACCTCGATCCCGCCGCGCGGGTGGCGGTGGACCTCGATCATGGCCGGGTCGCCGTCACCACCCGCGAGCACAGCGGGACGGTGGCCGAGGTCCTGACCCAGGCCGGCTACACCGCGACGGCCATGACGGGCTGATCCGGGGGTGAGCCCATCGAAGGCGCACCGATTCCAGGAACCGGCCGATCTCAAACGAAATTTTGTTCGCGCGTTGAAAATTTCCCAAGCGCTTTTCCTTGCCCCTTCCATCAAACTGGTGTGATCGGACACAGTGCAGTTCCGCGCGGCCGATCCGCGTGCGCCACACGGCGCCGGCACCGCACACGCCAAACGCGCGCCCTTCGGCGCGAAGAAAAAAATCGGGAGAGACGAGGCATGCCGTCAGACATCGAGATCGCCCGCGCGGCGACCCTGAAGCCGATCACCGAGGTCGCTGCCCGGATCGGCATCCCGGACGAGGCGCTTCACAATTACGGCCGGCACATCGCCAAGATCGATCACGATTTCATCAAGGGTCTGGAAGACAAGCCCGAGGGCAAGCTTGTCCTCGTCACCGCCATCAGCCCGACCCCGGCCGGCGAGGGCAAGACCACCACCACGGTGGGTCTCGGCGACGCGCTCAACCGCATCGGCAAGAAGACCGTGATGTGCCTGCGCGAGCCGTCGCTCGGCCCCTGCTTCGGCATGAAGGGGGGTGCTGCCGGCGGCGGTAAGGCCCAGGTCGTGCCGATGGAGCAGATCAACCTGCACTTCACCGGCGACTTCCACGCCATCACGTCGGCGCACTCACTGGCCGCCGCCCTCATCGACAACCACGTCTACTGGGCCAACGAGCTCAACATAGACGTGCGCCGCATCCACTGGCGCCGCGTGGTCGACATGAACGACCGGGCCCTGCGGTCGATCACCCAGTCGCTAGGCGGCGTCGCCAACGGCTTCCCGCGCGAGGACGGCTTCGACATCACCGTGGCGTCCGAAGTCATGGCGGTTTTCTGTCTCGCGCGCGACCTCGACGATCTCGAGGCGCGCCTCGGCCGCATCGTCATCGCCGAGACCCGCGACCGCAAGCCGGTGACCCTCAAGGACGTCAAGGCCACGGGCGCCATGACGGTGCTGCTCAAGGACGCCCTGCAGCCCAACCTCGTGCAGACCCTGGAGGGCAACCCCGCCCTGATCCACGGCGGCCCCTTCGCCAACATCGCCCATGGCTGCAACTCGGTCATCGCGACCCGCGCCGGGCTCAAGCTCGGCGACTACGTGGTCACCGAAGCCGGCTTCGGCGCGGATCTCGGGGCGGAGAAGTTCATCGACATCAAGTGCCGGCAGGCGGGCTTGAAGCCGTCCGCGGTGGTGATCGTCGCCACCGTGCGCGCCCTCAAGATGCACGGCGGCGTCTCGAAGAAGGAGCTCGGCTCCGAGAACCTCGGCGCCCTGGAAAAGGGCTTCGCCAACCTCGCCCGCCATGTCGCCAACGTGCGCAGCTTCGGCCTGCCGGTGGTCATCGGCGTCAACCACTTCTACGCCGACACCGATGCCGAGCACGCCAAGCTGAAGGAACTGTGCCGCGACCGGCTCCAGGTCGAGGCCATCACCTGCAAGCATTGGGCGGATGGCGGCGCCGGCGCCGAGGAACTGGCCCACGCCGTGGTGAAGCTGGCCGAGGGCGAGCAGAAGCCCCTGACCTTCGCGTACGAGACCGAGACCAAGCTCACCGACAAGGTCCGCACCATCGCGACGAAGCTCTACGGGGCCGCCGACATCCAGGTCGAATCCAAGGCCGCCACCAAGCTCGCCCAGTTCGAGAAGGACGGTTACGGCAACCTGCCCGTCTGCATGGCGAAGACCCAGTACTCGTTCTCCACCGACCCGAACCTGATGGGCGCCCCCGAGGGCCACGTCATCGCCGTGCGCGACGTGCGCCTCTCGGCGGGAGCCGGCTTCGTCGTGGTGATCTGCGGAGAGATCATGACCATGCCGGGCCTGCCCAAGGTCCCGGCCTCGGAGGGCATCCACCTCGACGCCAACGGCCAGATCGAGGGCCTGTTCTAGCCTCGGACCGGACGGAGGCCCCTCGGGACCTCCGTCCGAACCCTACGGCATCCAGACCTTACTGCGCGGGCTTCGGCGCGGGCTCGGCCGGGGCGGCCTCGTTCGGGGCACCGGCCGGCATCGGCGGCAGCAGCACGTTCTTGGTGATGTTGCCCTCGGGGCCGTATTCGCCGGCCACCGCGAGGCACGCCGTCTCGCGGTTGAGCTGCATCTGGTTCGACATCATCGCGAAGATCGTCTGGACCCGGCCGCCGAACGGGCCGCGCGGGCCGACATCGGCGGCGCGCGTTCCCTGCTTCTCCAAGAGCGCCTCGAACTGTTCGGCACCGATGCGGTAGCCGCAGACATTGGCGGCGGCGAAGATGTAGGCGGCGAATTCGAGGGCCCGCGGCTGCGGGGCGTTGCGGATCTGGGCCTGCGCGACGGTCGGCAGGGCGAGCGCGAGACTCAGGGCGAGAAGGGGGCGTACGGGCATCGGGCGTTTCCTCGGGGTGCGGCGGCTTCTTAAATTCCGCTTATGCGCTCGACGGAAATAGACCGCCCGCCCCACTCCTCCAAGGGGGCGCGTCCAAGGAGCCGAGCCCAAGGGGGCACGGCCGAGGGGGTACGTCCGAGCGGCTGCGTCGCTTCAGTCCAAACGCCAGTCGATGGGCGCGACGCCCTGCGCCGTCAGCCAGGCATTCGCCGCCGCGAAGGGCTGGGAGCCGGGGAAATCCCGCTGGCGGTTCAGGGGCGAGGGATGGCCGGATTCGATGACGCCGTGGCGCGCGGTGTCGATGAGGGCGGCCCGCGCCCGGGCCTGCGCCCCCCACAGCAGGAACACCGCCGGCTCCGCCCGCTTCGAGACGGCTTCCACCGCCTGATCGGTGAGCGACGCCCAGCCGTAGCGCAAGTGAGCACCGGACTTGCCCTGCTCCACCGTGAGAGCCGAGTTCAGGAGCAGCACACCGCGGCGCGCCCACGGCGTGAGGTCGCCGGTCGTCGGCTTGGCCGGCGCGTCGGGGATTTCGGCCAGGATCACCTTGAGGGAGGCCGGCAGGCGCCGCGGGCCGACATAGGAGAAGGCCAGCCCGTTGGCATCGCCCGGCGTCGGGTACGGGTCCTGGCCGAGGATCACTGCCTTCACCTCGGTCAGCGGCGTCAGCGCCAGGGCGTTGAAGATGTTCTCCGGCGCCGGCAGCACGGTGACGCCCTCGGCGATGCGCTCATCGACCCGCATCGCCACGGTGTCGGCCGCGCCGCCTTCGAAGAACGGCAGGTCGAGCCAGGGCGAGCCCGAACGGCGAAAGCGCGCGAGGGCATCGGCGACGGGGCCTGAACTCATCGGCAGGGGATCCTCAACGCGTCAGGATGCGCCCCTCGGACGGAACGGACAGGGGCGCGTTGGTCCGGATGTAGGCCATCACCGCATTGGCGACGAGGGTGCCGTCGGTGCCGCCGACGAGGGTGCGTCCCTTGGACAGGGCGCCGTAGCCGTTGCCGCCATCGTACAGGAAGTTGTTCGAGCCCACGGTGTAGGTCCTGTCGGGGTCGAGGGGCACGCCCCCATGGCTCAGGGCGACGATGCGGGCCCCGACCGGGGCCGTCGGATCGACGGTGACGACGAGGCCCGAGACCTGCGGGAAGCGCCCGGCGGGACGGCCGAATTCCGAGACGCCCGTCTCCAGGAGGCCGCGGATCTGCGCGCCGGTGAGCGCGACGAGAACCGTTGTGTTGCCGAAGGGCAGTTCCAGCAGGATGTCGCGGCGCGTCAGCACCCGGCCGGCCGGGTACAGGGTGTCGCCCCGGATGCCGCCGCCGTTGACGATGGCCAGATCGGCTCCCGTGCTCGCCCGCACGGCATCGGCGACGAGGTTGCCGAAGCTGGCCTCCCGCGCGCGCACGGCGGCGATGCGGCTGTCGAGGGGCAGGCGCGTCTCGCCGACCGCGACGTCGAGTTCGCGCGACAGGTCCCCTTCGAGTCGCCGCACCACCGCCAGGGTCTCGGGGTCGGGAACGACGCGTGCCGAATCGTGGACGCGAAAGCTCGGGCGCCAGGTCACCGTCCGGGCTTTCCCCGATCCCGTCACTTGGACGGTCACGTCGATGGCGGTGACGAAATGGGCGTCGAAGCTCGATTCGACCATGACGGTCTGGCCGTCGTACCGGAGTGCCAGATCGTGGTCGTGGCCCGACAGCAGGATGTCGACGAGGCGGCCTGCGACGATGGCCTCGTCCGTCGCCCGGCCCGTGTGACAGACCCCGACCACGAGGTCGGCGCCCTCGGCGCGGAGCGTTTGCGCCTCGCGCGCCAGGGTTTCGAGTTCGGGGGCGAAGCGCAGGTCGCCCGACTGCGACTTGTCCGGCGTGCTGGCCAGCGCGATGCCGACGATCCCGACCCGGATGCCGCCCAGCGTCACGAGGGTCCGGTCGCGCACCCCGCGCAAGGGGCGCCCGGCGCCATCGCGCAGATTGGCGGCGAACACCGGAAAGTTCGCCTCGCCCATGCGCCGGGCGAAGATCGCCGGCCCGAAATCGAACTCGTGATTGCCCGGCACGAACACGTCGGGCGGCGCGATGTTGAGGAGTTCGACGATGTGGGCGCCCTGGTCGAAGCCCGACATCAGGGACGGGGAGAGCGTGTCGCCCGCATGGGCGTAGAGGAGCGGCACGCCGCGCGCGCGCTCGGCCTTCACGATGGCGTTGAGCCGGGCGAAGCCCCCGCGACCCTCGGTTTCCGACATCCGGTAGAGGTCGTTGACGAGGAGCAGGGTGAAGGTCGGCTCGGGCGCGGTGGAGGCCGCCCGGGCATCGTGTATCCCGGCGGCGAGGCCTGCGCCGACCCCGAGGCCGAAGGTCTGGCGGCGGCTGGGGCGCGGCATGGGGTCGGTCTCGGTGGTGGCGTCGGGAGACTTTCCTTCTAGGACAGCTCCCGCGACGCGACGACGACGGTTCTCAGCGCGCCACGAAGGTGTCGCGCACGGCCTTGGCGTTCCGGCGCAGCATCGGCCAGATCCAGGCGCCGGAGGCGAGGTAGGCCCCCGCCGGCATCGGCTTCAGGTCGATGGCGAGGCGCTCGGCGAGGCCCGGCACGGCCAGGGCCCCCATGGGCGCGTCGGTCCGGGCGTAGACCACCGTGGTGTCCTCACGCCAATAGTCCGGATGCGGCACGAGGCCGGCTCGGCGCGCCGTGAGGTCGAAGGTCTCCCGCACGAAGCCGTGGACGTGGGCGAAGTGGAAGCGCTCGTGCGGCGGCTTGCCCGTCGCGGCCATGTTGGGCACCGCCGCGTAGAGCACCCCGTCGGGTTTCAGCCAGCGCGACAGGCGTGCCATCACGTCGGCGGGGTCGCGCAGGTGCTCCATGACGTGGTGGGTGGTGATCACGTCGAAATGCCCGGCCGGGAAGCGGGCGTCGTCGGCATCGTCCAGCACCTCGACGCCGTGCTGCGTGCGGGCATAGTTGGCGTAATCCCGCCCTGGCTCGACGCCCACGGCCTCGCAGCCCTTGGCCCGCACGGCCGCCAGGAACTCGCCCGAGCCCGAGCCGAAATCGAGGACGCGGGCGCCGGCTTTCAGCTTCGGCGCCAGGAGATTGGCGCGGAACGTCGCCTCGCGGGCCGAGCGGTTGAGGTGGTTGCGCGGGGGGCCGCCGGCGAAGGCGAGCTGATAATCGGCCCGGTAGGCCGTCGCGTAATAATCCGCCAGCTCCGCCGGGGTCGGCATCGGGTCCGTGCGGATGAGGCCGCATTGCTCGCAGGCGATGGAGCGCAGGGTCTTCAGGCGCCGGTCGGTCTCCGCCACCGTCACGCTGCGCGTCGAGCCGCAGAGATTGCAGGCGGTCGGGGCACCCGTATAGGGATAGCCGGTGAACGGCATGAAGTGGTTGAAGAAGTACCGGGGAGACGGCATGTCGCGCCCTAATCCATCGGGTGATGCTGGCAGGCCGCCTGCTCTAGATAGATATCCCCGTTTGCACAACTTTTCCGCCCCTGCGGCGATTCCGGAAACCCGATGACCGAACGCGTCGCCCCGACGTCCCTGCAGGACAGCATGCCGCTCCAGACCAGCACCGCACCGCTCCCCGCCGAGCATCCGCCCGTGCGCTGGGGCCGCATCGGCGTGCTCCTGACCAATCTCGGCACGCCCGAGGGCACGAGCTACTGGCCCATGCGCCGCTACCTCAAGGAGTTCCTGTCGGACCGCCGGGTGATCGAGGTGCCGCGCCTGATCTGGTGGCCGCTGCTCAACCTCATCATCCTGACGAAGCGCCCGGGGCCGAAGGGCCGCGACTACGCGAGCGTGTGGAACAACGAGCGCGACGAGGGACCGCTGAAGACCATCACCCGGGGCCAGGCCGAGGGTCTTCAGGCGGCCATGGGCGACCAAGTCGTGGTCGATTGGGCCATGCGTTACGGCAAGCCCGAGATGGACAAGCGCATCCGGGCGCTCCTCGACCAGGGCTGCGACCGCATCCTCCTCGTGCCGCTCTATCCGCAATACGCCGCCGCCACCTCGGCCACCGCCTGCGACCAGGCGTTCAAGGCCCTGATGAAGATGCGCTGGCAGCCGACCTTGAGGGTCTCGGCGCCCTATCACGACGATCCGGTCTACATCGACGCCATCGCCACCTCGATCCGCGAGGGGCTGGCCAAGCTCGACTTCGAGCCCGAGGTGATCCTGACCTCGTTCCATGGGGTGCCGAAGAGCTACCTCCTCAAGGGCGACCCCTACCATTGCCAGTGCGTGAAGACCGGCCGCCTCGTGCGGGAAGCCCTCGGCTTCTCGACGGACAAGATGCGCACCACCTTCCAGTCGCGCTTCGGCAACGAGGAATGGCTGCGCCCCTACACCGACGAGACCGTGCAGGAGCTGGCCAAAAGCGGCGTGAAGCGCATGGCCATCGTGGCACCGGGCTTCTCGGCCGATTGTCTCGAGACCCTGGAAGAGCTCGACGGCGAGAACCGGCACTATTTCGAGGACAATGGCGGCGAGCGCTTCGCCTACATCCCGTGCCTCAACGACGGCGCATTGGGCCTCAAGGTGATCGAGACCGTGGTCCGGCGCGAATTGCAGGGCTGGCTCTAGTCGCCACGGTCGATACGACGGTCGCCAAGCCGGATTCCGGTTGCTACGAGGGCGCGATGACGAGGCGGGCGGACCCATGATGAACCCGGAACCCGGCGGCGCGATCGCCGGCGGACGATCGCACGGCACGGCGCGCCTGCTCGCCCAGTTCGCGGATGCGGGCTACGGCGCCGTGACCCCGCCGGTGCTTCAGCCCGTGGAGCCGTTCCTCGAACTGTCGGGCGAGGACATTCGCCGCCGCATCTTCGTGACCCAGGATGCCGGCGGCGCCGAGTTGTGCCTGCGGCCGGAATTCACGATTCCGGTCTGTCGCCACCACCTCGCGCACGGCGCCGGGGGATCGGCCGATTACAGCTATTGCGGGCCGGTGTTCCGCCTCGGGCGCGAGGAGCCGGACGAGTTCCTCCAGGCGGGCATCGAATCCATCGGCCGCACCGACGTTCCGGCGGCGGATGCCGAGGTCCTCGGCCTCGCCCTGGAGGGCCTTTCCGCCCTGGGCCGCAGCGACGTCGCCGTGCGGCTGGGCGACATGGGTCTCCTCGACGCGCTCCTCGACGCGCTGGCCGTGCCCCCGGCCGCCAAGCGCCGGACCCTGCGGGCCATCGCGGCCGGCCGGTCGCTCGACGAGGTCACCAACGGCGTGCGCCAGGAGGATCCCCATGCGGGCCTCCTCGCGGCGATCCAGGGCCAGGACCCCAGGGGGGTGCGCGCCTTCGTGGAGGACGTGCTGTCCATCGCGGGCATCTCGCGGGTCGGCGGACGCAGCGCCGGCGAGATCGCCGAGCGCTTCCTGTCGAAGGCCGCCGCCCAGGCGAGCGGCGGCGCCGGCCTCAACCCGGAGAACCGCGCCCTCGTCGAGCGCTACCGCGCCATCGCGGGCGATCCCGACGCGGCGGCACTCGCCATGCGCGAGCTCATCCGCACGGCCGGCCTCGACCATCCGCCCCTCGAGGCGGCGCTCGGTCTGTTCGAGGAGCGCACGGGCTTCATGGCGGCGCGGGGACTGTCCGTCGAGCGCTTCGCCTTCTCGGGCGGGTTCGCGCGCAACCTCGACTACTACACCGGCTTCATCTTCGAGGTGACGGCGGCAGGCCCCTCCGGGCCGCCCCTCGTCGGCGGTGGCCGCTACGACGGCCTCCTGCAGCATCTCGGCAGTCCGATCCCGGTGCCGGCCGTCGGCTGCGCCGTCTGGCTCTCGCGGGTCGCCCCTTCCGACACCTCCCAAACATCCGACACTTCCCACCCGTGAGCCGGCGCCGATGACCGATCCCCTCGTCCTCGCCGTGCCCTCCAAGGGGCGCCTGCAGGAGAACGCCGCCGCCTTCTTCGCCCGCGCCGGACTGAAGCTCGCGCAGAACACCGGTGCTCGCGACTATCGCGGCAAGCTCGTCGGCGTGCCGGGCGTCGAGGTCCGCTACCTCTCGGCGTCCGAGATCGCGGCGCAACTGGCCTCGGGCGCGGCCCATCTCGGCATCACCGGCGAGGATCTCATCCGCGAATCCCTGCCCGAGGCGCGCGGCCAGGTCGAATTGCTGACCCCGCTGGGCTTCGGCCAAGCCACCGTCGTGGTCGCCGTGCCCCAGGCCTGGATCGACGTGCGGGCCATGAGCGACCTCGACGAGGTCGCGGCCGAGATGCGGGTGCGCCACGGCAAGCGCCTGCGCATCGCCACGAAATACGTGAACCTCACCCGGCGGTTCTTCGCCGAGCACGGGGTCGCGGATTACCGCATCGTCGAGAGTCTCGGCGCCACCGAGGGCGCGCCGGCGGCGGGCTCGGCCGAGATCATCGTCGACATCACCACCACGGGCGCGACGCTGGCCGCCAACGCCCTGAAGATCCTCGACGACGGGATCATCCTGCGCTCGGAGGCGAACCTCGTCGCCTCCCTCAACGCCGCCTGGGGCCCGAGCCCGCGCAACGCCCTGCGGGCCGTGCTCGGCCGCATCCAGGCCGAGGAGCGGGCCCGCACCACCCGCGAGGTCCGCGCCGCCATGCCGGACGACGGCGACATCGATCTCGCCGGCATCTCCGCCCTGCACGACGCCGAACTGCCCTACGGCGCCCCCGAGGGACGGGGCGAGATGGTGCTGCACTGCCCCGTCGACGCGGTGTTCGATCTGGCCGACGCCCTGGTGAAGGCCGGAGCCGGCTCGGTCAGCGTGCGCAAGATCGATTACGCCTTCACGCCGGACAACCCGCTGATGGACCGGCTTCTCGCCCGTTTGGGTTGAGGGCGCCTCAGAGCGGCCCCTGCTTGGCGAATTCCGAGAACACCGCCCGCAGGGTCTTCAGACGGGCGTCGTAGGCCTGCGTGAGACAGGCGACGTCCGCCTCGCAAGCGCGGCGCTCGGCGAGCCACGTTTCCTGGTCCTCGCGCAGCTTGGCGTTGCCGCCCATGGGCAGCATGGCGCGCAGGATCTCGAAGCGGGTGGCCATCTCCACGTCGCGGTCGTTGAGGACGAGGGTGGCGCAGATGGCCTTCTCGTCGGCCGCCTCGGCCTTGTCGCACGGGAAGCTCGCGGCCTGCGCGGTCGTCGCGACGAGGGCCAGGGTCATCCCGGCGAGGGCAGCGGACAGGATCGGGGACATGGCGGTCCTTGAGGCGGGGGTCAGGTCGCTGCGGGGGTGATGGGTTTGACGCTCAGCTGCAGCCCAAGGGCCTTCAAAACTCCCATCAACGTGGTGAGTTCAGGGTTTCCCTTGTCGGAGAGCGCCCGGTACAGGCTTTCGCGCGAACGCCCGGTCTCCCTGGCGATCTGAGCCATGCCCCGCGCGCGCGCGATGTCTCCTAGGGTCGCCGCAAGCAGTGCGGGGTCGCCATCGTCGATGACAGCTTCGATGTAGAGTGCGATGCGTTCCGGAGTGTCGAGATACTCGGCCACGTCCCAGGGCTTCAGTTCGATGGTCATAGCTTTACCCTACCAACGATCATCGCAGTTCGCGCGCCAGCCGCTTCGCGGTCTCGATGTCCCGCGCCTGTGTTGATTTTTCGCCGCCGCAGAGAAGGATCGTGATGTCCGAACCGGTCCGCCGGAAATAGACTCGATAGCCCGGTCCGTAAGCGATCCGCATTTCACTGACGCCCTCACCGACCGGTTTGACATCCCCCGGATTGTCCAGTTCGAGCCGCCTGATCCGAACGGCGATCCGGGTCAGCGCGCGATCGTCGCGAAGGGCATCGAACCATGCGACGAAATTCGGATGCCGGAGAATAGTCGCCACGATCTTTTGTAGCTTTTAAGCGACTCCCTTACAAGTAGACCAAGGGTAGGTCCGGCGGATCACCCCCACAGCCCCGGCTTCACCACCACCAGCACGACGATGGCGACCATCAGGAGGGTCGGTCCTTCGTTGAGCACCCGGTAGAACTTGTGGCCGCGCGTATTCCGGTCGGCGGCGAAATCCTTGACCATGCGGGCGAGCCAGCCGTGGATGCCGCTCATGGCGAGCACGAGGGCGACCTTCGCCTGGAGCCAGCCGGCGGCGTAGTAGCCGCTCTGCCAGACGAGGATCAGCCCGAAGATCCAGGTGGCGATCATGGCCGGCGTCATGATCGCCTTGAGGAGCCGCCGCTCCATCACCTTGAAGGTCTCGGACTGCGCCTGCGCGTGCGGTCCGGGCACCAGGGAGGCGTGGTAGACGAACAGGCGCGGCAGATAGAGCATCGCCGCCATCCACGAGATGACGGCGACGACGTGGAGCGCCTTGATCCAGAGGTAGAGGCCGTCCATCAGCCGCGAAGCCGCTTCAGCATCTGCTCGACATGGGCGATGGGCGTCTGCGGCGTGATGCCGTGGCCGAGGTTGAAGATGTGCGGCAGGCCATCCGTCGCCGCCAGCACGCCGTCCACGGCGGCGTCCAGGGCCGCTCCGCCCTCGATGAGGGTCTCGGGGTGGACATTGCCCTGGGTGACCGTGGTGGCCGGCACACGGCCCCTGAGCGCCGCCAGATCCACCGACCAGTCGACGCCCACGGCATCGGCCGCCGTCTCCGGCACCACACGGGCGTGGCCGTCGAGGCCCGAGCCCCGGGCGAACACGATGATCTTCGCGCCCGGCACCCGGGCGCGCACGCCGGCGATCATCCGGGCGATGGGCTGGAGCGACCAGCGGGTCAGGGCGTCGCGCGGGGTGCCCTCCGGCAGGGCGCTCTCGGCGACCTCGTTGACGGGCGCTTCCTCCGGTTCGGAGGCGCCGCGCACGTCGGGCAGCGACCCGGCATGGGATTCGAAGATCTGCACGGCGTCGGCCCCGGCCTCGAGCTGGCGCACGAGGTACTCGGTCTGCACGGTGACGAGACGGTCGATGAGCGCTTCGACGAGGGCCGTGTCGTGGCGGGCGAGCGCCCGCGACGGCGCAAGGTCGGGCGTGCCGCGTCCACCGATCATGTAGCTCGCCACCGTCCAGGGCGCGCCGCAGAAACCCAGCAGCGTGGTCTCATGGGGAAGCTCGGCACGGAGCCGCCGCACCGTCTCGAAGACGGGGGCCAGATGCGAAAAGATCGCCGGATCGTCGGCCTGGCGCAGGCGCTCGAACTCGGCCCGGCCGGCGAGTGGATCGAGGCGCGGCCCCTCGCCCTCGACGAAGCGTACGTCCTGGCCGAGGGCATCGGGGATCACGAGGATGTCGGAGAACAGGATCGACGCCTCGAAGCCGAAGCGCTGGATCGGCTGGAGGGTGACCTCGGTGGCGAAATCCGGGTTGTAGCAGAGGTCGAGGAACGAGCCGGCCTTCGCCCTGACTTCCCGGTACTCGGGAAGGTAGCGGCCGGCCTGACGCATCATCCAGGCGGGGGGGCGCTTCTGCGCCTCGCCCGAGAGCACCCGCAGGACCACGCGGTCCGCCCCATCACCCTGGCTCATCCGATCTCCGACACCCAAACCCCGTGACCGGTATGTAGCACCGATGGCCCGGCTGTCTCCCCCTCGAAAACCGTTCTGATCTCCGCTCGAGGAAGTCGCGACGGATCGATCCCCACACGGCCCTTCTAAAAGGAAAGAGAGATTCTAGGACTCTGTTTTTTCTTTTAGAGGGCTGGATGACGGGAGCGGAAAAGCGTCCACAGGCCGTCCCCGCCGCCACGGCGTTAAGAGGGCTTTAACGGATTGCGAGCAATGTCCCGGATAGACGATGCCGGACAGTGCCTTGCGAGGCGCTCCGCGCGGCTGGGCGCCGGTCGGTCCCTGATTCTCCCAGAACCGCGTCCGGTCGACGTGCGTCGGACGGCGTGTGGACGCGAGAGTCGACAACACGGGGTGGGTCCTGCCTGGACCACGGTGACGAGCCGGCTTATCCACATTCATCGACTCCCCCAAGGCGCAAGCGGTGGACAAGGCCGGCACGCTCCTTGTCTCCTGATTCCGAGGAGACAGAGTTCTCGATGAGCCGCAGCTACTTCCACCTCCACCTCGTGTCGGATTCCACCGGCGAGACCCTGATCAACGTGGGCCGCGCGGCGGCCGCGCAGTACGAGGGCGTCTCGGCCATCGAGCACGTCTACCCCCTGGTGCGCTCGGGTCCGCAGCTCGAACGGGTGATCTCCGAGATCGAGGCGGCGCCCGGCCTCGTGCTCTACACCCTGGTCGGCCACGACCTCACCGAGCGCCTGGAGGCGGCCTGCCGCGAGACCGGCTCGCCGTGCCTGTCCGTGCTCCAGCCCGTGCACGCCCTGCTGCAATCCTACCTCGGCGCGGATTCGACGGCCCGACCGGGCGCGCAGCACATGCTCAACGCCGAGTACTTCAAGCGCATCGACGCCATGAACTTCACCCTGGCGCACGACGACGGCAATCTGCCCCTCGATGTCGACGAGGCCGACGTGATCCTGGTGGGCGTCAGCCGCACCTCGAAGACGCCGACCGCCATCTACCTCGCCAACCGCGGCCTCAAGACCGCGAACTTTCCCCTGGTGCCCGGCATGCCGCTGCCGGCCTCCCTGGAGAACGCGCGAAAGCCGCTCCTCGTCGGGCTGCTGGCAAGCCCCGAGCGCATCGTGCAGATCCGCCAGAACCGGCTCCTCAGCCTCAAGGCCGACGATTCCTCCCTCTACGTCGACCGCTCGGCCGTGGCCGACGAGATCGCGGCGTGCCGGCGCCTGTGCACCAAGCACCGCTGGCCGACCATCGACGTGACGCGCCGCTCCATCGAGGAGACCGCCGCGGCGATCCTCGACCTGCACCGCGAGCACCGGCTGAAGTTCATCGCCACCTGAGGGCGCGAACCAACGGGAACCCACGCGGGTTGACCCTGCGATCCGTCACTTCAGGATGCCCGATGCCCAACCGTCTCGCCTGCGCCGCTCTCTTCGCTCTGATCGTCGGCACGTCCGTCTCCCCGGCGCAAGCCGGCCGGGCGCAGGATTACCAGTACCGCAACAAGAGCCACAAATATTCCTGCCGGCCGCCTCTCAAGTTCGCGGCGGGCGCCTGCGTCGCCAGATGCCCGGGCGGGTTCCAGGACAACGGCCGGTACTGCCGCTTCCGCAGCATGCGCCGCTGAAATCGAGCGCATCTTGTCGGGGCGCGGCGATCCGTGACACTGGAGCGATGGATTCCCCCTCCCCGCTATGGCGCGGCGCCGCGCCGCTCCTCCTCGCCTCCACCAGCCCGACCCGGCGCGCGCTCCTCGCTGGGGCTGGCCTCACCGTCGAAACCGAAAGCCCCGGTGTCGACGAGCGCGCCATCGAGGCCGCTTGTGCGGGGCTCGCTCCGTCCGACCTCGCCCTGCGTCTCGCCCTCGCCAAGGCCGAGGCGGTGGCCGCCCGTGCGCCGGGCCGGATCGTCGTCGGGGCCGATCAGGTGCTCGCCTGCGACGGCGTCGTGTTCCACAAGCCCGCCGACGCGGCGGTCGCCCGTGCGCAGCTCGCGCGTCTCGCCGGGCGCACCCACCACCTGCATTCCGCCGTGGCCCTGATCGACGGGGTGCACGCGCCAGACACCTTCGTCGAGACGGCGCACCTCACCTTGCGGCCCCTCGATGCGGCGTCCATCGCGGCCTACGTGGCGCTCGCGGGACCCGGCGCCATGTCGAGCGTCGGCGCCTACCAGCTCGAGGGCCTCGGCATCCATCTGTTCGCGGAGGTCGCGGGCGACCACACCACCATCCTGGGCCTGCCCCTGCTGCCCCTGCTCGCCCGCCTGCGCGCCCGACGGCTCCTGGCGTTCTAGATGCCCGCTCCGGTCTCAGGCGGCCCGCGATGATCGGGTCCGTCCTCCTCGCCCTGGTGCCCATCGGCTTACTGATCGCGCTGGGCGCCACATTGCGCCGCGTCGGCTTCCTCGGCGAGGGCTTCTGGCCCCAGGCCGAACGCCTCAGCTACTACGTGCTGCTGCCGTCCCTGATGGTGCACGGGCTCACGACGGCGCGGCTGGACGGCGTGCCGGTGCTGGCCCTGGTCGTGGTGCTGGTGGTCTCCACCTGCGCGGTCGCGGCGATCCTGCTCCTGGCGCGATCACGCCTCGGCTTCCAGGGGGCGTCCTTCACCTCGGTGTTCCAGGGCGGCATCCGCTTCAACAACTACGTCGGCGTCTCGGCGGCGATCGGGGTGTTCGGTGCGCAAGGGCTCGCCCTCGCGGCGGTGGCGAACGCCGCCATCGTGCCCACGGTGAACATCCTGTGCGTGCTCGTCTTCGCCCGCTTCGGCACCGGCGAACGGCCCGGACCGGCCGGCCTCGCCCGCCAGCTCGCCCTCAATCCCCTGGTGATCGCGTGCTTCGGTGGCATCCTCCTCCAGGCGTCGGGACTGCACCTCCCGCCGGGGATCGAGCCGATGCTCAAGGCGCTGGGGCAGGCGTCCCTGCCGCTGGGCCTGCTCTGTGTCGGAGCCGCCCTCGACCTGTCGGCGGCGCGGACCTGGATGCGCCCGGTCCTGGTGTCGTCGGCCGTCAAGTTCGTGCTGATGCCCGTGGCGACGGTGCTGGCCTGCCGCGCCGTCGGCCTCCACGGCCCCGCCGCCGTGACCGCCCTGATCTTCCAGGTTCTCCCCACCGCCTCGTCCTCCTACATCATGGCGCGCCAGCTCGGCGGCGACGCACCGCTGATGGCGGGGATCGTGGCGGTCCAGACCATCCTGGCCGGCCTCGCCATTCCGCTGGTCCTGACGGTGTTCCAGGGTTTCCTCGATTAGGCCTGGCTCGGCCGAGGCCATCGCGCGGACGGGACGACCGCGTCGTCATCCGCCCTGGATGGACCGACGGATCGCGGCTAAGGCCTCGTCGCGAGACGCCTCGCGCACAGGGTTTCTTCCCGGCCGCGACGGCGCCGCCGGGCAGCGCCACGGAGACCCCCATGGCCGGACACGACCACCCCCACGATCACGCCGGTCATGATCATGCGGGCCACGATCACGGGCATCGGCACAGCCACGGCGGGAGTCATCACGGCGGTGGCCATGGGGGTGGACACGTCCACGCCCCGGCCTCGTTCGGCCGGGCCTTCGCCATCGGCATCGTTCTCAACACCGGGTTCGTGATCGTCGAAGCCGGCTACGGCTTCGCCTCGCAATCCATGGCCCTCGTGGCCGATGCGGGCCACAACCTCTCCGACGTGCTCGGCCTCGTCGTCGCCTGGATCGCCTCGGTGCTGGTGAAGCGCGCTCCGAGCCCGCGCTTCACCTACGGGCTTCGCTCCTCCTCGATCCTCGCCGCCCTGTTCAACGCCGTGTTCCTGCTGGTCGCCACGGGCGCCATCATCTGGGAGGCGATCCTCCGGCTCCTGGCCCCCGAGCCCGTGGCGGGCGTCACCGTGATGGTGGTGGCCGGCATCGGTATCGTCATCAACGGCATCACCGCCTGGCTGTTCGCCTCCGGCAAGGGCAGCGACATCAACATCCGCGGCGCCTACCTGCACATGGTGGCGGATGCCGCCGTGTCCCTCGGGGTGGTGCTGGCCGGCCTCGCCATCGTGCTCACGGGAGCCGCGTGGATCGACCCCGCGGTCAGTCTCGCCATCGCCGGCCTCATCGTCTGGATGACCTGGGGCCTCCTGCGCGACAGCGTGATCATGGCCCTCTCGGCGGTGCCGCCGGGGATCGACCCGGAGGCCGTGCGCGGCTTCCTCCGTGCCCGGCCCGGGGTGTCGGCGCTCCACGATCTCCACATCTGGCCGATGAGCACCACCGAGATCGCGCTGACCGTCCACCTCGTCATGCCGGGGGGCCACCCGGGCAACGCCTTCCTGCTCGGCCTCGCCGAGGACTTGCGCAAGACCTTCGGCATCGGGCACGCGACGGTGCAGATCGAAGGGGCGGACGGCCCCGCCTGTATCCTGGCCTCGGAGGACGTGGTGTGACGAAGGCCTTCGTTGTCGGGCATCCCATCGCCCATTCGCGCTCGCCCCTGATCCACGGTCATTGGCTCGCCGAGCACGGGATCGCGGGGACCTACGCGCGCGTCGACGTGGCCCCGGACGCGTTCCCGGATTTCCTGTTGACCCTGCGCGAACACGGATTCGCTGGCGGCAACGTCACGATCCCGCACAAGGAGGCGGCCTCTCGCCTCGTAGACGCACTGACGCCGCGCGCGGAGAAGATCGGCGCGGTCAACACCGTGTTCTTCGACACGCACGGACGCCTGTGGGGGGACAACACCGACGCGCCGGGCTTCATCGCCCATCTCGACCGGAGTCTCGGCGCCGATTGGGTGGAGCGCACGGGCGGCGCCGCCCTTGTGCTCGGGGCCGGGGGCGCGGCCCGCGCCATCGTGGTCGGCCTGCTGGAGCGCGGCCTGAGCCGAATCCGGGTAGCCAACCGCACCCGCGCCCGGGCGGAGGCTCTCGTCGCCCTCGATCCAGATCGGGTCGCCGCTTGCGATTGGGCCGACCTGCCCGCCGCGCTCCCCGGAACCGGGCTGCTCGTCAACACCACCTCCCTCGGCATGGCGGGCCATGGCGCCCTCGATCTCGACCTGACGCCCCTGCCCGCCACGGCATGCGTCGCCGACATCGTCTACGTGCCCCTGGAGACGCCGTTGCTCGCCGCCGCCCGTGCCCGGGGCCTGGCCGCCGTCGACGGACTCGGGATGCTGCTGCATCAGGCGGTGCCGGGTTTCGCACGCTGGTTCGGCGTGCATCCGGCCGTGACGCCGGCCCTGCGCGAGCGCCTCGTCGCCGATATCGTCGGCCCAAAAGCCGGATCGAAGGCCGGTTCGTGAGCCGCCCCCTCGTCCTCGGCCTCACCGGCTCCATCGGCATGGGGAAATCCGCCACCGCCGCGATGTTTTCCGCACGCGGCGTTCCCGTCCACGATGCGGATGCGGCGGTCCATGCCCTCTACGCACCCGGCGGCGCGGCGGCCCACGCCATCGCGGAGGAATTTCCCGGTGTTCTGGCCCCGGACGGGTCCGTCGATCGCGAGCGGCTGCGCGGCGAAGTGCTCGGCCACCCGGAGCGCCTCGCCGCCCTGGAGCGGCTGGTCCATCCTCTGGCGCGCCGGGCCGGTGCCGATTTTCTCGCCGCCCACGCGCAGGCCCCCGTCGTCGTCCTCGACATCCCGCTCCTGTTCGAGACGGGCGGGGACGCGCGCTGCGACGCGGTCCTCGTCGTCACGGCGCCGGCCGAGGTTCAGCGCGAACGGGTGCTGGCCCGGCCCGGCATGGACGCGGCGACCTTCGCGTCGATCCTCGCCAAGCAGCTGCCCGACGCCGAGAAGCGCGCTCGGGCGGATTTCGTCCTCGATACCGGCCTCGGCTTCGCCCATGCCGAGGCCGAGGTCGATGCGATCCTGGACCGTCTGCGCGGGATGCCATCGCCGCCTTGAACCGGCCCGGTCTCCGGCGCATGGTCGTCGCGACCCCCGGCCCCATGGACCCCAAGCGATGCTGCGTGAGATCGTCCTCGACACCGAGACCACCGGCACCGACGCCAAGAACGGCGACCGCCTCATCGAGATCGGCTGCGTCGAGCTCATCAACCACGTGCAGACCGGCAAGGTCTTCCACAAACTCGTGAATCCCACCCGGCCGGTTTCCCAGGGCGCCTTCGGGGTGCACGGCATCTCGGATGCGATGCTGGCCGACAAGCCGCTCTTCGCCGACATCGTCGACGAGTTCCGCGACTTCTGCGGCGACTCCCCCCTGGTGATCCACAACGCGCCCTTCGACGTCGGCTTCCTCAACATGGAATACGCCCGCCTCGGCGCCGCGGCCCCACCGCCCATCGATCTCGCCGCCGTCATCGACACCCTGCAACTCGCGCGGCGCAAGCACACGGGCGCCTCCAACACCCTCGACGCCCTGTGCGTGCGCTACGGCATCGACACCACCCGGCGCACGAAGCACGGGGCGTTGCTCGATTCGCAGATCCTGGCGGAGGTCTATGTCGAGCTGCTCGGCGGCAAGCAGACCAGCCTCGGGCTCGCCGTCGCCGAAATTCCGGCCGAGACCGGGCCGGCGCTGGCCGAGGACGGTGCCCCCATCGGCCCGCGCCGCCTGCGCCACCGACTCACCCCGGACGAGAGCGCCCGCCACGCCGCCTTCCTCGCCACCCTCGGCCCGGCCTCCGTCTGGCGCGACTATCTCGGCGAAGACGGAACGGCCTGACCCATGCGCCTCACCCGAATCGACGACACCGTCTCGGTCGCGGGTCAGCCGGCCCTCGACGAGATCGCTGCGCTCGGACGCGCGGGCGTCACCACCCTGATCAACAACCGGCCGGACGGCGAGGAGCCCGGCCAGCCCGGCACTGAGGCCGAGGCCGCCGCCGCGCAGGAAGCGGGCCTCGCCTATCACCACCTGCCGGTGACGGGGGCCACCCTGGGGCGGCCCGAGATCGATGCGTTTCGCGCGAGCCTGCGAGCTGCCCCCGGTCCCGTCGTCGCCCATTGCCGCTCCGGCACGCGTTCCTTGACCCTCTACGCCCTCGCCGCGGTCCTCGACGGGCGCATGCGTCGCGACGCGGTGCTCGCCTTCGGCACCCGCCACGGCTTCGACCTGACGGGGGCCGTCGCCTGGCTCGATGCCAACGCACCCGACAGCTGAACCGTCCGCACCGATGGTGCAGTGCCCTCTCGGTTTCGGAGCCCCTCGGCCGCGGACAAAACAATATTCTCTTCTCGTCCGGGATCGAAGAGTGTTCGTCTTCGCTCTGGGGTATCTTTGAGGGAACGTTTCATTGACCGACGGGTGACCGTGGGACATCTTTTCGTGAATACAGAGTTGCTTCGAGCGACGCTGTCTGTCCTCCGAAAAGCTGTTCGATCGGAACATTCATGACCCGCCCCCGCATCGTCGGTTTCAGCGCGAACCTGCAGCGCCCCTCGAAGACGCGCAGCCTCGTCGAGGCTGTCGCCGCCCAGACCGAGACGCAGATCCAAGCCGAGATCCAGCTGTTCGACATGGTCGATGCCGGCACCGCCCTCGGCGCGGCCTGGTCGCGCCAGGACCTGTCCCTCCCGGCGCGCCGCATCGTCGAGGCCATCGAGGGCGCCGACGCCCTCATCGTCGGGTCGCCCGTCTACAAGGGCGCCTATACGGGCCTGTTCAAGCACCTGTTCGACCTCGTCGATCCGACGGCGCTCACGGGCAAGCCCGTGGCCATCGTCGCCACGGGCGGAGGCGCCCGCCATGCCCTCGTGGTCGAGCACGCCTTCCGGCCCCTGTTCGGATTCTTCGGGGCGCTCGCCCTGCCGACCGCCGTCTACGCGTCCGATGCCGACTTCACCGATGGGGCCCTGACGGATCCCGGCGTGCGCGCGCGGGTCTCCGATGCGGCGGGCCAGCTCGCGAGTCAGCTCATCCACGCCTCGGCCGCGCGTGGCGGCGTCCGTGCCGTGGCCGGCGCCGCCCGGTGATCCGAAGGCGGCCCCGCCCCGCATCGGCGCAGGCCTGACCCCGAGAAGCCCATCCGCGTCCGCGACGCCGTATGGGCGGTCCCTCCCAACGGCTGACATCCCATGGCAAGTCCCTCCCTTTCCGCGCCGCGGCTCTCCACGCGTCTGCGTGACGGCGCCGCCCAGCGCCTCGTTCCCTGGCTCCTGCCCCTCGGCATCGTGCTCGGCTGGCAGGCGGCGAGTTCGGCCGGCCTCGTCTCGACCCGGTTCATGCCGGCGCCCCTGGATGTGATCGCGGCGGGCTGGCAGCTCGGCCGCACGGGCGAACTCTGGGCCAACCTCTGGGTCAGCACCCTGCGGGCGCTGGCGGGCTTCGCCGTCGGCGGCGGCATCGGCTTCGCGCTCGGCCTCGCCAACGGCCTGTCGCGCGCCTCCGACCGGCTCACGGACACCACCGTGCAGATGGTGCGCAACGTGCCCCACCTGTCCCTCATTCCCCTGGTGATCCTGTGGTTCGGCATCGGCGAGGAGGCCAAGCTCTTCCTCGTGGCGCTCGGCGTGTTCTTCCCCGTCTACGCCAACACGCTGCACGGCATCCGCTCCGTCGATCCGCAGCTCGTGGAGATGGGCCGGGTCTACGGCCTGTCGTCGTGGAGCCTGTTCACCCGCGTGGTCCTGCCCGGCGCCCTGCCGTCGATCTTCGTCGGCCTGCGCTACGCGCTCGGCATCATGTGGCTGACCCTCATCGTCGCCGAGACCATCTCGGCTTCGTCGGGGCTCGGCTACATGGCCATGCAGGCACGCGAGTTCATGCTCGTCGATGTCGTGGTGCTGGCCATCGTGATCTATGCCGGCCTCGGCAAGCTCGCCGACGTGCTCACCCGCTGGCTCGAGCGCACCTGTCTCGCCTGGAATCCCGCCTACCGGACCGTCTGAGGCGCCGCCTCGCTCCAAGCCCTCGAAGAACTCCAACGGACCCGGCCATGACCGCCACCGCCCTGCGCGTCCACGACGCCGCGCCCGAAACCGTCCCCGTTCAGAAGCCCGCCGATCGGCCGGCGAAGGGTACCGCCCCCCGCGCCCGGCCGCCCGAGGCCACCGGCGGCCTCGCCGTCACCGTCCGCGACCTGTCGAAATCCTTCGACGGGCATACGGTCATCGCCGGCCTCGACCTCCATATCCCGGCCGGGCAGTTCGTGGCCGTCGTCGGCCGTTCGGGCTGCGGCAAGAGCACCTTGCTGCGCCTCATCCTCGGCCTGGAGCAGCCGAGCGCCGGCCGCGTCGTCCTCGAATCCGACGCCGTGCGGGCGCCCCCGAAGCGCATCATGTTCCAGGAGCCGCGCCTCCTGCCCTGGGCCAAGGTGGTGGACAACGTCGCGGTGGGCTTGGGCGAAACCGGCACCCGGGCCGAGCGCCGGGCGCGGGCCGCGAGCGCGCTGGCCGAGGTCGGCCTCACCGACAAGTCGGCCAACTGGCCCGCCACCCTGTCCGGCGGCCAGCGTCAGCGCGTGGCGCTCGCCCGCGCCCTCGTCTCCCGCCCCGGCCTGCTCGCCCTCGACGAGCCCCTCGGGGCCCTCGACGCCCTCACCCGCATCGACATGCAGGCGATGATCGAGGCGATCTGGCAGGCACAGGGCTTCACCGCCCTCCTCGTCACCCACGACGTCGCCGAGGCCGTGGCCATGGCCGACCGCATCCTCGTCGTCGAGAACGGGCACATCGCCCTCGACGTGAAGGTCGACGTGCCCCGCCCGCGCCGGCGCGGCGACCCGGACCTCGCGGCCCTCGAAGGCCGCATCCTCGACCATCTGCTTCAGAACCAAGCGCCGGCCTGAGCCGGGCATCCTACAGAACCAAGCGCCGGCTTCGGCCGCGCTTTCGCCCCTCATCCGAAAGAGTTTCCCATGACCGGTCAGACCGACGTCCTCTGGTTCCTGCCCACCCACGGCGACGGCCGCTACCTCGGTGCCCAGGAGGGCGCGCGCGCCGTCACGCTGCCGTATCTCCGCCAGATCGCGCAGGCGGCGGACGAGCTCGGCTATTATGGCGTGCTCCTACCCACGGGCCGCTCGTGCGAGGATTCCTGGGTGGTGGCCTCCGCCCTCGTCCCCCTGACCCAGCGCCTGCGCTTTCTCGTCGCCGTGCGCCCCGGCCTGCAGGAACCGGCCGTCGCCGCCCGCATGGCCGCCACCCTCGACCGGATCTCCGACGGCCGCCTCCTCATCAACGTGGTCACGGGCGGCGATCCGGTGGAGCTGCGCGGCGACGGCGTGTTCCTCGATCACGACGAGCGCTACGTCGTCACCGACGAGTTCCTGCACATCTGGCGCGGGCTGATGTCCGGCGAGACCGTCAGCTACGAAGGCAAGCACCTCAAGGTCGAGGAGGGCCGGGTGATCTTCCCGCCCGTGCAGAAGCCCTACCCGCCGCTGTATTTCGGCGGCTCCTCCCCCGCCGGCATCGAGGTCGCGGCCGAGCATTGCGAAGTCTACCTGACCTGGGGCGAGCCCCCGGCCGGCGTGGCCGAGAAGATCGCCAAGGCCAGGGAGGCCGCCGACCGGAAAGGCAAAACATTCTCGTACGGCATCCGCCTGCACGTCATCGTCCGCGAGACCGAGGGCGAGGCCTGGGCGGCCGCCGAGAACCTGATCTCGCGCCTCGACGACGAGACCATCGCCAAGGCGCAGGCCACCCTGAAGCGCCAGGATTCCGTCGGCCAGAGCCGGATGATGGCGCTCCACGGCGGCGACCGCACCAAGCTCGAGGTCTCGCCCAACCTCTGGGCCGGCGTCGGCCTCGTGCGCGGCGGCGCCGGCACCGCCCTCGTCGGCTCCGCGGATCAGGTCGCCGACCGGATGAAGGAGTATATCGATCTGGGCATCGATCGCTTCATCCTCTCGGGCTACCCGCACCTCGAGGAAGCCTACCGCTTCGCCGAACTCGTGTTCCCGAAGCTCCCCTTGCGCGCCACCACCGGCGTCGCCCCGAGCAACGCCCGCAACGACGGGCCCTTCGGCGAGGTGATGGCCAACGACATCGTGCCCCGCCGGGTGTCGGCGCACTGAGGACGCACCTCCCTTCCCCTTGCGGGGAGGGATCGAGGGTGGGGGTGGTTCCGCCGGCCTCCGCACAGTGAAGTCCTGGCTCGATGAGGAGCGCCCGGCCACCCCCACCTCCGACTCCTCCCCGCGAGGGGGAGGAACGCGCTTCCGGTGTCCACCGAATCCCGTCCCCTCCCCCTGTCGGAAGAACGTCCATGCCACGCGCCACCACCCATGCCCTCGTCGCCCCGAAAGTCCCATCCGTCGGCGCCTGGGCGTGGTTCGCCGCCGCCCTCGCGTTCCTGATGCTGTTCACCCTCCAGGCCCGGGCCGACGAGAAGGTGATCCGGATCGGCTACCAGAAGTACGGCACCCTCGTGCTCCTCAAGGGCAAGGGCCTGCTGGAGGAGCGTCTGAAGCCGCTCGGCTACCGCGTGACGTGGTCGGAATTCCCGTCGGGCCCGCCCCTGATGGAAGCGCTCAATGCCGGAGCCATCGATTTAGGCTCGGCCGGCGAGGCGCCGCCGATCTTCGCCCAGGCCGCGAGCCGCGATCTCGTCTACGTCGCTCACGAGCCGGCCGCGCCGCGGGGCGAAGCGATCCTCGTCGCCGCCGACAGCCCGATCCGCACCGTGGCCGACCTGCGCGGCCGGACCATCGCCCTCAACAAGGGCTCCAACGTCCACTACTTCCTCGTGCGTGCCCTCGAAGCGGCGGGCATCCCCTACGATGCGGTGAAGCTCGCCTTCCTCGGACCCGCCGACGCGGCGGCGGCCTTCGCCCGCGGCTCCGTCGACGCCTGGGCGATCTGGGACCCCTACCTCGCCTCCGGCGAGCGGGCGACGGGCGCACGCACCCTCGTCACCGGTGAGGGCCTCGTGCCGAACCGGCAGTTCTACCTCTCGCGCCGCCCCTTCGCCGACGCCGCCGTCAACCGCGCCGTCCTCGACACCACCCTGGCGGCCATCGGGACCATCGACGCCTGGGCCAAGGACAACACCGATGCGGTCGCGGCCGAACTCGCGCCGTCCGTGGGCATCCCGGCCCCGATCCTCACCGTCGCCCTCAAGCGCCTCACCTACGGGGTCACGCCCCTCGACGCCGGCACCGTGGCCGACCAGCAGGCCGTGGCCGACACCTTCCACCGCCTCGGCCTGCTGCCGAAGCCCTTGGTGGTCTCGGACGCCGTGTGGAAGCCCGGCAGCTAAAACCCGAATCCACACGGAGTGACCACGAAACGCGAAAGGGCGGGGGGATGCGTCCCCCCGCCCTTCCGCTTGGCATCGTTCACCGAGGCGGTGCCCTAGTAGTGTCGCGCCAGGACTTCGCGCACCCGCGCGACCATCTCGGCCTCCGGCACCGAGAACTGCGCCGGCCGGGCGGCCTTCCACTCGGCGTTGCTGCTGATGCCCTCGGCGGCCTTGGCGCCCTCGATGAGGTCCTTGATCTGGACCTCGCCGGCCTCGCGCTCGTTCGAGCCCTGGATGATGGCGCAGGGGGAACCCCGCCGGTCGGCGTACTTCATCTGCGCCTTCATGCCGGAGCCACCGAGGTAGAGCTCGGCCCGGATGCCTTCGCCGCGCAAGGCCGCGACGAGGCGCTGGTAATCGGCGATGTTTTCGCGGTCCAGCACCAGCACGACCACGGGGCCGGGCTTGCTTGTGCCCTCCAGGAGCGGGCTCCCGGTGAGCTGGAGCGCCGAGAACAGGCGCGAGACGCCGATGGAGAAGCCGGTGGCCGGCACCGGCTCCGAGCGGAACCGCCCGACGAGACCGTCGTAGCGCCCGCCGCCCGCCACCGAGCCGAAGCGCACGGTCTGGCCGTCCTCGTTCACGACCGGGAAGGTCAGCTCCGCCTCGTAGACCGGGCCGGTGTAGTATTCGAGGCCGCGCACCACGCTGGGGTCGGCGCGGATCCGGTCGAAACCGTAGCCGGCCGCCGCGCACAGGCGCATCATCGCGTGGAGTTCGGCGATCCCCTCGCGGCCGGTCACCGAATCGCCCACCACCTCGGTCCAGGTGCCGAAGAACTGCTCCCAGAACGCCATGCGGTCGGCGCCCTCCACGGGGGCGGACTGGAACGAGACGTAGGCGAGGATGCGCTCCACCGCCGCCGCATCGAGGCCGGCGCCCTTGGTGAAGTCGCCGCTCTCGTCCTTACGTCCGGCACCGAGAAGGTCGCGCACGCCGTCGGGCCCGAGGCGGTCGAGCTTGTCGATGGCGCGCAGCACGGTGAGGCGCTGGCCCGCCTTGTCGGCGCCCGCGAGGCCGATGGCCTCCATGACGCCGTCGAGCACCTTGCGGTTGTTCACCTTGACGACGAACTGGCCGGTGAGCCCGAGCTTCTCCAGGGTGTCAGCCATGAGCATGCAGATCTCGGCATCCGCCGCGACGGTGCCGGCCCCGACGATGTCGGCGTCGAACTGCATGAACTGGCGGAAGCGCCCCGGGCCGGGCTTCTCATTGCGGAAGACGTAGCCGGCGCGGAAGCTGCGGTAGGGCTTGGGGATGGAATCGAAATGCTCGGCGACGTGGCGGGCCAGCGGCGCCGTGAGGTCGTAGCGCAGCGACAGCCAGGATTCGTCGTCGTCCTGGAACGAGAACACGCCCTCGTTCGGCCGGTCGAGGTCGGGCAGGAACTTGCCGAGCGCCTCGGTGTATTCGACGAACGGGGTCTCGAGGGCCTCGAAGCCGTAGAGTTCGAAGCTCTGGCGGATCGTCTCCAGCATCCGGTGCTGGGCGGCGATCTCGTCCGCGCGGCGGTCGACGAACCCGCGCGGCAGGCGCGGCTTCAGGGTGTCGGCCTTGTTGGAATCGGCCTTGGCCATGGTGGTTTCGCTCTGCGGAGGGTTTTTGGGGGTTGCGCGGGCTCTATCGCGGGGGGGCCGGGGCGGCAAGCGCGGCCGGCATCACGAGCGCGGCCGGCACCCGGACCGAGTGCGGCGCCGGTCTACAGCTTCAGGGCGAGGAGCGCGCAAAGGCTCAGAATCGCGATGGGGATCTGGAGCGGACGCAGGCGCGCGAAGAACAGGGGCGCTTCGCCCCGGCGCGCCGCGATGGGATCGAGCACGGCGATCCCGGCGAATCCGACGATGAGCAGAATGAGCGCGGGGCCGGTCGCGCCGCCGGTCGTGAGCACGAGGGCGCAGAAGCCGAGGAGGAACAGGGCCAGCATCGTGGCGATCTGGACCCAGGTCGGACCGCCCTCCGTGCGGAAGCTAAGGCCGCGCCGGACGCCGGAGAGGAACAGCAGGATCGCGCAGCCCCACAGGGTGGTGAGGGACAGAGCCAGCTCGCCCCAGACCCCGCCGAGCCACCACGCGGCCGCCGCGCCCGCTGCGAAGGGCAGCATCGGTCCGTAGCCGAACACCACACTGAGCCACGGCACGGCCCCGGGCTCGGAGACGGTCAGTGTCCGGTTCTCCTGGTCCGTCATAGGCCCCTCCTGCGCGAAAGGCGGGTAACCGGCCGGGCGTCGTGCTGTTCCAGCTTCATTCCGGCACAGGACCACGGTCTGCGACGGGGACGATACGGCAAAGAAAAGCCCCGGCCGTGAGGCCGGGGCAAAAAGCGTTCGCTCGACGAAGCGACGTCGGGGAACCGCTCGGGCTCAGGACGAGAGCGGGCCGGTCTCGGCGCCTTGCGCTTCCATCGCCTTCTGGCGGTAGAGGCCGACGAAATCGATGGGGTCGATGTAGAGCGGCGGGAAGCCGCCATTGCGCACGGCCTCGGCGACGATCTGGCGCGCGAACGGGAACAGCAGGCGCGGGCACTCGATCATCACGGCCGGATGCAGCTGGTCCTGCGGGATGTTGCGCATGCGGAAGATGCCGGCATAGGTCAGCTCGAACGCGAACAGCACCTCGGTGCCGGTCTTGGCGTCGCCCTCCAGGGTCAGCTCGACCTCGAAATCCTCTTCGGCGAGCTGCTTGGCGTTGACGTTGACCTGGATGTTGATCTGCGGCGCGGATTCCTGGGGCTGAAGCGAGCGCGGGGCGTTCGGATTCTCGAAGGAGAGATCCTTGGCGTATTGCCCCAGGGCGTTGATGGCGGGGAGCTGGTCCTCGGCCTGCGCCGTGGCGCCACCGTTCCCGTTCGGTGCCGATGTGTCGGCCATGGCGTTGTCGTCCTTCTCAAGAGCCCTGGGGGCGCGATCCTTGGGAGCACATGCGGGCCGGCGACCGAGCCAGTTCTTGTGTGCTTGCGACGGTTGCGACCACCCATCCGGTGCGAGAGCGCGCTATCATGCCCATCCGGTGCGAACAAGGCGCCGGCTGGCGGCGGCTGGAACCGGGCCGGGCACGCACCATATCCCGGACAACGCGGCAGGCCGAGAACGCACCACGGCGTTGCGGCGGGCGCGCTCGACGGGTCGGGTTGAACGACCCGGCTCGCTCCCGGCGCGGGCCTCGGCTAAGAGTGCTGGCAAAACTCCCGCCCATGGCCGGATCCATGGTTGGATCGGGCTCCGGGCGCGACGGTGCGACGGGAGTTTGGTGCGGGAGTTTGGTAACGGACTCGCAACGCGCGGGATGCGGGGTTTCCGGAGCCCCTCGAACTTCAGCTGTCGTGCGACGGCCACGATCAGGATCGGTGATGCAGGACTCCTTCGACTTGACGACCTTGATCTTCCTCGCCCTGGCGGTGTTCGTGATCTGGCGGCTGCGCTCGGTGCTCGGCCAGAAGACCGGAGCGGAACGCTCGCCGTTCAAGCCCGTGGACCGCAGCCGCACGGAGCCCCCGGCCAACCGGACGGAGGGCGACAACGTGGTTCGCCTGCCCGGCGCCGACCGTGCGCAGGCCGACCGGAGCCAAGCGGCCCCCAAGGCGGAGGTCCGCGACTGGCGCGGCATCGCCGAGCCGGGCTCGGCCATCGCCAACGGCCTCGAAGCGGTGGTGCAGGTGGAGCCCGGTTTCGATCCGCGCGGCTTCGTCGAGGGTGCCAAGTCGGCCTACGAGGCCATCGTGATCGCCTTCGCCAAGGGCGACCGCAAGACCCTGCGCAGCCTGCTCTCGCGGGAGGTCTGCGAAGGCTTCGAGCGCGAGATCGACGCCCGCGAGGGCCGGAAGGAAGTGGTCGAGACCACCTTCGTCTCCCTCGACAAGGCCGAGATCGTCGCCGTCGACGTGAAGAACCGCGTCGCCCAGGTGACGGTACACTTCCTGTCCCACCTCATCACCGCGACCCGCAACGCGCAGGGCCAGGTGATCGACGGTAGCGCCGAGACCGTGGTCGAGGTGCCCGACGTGTGGACCTTCGCCCGGACGCTCGGCACCCGCGACCCGAACTGGCAGCTCGTCGCCACCGAAGCCGGCGCCTGACCCCTCCGGACCGCGTGCGACCACTCGCCCTCGGCGCGGCCCTGGCCGCCCTCGCCCTCTGCCCTCCCCTCCCCGGCTCGGTCGCCCACGCGGCCGAGCCGCTGCGCTTGGGCGGAGCGGTCTCGGGCGGAGGGGTCTTGAGCGCAGTGGTCTCGGGCGGAGCGGTGCTGGAGTGGGTCGATCTCGCGCGCCTGCCGGGCTTTCCCGGTCCCGATCCGGTCCGTGCCCTCGAAGCCTTCCGCCGGACCTGCGCGGCGGCCCCCGTCCCGATGGCGCCGTCGGTCGCCGGCGATGCGGGCGATCTCGCGGCGGCCTGCGCCCGCGCCGCCGCCGTCCCGCCCGAGGGCGCGGCCGCCTTCTTCGCTACGGCGTTCGACGCCTACCGGATCGTCCGCCCCGCGGTTGACGGCGTTCCCGAGCGCCGGGCGGGATTCCTGACCGGGTATTTCGAGCCGGAACTCACGGGCTCGTCCGTCGCGGCTCCGGGCTTCACCGCGCCCGTCCTCGCCCGGCCCGACGACCTCGTGAGCCTGGAGCCCGGCGAGACCCGAACGGGCCTCGATCCGGCGCTCCGCGCCGCGCGCCGGACGGAGACGGGGCTGGCCCCCTATCCCACCCGTGCCGCCATCGAGGACGGAGCCCTGGGGGAGGTCGCCAAGGCGCTGCTCTGGCTCGACCCCGTCGACCTGTTCGTGCTGCAGGTCCAGGGCTCGGGGCGGGTGCGCCTGACCGACGGCCGGACGGTGCGGGTGCTCTATGACGGGCGCAACGGCCGGCCCTACACCTCCATCGGCAAACTCATCGTCACCGAGGGCCATCTGCCCCTGGACGGCCTCACCCTGGCGCGCTGGACGGGCTGGCTGCGGGACAACCCCGAGACGGCCCGCCGCCTGATGCGCCGCAACGAATCGTACATCTTCTTCAAGCTGGCGCCCGTCGAGGACCCGTCGCTCGGCCCCCCGGGGGCCGCCGGCGCCGCGCTGAGCCCCGGACACAGCCTCGCGGTGGATTCCACCCTGTGGCGCTACGGCCTGCCGTTCTGGCTCGAAGCCGCCGGCGATTCCCGGACCGCGCGCCTCGCCATCGCGGCCGACACCGGTTCGGCCATCGTCGGCCCGGCCCGGGGCGATCTCTACCTCGGCACCGGCGAGGCTGCGGGTGTCGCCGCCGGCAACCTACGGGCGACGGCCGGCTTCGTCGTGCTGCTGCCCCGTTCCGGCGAGGCCAAGGCCTTTCCCGAGGTCTCTTCGAAGGCCCCCGCCGAGGTCCCCCCGAAGGCCCCTGCCCTCGCCCCGACCCAACCATGAGACTCCCCCGCCGACCCCGTGGCCTCTCCGGCGAGGACGCTTACCTGTGGGGTGAGATCGCCCGCCTGATCACGCCCCTGCGCGCGAAGTCCAAGCCCAAGCCGAAAGCGCCGGACGCCAATCCGCCCGCCACGCCGCTGCCGAAGGCCGGTGCGAAGCCGGCTCACAAGCCTTCGTCCGCGACGCCTGCGAAGCCGGCCGTGAAGCCGCCGGCGAAACGCGTCACCCTGAAACCCAATCCGCCTCCGGCCTTCCCCGCTCACGTCGTCGCCCCGCCGGCCGCGGCTCCCGCCCTGGCGCCCGGGCTCGAGCGCCGCGTCCGTCTCGCTTTTCGGCGCGGCGCGCTCCAGGTCGATGCCCGGATCGATCTCCACGGGATGTACCAGGCCCAGGCCCACGGCGCGCTGACCGGGTTCCTCATGCGGGCACGGGCAGCCGGCCACACCCATGTGCTCGTCGTCACGGGCAAGGGTGGGATGGATTACAACGACGCCTTCTCGGAGCGCGGGGTCCTGCGCCGCAGCGTGCCGCATTGGCTGCGCGCGCCCGAGCTGCGCAGCATCGTGCTCGGTTTCGAGGAAGCGGCCCGTCACCACGGCGGAGCCGGGGCCCTCTACGTTCGCCTGCGCCGCCGCTGATAGGCGCGTCCCGGGGGCGGGTCGTGCCGGTCCCGGTTGAGGGCTTGAGAAAAATCGAGAATCACGATAGGGCTGAACTCCCTCCTCGTTATGCCGTGCTGCATCCCGTGAGCCCCAAGGCTCCCTCAAGACGATGCGCGGAGCCGTCCCCCTTCGACGCTCCGACCAAAGGCGCCTTCACCGCGCCCGGCGACTCCATCCCAGAATGCATTCCGCCCTTCCGTCCGTCCTGCCGCGGTTTTGAATTCCCAGGTTTTGAATTCCCATGACAGCCTCATACGACGCCCTTGAACCCGTGGATTCGCTGGCCGAGGGCGGCCTTGCCGCCGCCGATCTCGATAGCAAGCGCGAGGTCAAGCTCCAGGATCTCAAGTCGAAGACGCCGACCGACCTGATCGCTTTCGCCGAAGAGGTCGAGGTCGAGAACGCCTCGACCATGCGCAAGCAGGAGCTGATGTTCGCCATCTTGAAGCAGCTCGCGGCCAAGGAGGTCGAGATCATCGGCGCCGGCACCGTCGAAGTGCTGCAGGACGGCTTCGGCTTCCTGCGCTCGTCCGATTCGAACTACCTGCCGGGTCCCGACGACATCTACATCTCGCCGACCCAAATCCGCCGATTCGGCCTGCGCACGGGCGACACGGTGGAGGGGCCGATCCGGGGTCCGAAGGACGGCGAGCGCTATTTCGCCCTGCTCAAGGTCAACACGATCAACTTCGAGAACCCGGAGAAGATCAAGCACAAGGTCCACTTCGACAACCTGACGCCGCTGTTCCCGACGCAGCGCTTCAAGCTCGAACTGGACAATCCGCCGAAGAAAGATTTCAGCCCTCGGATCATCGACATCGTCGCCCCCATCGGTAAGGGCCAGCGCGCCCTGATCGTGGCGCCGCCGCGCACGGGCAAGACCGTGCTGATGCAGAACATCGCTCAGTCGATCACCATCAACCACCCGGAATGCTACCTCATCGTGCTGCTCATCGACGAGCGCCCCGAGGAAGTGACCGACATGATCCGCTCGGTGAAGGGCGAGGTCATCGCCTCGACCTTCGATGAGCCGGCCACTCGTCACGTGCAGGTGGCCGAGATGGTGATCGAGAAGGCCAAGCGCCTCGTGGAGCACGGCCGCGACGTGGTCATCCTGCTCGATTCGATCACCCGCCTCGGCCGGGCCTACAACACCGTGGTGCCGTCCTCCGGCAAGGTGCTGACCGGCGGCGTCGACGCCAACGCCCTACAGCGGCCGAAGCGCTTCTTCGGTGCCGCCCGCAACATCGAGGAAGGCGGCTCGCTCTCAATCATCGCGACCGCCCTCATCGACACCGGCTCGCGCATGGACGAGGTGATCTTCGAGGAGTTCAAGGGCACCGGCAACTCCGAGATCATCCTGGACCGCAAGGTCTCGGACAAGCGCATCTTCCCGGCCATCGACATCACCCGCTCGGGCACCCGCAAGGAAGAGCTCCTGGTTCCGCCGGACTCGCTCAAGAAGACCTACGTGCTGCGCCGCATCCTCAACCCGATGGGCGTCACCGACGCCATCGAGTTCCTCATGGACAAGCTGCGCCAGACCAAGAGCAACAACGACTTCTTCGACTCGATGAACACCTGAGCTTTTCGAGAAGGCCCCCTCCTTTCCTTTGGCGTGGGAGGGGGCCGAAAAATTCGTTTCGTTCCGACCGAGTGTCAGACCGACGCGACACGCAAGTCATTGTTAAAAGATAACGAATTCCGGCGGAAACTATATCTCTTGCCGGCTTATGAAATTAGCCGCTAAGCTGTGACTGCCCCGTGATGGACCAGCCCCCCACGATCTTTGCGCCGGCGAGTGGCTTCGGCCGCGCTGCCGTCGCGGTGATCCGGATCAGCGGCCCCGCCTCCGCATCGGTCCTGATCCGCCTGTCGGGCTCCCTCCCCGCTCCCCGTCGCCTCGTCCTGCGAACCCTGCGGGCGCCGCAAGTGCAGGAGACCTTGGATCAGGCCCTCGTCGTGTGGATGCCGGGACCCGGCACGTTCACGGGCGAAGACATGGCCGAACTCCATCTCCATGGCGGTCCGGCCGTCCGCGCGGCGGTGCTGGGTGCCCTTGCGGCTCTTCCCGGATGCATTCCGGCCGAGCCGGGAGCCTTCACCCGGCGCGCCTTCCTCAACGGTCGCCTGGGTCTCACCGAGGCCGAGGGCATCGCCGACCTCATCGACGCCGAAACCGAAGCCCAGCGCCGCCAGGCCCTGCGCCAACTCGACGGTGCACTCGGTCGTCGGGTCGCGGCGTGGCGCGACCGCCTCATCGATCTCCTCGCCGGCGTCGAAGCCGCCCTCGATTTCTCCGACGAGGGCGATGTCGACGACGATGCCCTCGACGCCGCCCTGTTCGCCAAGGCCCGGGTGATCCGCGATGCCATCGCCGCCGCCCTCGATGACGGGGGGCGCGGCGAGCGCCTGCGCGACGGCTTCACCGTCGTCCTCGCCGGTCCACCGAACGCTGGCAAATCCACACTGCTGAATGCCCTCAGTCGGCGTGACGCGGCCATCGTCTCCCCGGTTCCCGGCACGACCCGCGACGTCATCGAGGTACGCTGCGATCTCGGCGGCTTGCCGGTTCTCTTGATCGATACGGCAGGCCTGCGCGAGGCCGGCGACGCCCTCGAAGCCGAGGGCATTCGCCGGACAAGGGCTCGCATCGCCCAAGCCGATCTCGTGCTTCTCCTGGCGGAGGCCGGTTCGACCTCCGACGTGACCGATCTGTCCGTTCCGATGCCCCCGGTGCTTCGGGTCCAGACGAAGGCTGATCTGTCCGAGGGTTCGCGCTCCGCCGAGGGCCACGTCATCTCGGCGATGACCGGCGAGGGGCTCGACACCCTTCTCGATGCCATCGAACACCATGCCTCGGTGTCGATCGGGGGCGAGGCCGCGCTCATCACGCGCCAGCGGCACCGGGAGGGGCTGACGCGCTGTCGCGATCACCTCGACCGCTTGGTGCAAGGCGCTGTCCTACCCGAACTCGCCGCGGAAGATCTGCGTCTCGCCGTGCGGGCCCTGGGCGAGGTTGCGGGTCAGGTCGGTGTCGAGGAAATGCTCGATCGGCTGTTCTCCGGGTTCTGTATCGGAAAGTAGACAGGCCCGCAGTTTCACGTGAAAAACCGCCGGAATCGTTGACGGTGGCGCGCTCGGGCGCGTACTCCAGCGCCATGCTCCATTCCGTTCTGCCCTATGACGTGATCGTCGTCGGCGGTGGTCACGCCGGCACCGAAGCCGCCGCCGCTGCCGCACGGTTCGGTGCCCGCACGGCCCTGGTGACCCATAGCGCCGCGACCATCGGTGCGATGTCCTGCAACCCCGCCATCGGCGGGCTCGGCAAGGGGCATCTCGTCCGGGAAGTCGATGCCCTCGATGGTCTCATGGGACGGGTCGCCGACGCGGCCGGGATCCAGTTTCGCCTGCTCAACCGGCGCAAGGGACCGGCCGTGCGCGGCCCACGCACCCAGGCCGACCGCAAGCTCTACGCCGCCGCCATGCAGGCCGCCATCGCCGAGACGGCGAACCTCACGGTGATCGAGGGCGAAGTCGGCGACCTCACCGTTCACGACGGCCGAGTCGTGGGTGTCGTCCTGGGGGATGGACGTGCCCTCCCCTGCGCCACCGTGGTGCTGACCACCGGCACCTTCTTGCGCGGTCTCATTCATATCGGAGAGATCCAAACCCCCGCTGGACGAGTCGGCGAAGGCCCGTCCATTGGCCTTGCCGAAACATTGGATCGTCATGGTTTCGCACTGGGGCGTCTGAAGACCGGGACACCGGCCCGCCTCGACGGGCGTACCATCGCCTGGTCCGGACTCGAGATGCAGTCGGCCGACGCCGATCCCGTGCCGTTCTCGACTTTGACCGAGCGGATCACGACGCCGCAGATTCAGTGTGGCATCACCCGCACCACCCAGGCGGTACACGACCTCATCCGGGCCAATCTCCATCGCTCGCCGATGTATTCCGGTGGAATCGCCAGTCGTGGCCCGCGCTACTGTCCTTCGATCGAGGACAAGGTCGTGCGGTTCGGCGACCGGGAGGGCCACCAGATCTTCCTCGAACCCGAAGGGCTCGACGATCCCACGGTCTATCCCAACGGAATTTCCACCGCCTTGCCGGAGGCGGTGCAGCGCGCAGTGATCGCCCTGATCCCGGGCCTGGAGCGCGCTACCATCGTGCGTCCGGGGTATGCCATCGAGTACGACTACGTCGATCCCCGCGAACTCGATACGACGCTTCAGACGCGCCGGTTGCCGGGTCTGTTCCTGGCCGGGCAGATCAACGGCACCACCGGCTACGAGGAGGCGGCGGGGCAGGGGCTGGTGGCCGGTCTCAATGCGGCGCGTTTGGCCGGTGGGGCCGAGCTTGCCACCTTCGACCGGGCGGAATCCTATCTTGGGGTCATGATCGACGACCTCGTCACCCACGGGGTGAGCGAGCCCTATCGCATGTTCACCTCGCGCTCCGAGTATCGCCTGTCCCTCCGCGTCGACAACGCCGATGAGCGGCTGACGCCGCGCGGTGCGGCGTTGGGCTGCGTCGGGACCCGCCGCGCCAGCCACTTCGCCCAGGCGCAGGGGGGGCTTCACGCGGCAAGGGCCTGTCTCGACGGCCTGAGTCTCACACCGAACGAGGCCGCTGCGCACGGCATCCCGCTCAACCAGGACGGGATCCGACGCTCGGCGTTCCAATTGCTCTCCTACCCGGAGATCGACTGGGCCCGGCTTGCCGCGGTATGGCCGGACCTCTCGGGCGTCCCGGACCGGATCGCCGAGCGTCTCCAAACGGACGCCACCTATGCGGTCTATCTCGATCGCCAGACCGCCGACATCGCTGCGTTCCGGCGTGACGAGGCCGTCGCCCTCCCCGCCCGTCTGGATTACGGCGCGATTCCCGGCCTGTCCAACGAGATGCGGAGCAAGTTGGAAACCGTGCGTCCCGGAACCCTCGGCCAAGCGGCACGGATCGAAGGCGTGACCCCAGCGGCGCTGACCTTGCTCGCTGCTCATGCCCGGCGTGGGCACCGCCCGAGTGCCGCGCATGCAAGCTGAGTTCGGACGCGACCGCGTCCTCTCCGAGGCCGGTGTTTCACGTGAAACAGCGTCGAGGCTGGACGTTTATGTCGAGCAGCTTCGCCGATGGCAGACGGTGAAGAACCTCGTCGGTCCCGCGACACTCGACGAAGTCTGGACCCGTCACATCGCCGACGCGCTGCAACTCGCGGCGTTGGCGCCGGATGCCACGCGCTGGCTCGACCTTGGTTCAGGGGCGGGCATTCCCGGCCTGATCCTGGCGCTGGCCGGTCACGGGCGGCCGGGCTTTCAGGTCGATCTCATCGAGAGCAACGCGCGCAAATGCGCGTTCCTCCTCGAGTCCGCGCGCCTGACTTCGGCACCCGCGCGGGTGCACAACGTCCGGATCGAGGATGCGATCGGCAGCCAGACCGGTGTCGAGATCGTGTGCGCCCGCGCGCTCGCTCCCCTCACCCAGCTGCTTGCCTGGACCGAGCCCCTGTTGAAAACCGGCACCGTCGCGCTGTTTCCCAAGGGGCGTGACGTGCAATCCGAATTGACCGAGGCGGCGCAACGGTGGAGATTCGTTTACGATCTTGTGCCGAGCCGTACCGATTCTGACGCGCGGATCGTCCGCGTCACGACCCTCTCCCGCGTGGATTCATGACCAGCGCTCCCACATCCGATCCCCTCAGCGGCGGCAGGCCGGACCGGCCCCTGCGCATCCTCGCCCTTGCCAACCAGAAGGGCGGGGTCGGCAAGACCACGACGGCGATCAACCTCGGCACGGCGCTCGCCGCCATCGGGGAGTCGGTCCTGGTGATCGACCTCGATCCGCAGGGCAACGCCTCGACCGGGCTCGGTGTCGACCGGCGCCAGCGCAAGGTCTCGACCTATCATGTGTTGGCGGGGGAGGCGGAGCTGGGAGCCGCCTGCGTGCAGACGGCCGTGCCCCGTCTCATGGTCGCCCCCTCGACCATGGATCTCCTCGGCCTGGAAATGGAGATGGCGACCGCCCCCGACCGGGCGCACCGGCTGCGCAACGTCCTGAAGGGCGTCGGCCAGAGCGGGACGACGCAGGGCGTCACCTACGTCCTCATCGATTGCCCGCCCTCGCTCAACCTCCTCACCATCAACGCCCTGGCGGCAGCCGACGCGGTGCTGGTGCCCCTGCAATGCGAGTTTTTCGCCCTGGAAGGCTTGAGCCAGTTGCTGCGCACCGTCGAGCAGGTCCGGGGCGCCCTCAACGCGCGCCTGACCATCCAGGGGATCGTCCTGACGATGTTCGATCCGCGCAACAACCTCTCCGCACAGGTGGTGGCCGACGTGCGCAGCTTCATGGGCGACAAGGTCTACGAGACCATGATTCCCCGCAATGTGCGCGTGTCGGAAGCGCCGTCGCACGGCAAACCGGTGCTGCTCTACGATCTCAAATGCGCCGGCAGCCAAGCCTATCTCCGCCTCGCCTCCGAGATCATCCAGCGCGAGGGGCGTCTGCCCGTCGCGGCCTAATCCATGAAAACAGTGCGTAACGGAGTCGAGCGGGTGGCGATGGCGGATGATGTGGTGCGGCCTCGGCTCGGGCGCGGTCTCGCGGCCCTGATCGGTGATTTCGGCGACGAGGGGGCCGACGCGAACCGGTCCCAGGCCCAGCGCAAGGTCGCGGTGGAGTTCCTGCGACCGAACCCACGCAACCCGCGCCGGCGTTTCACCGAAGCCGATCTCGAAGAGCTTGCGGCATCCATCAAGGTGCGCGGCATCATCCAGCCCATCGTGGTGCGGGCCCTGTCGGGCGTGCCCGACACCTTCGAGATCGTCGCGGGCGAGCGCCGTTGGCGGGCGGCCCAGCGTGCGGGTCTGACCGAAGTCCCGGTGGTCACCGTCGAGATCGACGACCGGACCTCGTTGGAGTTCGCCATCCTGGAGAACGTCCAGCGCACGGACCTCAACGCCATCGAAGAGGCGGCCGGCTACGAGCGGCTGATGAGCGAGTTTCAGTACAACCAGAGCGAGTTGGCCGAGATCATCGGCAAGAGCCGCAGCCATCTTGCCAACACCCTGCGCCTGCTGCAGCTGTCTCCCGCGATCCAGGATCGGGTGGTCGCCGGCGAGATCACGGCGGGCCACGCTCGCGCCCTCCTGGCGGTGAAGGATCCCGAGGCCGTCGCCCGGCGGATCGTCGAGGAGGGGATGTCGGTGCGCGAGGTCGAGGCCCTGGCGTCGGCCGAGGTTCCAGATAGCGACGCCCCCCGACCCGGCCGTCCCCGCCGTGGTGCCGAGAAGGACGCCACCCTGCGGTCCTTGGAGCAGGCCATGGGCCGGGCGATCGGCATGCCGGTCTCGTTCAAGACCAAGGCCGCCGGCACGGGCGAGATCCGCATCCGGTACGAGACCGCCGAAGAGCTCGATGGTCTCTGCCGTCTGCTTCAGGTGAGCCCGCAGGGGTAAAGACGATCCCCCCGCCTCGTTAAGGCGGGGTGCCCCCTTCAGCGCCGCCGCGCAGCCTCTGAGGCGATCCGCAGGAGGGTGCTCGACGCGTTGGCGTGGGCTAGATCCGGCGGCGAGCGGCGGCAGGCCAGCACGGCCTCCTGCAAGAGCTGGATCGCGTGGCGGAGCGCCGGAGGCGTCCAGCGCGCGAGCTGGGTCTCCACCGTGGCCTTGCGGCGAAAATGCAGACCGCGCCAATTGCCGACCATCATGCTGGCGCTCTGCCCCTCCCCGGCCAGACGGGTGGCGAGGAGCGTCAGGGCGTGGCGCAGGGCCGAGCCGAGCATCACCGAGGGGTCCATGCCCTCGTGGCGAAAGCGGCGGTAATCGCGCTCGACATCGGTGGTGCGGCCCGAGAAGGCCGCGTCGATCAGTGTGTTGAGGACACTGGCGGCGACGTCGCTCACCACGGCCTCGACGTCGTCGAGGCTCACCGTGTCCTGCCCGCGGGCGTAGAGCGCCAGCTTCTCGATCTCCGACAGGCTGGCACCGCGATCTCCCCCGAGGCTCGTCGCCAGCACGTCGCGCGCCTCGCGGGCGATCCGAAGCCCCTGCTCCTGCAGGGTGCGCTCGATGAGGTCGCCGAGGGCGCGCTCGTCGTCCGGGTAGCACGGGATCGCCAGGGCCTTGGGCGACTTCTCGCAGAGGGTGCGCAGCGGCGCGGATTTCGCCAGATCCCCGGCCTCCACGACGATGCGGGCCTGAGTGATCTCGGCCTTCAGGGCGGCCTCGACGGCCGGTGCGTAGTTGCGGCTTCCCGCCCGCACCCAGATCGTGCGGTTGCCGCCGAACAGGCCGACGGTGCCGGCCTCGTCGACGAGTCGGCCGGCATCCTGCGCCAGGGTGTCGCCGTCGATCTTCACCATGGCGAACGGGTCGCCCGGATCGGAGACGAAGGCTTCGGCGAGGCGCTTGGCACGCTCGAACACCAGGCCGGTGTCCGGTCCGTAGAGGAGCAGCACCGCGATGCGCGGGTCGGGCCCGCGCCGGATCAGCGCCTCGACATCGCTGGCCTTGACGGCGGTCATGCGGGCGAGCCCGTCAGGGCTTCGTCACCAGCACGGAGGCGATGCGGGTCTTGATCTGGTCGGCCAGCACCTTGGCGAGACGGATCTCCGCATCGCGGGCAGCACGCAGGGAGGCGAAGCGCTGCACCGAGCGGTCGTAGGTCGCCGTCGAGGTCGCGACACCTTCGCTGATGATCTTGGTGCCGTCGAGATTCTCCAGGGAGTACTTCACGTTGGCGATGATGGTCCCGGCCTCGGCGCGCCCGGTCTGGGACGAGACGATGGGGGTCTGCACCGTCTCGCTGCCCTGCATCTTGAGGCGGTAGCGCTTGGTCGAGGGCTGGCCCGAGCCGTCGAGATCGAAGATCAATTCGCTGCGCAGATAGTGGCCGATTCGCTCCTGGCCCTGGGCCATGCTGACGTCGTCCACCTGCACGGACGCGAGCAGGGCCGCCATGGGCTCACCTGAAGCAGTGGGGCCGTAGAGGGGCCGGAAGCATGCGGAGAGATTGAGGCCGAGGGCGCAGACGAGCGCCACCCGGGCCGCCCGACGCGCAAGGCCGTTCCGCTCCGTCCGAATCGCCACACGCATCATCGTCGCCGCCGTTCCGACTGCCCAGTTTCGAAGGGCCGAGCTCGCTGTGTACGGCGAAGCCAGGCCCGCCGCCACCCTAGTGGCCGTGTGGTTTACGCTTCGTCTCCGGCCGGATCGTGGGCCTACACGACGAGGTTGACGATCCGGCCGGGTACGACGATCACCTTCTTCGGTGCACGGCCTTCGAGGGCCTTCCGCACGGCCTCGTCCAGGAGCGTCAGGCGTTCGACCTCAGCCTTGTCGGCGTCGCGCGGCACGGTCACGTCCGCCCGCTTCTTACCGTTGATCTGGACGGGGAGGGTGACGGAATCCTCAACCAGGAGCGCACGATCCGCTACGGGCCAGGGCGCCTGGGCCACGAGGCCGTCGCGACCGAGGGCGTGCCAGCACTCTTCGGCGAGATGCGGCATCATCGGTGCCACGAGTTGGGTGAGGATGCCGGCGGCTTCTCGGGCGGCCCCCGCGTCGACGCCGCCGCGCAGGGCTTCGTCGAGGGCGTTGGCGAGGGTGTAGATGTGCGCCACGCAGCGGTTGAAGCGCAGGCGCTCGACATCCTCCTCGACGGAGGCCAGGGCCTTGTGTGCCGCCTTGCGCAGGGCGGCGTCGTTTGCGCCCGCCGTGCCGTTCGCCCCCGCCGCGAGGGAGACGAGGCGCCAGACGCGCTGGACGAAGCGGGCTGCACCCTGGACGCCGTCCTCGGTCCAGATCACGTCGCGCTCGGGCGGTGAGTCCGAGAGCATGAACCAGCGTGCGGTATCGGCGCCGTAGCTCGCGATGATGTCGTCGGGGTCGACGACGTTCTTCTTCGACTTCGACATCTTCTCGATGGCACCGATGGCGATGGGCGCATCGGTTTTCACGTGGAACGCCTGGCGCTCACCGGACTCGGCGGTGATGCGGATGTCGGCCGGCTGAACCCAGGCGCCGGCCGCGTCCTTGTAGGTCTCGTGGACGACCATGCCCTGCGTGAACAACCCGTCGAAGGGCTCGGACACGCCGGACCAGCCGGTGGCTTGCATCGCCCGCATGAAGAAGCGCGCGTAGAGCAGGTGCAGGATCGCGTGCTCGATGCCGCCGATATACTGGTCCACGGCGAGCCACTGATCGACGGCCTTGCGGTCGGTGGGCGCGTCCTGCAGCCACGGTGCGGTGAAGCGCGCGTAGTACCAGGACGAATCCACGAACGTGTCCATGGTGTCGGTCTCGCGCCGGGCCGGCTTCCCGCAGGTGGGGCAGGGGACGTCGCGCCAGGCGTGGTCACGCTCCAGCGGATTGCCGGGCACGTCGAACGAAACCTCGTCGGGCAGGCGCACGGGCAGGTCGGCCACGGGCACCGACACAGGGCCACAGGCGTCGCAATGGATGATCGGGATCGGGCACCCCCAGTAGCGCTGGCGGGACACGCCCCAGTCGCGCAACCGGAACTGCACCTTTCGCGATGCGATGGGGGCGCCCGAAAGGGTCTCGGATTCGAGGCGGTTCGCCACCGCATCGAACGCCTCGTCCGTGGTCATGTCGTCGAGGAAGCGCGAATTGATCATCCGGCCGTCGCCGTCATAGGCGGTGTCGGTGACGACGAAGGTCTTGGCGTCCTGCTCTTCAGGGCAGACCACCGGAGTGTTGCCGAGGCCGTACTTGTTGGCGAAATCCAGATCGCGCTGGTCGTGGGCCGGGCAGCCGAACACCGCCCCGGTGCCGTATTCCATCAGCACGAAGTTCGCGACGTAGACCGGCAGCAGCCACGACGGGTCGAGGGGGTGGCGCACCCTCAGCCCCGTGTCGAATCCGAGCTTCTCCGCCGTATCGATGGCGGCCTGGGCCGTGCCCGTGCGGCGGCACTCTTCGATGAACATCTGGAGTTCGGGGCGCGCGGGCGCGAGCGCCGCCGCGATCGGGTGGTCGGCCGCGATCGCCAAGAACTTCGCGCCGAACAGGGTGTCGGGGCGGGTGGTGTAGACTTTCACCTCCGGCCCCGCGCCGGAGGGGGGCGCGTCGAGGGCGAAGCGGACCTCCAGCCCTTCCGAGCGTCCGATCCAGTTCTTCTGCATCACCCGGACTTTTTCCGGCCACCGCTCGAGGCCGTCGAGGGCGTCGTACAGGTCCTGGGCGAAGTCGGTGATCTTGAAGAACCACTGGGTCAGCTCGCGCTGCTCCACCAGGGCGCCCGAGCGCCAGCCGCGCCCGTCGATGACCTGCTCATTGGCGAGCACCGTGTGGTCCACCGGGTCCCAGTTCACCTTGGCCGTGCGGCGCGTCACCAGTCCCTTGTCGAGGAAATCGAGGAACATGCGCTGCTGGTGCTTGTAGTAGTCGGGATCGCAGGTCGCGATCTCGCGGCTCCAGTCCAGGGACAGGCCCATGCTCTGGAGCTGGCCGCGCATGGTGGCGATGTTGGCGTAGGTCCATTCGCGCGGGTTGACCTTGCGCTCCATGGCGGCGTTCTCGGCCGGCAGGCCGAAGGCGTCCCAGCCCATGGGGTGCAGCACGTTGAAGCCGCGCGCCCGCTTGTAGCGGGCCACCACGTCGCCCATGGCGTAGTTGCGCACGTGGCCCATGTGGATGCGCCCGGACGGGTAGGGGAACATCTCCAGCACGTAGTATTTCGGCCGGCCGTCGTCGTTCCTGGTGGCGTAGATGCCGGCCTCATTCCAGGCCTGCTGCCAGCGCGGCTCGGTCTCCTTGGCGTTGTAACGCTCGGGCGCGGCGGGGCGGGCGGAATGGGTCATGGCGGGGCGCCGTCTCGAGAGAGGATCGGGCGGCGTCTGGGCGCGCCCGGAAGGGGTTGACCGCGGGACTAGCATGCGCGGTCTTGGGGTCAACATACGGGAGAGCGGTCGCTTCGCGGCGTCTCTGGCGAGTGGCCTTCGCGATGTCTCGTTCTCCGGCCGTGTCAGGGTGCAAAATGACGATGAACGCGGCCCATCGCCTGTCCTCGGAAGTCCCGAAACCCTGATGCGGATTCGTCCCTTCCAGCCCGAAGACGCACCGGCCCTTGCCGCTCTGTTCCATGCGTCGGTTCATGCCATCGCGGCTCGCCACTACGGCTTCGCTCAATGCTTCGCCTGGAGTCCTGCCCCACCCGAGCCCGGCCGCTACATCGCCCAAGGCTCGGATGGACGCACTTTTCTCGTGGCCGTCGATGACCGTGACGTGCCCATCGCTTATGGCGACCTCGAAGCCGATGGGCATCTTGATCATCTGTATTGCCGCCCTGACAAGACCGGCATGGGCGTGGCGTCCGCCCTCTACGACGCGCTCGAACGGGTCGCACACGAACAGAGGATGACCCGCCTCTTCGTGGAGGCGAGCGAGACGGCACGCATCTTCTACACGCACAAGGGCTTTAAGGTCGAAGCGTGCTGCGCGGCTCATATCCGAGGCGTCCGCCTCCACAACTACCGCATGGTGAAAGCGCTTGGCTCGCCTTATCCAGGCGTCGCGTAGCAGGCCCATCGCGGGCACATCCTTTCGACGAGGCATCATGGCCGACGTTCCCTTCGAGTACGCTCACCCGAACCCCGCCGATGTCGTTGCCGGCCTGGAGGCCGTGCGCGAAAAAATCCGGCAGGCGGCCGACGATGCCGAACGCGATCCGGCCTCCATCACCCTGGTGGCCGTCTCGAAGCTGATCGCCGCCGAAGGCATCCTGCCGGCCCTGGAAGCGGGACACCGGGTGTTCGGAGAGAACTACGTCCAGGAATCGAAGGCGAAGTGGCCGGCCCTGCGGGAGCGGTTCCCGGACGTGGAGTTGCACCTCGTCGGGCCGCTCCAGTCGAACAAGGCCCGCGAGGCGGTGGAACTGTTCGACGTGATCCACGGCCTCGACCGGCTCTCCCTGGCCGCGGCACTCGGGAAGGAGATCGCGCGGAGCGGCCGGACCCCGAAGCTCCTCGTCCAGGTCAACACCGGCGACGAGCCGCAGAAGGCCGGCGTCTCGCCGGCGCATGTCGATGCCCTGCTCGCCGAGTGTCGCGACACCCACGGCCTCGCGATCGACGGGTTGATGTGCATTCCCCCGGCGGAGGACCCGCCCTCGGCCCATTTCGCCCTGCTCGCCCGCATCGCGGCACGCCACAACCTGCCGATCCTGTCCATGGGCATGAGCGCGGATTACCCGGCGGCGATCCAGATGGGCGCCACGCATATCCGCGTCGGTACGGCGATCTTCGGGGCTCGGCCCTCCAGAACCCAGTAGGACCGCGCCGTCAGAGCGTATCAACCACCCGCGCCATGGCGGCGCGAAGGGCCGCCGCCTCGGGGGGCCCGAATCCCTGCTCGAAGGCGGCCTGCGCCCCTTGCCAGAGCGGCGCCGCGGCAGCCAGGCGCTCCGCACCCGCCGGCGTCAGCGAGAGTTCGCGGGTGCGGGCATCGCGTCCGACGCCGATCGCCAGCAATCCCTCCCGCTCGAGGGGACGCAGCGCCCGGCCTAGCGTGGTGCGGTCCATCACCATCCCGGTGGCGAGGGCGTTGATCGACATCGGACCCGACCGGCCGAGCCGGGCCAGTATCGGATACTGTGTCGCCCGCAGTCCCGCCGGCGCGAGGTGCCGGTCGTAGAATTGCGTCAGTTGCCGTGCGCCCTGCCGGACGGCGAGACACGTGCAGATTGCGATGGGGGTGGGCTCCGTCATGCCGGTACTTCCAGATGTTTCGCCACGACGCGACGGGGATGCTTGAATAAAGCGTGCATATGCGCCTATGCAACGCGCATCTGAGACGGGCGGTTCGCCCCGGAGCGATCAGGCATGGCCTTTCGGGCCCTCCATCCTTCGACGGCCCTGGCGGGCGCCTTCGCGCGCCGCGACATCCACTATGGCTGGGTGGTGGTGGCGGTCACGTTCCTGACCATGCTGGTGACGGCGGGCGCCGTGGGCGCGCCGGGCGTGCTGATCCTGCCGCTGCAGAAGGAGTTCGGCTGGGACACGGCGACGATCTCCTCGGCCCTGGCCATCCGGCTGGTGCTGTTTGGCCTGATGGGACCTTTCGCGGCCGCCCTGATGAACCGGTACGGTCCGCGCCGCGTCGTCCTGACCGCCCTGTCCCTCATCGCCGGCGGCCTCGTGGCGTCCCTTTGGATGAGCCAGGTCTGGCACCTGATCCTGCTGTGGGGCGTGGTCGTCGGGATCGGTACCGGGCTGACGGCCCTGGTTCTCGGCGCGACGGTGGCGACCCGGTGGTTCTCCCATCGCCGCGGCCTCGTGGTCGGCCTGCTCACGGCGAGTTCGGCCACGGGCCAGCTCGTGGTGCTGCCGGTCCTGGCGGCGCTGACCGAGCGGTTCGGCTGGCGGGCGTCCCTCCTGCTGATCTGCGGGCTCCTGCTCGCCGCAGGGCTCGGCGTCCTGGCCCTGATGCGCGACCGGCCGGAGGATCTCGGCCTGCTGCCCTACGGTGAGACGAGACCCCTCGCGGCCGCCTCGACCCCGACGGCGGGCGGGGCCGTCGCGGTCCTGCGCAACGCAGGACGGACGCGGGTGTTCTGGGTTCTGTTCGCCACGTTCTTCATCTGCGGGGCCAGCACCAACGGACTGATCCAGACCCACTTCATTCCCCTGTGCGCCGATTACGGCATCGGTCCCGTCCAGGGCGCCAGCGTGCTCGCCGCGATGGGGATCTTCGACTTCGTCGGCACCGTCGCGTCGGGCTGGCTGTCCGACCGCTACGACAACCGCTGGCTGCTGTTCTGGTACTACGGCCTGCGCGGCCTCTCGCTGATGTTCCTGCCGTTCTCGGACTTCTCGTTCGTCGGGCTCTCGCTGTTCGCGGCCTTCTACGGCCTCGACTGGATCGCCACCGTGCCGCCGACCGTGCGGTTGACGGCGTCGCGCTTCGGCCGGGAGCGGGCGAACCTCGTGTTCGGATGGGTGTTTGCCGGGCATCAGCTCGGCGCGGCGACGGTGGCCTACGGTGCCGGCCTGTCGCGCACGGCCCTGTCGAGCTACCTGCCGGCCTTCTTCGCCGCCGGCGCCCTGTGCCTGATCGCGGCCGGTCTGATCCTGACCCTGGCCGATCCGGAGCGGCGGGGCGACGGCGTTCCGAACGCCGTGCCGGCGCACTGACGGCTCGCGATGAGGTTATCCGATCCACATCCGCGTGCGCGGCCCGAGACGGCGCAGGAGCCGGGCGAGATCCGCGCGCTTCAGGGCGACGCAGCCCTCCGTCGGGGTGTAGCCCGGCCGCGCGCAGTGGAAGAAGATCGCCGAACCGAGGCGCTTGCGGATCGGTCCGCGATTGTAGTCGAGGTCGATGACGAGGTCGTACAGACCGTCGTCCCGCCACATCCGTTCCGTGCTCACGGGGCAGGGCAGGGTGACGGGCCGGTTGTAGCGCCGGTCCCCGGGCTCGTCGCACCAGCCGTCGCTCGGTCGCGTCGCGCGCAGGGCGAGGGCGGTGCGCGGTCGGGCCGCGAACACGTCGGGACGGTAGGCGCCCCCCCGCAGGCGAAAGTGCCCCCGCGGCGAGCCGCCGTCGCCCTCGCGCTTGCGCTGGACCAGCCCCGAGCGCCCGAGGGCACAGGGGATGACGGCCGGACCGGCGAGAACCTGTCCACGGGTGCGGTCGCCCACGAGGGCACGGACGCGCAGGTGCGAGAGCGTCGTTCGTTTCATGGGGCACCTTATCGCCCGGGACGGCACGGGATGCCATCATCGGCAGACCTTCGGCCCCTCCGTCATTTGCCACGCGACCGGACTGAAACTTTAGGCAGTCGTCGGTCGTTTGTGGGGATATTACTGCGCATACGCGCGTCTTTTCCTGAAGACGCGCGGTCCATCAAATCGTTTTCGTTCTGCCGCCGCCTCTCTGGATTCCGCTTGAGGCGGACGCCTTAATCCCTTCCCCTGGTCTGAGGATCACGCGCTGGACGTGACCTCACTCGTGCGCGAAAGTCGTCTGGTCGATGCCCAATACCCATCGCCTGCTGGTCTGCGACGACGATGCTTCGTTGCGGGAAACCCTGACGGAGCAACTGGACCTCTACGAAGAGTTCCGGGTAATCGGCCTGGCGGATGCCACCAGCGCCATCGCCTGCGTGACCGACGATCGCATCGACCTCGTGGTGATGGATGTCGGCCTGCCCGACATGGACGGACGCGAGGCCGTGCGGGCCATGCGCCGGAACGGCTATCGCGGGCCCGTCATCATGCTCACGGGCCAGGATTCCGAGGACGACACGGTGGAGGGGCTCGAAGCCGGAGCCAACGACTACGTCACCAAGCCGTTCAAGTTCGCGGTCCTGCTCGCCCGCATCCGCGCCCACCTGCGCAGCCACGAGGCGAGTGAGGATGCGGTGTTCCAGATCGGGCCCTACACCTTCCGCCCCGGCGCCAAGCTCCTGGTCGACGCGCGCGGGTCGAAGCTGAAGCTGACCGAGAAGGAGACCGCGATCCTGCGCTTCCTCTACCGCGCCGGGTGTGCGGTGGTGGGCCGGGACACGCTGCTCGCGGAAGTCTGGGGCTACAACGCCCAGGTGACCACCCACACCCTCGAGACGCACATCTATCGCCTGCGCCAGAAGATCGAGCCGAATCCGGGACTCGCGGCGATCCTGGTGACAGAGGGCGGCGGCTACAAGCTGCTTCCGTAGCGTATCGCGCCGCCGCGCGGCTTGCGGTAAGCTCGCCCATCGACGGAAGGGATAGGGCGGCTTGGGGCTGGACGACGACATCGCAATCCTGGCCGGCGCCCCCCTGTTCGGATTCCTGGGCCGCGACGCCCTGCGCCTGCTCTCCTTCGCCGCCGAGCGGCGCAGCCTGGGCTCCGGCGACCGGCTGTTCGCCCGCGGCGACGCCTCGGATGGCGGCTTCGTCGTCCTGTCGGGCACCATCGCCCTGGCGCCCCGCGTGGCCGGCGGCGAGACCATCACGCTCGGCCGCTCCGCCCTCATCGGCCGCCTCGCCCTGCTCCTGCCCGGTGAGCGGCCGACGGACGCCCATGCGGCGGCGGCGGCGGAGGTACTCCGCATCACGCCCGTCCTGATGCGGCGGGTGCTGGCGGAATTCCCGCAGGCCGCGCAGGCCATCCACGACGAACTCGCCGACGACCTGACCTCCCTCGCGGGCGACCTCGACCGGGTTCGCCGGCGCTTCGATGCCGTGACGCCCGTGCTTCGGGGTGATGGCGGCGCGGTGGCATAGCCCGCGCGGCGCCTGAGCCAGCAACGTGAGCCCGCGCGGCGCCCGAGCGCCGGTCCCCGGAGTTCGGACGGTCCTCTTTCGATCGATGTCGCGAATGCTCACGACCGCGTGAGGGCTTTCCTAAGACACGCGGGCGCAGGCTGGATCAGCGGAACGGGTGAGGGGGATCGGTGGAGTTCCGGCCTTCCTCGGAGACACTTCAGGACCATGCTGAACCATCTCGCGCAGGACGCGCAGGACCGGCGGGCGCAGATCGCCGGCGTGGCCTTCCTCGGCCTCGTCAGTCTGGGAGCCGTCTACGCCGTCGCGGTCTATTCCGGCCGGCTCATGGTCTGCCACGAGACCAACAGCTCCCTCACCGACCAGAACTTCATCGACATCATGATCGGCAACATCGTCCGCGAGGGCGATCACGGTGGACGCGCCTACGGCAACCGTCTCGACTACCTCGACGACCGGACCGAGTGCTGCACCATCGAACGGATCACGGACCGGCTTCCGTCGGGGGCGCCGGGCAAACCGGAGGTTTCCGTCTCGGCGAAGTACTTCAACACCACGCGCAAGGACTACGTCCTGATCCAGCGCCGCTTCGACGCCTGCGGCCACGCCGCGTCGAAACCCCTGACCGCCGGCTGACTGGGTGACGCGGCCGAGGTGACAGGGCGGCCGGGCTTTTGTAAGCACGGAACCCTCGTCTCATCCCCGGAAGCCGTCATGTCCCACGCCGACCTCGCCACCACCATCGAGACCGCCTGGGAGGAGCGCGCCGGCATCGACACCGGCACCAAGGGCGCCGTGCGCGACGCCGTGGAGCACGCCCTCGACCTCCTCGATGCCGGCAAGGCCCGCGTCGCCGAGAAGGTGGACGGCGAGTGGCAGGTCAACCAGTGGCTCAAGAAGGCGGTGCTGCTGTCCTTCCGCCTCAACGACATGGAGATCATCCATGGCGGCCCCGACGGCGCGACCTGGTGGGACAAGGTCCCGTCCAAGTTCGAGGGCTGGAAGAAGAAGCATTTTCGCGAGGCCGGCTTCCGGGCGGTGCCCGGCTGCGTCGTGCGGCGCGGCTCCTACATCGCGCCCGGCGCGGTGCTGATGCCGTCCTTCATCAACCTCGGCGCCCATGTCGGCGAGGGCACCATGGTCGACACCTGGGTCACCATCGGCTCCTGCGCGCAGGTGGGGAAGAACTGCCACATCTCCGGCGGCGCCGGCATCGCCGGGGTGCTCGAGCCGCTCCAGGCCAATCCGGTCATCATCGAGGACAACTGCTTCATCGGCGCTCGCGCCGAGGTGGCCGAGGGCGTGATCGTCGGCGAGGGCAGCGTGCTCTCCATGGGCGTCTACATCGGCGCCTCCACCAAGATCATCGACCGGTCGACGGGCGAGGTCATGTACGGCCGCGTGCCGCCGTACTCCGTCGTGGTCTCCGGCACCACGCCGGGCAAGGACCTGCCGGACGGCACGCCCGGCCCGGGCCTGTACTGCGCGGTCATCGTCAAGCGCGTCGATGCCGGCACCCGCTCCAAGACCGCCATCAACGAACTGCTGCGGACCTGAATCCGTCGGCGGACCCCGGTCGAGCGCAGGCTCGGCGGGGTCTGGCCCCCCGCCGGCGGGCAGACCCGTCCGGCGGATCGCCGCGATCCCGCTTCGGAGCGGCGGGAGCACTGGTATTGTGCCGCATGTCGGGGGGAGGGGGGCGACCCCATCTTGCCGACGACGCACCCGTTGGAACTGCGCGATGATCGAGCCGGCCTGCTCCGCCCGTAGCCTGTCCCTCACCGTCGCCGGACGGCCGCTGCCGACGCCGTGCGACGTGATCGGCAACGGTCCCGATGCCCTGCTGCTCCCCGCCCTGTCGTCGATCTCGGCCCGGGCCGAGATGCGGCCGCTGGCGCGGGACCTTGGCCATGACTTCCGATGCCACGTACCGGACTGGCCGGGCTTCGGCGACCGGACGCGGCCGCGGATCGCCCTGAATCCCACCACGATGCACGGGTTCCTCGACGCCCTGCTGGCGGCGGAGCGCGGCCCCTATGCGCTCGGCGTCGCCGCGGGCCACGCGGCGGGTTATCTCGTGGCGGCGGCCCGACGGCATCCCGGCCTGTTCGCGCGTCTCGTCCTCGTGGCGCCGACCTGGCGCGGCCCGTTCCCCACCATGATGGGACCGAACCGGCGCGGCCTCATCGCGGGCATCCGCCGCGCCGTCGAGCTGCCGGTGCTCGGCGAAGCCCTGTACCGCCTCAACATCAGCCCGCCGGTGATCGGCCGGATGATGCGGGCCCACGTCTACGCCGATCCCGCCCACGTCACGCCGGGTGTCATCGCCGACAAGCACGCCGTCACCCGCCACCCCGGCGGCCGCTTCGGCACCGCCGCCTTCGTCACCGGCGGCCTCGACCCGTGCGAGACCCGCAAGGACTTCCTCGACCTGTTCACCGATGACGGCCTGCCGCCGATCCTCGTCCTGCGCCCCGAACGGGCGCCGCGCCGCTCCGGCGCCGAGATGGATGCGCTCGTCGCCACCGGCCACGTCGCCCGCGCGTCGGTGCCGGGTGCCCTGAGCCCGCACGAGGAGTATCCCGGCGAAGTCGCGGCGGCGATCCGCGCGGCCTGAGGGCGCGAGGGGCGTCACGAAACGCCCGGGGAAAGGTCTCAACGGCGCGCCGGCGCGGCGAGTGACAAAACACGCCGTCGGGCACCGTTCAGGCGGCGTGTGCGAAGGATCGGCCCTTGCCATAGGGCCGTTACATGGGAACCCTATGACACGAGGCTGCTCCGCCTTTCGTCCCCAGTTCCACACACGCTCTCAGAGACGCCGATGGCCCGCCTACCCTTCGCCCTCGTCCTCCTCGCCACCGTCGCTGGAATCGGGCCGGTCTGCGCCGAGGATATGCAGCCCAAAGATCCACTGGCCAAGGATGCGCCCGTCAAGGATGCACCCGGCAAACCCGCCTCCGCCCCCTCCGTGGCCACCACGCCGGTGACGCCGGCCAAGGTGGCGCGCCAGCCTTATCTCGCCGACGCCGTGGCGCCCGACACCGTGGCGATCCTCCCCGCGCCGCCGCGCGGCCAGTCGGCGGCGGAAACCGCCGACAAGGCCGCCTTTACGGCGACCCGCTCCCTCAAGGGCACCCCCCGCTGGGTTCTGGCCACCACGGACGTCGCCGACGGCGCCTCGGCGATTCTCGACGATTTCGCCTGCGTCATCGGCCAGCGCATCGATCAGGCCCGCGCACCTGCCCTGATGACCCTGCTGGAGCGCTCGCGCCTCGACATCGCCCGCGCGACCCGGGGGCCGAAGGAACATTACCGCCGTATCCGCCCGTTCGTCGGCAACGACGCGGAGATCTGTGTCGTCCGCTCGGCCGAGATCGCCAACGCGTTCAGCTTCCCCTCGAGCCACGCGACCCAGGGCTGGACCTACGCTTCGATCATGGCCGCGCTGATGCCCGAGAAGGCGACCCAGTTCTTCGTGCGCGCCCGGTCCTACGGCGAGAGTCGCGTCGTCTGCGGTTTGCACTGGATGAGCGATGTCCAGGCCGGCCGTACCGCCGGAAGCATCGTCTTCGCGGCCCTTCAGGGGGATGCGGGGTTCCGGGCCGATCTGGAGCGGGCCCGGGCGGAAATCACCAAGCTCGTCGCCGGGGGGGGCTCGCCGCCCGATCAGGCGATCTGCAAACGCGAGGCAGCCGGCACTGAATCCATCCTCTGAGACTGTCTCCGGATGATCCATTCGGAGACGGTCTCAGGCAGCCCGCGCGGCGCCTCGGCGAAGCCCAAATCCGCATCGCGAAGCGATCGACCGGATTTGCTATAAAACCGCGCCGCTCGTCCGCCTGCGGGCGGGACGTCGTGTGCCGATACGAAGAAGGCCCGCCGGAGCGATCCGGCGGGCCTTCTTGTTTTCCCGTGAAACCGACGGGTCCTACCCCTTGGCGGGGCCGGCTGCGCCCTGCTTGGCCCTGCGGCGACGCCGGGACAGCATGTTGAGGCCTTCGACACCGGCCGAGAACGCCATGGCGGTGTAGATGTAGCCCTTGGAGACGTGGGCACCGAACCCCTCCGCGATCAGCGTCATGCCGATCATGATGAGGAAGCCCAGCGCCAGCATCACCACCGTGGGATTGGCGGCGATGAAGCGCGAGAGCGGGTTCGCCGCCACCAGCATCACCGTCACGGCGACGACGACGGCCACCACCATGATGGGCACGTGCTCGGTCATGCCCACCGCCGTGATGATGCTGTCGATGGAGAACACGAGGTCGAGGACGAGGATCTGGCCGATGGCCGTGGCGAAGCCGAGGGTCACGGCCTGCCCCAGGCCCTTGTCCTCCGGCTCCGGCTCCATGGTGTGGTGGATCTCCTTGGTGGCCTTCCACAGCAGGAAGAGACCGCCGCCGATGAGGATCAGGTCGCGCCAGGAGAAGGCGTGGCCCAGCACCGTGAAGACCGGCTGCGTCAGGGCGACGATGTAGGCGACGGTCCCGAGCAACCCGAGGCGCAGCACCAGGGCGAGGCCGATGCCGATGCGCCGCGCCCGGTCCTGCTGGTGGGCCGGCAGCTTGTTCGTCAGGATCGAGATGAAGATCAGGTTGTCGATGCCGAGGACCACCTCCATCACGATGAGGGTGGCGAGGGCCGCCCAGGCGGTCGGGTCGCTGAGAAGGGGAAGGATGCTGTCCACGGGAGGGCTGTTCCGAACGTCGAGAAGGGCAGGGTACTAGAAGGCGAAGGTACTAGAAGGGCAGGGTGAAGGTAGGACGCGCGACGCCCGGGCGCTGCGACGCCTCCGGCGCGAAGATGCGGACGGCCTTGGGGAAGACCTTGAAGTGGGCCGGCGTGTAGGTCGACAGCTCGCCGTCGGTGTTCACCGGCCGGGGCTTCTTCGTCTTCACCACGATTTCGGTGGTGTGGAAGGCACGCACGTCCGCGGCCTTCCCTTGCGTGCCCCGCCGCAGGGCCGGCAGCAGTGCGAGCAGCCGCCACCAGTGCTTCACCTCCAGGCTGTAGAAGTCGAGCTTGCCGTCGTCGACGGTGGCGGTTTCCTCCACGGTCATGCCGCCGCCGTAATGACGCCCGTTGCCCACCGAGACCTGGATGGTGGTGATCGTCTCGGTCTGCCCGTCATGCTCGAGATAGACCGTGAACGGCCGGACCCGGCGCAGGACCCGCATGGCGGCGATGCCGTAACCGACGGTGCCCCACTTCTTCTTGGATTCGGCCGTGAGGTCTCCGGCGAGCTCGGCCGAGAAGCCGATGCTGGCGACGTTGAAATAGTAGTGGCCGTTGACGCAGCCGAGATCGACCGGCCGGGCCTCCTCCGTGGCGATGAGGGTCGCGGCCGCCACCGGATCGGGGGGCAGGCCGAGGGAGCGGGCGAGGTCGTTGGCGGTTCCGAGCGGCAGGATGCCGAGGGGCAGGCCCGTCTCGACGAGGGCGGGCGCCGCCGCGTTCAGGGTCCCGTCGCCGCCGCCGAGGATCACCAGGTCGCTTTGCGCCGCATGCCGCTTGATGACGGCCGTGCAGTCGGGATCGCCCGGTGGCTCGAAGGGTTCGATGCCGCCCTCGCGCAGGGCCTCGCGCACGGCATCGAGGGAGAAGCCGCCGTTGCGGGCATTGGGGTTGACGAGGAGGAGGCCCCGGCGGGCCTGCGGACCGGCGCTCACGCGGAGGCCTCGGGAACGGTGCGACGGGAAATCTGGATCGGCATGGGGTTGGAGACCCTCCGGTGCGTTCGCGCCGCGTGAGCGCAAAGGCAGAGAAGGGGTCCGACATCACGGTCAACGCCTCGACCGCCAGAGGGGCCCGGACCCAGTACGGTCAAGGTGGGTTGCCCGCCCGGGATGGCAAGGCCGAAGGCATCGGGAAAGCGGGATCGTGAGGCTGTGACCCTGGCGCCACGGTCGCGGATCATCGTACGTTGAGCGTCGATGGCGCGAAACCGAGCGCGCTCACGAAACGTTCAACCCCCATCGACCGCTCTGCTCCCCGAACCTTTCGCATCGGTCGCGACCCCGGTGATGATGCCATGCGCTACGGTTCGTGTTCCGTCTGCTTCGCCGCGTTGATGGGCGTCCTCTGGATCGGTGGGCCGGCCCAGGCCCAGTCGGGACCGGGCTGGATCGATCCGCCGGCCAAGACCGAGGGCAAGGCCCAGGGCATGACCGAGACGAAGGGCGATGCGGCCAAGGCCGGATCCGGCAGCGAGCCCGAAGCCCGGACCGGGGCGAGGATGCAATCGGATTCCGGCACGCCGCGGGCCTCCGCCAGGGCGGAACCGAGTCCGCCGGCTGCGGTGCGCCGCCCGGCTCGTCCGTCCGCCCGGTATCGGGGGCCCGAGGATGCGCCGCCCCGCCGCCTGTCGCGTGTCCCCGCCGTGCCGGCGACGCCCATGGCGACGGCAGCCCCCGCAACGTCCATGGCCTCGGCCGACCGGTTCCCCGAATGGGCCGCCGCGGCGGAGCGCCTGAGCGACGACTATCTCGACAGCGTCTCCGCTCCGGGCCTCGGTCTCGTGACCGCCGCACCGCGCTTCTACGGCGAGCGTGTGCGCTTCCATGGCCGGGTCGTTTCCCTGGCCGCGCTGATGGCCGAGAAGCGCCGCTTCGCCGCCCGCTGGCCGGTGCGCCGCTACGAGCCGCAATCCGGCGCCACGCGCACCGCCTGCAACGCCGCCACCGCGACCTGCATCGTCCGCACCACCTTCGACTACCGCGCGGAGAACCCGGCCCGGGGCACCCGGGCACAGGGTGTGTCGGACCTCGTTCTCACCATCGACCTGTCCGGCCCCCGCCCGGTCATCGTCTCGGAAACCAGTCGCGTGCTGCGCCGCTATGGTCCGGGGCCGCTCGGCGCTATAGCGGGACGCACGCGCGGGGCGTGATCCCGCTGCGTCGTAGAATCACTGGGAGTGGTCCACGCCTTGGAAGTGAGCGCCTTGAAACCCCGTGATCCGCGAGAGGGACCGGGCGATACCCCCGACGCGTTGGCGCGCGCCGCCCTGCGGACCCGGATCGCCGAGGAGATCGCCGCCCAGGGCGGCCATCCCCTGGCGCAGCGGACCCTCCAGCTTCTCACGGAAGCCGTGGCCGAGCCGCAGGACGCGCCGCCGGGCTACCGGATCCTCGACCGGGCCGGCCACCCGCGTCGCGGCCCCGCGGGGCCGAGCGAGGGCACGGGCAAGGCCGGCCCCGAACCGACCGTCGATTCCGAGCCGGCCATGACCCTGGCCGATTTCCTCGCGGACCTGCGCCGCCTTCACCCGGCCCTGTTCGTGCCGTCGGTGCCCGAGGCCGCCGCGCCTGCACCCGAGGCCGCGTCGGAAGGCGCCGCCGCTAGGGAATCCGCCACTCCGGTGCCGGCCGCTCCGGGCGCCGCAGCCCGGTTCGTCGAGGCCCGATCCACGCAGGCCAGACGCGCCCTCGCCCGTTCGGCCACCCGTGGTCGAGCCCTCGCCGGGCAGGCGACCGAGCGCTGGCAGGGCCTGCGCCGGCGCTTCGCTGCGCCTCTTGCTGCGACGTCCACGGAGTCCGCGCTCCCATCGACGGAAACGGCGACCCGGCCGGGCGGCCTCGGCGCCTTCGCGCGCCAGGCGGCGGGGCGGGCGCGGGGCGGTTTCGCCGACACGGGCGCGCGCCTGCACGGGACCATGCGGGAGGGTGGGGTGCTTCGCGACCGCCGGGTTCTCGCCGCCGGCGCCGGCCTTCTCGGGCTCGTCGTCCTGATCGCCGTGGCCCAGCGCTCCGGCGAGGACACCCAAACGCCATCGCCGCCGCCGGTCTCCGACGCCGCCCCGTCCGCCACCGAGACGGTTCCCCCCGCCGTGAGCGAAGCGGCGAAGCCCGTCGGCGAGCGGGCCGCCGATGCCTTGACCGGCCCCGTCGAGGTCATCGACACCGCGACCCTGCGCGTGGCGGGGAAGCTCGTGCGCCTGTTCGGCGTCGAATGGGTACGCGGGGGCCAGGCGGACGAACTCACACGCTATCTCGCCGGACGCACGGTCACCTGCCAGCCCGTGGCGGGCAGCGAGGCGCGCCTGTGTAACGTCGACGGCCGCGACCTGTCGGAGGTGGTGCTGTTCAACGGCGGCGGCCGCGCCTCGTCGGAGGCGACGCCCGATCTCGTCGCCGCCGAGGATCGTGCCCGGACCGAACGGCTGGGCGTCTGGGCCCGCTAGGGACCGTGCCCGACCGCTCCGGACCGGATCACCCCGCCCGAACCGCGTTGAGCCGGGGTGTCCCCCGCGAACCCGCTTCCGCTCAACCGGACGGCACGCCGGACCGAAGCTGAAAAACTGGGCTGGATTGCATCGAGCTTAAGCAATCCCTGCACACTCCATGCCCAAGGAGCATGGCTGACCCACCCGCTTTCCCTCTCGTCGTTGCAGTGCACAAACCTTACTTTCCGATCAGACGCCGCCGAACGAGACCAGGGCGGCAGAGACAAAGCCGGAAAGCAAAGCCCGTGACCCTCTCCCTCATCACCAGCCTGAAGTCCCGCTGGAAGGACAACGAAACCGCGCGCCAGATCGCCCAGCTGACCGACCGCGAACTCGCCGATATCGGCGCCCAGCAGATCGGTGGCCGGATCCTCTCGAAGGCGCAGAATTACCGCGTCGCCGACGGCCTGCGTGGCACGCAGTCGCCGCTTCGCTACGCTTCGTTCCCCTCCGCCTGACCTATCATCCCGACCCGCCCGGCCGATCCGGCCGTCGGGTTCTTGGGAGTTGCCTGAACACGCCGGCCCCTCGTGGCCGGCGTTTCCATGTGCGGGGCAACACAGCGCCGTCCGACTACCCGAACGCCCCGACCTCGTGCTGGATCATGCCGGAGAGCTCGCGCACCCGGGCGAAGGAGCGGCGGATCGGCTCGAACAGGGTGTTGTGCTCGGCTTCATAGGTGCCGACGTCGCGTGGCCCCGCCGGCTCGCCAAAGTTGAGACCGAGCGTCGGGTCCGGCGTCACCGGGAAGATGTCCTCCAGGAGCGTCAGGCAGCCGTCGATGTCGAGGCGTAGGAACCGCTCGATGAGGGCCTCCCGGCTGATGCCCGATTGCGGCCGGAAGCCGGGGATGTGCACGGCCAGGAACCAGATCCGGTGGATCAGGGCGAGGCGGATTGCGTGCAGCAGGGTCAGGCGGGGCGACATCTTGCCGAGGTCGGGTGCCGCCGCCTGGAGGCTGAGCCAGTCGCAGGTGAGCCGTCCGAACAGCCGGCGCAGGTCCGGGGCCAGGCGCAGGCGGTCGAGGGCCGTGGCGATGACCACGAGTTCCTCGCGGCGGCCGTCGCGCTGGGTGCGCCGCGCCCGCTCCAGCCACACCGCCGGGTCGAGGGTGTCGACGTAGGCGCGCAGCACGTCGAGGTCGCCGACGCTGGCCGCGTGCTGGACAAGGCGGAAGGCGCGGGAGAACCGCACGGAATCGCGGCGCATATCGCGAAACAGGTCCGGCGCCCGGCCGGCGGCCCGGCCGATGCCGTGCAGGGAATTGGCGAGGAAGCCGAGCTGCTGCAGGATCGCGTTGTTGGGGATCGCCCGCATCTGGCGCGGATGGGTGATCATGCTCGGGCCCCCGCCATCGGATTGGCGCGCCACGGGGCGCGAGCCGGTGCGGTCGAGGAGGCTCGGGCCGAAGGTGCCGAGCAGGGCGGCGTAGCCCGGGTCGTCGACGAGGGTCTCCATGTCCTGGCGCACCACCGTGAAGAACTCGGCGGAGAAGTCGGCCTCGCCGTAGATCGGGTCGTCGGCCTCGTCGGCACCACTCGTCGCATCGGACAGGACATAGTCGGCAAACGAATCGTCGTCGGTGAGATCCAGGGCGAAGACGTGCTCGGCGATGCGCTCCACCGTGGCTTTCGCGAGCGGCAGGGTGCCGAACATGAGGTAGCCGTCCGAGCCCTGGAAGCTCGATTCGAGACGGACCCGGATGCCCGCCGCGCGGTTGCGCCGGCGCGCATCCTCGGGGGCGAGGTAGGCGAGGCGGTCGCGCAGGCTCGTCGGGTGGGCGCCCCGGCCGATGGATTCGCCGTGGGTGTCGAAGATGGCGAGTTCGACGCCGGTGAGATCGTTCTGCACCATGAGTTCGGTGATGCGCAGGCGCAGGCGCTCGATCCAGAAGCTCGCGGCGAGCTGGCCGACGTAGCGGCCGGAATCCGAGTAGCCGAACTGCACCGTGAGGCGGCCGATGCGCTTGAGGTATTGCCGCCAGTGCGGGTTGCGCAGGGCGTCGTCGAGGACGCGGATGCCCTGCTCCAGGGCCGAGGCGGTCTCGAACAGGGGCGTGATCTCGACCTTGTCGGCGATCCCGTAGTGCCGGGCGAGCCAGAGGGCGGCCAGCAGGGTGTAGCCCGTCTCCGTCTCGGCGATGAGGAAGCGCACGGGATGCGTGCCGTCCACGTGCTTGAGGATCTGGGTGATGGTCATCATCAGCCGGGCGGCCGAAGCCCGCTCGGCGGCGAGCGCCCCGAAATCCACGTCCACGGCGTGGACGTCGTTGAGCAGCGCGTGGATCGTCGAGAGGTGGGAGCGGCGCTGGGCCGCGTCGGTCGGCTCGCCCTCGAGGTCGGTCACCCGACGCACGGCGTTGTGGATCTGGCTGGCGTTGAGCCGGAAATGGGGCAGGGCGTTGGAGAGGCCGTGGGTGGCGATGCCCGAGCGCAGGATCGCGATGGCGCGCCGCTCCTCGTCCGTCGCGACCCCGCCCATGGCCCCGGCGAGGCCGGCGAGGATCGCGGTGGCGTCGGTCTGGGCGCGCTCGCGCTCGATGATGAGGGCGAGGGCGAAGCGGTGGACCGCCTCGAGGGACGGCTTGGTGCCGAGGCGCGGGGCCACGGCGAGCTGGCGATTGACCGCCGCCAGCGCCCCGGCCGTGAGGTCGCGGACCACCTGGGTCGCGGGCACCTGCGGCAGGTGGCGCATCACCCGGTCGAGCTGCATGCGCTTCGATTCGATGCGGTAGCGCAGGGTGTCCCACCACCCGATATCCGTGCGCCCGTCCGTGTCGCAGCCGACCCAGCTGGCGATGGCGAAGGGTTTCGGCACGAGTTCGGTCCAGCGGTCGGGCCAGCGCTGGCGGGCGGCCTCCAGGAGGGCGTCGTTGAAGGCGTCCAGGGCCGAACGGCCGTGATTGGCCGCGACGCAGGCCTGTTCGAACTCGTCGTCGAGGGAGATGGCCGGATCGGGCCGGGTGGAGAGGGCGGCGGCCTTCTCCGTCAGGGGCCGGCGCGCGGCCGCATCCGCCTCGCTCGCGGCCTCGGCGATGAGGCCGGCGACCGCCCGGGGCATGCCGAAGGTCGGATGCGCTGTGAACACCACGGCAAAGCCCGTGCGGCCGACGAGGTCGCGAAACGCCTCGAAATCGCCCTGGCGCTTCGGGATCGCCGCGACGAGGCGTGCCGGCGTGTGGGCCTCCTGCCCGGAGGCCGCATCCCGCTCCAGGCCCACATAGGCGCGCAGGCGCTCGGCCCGTTCGGCCAGGGCCTGCGCCCGTAGCCGGGCGAACAGGCCGTCGAGGACCTCCTCGCCGATCTCACCGCGATCGAACCGCCGGGTGATGGCCAGGGTCACCGCCAGGACGGGGTTGCGGAACGGATCCTCCGCCGCCTGTTCGCGGGATTCCTCGATCAGCCCGAGGAGATCCGCCTCGAGGGCCTCGGGCGCGAGGACCCCGTGGGTAGGAACCCCGTGGGCAGGAACCCCAGGGGTCGGAACCGCGTGATCCGGGCTGCGGTCGTGCATGCGCATCGATGGACCTTGGTGACGGGGTGGACGGGGACCGTCATAGGACAATCCGGTGGCGGTGGGGCGATCCCCGGGCCGGGCATCCCCAGACAGGCAGGTATCCCCGCTGGGCACCTGTATCCCGCCGGGCAAGGTATGCCCCGGCGGACGGGTATGCCTGCCCGACATCGCCACCCGGACGTTCGACGCCCGTGCGGTGCCACGCAAGGACCGTTCCGGGTCCGTCTCCCAAGCCGGGCGGCGGATGCATCGCCGGCCATCCTGGGGTAACGCTGACGGCGGCATGGAAACCACCCTGATCCTGGCCGCGATCGCGGTCTTCACCCTCTCGTGCATCGTGGTGATGGCGATGATGGCCCGCGCACGGCGGCCCGAACTGCGCATGGCGCGCGAGGAGGATCTGATGGAGGACCTCATGGAGGAGGACGAGGAGACCCTGATGCGCAGCCTGCAAACGCCCCGGACCAGCCCCATCGACCGTTCCGCGACGATCCTGCCCATCGAGCCGCAACCGGATGTCCGGCGCCTGCCTCCCGGCGACGGCACCCGATGACGGATCCGCGGATGCGTCCCACCCGCCCGACCCCCACGACCCGCTCGGGTCCTGCGGCCCGCCTGGCCCTCGCCGCGCTCCTCGCCGCCTGGACGCACGCCGCCGCGGCTCAGGAGCCGGCGCCGGACGAACCGGCCGCCGCCGCCCCCCCGGTGCGAAAGACGGTGCCCCGCAAGGTCGCGCCGGCCAAGCCGAAGCCGGTCGCGCCGCCGCCCGCCGCCAGCGCACCGGAGACCCTCACGCCGGCGGCGCCGCCACCCGCCCCGCGTGCGGACCTCACCGTCGCCTGCGCGGAGAAGGCCGCCCTCTACGAGGGACCGAAGAACTTCTCCGTCTGGGTCACCCGGACCGGGCTCATCGTGGTCGAGAACCCCCTGCTGCCGCTGACGCCGGAGACGGCGCGGGTGCTGCAAGTCGTCATCGCCGGCAAGGTCGCGACCGCCTACGGGCCGGACCTGTACGCCCTGCGCCGGGGCGGCGCGCCCGCCGCCCTGGAGGGGGCGAAGGGTGGGACCATCCGCTGGGACGCGACCCCGACGCCCCTGCCCGACACCCTCAACATCGTCTCGGAGGCGGGCCAGCCCCTGGCACAGCTCGCCTTCCAGTCCTGCGGCGAGGCGCCGACCGTCAGGGCGGCCCCCGTGGCCAGATCCAACCCGGGCACCAAGCCCAAGGCCCGTCCGAAGACGGCGCCCGAAGCCCCTCCGGGGATGCGGCTGCCGGCCTCGGCCCTGGAGCCCTGATGCCGTCTCACCCGCAACAGAACGGAATGCCCATGGGCCCTGGACCGGGCGGCCCGACCGCCGCCGAAATCATCGCCCGCTTGCGGTTGGCCCCGCACCCGGAGGGCGGGCATTACCGCGAGACCTTTCGCGATGCCCGCACCATCGACGGGCGCTCCGTCGGCAGCGCGATCTATTACCTGCTCGATACGGGCGAGGTCTCGGAGTGGCACCGGGTCGATGCCGCCGAGATCTGGCACTGGCACGCCGGCGCGCCGCTGGTGATCACCCAGAGCCCCAACGGGCACGACGCGACGGCGGCCTATCTCGGCCCCGACCTCGCGCGCGGGCAGCAACCGCAGATCGTCGTGCCGGCCGGCCATTGGCAGACGGCCACGAGCCTCGGGGCCTGGACGCTGGTCGGCTGCACGGTCGCGCCGGCCTTCGAGTTCGCCGGCTTCGAGATGGCTCCCCCGGACTGGCGGCCGACCCCGCGGACCTAACGGTCGCCGGCCCGCGAGGCCCGGACGGCGATCCCGGCGCCCAGGATGATGAGGGCGCAGGCCAGTCCAAGGGCCGGGCTCGGGTCCGCGTAGCCGCCGGCCACGAGGGTGATGGTCGAGAGCACGGGCGCCGCATAGGCGGCGACGCCGAGGAGCCGAAGGTCGCCCCGTTTCACGCCGACGTCCCAGAGGTAGAAGGCGGCGCCCACGGGGCCGAGGCCGAGGGCGAGGACCGCGCCCCATTGCACGGCGTCCACCGGCCACAGCGTCGTCTCGAAGGCCCAATGGCAGGCGAGGCTCAGGGCGGCGGTGCCGAGGCAGAAGCCCGCCACCGCGTCCGTCGGCACCGCGCCGACCCGCGCGGAGAGCACGGAATAGGCCGACCAGACGAAGGCGGCCGCCAGAGCCGCGAGGTAGCCGGGCAGTGCCCCGGGCTGGAAATCGAGGCCGCCCCGCCCGGCGAACAGGGCCACGACGCCGGCCAAGCCCAGGGCGGCGCCGACGAGATGCTCGGCGCGCAGGCCGGCCGCGCCCGGCATCTGCGCCGACAGGAGCACGATGAGCAGGGGCCAGAGATAGTTGATCAGGCCGGCTTCCGCCGGCGGCGCGAGGCGCAGCGCGGCGAAGTAGAGGGAATGGTAGCCGAACAGGCCGCCGATGCCGAGGAGCCAGACCGGCCAGGGTTGACGCAGGGCACGAAGACCCGGCGGACGCACGATCCAGCTGGCGCAGCCCGCGAGTCCCCCGATGGCGAAGGTCATCGCGGCGAGCTGGAACGGCGGTACCGCCCCCGACAGCGCCGTCAGCAGGGCGAGCAGCGACCACAGCAGGATAGCACCGAAGCCGAGAAGAGTCGCGGTGGACATGGAGGGCCGGGGTGGACTTGGAAGGGCCGGGGTGGCGCGCGCGGAGGCCCCTGTTCCACGCCGGCACGCCGAAAGGCAACATCGGTGCGCCACCAGTCTTTCACGGGCCGGTCACGGTTCCGGGCTACCGCTCGATACCGGTGTGAACGAAGCGTGGAGCGCAGAGAGCCATGCGGAGCATCATCCTGGGAGCGGCGCTCCTCGCCGGGCTGTCCGGTGGCGAGGCGCGCGCCGGCGAGATCGCTCAGATCGGACCGCGTCCGTTCTACCTCGTCGACAGCATGAAGCCCGGCCCGGTGCAGGATCGCCTTCGGGCCTGCGGTTCCGACAGAACCTACACGGCCCGCGCCTTCTCGATCGCGCATCGAGGCGCCCCGCTGCAATTTCCCGAGCACACCCGGGAGGGCGTCCGCGCGGCGGCCCGCATGGGGGCCGGTTCGATCGAATGCGACGTCGTCTTCACGCGGGACCGGCACCTGGTCTGCCGGCATGCGCAGTGCGACCTCCACACCACCACCGACATCCTGGCGCGGCCCGAACTCGCGGCGAAATGCAGCCGCGACTTCCAACCGGCCGATCCCGCCACCGGGCGCAAGGCGAGCGCGCGCTGCTGCACCAGCGACCTGACGCTGGCCGAGTTCCGGACCCTGAACGGAAAGATGGACGCCTTCGACGCGGAGGCCACGACCCGCGCCGCCTACATGAACGCCACCCCGCGCTGGCGTACGGACCTCTACGCCACCACCGGCACCCCGATGACCCACGGCGAGTACATCGCCCTGGTGAAATCCCTGGGGCGCCGGTTCATCCCGGAACTGAAGGCGCCCGAGGTCGCGATGCCGTTCGGGGGCTACACTCAGGATCAGTACGCGCAGGCGATGATCGACGACTACCGCCAGGCGGGGGTGCCGGCCGCCGACGTCCGGCCGCAGAGTTTCCAGCTGCGGGACATCCTGTATTGGCTGGAGGCGGAGCCGGACTTCGGCCGGCAGGCGCTTTGGCTCGACAACCGCGACGAGACCGATCCGGGCTTCGACCCCGAGACGCCCGCGAGCTGGAAACCCGGCATGGCGGACCTCGCCGCCCTCGGCCTGCGCACGATGGCGCCGCCGCTCTGGATGCTGGTGCGGGTGGGGGCCGGCGGGGGCATCGAGCCGTCCGCCTACGCGCGCGCGGCGAAGGCCGCCGGCCTCGAGCTGATCACTTGGTCGCTGGAGCGCTCGGGACCGCTGAAGGGCGGGGGCGGATACTACTACAAGTCCATCCGGCCGCTGATCGAGCGGGACGGCGACGTGCTCGCCCTCCTCGACGTCCTGTACCGGGACGTGGGTGTGACGGGGGTCTTCTCGGACTGGCCGGCGACGACGACGTTCTACGCCAACTGCATGGGGATCGAGTGAGGGGCGCGGCTCCCCCTCGGGGAAGCCGCGCGGGAGCCGGATCAGGCGATGTACTGGCCGCCGTTGATGGTGAGCGTCGAGCCGGTGACGAAGCCCGAATCCTCCGCCGCGAGGTACTCCACCGCGCGGGCGATCTCCTCGGCCTCGCCGAGGCGGCCGACGGGGATCGTGGAGATGATCTTGTTGCGGATGTCCTCCGCCACCGCCATCACCATCTCGGTCGCGACGTAGCCCGGCGCAATCACGTTGACGGTGATGCCCTTGCCGGCGCTCTCCTGGGCGAGCGCCTTGGCGAAGCCGATGACGCCGGCCTTGGCGGCCGAGTAGTTGGTCTGGCCGGCCTGGCCCTTCTGGCCGTTGATCGACGAGATCAGGATGATGCGGCCGAAGTTGCGCGAACGCATGCCTTCGATGAGCGGACGCGTGCAGGTGAACATCGAATCGAGGTTGGTCTTGATGACCGCCTGCCACTTCTCGAAGCTCATCTTGTGGAACGCGCCGTCGCGGGTGATGCCGGCGTTGTTCACCAGGATGTCGATGGGGCCGACGTCCGATTCGATCTGCTTGATGCCGGCCTCGCAGGCGGCGTAATCGCCGACATCGAACTTGAAGACAGGAATGCCGGTCTCGGCCTTGAAGGCGTTGGCGGCTTCGTCGTTGCCGCCGTAATTGGCGGCGACCTTGTAGCCCTTGGCCTGAAGGCCCTTCGAGATGGCGGCACCGATGCCGCGCGTTCCACCCGTGACGAGGGCGACGCGTTCTTGAGCCATGATATCCTCCGGTTCGTGTTTTTTTGGCAGGTTCGCGAGTGGGTCGTGCGCGGCTTTAGCTGGCGAGGCAGCCGGCGCGCGACCCATTTAAATTTGCGGCGCCATCAAGAATTATGGCGCCGCAAGGCCGTTCGATCAGACGCGCTCGATGCACATGGCGACGCCCATGCCACCGCCGATGCACAGGGTGGCGAGACCCTTCTTGGCGTCGCGGCGCTTGAGCTCGTGCAGCAGGGTGACGAGGACGCGGGCGCCGGAGGCGCCGATGGGGTGGCCGATGGCGATGGCGCCGCCGTTGACGTTCACCTTGTCGGTGTCCCAGCCCATGTCCTTGTTCACGGCGAGCGCCTGGGCGGCGAAGGCCTCGTTGGCCTCGATCAGGTCGAGGTCGGACGGCGTCCAGCCGGCCTTGTCCAGGGCCTTGCGCGAGGCCGGGATCGGGCCGGTGCCCATCACCTTCGGGTCGACGCCGGCGGTGGCCCAGGACACGATGCGGGCGAGCGGCGTGATGCCCCGGCGCTCGGCCTCGGAGGCGGACATCAGCACGATGGCGGCGGCGCCGTCGTTGAGGCCCGACGCGTTGGCGGCCGTCACGGTGCCGTCCTTCGAGAAGGCGGGCTTGAGCTTGGCCATCGCCTCGATGGTGGCGCCGTCACGGATGTACTCGTCGGTGTCGACGATGGTGTCGCCCTTGCGGCCCGGCACGGTGACGGGGCAGATCTCGTCCTTGAAGCGGCCTTCCTTGCGGGCGGCCTCGGCCTTGTTCTGCGACTTCGTCGCGAACTCGTCCTGCTGCTCGCGGGTGAGCTGGAAGGCCTGGGCCACGTTCTCGGCGGTGGTACCCATGTGGTAGCCGTTGAAGGCGTCCCACAGGCCGTCCTTAATCATGGTGTCGACGAGCTTGACGTCGCCCATCTTCTGGCCGCCGCGCAGGTACTGCGCGTGGGGGGAGAGCGACATGGATTCCTGGCCGCCGGCCACGATGACCGTGGCGTCGCCGTTGGCGATCTGCTGCATGCCGAGGGCGACGGTGCGAAGCCCCGAGCCGCAAACCTGGTTGACGCCCCAAGCCGTGGCCTTCTCGGGGATGCCGGCCTTGATGGCGGCCTGGCGGGCCGGGTTCTGTCCGGCGCCGGCGGTGAGCACCTGACCGAAGATCACCTCGTCCACGTCGTCGGGGGAGACGCCGGCCCGCTCCAGGGCGGCCTTGATCGCCACGGCCCCGAGGTCATGGGCGGGTACGGTGTTGAAGGCGCCGCCGAACGAACCGACGGCGGTGCGGGCCGCCCCGACGATGACGATATCTTCTGCTGCCATGGTGACGTTCTCCTCATGCCGGCCGGCGCTGCGTTGTCGCTTACGGGTGAGCGTGCGCGCCTTGTGCCGTTGCCATCGGATGAAAGCCCACGACCCCGCGAAGTCAAGGCGCTTTGGCGAGGACGCGGAGGCTCTGTCATGCCCGTGGGTGCGGAGACCGGCACTATTCCGCGTGGACGGCGGTCAGATAGGTGTTTTCGTCGGCGGGCGAACGCTTTAAGATGAATCCAGGCGGATCTGGAGTGTTCACGGCTCCGTGTGCGTCGTCGAAGATCGAGCCGCAAGGATCGAGCGACCTGCATGATCGCGTTGGGAGAGGCCCCCAGAGATGGCGGACAACGGTAAGTCCAACCACACCGTTATCAAGAAGTACGCCAACCGGCGCCTCTACCATACCGGCACCTCGACCTACGTCACCCTCGAGGATCTCTCGACGATGGTCCAGAACGGCGAGGACTTCCTCGTCTACGACGCCCGTTCGGGCGACGACATCACCCGCTCGGTGCTCACCCAGATCATCTTCGAGCAGGAGAACAAGGCCGGCGACGACAACCTGCTGCCGGTCGCGTTCCTGCGCCAGCTCATTCGCTTCTACGGCGACAGCATGCGCACCATGGTGCCGAGCTTCCTCGAATTCTCCATGGCCAACTTCGCCCGCGACCAGGACGGTCTGCGCGAGAAGATGACCCAGAGCTTCGCCCCCACGGTGTTCCAGAACGCCATGGAGGAGCAGGTGCGGGCCAACATGAGCTTCTTCGGCGACGCCATGAAGATGTTCACGACCTTCGGCACGGGTCCCCTCTCGGGCATGGGCTCGCACCCCTCCGCCGCGCCGCGCCCGGCGCAGGCGGCGGTTCCGACGCCCACGGGGGCCGACCTCGACGATCTCAAGCGCCAGATGGCCGAGATGCAGTCGCGCCTCGAGGATCTCTCGAAGAAGTAGGGTTCCGCCGCCGCCCCAGGATGAAAGGTTGACGAACCGTTAACGTCGGCCCACCTCTTGCGCATCTCACCCCGGTTCACACGGGAATGGATGCGATGGGGCGATCTGGAACAGGCCGACGTCCGGAAACGGAACAGGCGCCGGTCTACGATCTCGTGGTGATTCCCGGCGGCGTCGAAGCGCAGGGCTTCCGGCGAGTCGCCTCCGCACGGGCGAATGCGGGTTTTCTCACCCACCTTCTCGTCAGTGCCGACCCGGCCATGCGCCCCGCACGGCTGGAGCGGACGCGCCTGGCCGCGGCCACCTATGCGGCTGCGGGTCGACGCATCGCCTGATCATCGGTCCAATACGAAAAACCGCGCCCGCTCTCGCAGGGCACGGTCTGTTCGCGATCCATGGGACCCGGTCTTCCATCAGACTTGGTCCACGGGCGCGGTCCGTCGAACCCGGGCCGCCGGAGCGGCCATCCCGCCCGAGGGCGCGGTGTCGGGTTCAGGCCTCGGCCGACTTCACCTTGAGGACCTGACGGCCGCGGTACATGCCGGTCTTCAGGTCGATGTGGTGGGGACGGCGCAGCTCGCCCGAATCCTTGTCGGCGACGTAGGTCGGAGCCTTGAGGGCGTCGGCGGACCGGCGCATGCCGCGCCGCGAGGGGGAGGTCTTGCGCTTCGGAACGGCCATGGGATGATCCTGTCGATGGCAAAAAGGGCGCCTCAGGCGATCCCCCTCCGGGAGGACGCCTCGGCACCGTGTTCAAACGGAGATTCGAGGCCGGGCTTATAGCCGCGCGCGGTCGTCCTGGCTAGGGCACGGGGCGGAAAAGTGGAGCCGGTCTCCGCCACGGCGATATTGGCGGAAAAGCGTACGGATCAAGATCTCGCGCGGTGATCCGGCGTTCCGCCAAGGCCTGCGCGGCGCAGTCGCATCGTTAACCAAGGCCTGCGCGCCGCAGTCGCATCGTTAAGCGGCGGTTCAACCGCGTTTGTCTAGGTCTTCGAAGGTTGGCGCGGCACCGCGATCACGCCATCGACCCGGGAGTGTCCCATGCCGTCATCCCTTCTTCGCAGCCTCGTCGTCCTGGCCGGCCTCGCCACCGTTCCCGCACTGGCGCAGGCTCCGAGCCCTTCTGCCCCGAGCCCCACAATCCCCACGACGAAGCCTGCCCCGGCGGTGCCGGCGCCCTCGAATCCCACTCCCCCCACCGTCACGCCGCCGAAGGCGCCGACGACGGCCGCCCAGCCCGAGTCGGGCAAGCACGAGACGGGCAAGGCCGCGCTCATCGACCTCAACAGCGCCAGTCCCGCCGAACTCGATGCCCTGCCGGGCATCGGCGCGGCCCGGGCCGCCGCCATCGTCAAGGGCCGGCCCTATCGTGGCAAGGACGAGCTCGTCTCGAAGAAGGTCCTGTCGCAGGGCGTCTACGACGGTATCAAGGACAAGGTGATCGCCAAGCAGAAGTAAGCGCTCATGGCGCGCGGCGGATCGGGTATCCGCCGCGCTTGTCCGCCCGGGGGCCGGGTGTTACGCGCGGAGCCGTCTGTCTCCATCCGCGAAGTCCCCCATGCCGCCCCAACCCCTCGTGCGCGTCCATCGTGGCGACCTGCCCGCCGATTACGTCGCCGGCCCCGCCATCGCCATCGACACGGAGACCCTCGGGCTGAACCCGCACCGGGACCGGCTCTGCGTGGTTCAGATCTCGCGGGGGGACGGCAGCGCCGACGTGGTGCAGATCATCCCCGGCGGCCCGGTGCCGGAGGTCCTCGCCCGGGTGATGGGCGATCCCGGCACCCTCAAGATCTTCCATTTCGGCCGGTTCGACCTCGCCGTGCTGTTCAACGCGCTCGGGGTGATGCCTGCCCCGGTCTACTGCACCAAGATCGCCTCGAAGCTCGCGCGGACCTACACCGACCGCCATGGGCTCAAGGATGTGGTCCGCGAACTCGTCGGCGTCGACCTGTCGAAGCAGCAGCAATCCTCCGACTGGGGCGCCGAGACCCTGAGTCAGGCGCAGATCGACTACGCGGCCTCCGACGTCCTCTATCTCCACGCCGCCCGTGGCCGCCTCGACGCGATGCTGGCCCGCGAGGGGCGGACGGAGATGGCCCAGGCCTGCTTCGACTTCCTGCCGACCCGCGCCCGCCTCGACCTCGCCGGCTGGCCGGAGACCGACATCTTCGCCCACACCTGACGGAATTCTTCGCCGAGCCTTCGTCTTCGGCAAGTCTCTGTCTTCGCCGAGCCTTCGTCTTCGGCAAGTCTCTGTCTTCGCCAAGCCTTCGTCTTGGACAGGGCTTCGCTTCCATGGGGCGGTGCGTCCTCGCACATGAGCGCGGCCGGGCGTGCGGGCGCCCTTGATGATTTGGCAACGGGGTGGTCATAACTTCGCCATGGCCCGCGCGCATCCGGCGGCATGTTTGGGACTGTCATGCAGGTGGGCGAGGCCATCGAGACCGAGACATCCGGCGGCCCGCGCGCCGATGCGCGCCGCACCCGCGCCCATGCGCGCGCCCGCAGCCACAGCACCCGCGTCCGAACCCTGCGGCGGGTCATCCCCCTGGTGGCCGGCACGGCGGTGCTGGCCCTCGCGGCCGTCCTGTTCAATCCGTTCGGCACGAGCCTGCCGGGCGTGAGCGTCGGCCCCGTCAGCCTGTCCGGCACCAAGGTGAAGATGGAGAGCCCGCGCCTGTCCGGCTTCCGCCAGGGCGAGCGCGGCTACGAGGTCACGGCCACGGCGGCGTTCCAGGACGTGCGCAAGCCGACCCTCATCGAATTGCAGGCCATGAAGGGCCGCCTCAACACCGACGACAAGGGCGGCCGCGCCCATCTCGAGGCGGCGTCGGGCCTGTTCGACACGGCCCGGGAAGCCCTGACCCTGGAGCAGGACATCCGGATCTGGACCGACAAGGGCGAGGAGATCCGCCTGAAGTCGGCCGCCGTCGATTTCAAGGCCGGCACGGTCAAGTCGAACGAGACCGTCACGGTGACGATCCCGAGCGGCACCGTGGTGGCCGACACCCTCGACGTCACCGACAGCGGCCACGTCATCTCCTTCGTGGGCAACGTCCACACGGTGCTGCACGAACTCGACAGGCCGGACAAACCCGCCAAGCCCCCCCGCGTCCTCACCTCCGCGGCCGAGCCGACGGATGGGGAGTCCCGCCCGTGATCGCCCTGCGGTCCCTCGCCCTCGGCTGGGCGGCCCTCGCCGCCGGTCTCGCCCTCGCGGTGCCGGCCGGTGCGCAGACGGCCGCCCCCGCTCCGAAGAAGGAGAAGCCCGCCGGCGGCCTCGGCAATCTCGGCGGCGGCGGCAAGGAGCCGATCAAGATCGACGCCGACCGCCTCGACGTGTTCGACCGCGAGAACAAGGCCGTCTTCGCCGGCAACGTCGTGGCCGTGCAGGGCGACAGCACCATCCGCTGTTCCAGCATGACCGTGCGGTACAAGCGGGGCAAGAAGGACGACAAGAAGGGGGACGCGGCCCGGGAGCCGGCCGCCGACACGGCCGAGGCCTCGGAAAAACCCGCCGGCGGGATGGGCGAGAACGGCATCCAGCGCGTCGAGTGCGCCGGCCCCGTCACCGTGGTGCAGAAGGACCAGGTCGCGACGGGCGACAACGCCGTGTTCGACCAGGAGGCCAAGCGCATCGTGGTCACCGGCAACGTCGTGCTCAGCCAGTGCCAGAACGTGACCCGCGGCTCGCGCCTCGTCTACGACATGAACACCGGCCGGGCGAACATGGACCCCGTGGCCGGCGGCCGGGTCTCGGCCCTGTTCGTGCCGCAGAAGGAGGACGGCCCGAAGACCGGCAAGGGCTGCGCGACGCCCCCCGCCGCGGCCAAGGCTGTCCAGAAACCGGCGGACGGCAAGCCCGCCGAGGCGGCCAAGCCCCGGGCGCAGGCGAATTGAGCGCCGCGTCGCCGGTGTCCGCCGCCCCGGTCCAGCCGTCCCTATTCAGCCGGATGTTCGGTCGGGGCCGCCGCGACGCGGCCGCCGCGCGCGAGGCCGCGATCCTCGCCGAGGGCGGCGGGCCGGGCATCCTGCACGTGCGCGGCCTGCGCAAGAGCTACGGCGCCCGCACCGTGGTGCACGAGGCCGGCCTCACCGTGCGCAACGGCGAGGCGGTGGGTCTGCTCGGTCCCAACGGCGCCGGCAAGACCACGATCTTCTACATGATCACCGGCCTCGTCTCGGCCGATCGCGGATCGATCAGCCTCGACGGCCTGCCGATCACCCACCTGCCGATGTACCAGCGCGCGCGCCTCGGCATCGGCTACCTGCCGCAGGAAGCCTCGATCTTCCGCGGCCTCACGGTGGAGGACAACATCCGGGCCGTGCTCGAAGTGGCCGAGCCCGACCGCAAGGAGCGGGCGAAGAAGCTCGACTCCCTGCTGGAGGAGTTCGACATCGCGCGCCTGCGCAAGTCCCCCTCCATCGCCCTGTCGGGCGGCGAGCGCCGGCGCTGCGAGATCGCCCGGGCGCTGGCCTCGTCCCCGAGCTTCATGTTGCTCGACGAGCCCTTCGCGGGCATCGACCCCATCGCGGTGGGGGACATCCAGGATCTGGTGAAGCACCTGAAGCAGCGCGGCATCGGCGTGCTCATCACCGACCACAACGTGCGCGAGACCCTGGGGCTCATCGACCGGGCCTACATCGCCCATTCGGGACGGATCCTCACGGAGGGCACGCCCGAGGAGATCGTCGCCAACCCCGACGCGCGGCGGCTCTATCTCGGCGAGGATTTCCGCCTCTAAGCCGGGTTCGCTGAATCGGCCTCCGAACCGAGTGCGGCCCCGCGACGGCCCATTTCGCCCCATCCGAGACGCGTCGTCCACCGCGTCCGGGAAGGCTTTCGTTACCGCCCCGATGTGATGCTGACACCACGCCGCGGCGGCGCGTGCAGGCGGCTGGGCAATTTTTAGGCACCGAGCACCCAACACACTTTGACGTGGGCGCAGGTTGGGGCTAAACCTCGAAACGGTAAAAAGAAGCAAGATTGATGCCGAAGTTCGGCCCGCGCTGCCGCGCGCCGCCGAGCGGAGGTGCGACTCGGGGATCGGGACCTTACCATGAGTCTGGTGCAACGGCTGGAAATGCGCCAGGGCCAAGCCCTGGTGATGACGCCTCAGCTCCTGCAGGCGATCAAGCTCCTTCAACTCTCCCATCTCGACCTCACCGCCTATGTGGACGCGGAACTCGAGCGCAATCCGCTCCTCGAACGCGCCGAGGGCGAGACCGGGGACGAGCGTACCCCCGGCGAGACCCCGTCCGAATCCTCCGTCGACCGCCAGGGCGAGGAGGGGGGCGATTTCGACGGCGGCGATTTCGAGGGTGGCGAAGAGCCCTGGATCGCCACCACCCTGACGGCGAGCGGCGCCGACATGGAGGGCGCCCTCGACACCCGCCTCGACAACGTGTTCGCGGACGAGAACCCCACCCATGCCCGCGAGGCGGCGTCGGGCGACATGCTGTCCCTGACACCGGCACCCTACGGCAACACCGGAGGCTCCTTCGACGGCGAGGCCCCGGATTTCGAAGCGACCCTCACCTCCGAGATGTCCCTGCGCGAGCATCTGGTCGCCCAGCTCGACCTCGCCACCCGCGATCCGGCCGACCGTCTCATCGCCGGCTTCCTCATCGATGCCGTGGACGACGCCGGCTACTGCCGCGAATCCATCGACGACCTCGCCGAGCGGCTCGGCACGTCCCTCGACACCGTCGCGCGCGTGCTGAAACTGGTGCAGAGCTTCGAGCCGGCCGGCATCGCCGCCCGCGACCTCGCCGAATGCCTCGCCCTGCAGCTGCGCGACCGCGACCGGTTCGATCCGGCGATGCAGGCCCTGGTCTCGCGCCTCGACCTCGTGGCCAAGCGCGATTTCGCCTCGCTCCGGCGCCTCTGCGGCGTCGACGACGAGGACCTCGTCGACATGCTGGCCGAGCTGCGCCGCCTCGACCCGAAGCCCGGCCGCGCCTTCGGGGCCCGGGCCGTCGAGGTGCTGATCCCCGACGTGTTCGTGCGCGCCGCCCCCGACGGGTCGTGGCTGGTGGAATTGAACGCCGAGGCCCTGCCGCGCGTTCTGGTGAACCAGAGCTACTACGCCCGCGTCTCGCGCGGGGCGCAGGCCGAGGGCGACAAGGCGTTCCTGTCCGAATGCCTGCAGACGGCGAACTGGCTCACCCGCAGCCTGGAGCAGCGCGCCCGCACCATCCTCAAGGTCGCCTCCGAGATCGTGCGCCAGCAGGACGCGTTCTTCCTGCACGGGGTCGCGCACCTGCGCCCCCTCAACCTCAAGACCGTGGCCGAGGCCATCGGCATGCACGAATCCACCGTCTCGCGGGTGACCTCGAACAAGTCCATCGGCACGAGCCGGGGCACCCTGGAGATGAAGTACTTCTTCACGGCCGCCATTCCGGGCGCCGCCGGCACCGCCGCGCATTCCTCGGAGGCCGTGCGCCACCGGATCAAGCAGCTCGTCGACGGCGAGGCCCGCAGCGACGTGCTCTCCGACGACGCCCTGGTGCAGAAACTGCGCGACGAGGGCATCGACATCGCCCGCCGCACGGTGGCGAAGTACCGGGAATCCCTACGGATTCCCTCCTCCATCGAGCGCAGGCGCGAGCACTTCGCCTACGCGCGGTAGGGGAGCCCCCCCTCAGTACCCCTCCGCCAGGGTGCCGCGCTGGCGGGGGTCGGCCGCTCCGGCCACGAGCCCGTCCGCGGTCATCACCGAATTGGCCGAGCCCGAGGCCGGCGCCACCACCACCCGGTGGCCGCGCGCCCGCAGGATCGCGAGGGTGTCGGGCGAGACGCCTTCCTCCACCGTGAGCACGTCCGGGCGCCACTGGTGGTGGATGCGCGGAGCCGCCACCGCCTGCAGCAGGTTCATGCGGAAATCGACGACGTTGACGATGGTCTGCAGCACCGTCGAGATGATGCGGCTGCCGCCCGGACTCCCCGTCACGAGGAGCAGCTTGCCGTCCCGGAACACGAAGGCCGGCGTCATGGACGACAGGGGCCGGGCGCCCGGCGCCACGGCGTTGGCCTTGCCGCCGACGAGGCCATAGGCGTTGAGCGCCCCGGTCTTGGCGGAAAAGTCGTCCATCTCGTTGTTGAGCAGCACCCCGGTGCCGGGGGCGACGAGGCCCATCCCGTAGGAAAAGTTCAGGGTGGTGGTGTTCGAGACCGCGTTGCCCTCGGCATCCATCACCGAGAAATGCGTGGTCTGGTCGGACTCGTGGGGGAGGGGATCGCCGGCCTTTACCTCCGCCGCCGGACGGGCGCGGGCCGGGTCGATGGCCGCGCGCAACCCCTCGGCGTAGGATTTGGCCGTCAGCCCCTCGACGGGGATCTGCGACCGCGCCGGGTCGCCGAGCCAGGTGGCCCGATCGGCATAGGCCGGCTTCATCGACTCGGCGAGGGTGTGGATCGCGTCGGCGCTGCCCGCTCCCATCCGGGCGAGATCGAAGCCCTCCAGCATGTTGAGGATCTCGATGAGGTGGATCCCCCCCGAACTCGGGGGCGGCATCGATGCGATGGACAGGCCCCGATAGGTACCGCGCACGGGTTGGCGGATCACCGGTCGGTAGGCGGCTAAGTCCTCCGCCGTCACGACGCCGCCGGCCTCCTGAACGGCCCGCGCGATAGCCACCGCGATGGGGCCGGTGTGGAACGCGTCGGGGCCGTCCTTGGCGATGGCCCGCAGCGTAGCGGCGAGGTCGGTCTGCACCAGCCGCTCGCCGCGACGAAGTGGTCTGTCGCCGGCAAAGAAGATCGCTCGGCTCGACGGCCAGCGCCCGAGCAGGTCGACGGCGCGGGGCAGGGAATCGGCGAGGCCGGCCTCGACGTCGATGCCCTCGCGGGCCAGCCGCTCGGCCGGGGCGACGAGGTCGGCGAGGGTGAAGCGGCCCGACCCGTAGAGCCGGTGCGCCTCGGCCAAGCCCCGCACGGTGCCGGGCACGCCGACCGCCTTGCCCGTGCGGGTGGAGGCGGCGTGGTCGGGCTCGCCCCGCGCGTCGAGGAACATGTCGGCGCGGGCCGCCGCCGGGGCGGTCTCGCGGTAGTCGATGGCCACGGTCTCGGCGGGGCTCGCCCGATGCACCATCATGAAGCCGCCGCCGCCGAGGTTGCCCGCGCGCGGCAGGGTGACGGCCAGCGCGAAGCCCACGGCCACGGCGGCATCGACGGCGTTGCCACCGGCCTTGAGGATCGCGACGCCGACCCGCGTCGCCCGCGCCTCCTGCGAGGAGACCATGCCGTGCGCGGCCAGTACCGGCAGCATCCGGGCGGTGTCCGACTGGATCGGCGAGGAATCCGCCTGCGCCCACGCCGCGTGGGGGAGGCCGAGCAGGAGGCAGAGGGCGAGGACTGGGGTCTGGCGGCGCATTCACACGGCTCCGTCGCGCGGGCCGAAGCGGCCCGCCACCAGCCAATAGACGAGGCCCGAGGCCGCGCCCGTGAGAAACAGGATGGCGGTGATGCGACCCTCCTGGGCGAAGGTCTGCGTGTCGCCGGCGCGGGCCGCGGACCGGGCGAGCCACGGCACGAGCGCCGTGAGGAGGCCCGTGCCGGCGCCGTACCAGGCGGCGGACCGCAAGTTCAGGGTCTCGCCGATCACCGCCAGGGCGACGGGCGGCAGCACGAGGAGGAGGAACAGGGCGCGGGCGAAGGCGGCGAGGGCGAACAGAATCGTCTCGGGGCCGATTCCGGAGGCGAGGTCGTTCAGCCCCTCGAACAGACCGGCGAGCCCGAGGCTCCCGAGCACGTCGCGTGAGACCGGATCGAGCATGGCTCCCAGCCCAAGGACGAACGCGCCGCACGGGATCGCCAGGAGCAGGGCGAGGCATCCGACGAAGACGCGGCCGAGGAACCGCATGGTGACGCCCTCTTGGATGTGTTGGAAACGCGGCCCTCCTCCCCACAAGGGGGAGGGGGGTGTCAGGCCATCAATCGTCGTCGCCGTCGTCGGCGCCCGCGTAGACGCCCTCGGCGCCGATCCCGTCCTCCAGCATCATCCGGGCGCGGGCGCGCAGCTTCTCGGTCTCGCTCTTGAGCTGACCGCAGGCGGCGAGGATGTCGCGGCCGCGCGGGGTGCGCACGGGGGACGCGTAGCCGGCGTCGTAGACGATCTCGGAGAAGCGCTCGATGCGCTCCCAGTCGGAGCATTCGTAGACGCTGCCGGGCCAGGGGTTGAACGGGATGAGGTTGATCTTGGCCGGAATGCCCTGGAGCAGCCGCACCAGCTCGCGGGCATCGGCGTCGGTGTCGTTGATGCCCTTCAGCATCACGTACTCGAAGGTGATGCGCCGGGCGTTGTTGAGGCCCGGATAGTTGCGGCAGGCGGCGATGAGTTCGGCCAGCGGATACTTGCGGTTGAGCGGCACCAGGGTATCGCGAAGATCGTCGCGCACGGCGTGCAGCGAGATCGCCAGCATGGCGTGGGCGTCGGTGCCGAGGCGCTGCATCTGCGGCACCACGCCGGAGGTCGAGACGGTGATGCGCCGGCGCGACAGGCCCAGGCCCTCCTGGTCGGCCATGACGCCGACGGAATCGATGACGTTGTCGATGTTGTAGAGGGGCTCGCCCATGCCCATGAACACGATGTTGGTCACCGCGCGGCGAACCTCGTCGGCCCCGGCCGGCGTCGGATTCTGCCCGGCCCAGTCGTTGAGGTGGTCGCGCGCCACCACCACCTGCGCGACGATCTCGGCCGCCGTCAGGTTGCGCACGAGGCGCTGGGTGCCCGTGTGGCAGAACGAGCAGGTGAGGGTGCAGCCGACCTGGCTCGAGACACAGAGGGTGCCCCGGCCCCGGCCGGGAATGTAGACGCACTCGATCTCGGCGCCGCGATTGTGGTCGTGCTTGCCCGTCGGCGCCATGCGCATGAGCCACTTGCGGGTGCCGTCCCGCGAGACCTGCTCGGTGATCACCTCCGGCCGGTCGAGGGTGTAGGCGCGCGCCAGATCCGCCTTCAGGCCCTTGCCGACATTGGTCATGTCGTCGAAGTGCTTGGCGCCGCGCACGTTGACCCAGTGCCAGATCTGGCCCGACCGCATGCGCTGCTCGCGCTCGGACACGCCGATGGCGCCAAGCCGCGCCTTGAGGTCGTCCCGGGTCAGGCCGACGAGGGAGGACCGCCCGAGGGGGCCGCCGAGGGGCGTCGTCTCCGGCGCGAACTCGGGCAGCTTCTCGATTGCGGGGGCGGCGCTCGCGTCGCCCCGGGCGGTGTCGAACGACGCCGTCGCCATGGTCTTGGAACCTTCGATCTGGAATCGGTCCGATATAGGCGATCGGCGCGGCGAAGGCGAATACGGGTGCGGCATGGCCGGCGTGCACCGGGTTGGGCGCGGTGCGCCGGGTGTGGTACCGGGCGCCACGCCTGTTCTGACGCCCGCGAGGTTCGCCGTGATTCCCTGGGTCGCCCTCGACACCGCCCCGATCCCGGGCACCACCGACGAGCTGCGTCTGCTCCAGCGCGGCCATGAATTCCTCATCCGGATCGGCCGCAACGACCTGATGAACAGCCGCCTCAGCGGCTCGGAGGAGGCGCTGGCGACCTTGACGGCGGCGCGGATCGGCGGACGGGCCGGGGCGAAGGTCCTCATCGGCGGCTTCGGCATGGGCTTCACCCTGCGGGCGGCCCTGGACGCCCTGGGGCCGGATGCGCGGCTGGTGGTGGCCGAACTGGTGCCGGCGGTGCTCGCCTGGGGGCGCGGCCCCCTGGCCCACATCTCCGCCGATGCCCTGTCCGATCCCCGGGTCGAGGCGCGGGAGGCCGATGTCGCCGCCCTGATCCGGTCCTCTGCGCTGGCCTTCGACGCGATCCTTCTCGATGTCGACAACGGCCCCGAGGGGCTGACCCGGGCGGAGAACGACCGGCTCTACGACGTGGGCGGGTTGGCTGCGGCGCGCAACGCCCTGCGCCCCGGCGGCGTGCTCGCCGTGTGGTCGGCCCATCCCGATCCGGCCTTCACCCAGCGCCTCGTCCGCGCCGGGTTCACCGTGGAAGCGGTGTCCGTGCGGGCTGGGCGGGGGCGGGGCGCCCGCCACACGATCTGGCTCGCCGTGCGGCCGGAGCGGGCGAAATAGATCAGCCCGTGGCGCGCAGGCCGTCGCGGCGGCGGCTCAGGCGCGTGGCGCCGTAGATGGCGGCGAGCTGGCGCCGGGCCGCCTTGACCGGAGGGGCGTCGCGCTCGGCGCAGGCCGCCGCGATGGTCCGCAGGGTGTCGGCGACGGAGCGCTGCAGGCGCAGGTCGCCGGGCTGGCGCGCGACGTGATCGCTGGTGCTCATGCGTGTGGCCCCTCGGTGCCGGCCCCCCCCGCGGGGCGTCGCCGCCAGCATCGGCACGGGGCTTGGCCGCAACATGGCAGCTTGGCCGTGACGCGTCCTGTCGGGACTGCGATGCCTATTCGCGGCCGCCGCCCTCGGTGAAGCGGTCGTGGCAGGTGTAGCCGACGAAGCAGCGCGGCGTGTCGCGCGTCAGCTCGAAGGCCGGCCGCGTCGTTTCCGGCAGGGGGCAGAAGCCGCCGTCGCGCACGAACCGGGCGTAGGTGAACGGCCCCGTCGTGAGCACGATGGCGCCCGTGCGGGCGACGAGGCCGGCCGCCTCGGCACAGATCATCTCCGGCATGGCCGGCCGCGGCTGGCCGAACCCTTGGCCGGAGGAGACGAGCAGGACGGCGGTGGCGAACAGCGTGGGGCGCATGGCGGGAGCCACTCTCGAAAGCGTGATCCCCAGTGTGGCCTCACGCGGCGGCGAGCGCCAGGGTGAAGTCGAACGCCTCGGTGACGCTCTCCTGCCACAGGGAAACGGGCGTCGGCCGGGCGAGGTGAAGCGCCCCCTCGGCCTCCCCGTCCGCCATCCGCAGGTCGGCGCCGACCCGGAGGGCGAGGTTCTGCATCGGCCGGTTCCGGCTGAGGCAGCGCACCCGCAGGTCGCGTACGCCGCGATTGCGCGCCGCCCCGGCGATCCGGCGAAACAGGGCGTGGCCGAGGCCGTTGCGCCGGTAGCCGCGCTCCACCGCGAAGGCGGCCTCCGCCTCGGCGCCGAGCCGGTAGCGCGACGGCGGCGCCCGGGTCGGTCGCAGCTCACCGAGGGCCCGCAGGGTGCCGTCGACGAACCCGCCGAACACCACGCCGTCGATCCTCAGGGCCCGGCGCGCATAGGCCAGGGCGGCCGCGTCGCTCAAGGTGCCCATGAAGCGGTTGGCGCGGGTCTCCGGATCGAGGCGCAGGAAGTAGGCCTCCACCGCCGCGGCATCGCTCGGCCACAGGCGGCGGATGACGGGGTGCAGGGCGCGCGGTTCCGATCGGGGTTCGCGCGTTCGGGATTCGGGCATTCGGGGCTCGGGCATGGTGATGCCTCTCCGGCGTGAGGGCGCGCCGCGGCGCGCCGGAATCCGGGCGTTGCCTCCCTCAAGACCGGGCAGATGTGGCATCGCCACCCGATTTGTGCAATGCAGCAAAACGTCATGCCGGCCCTGTCGCTGGCATACCAATCACCCTGCTTGATCCGGCCCCGAACGCGCGGCAGACCCGGATCGTGCGGGCCGCCCGTCCCGGTACCGGCCCCTGCGTCGAGGCTTACCGTCGTGAGTTCATCAGCCCCCGTGGCGCCGTCCGATCACGCCCGTTCGGGCGCGGTCTCCCCCGGTCCGGTCTTCGAGCGCTACGAGGCCCTGGTGGCGTCGGGCGCCATCGAGCGCGACCCGGCGCAGGTCCACCTCGTGCGGGCGCTGGACGGTCTGGCGCAGGAACTCGGACGGCGCCGGCGCGCCCGCAAGGGCAGCGCGCTGGGCTGGCTGTTCGGGCGCAAGGCGGATCCGGCCGCCGTGCCGAAGGGCCTCTACATCTGGGGCTCCGTCGGCCGGGGCAAGACCATGCTGATGGACCTGTTCCACGAGGCGGCACCCGGCCCGAAGCGCCGGGTTCACTTCCACGGCTTCCTCGCCGACGCGCACGAGCGCATCCACGCCCACCGCCAGGCCCTCAAGGCCGGCACGGCGAAGGGCGACGATCCGATCCCCGTGGTGGCCGACGCGCTGGCCGACGAGGCGACCCTGCTGTGCTTCGACGAGTTCACCGTCACCGACATCGCCGACGCGATGATCCTGGGGCGCCTGTTCGACGCCCTGTTCAAGCGGGGTGTCACCGTGGTGGCGACCTCCAACGTCGAGCCCGACCGGCTCTACGAGGGCGGCCTCAACCGGGCCCTGTTCCTGCCCTTCGTCGCCGAGCTGAAGAACCGCGTCGACGTCCTGCGCCTCGATTCGCGCACGGATTTCCGGCTGGAGAAGCTCGGGGGCGCCTCGGTCTATCACGTGCCCGCGGACGCGGAGGCCGAGGCGGCCCTCGCCCGCGCCTTCAAGGGTCTCACGGGCAAGGCCCGGGGCAGGCCCGCCACCGTGCGGGTGAAGGGGCGGGACGTGCCGGTGCCGGAAGAGGCGGCGGGCGTGGCGCGCTTCACCTTCGCGGATCTCTGCGCGCAGCCGCTCGGGGCCTCCGACTACATGGCCGTGGCACGGGCCTTCCACACGGTGATCCTCGCCGACATCCCGGTGATGAGCGCGGAGACCCGCAACGAGGCCAAGCGCTTCATCACCCTGGTCGACACCCTCTACGATGCCCACGTGAAGCTCGTCGCCTCGGCGGCGGCCGAGCCGCCGGGACTCTACACGGCCACCGACGGCCGCGAGGCCTTCGAGTTCGACCGCACGGTGTCGCGCCTCATCGAGATGCGTTCTTCGGAGTATCTCGCCCTGCCGCACGGGGCCGGGGATTCGGAGGCGTCGGGATCGAGCGCGGGTCTGGTCGAGACCTGAGACCGCGATCGCCGCCCCACGCACCGCCCCTCACATGCGATCGCGGCCCGCGGTCGCAGCGGCGCGGGTGCAGTTTGTGCGCCAACGCACATCCATAGTGCCGGATCGTCCCGGTCAGGGAGCCGGATCGGACCTCCGGCGTTGCACTGCAGCACGCGCTGCATTTAATTGGTCTCATTCCGAAGAACGACGTCGCGCCCGCCGCGCCGCCCATGCCGCTGCCGTCCGGTGGCGGTTGCCGTTCCTGCAGGAAGCCGGGGCTCTCCGCGCGAGCGATCGATGCGGGACCGCGACACGGATCGCGTGCCCGGACGCCGACCACGCGACCCAGACGGGCGGCCCGACGGTCCACGACCGCCGGAATCGCCCGATTCAGGATAGGACAGACCAATGATCAAACTCACCGTGAACGGGGCTGAACGCAGCTTCGACGGCGATCCCGACATGCCGCTGCTGTGGTACCTGCGCGACGAGGTCGGTCTCACCGGCACCAAGTTCGGCTGCGGCCAGGCGCTGTGCGGCGCCTGTACCATCCATGTCGGCGGCACCGCCGTGCGCGGCTGCGTCACGCCGGTCTCGGCCGCCGAGGGACAGGCCGTCGTCACCATCGAGGGCCTGTCCCCCGACGGCAACCACCCGGTCCAGGCTGCCTGGCGCGACCTCAACGTCGCCCAGTGCGGCTATTGCCAGTGCGGGCAGATGATGCAGGCCGCCTCGCTCCTCACCGATACCCCGAAGCCCACGGACGCACAGATCGACGAGGCCATGAGCGGCAACCTGTGCCGCTGCGGCACCTACCCGCGCATCCGCGCCGCCATCCATCAGGCCGCCGGCCAGGCTGCCCCCGCCGCCAAGGGAGAGCGCCTGTGATCCACGATTCGAAGATGATGGCCGAAGCCACCGCGACCCAAGACACCGCCCCGACGGCCCTCGCCAATGTCAGCCGCCGCGCCATGCTGGGCGGCATGGGTGCCCTGGTGCTCGCCCTGTCGTGGCGTGATTCGGCGAAAGCCGAGGACAAGGCGAACGAGCCGAAAAAATTCGGCGCCGATGCCATGCCGCACGGCTGGCAGGACGACCCCAAGGTGTTCGTCGCCATCGCCCCCGACGGCACCGTGACGGTGACCTGCCACCGCGCCGAGATGGGCCAGGGGGTTCGCACCTCCATCGCCTTCGTGGTCGCCGACGAACTCGAAGCCACCTGGGACAAGGTGAAGGTCGCCCAGGCCTGGGGCGACGAGACCCGCTTCGGCAACCAGGACACGGACGGGTCGCGCTCGCTCCGCCACTTCTTCCAGCACCTGCGCCACGCCGGGGCCGCCGCCCGCCTGATGCTGGTCCAGGCCGCCGCCAAGCAATGGAACGTGCCGGTCTCGGAAGTGAAGGCCGAGAACCACGTCGTCACCCACGCCAAATCCAAGCGCAGCCTCGGCTACGGCGAGATCGCGGCGGCAGCGGCCGAACTGCCGGTGCCGGCCCGCGAATCCGTGACGCTCAAGGATTCGAAGGACTTCAAGTACATCGGCAAGGGCAAGATCGGCCTCGTCGACAACCGCGACATCACCACGGGCAAGGCCGTCTACGGCCTCGACACCAAGATCGACGGGATGCTCTACGCCCTCGTCGCCCGCCCGCCGGTCTTCGGCGGCAAGGTGGTGAGCTACGACGACACCGAGGCCAAGAAAGTCCCGGGCGTCGTCAAGATCTTCAAGATCGACGCCCCGGAGGCACCGGTCGAGTTCCAGCCGCTGGGCGGCGTCGCGGTCATCGCGAAAAACACCTGGGCGGCCATGAAGGCCCGCGAGGCCCTCAAAGTGACCTGGGACGACGGCCCCAATGCCTCCTACGACTCCGTCGCCTTCCGGGGCGAGCTGGAGAAGGCGGTGCGTGCCCCCGGCAAGGTCGTGCGCAACCAGGGCGACGTCGACGGCGCGATGGCGAAGGCCAAGAAGCGGGTCGAGGCCGAATACTTCGTGCCCCACCTCGTCCAGGCCCCGATGGAGCCGCCGGCCGCCGTGGTGCGGATCAAGGACGGTTTCTGCGAGGCCTGGGCCTGCACCCAGGCGCCGCAGGCGACCCACGACCGGCTGGCGAAGAAGTTGAATCTCGCGGCCGACAAGGTGCGGGTCAACCAGACCCTGCTCGGCGGCGGTTTCGGCCGCAAGTCGAAGCCGGATTACGTGCTCGAAGCGGCCCTGTGCTCCCAGGCCGTGGACGGCGCCCCGGTGAAGCTGACCTGGACCCGTGAGGACGACCTGCACCACGGCTACTACCACACCATCTCGGTGGAGCGCCTGGAAGCCGGCCTCGACGACAAGGGCATGCCGGTGGCTTGGCTCCACCGTTCGGCGGCCCCCACCATCGGGTCGATCTTCGCGGCGGGCGCCAAGAACGAACTCCCGTTCGAGCTCGGCATGGGCCTCACCAACACGCCGTTCGCCGTACCCAACATCCGTCTCGAGAACCCGGCGGCCGACGCGCACGTGCGCATCGGCTGGTTCCGCTCGGTCTCGAACATCCCGCACGCCTTCGCGATCCAGTCGTTCGTGAACGAGTTGGCGCATGCGGCGGGGCGTGACCCGAAGGAGTACCTGCTCGCCCTCATCGGCCCCGATCGCAAGATCGATCCGACGACGCTCGGCGATGTCTGGAACTACGGCGAGGACCCGGCCCGCTACCCCATCGACACGGCACGCCTGCGCGGGGTCATCGAGGCGGCGGCCAAGGGCATCGGCTGGGGCCGCAAGATGGCGAAGAACACCGGGCTCGGCATCGCCGGTCACTACAGCTTCGTCACCCACACGGCGGTCGCCGCCGAGGTGGAGGTCGGGGCCAAGGGCGAGGTCGTGGTCAAGCGCGTCGACATCGCCGTCGATTGCGGACCGCAGGTGAACCCGGAGCGCATCCGGTCGCAGATGGAAGGCGCCGTGGTCATGGGGATGGGCCTCGCGCTCTCGGCCGAGATCACGTTCAAGGACGGCCGCGCCCAGCAGAACAACTTCGACGGCTACGAGATCACCCGCATCGACGCCGCCCCGAAGGAGATCCACGTCCACCTGCTGCCGAACCCGAACTTCTCGGGGCCGCTGGGCGGCGTCGGCGAGCCGGGCGTGCCGCCGGTCGCCCCCGCCATCGCCAACGCGATCTTCGCGGCCACGGGCCGTCGCATCCGACAACTGCCGATCCGCGACCAGCTCAGCGCCTGAGCGGACGCCCCTCGGGGCGCCGCGACGAACCCGGCCCTGGGCCGGTGCCTCTCCGGGGGCTTCACGACGATGGACAGCACGAGAAACGGGGGTGTCGCATCGCGCGGCACCCCTTTTTCATGGTCGGGCGCGACGAAAAACGGTGGTTCCGCCATCCGGGCCGGAGCCGTCCCGCCTCCCGGCGGGTTGACCCGGGGAAGAGGCCGCCGCTTCGGCGCCTCCCTGCTGTATCGGGATTCGATTCGACGATGCCATCGAACACGACACGACCCGCCTGGCTCGCCGCCGGCCTCCTCGCCGCGACCCTCGCGGGTGCGGTGAGCCAAGCCCACGCCTCGCCCTGCGCGGACGAAATCGCGGCCCTCGAGGGCAAGGTGAAGAATCAGGCCAAGGAGTCGATCTCGGCCTCCACGAGCGGCCAGGCTGATGCCGGCGCGCGCGGCGGCGAGGGTGGGGCGTCCGGCGGCAATCCGAGCACGCACCCCACGACGCCGCCGGAGAAGTCGGCCGAGGCCGGCAAGGGCGGCGACAAGGCGATGCAGGCCAAGGTCGCCCTCGACGAGGCCCGCACCGCCGATGGCAAGGGCGACGCCAAGGGTTGCAGGGAGGCCCTCGGGCGCGCCAGGCAGCAGCTCGACGCGGCCCCTTGAGCGGGCGGCGGAGCGGCCCGGACGGGCGGGCTCCGCACGCGAGGCCCGGCGTCTCGTCCGACGAGACGCCGGGCCGGGCGGCACCCCTCAGGCGGCTGCGCTGAGGGCGTGCTTGTTGCCGTTGAGGCCGGCACAGAGGTCGTCGATGGCGGCCAAGTCCAGGGCCTCGCCGGAATGCCCGGCGATGGCGTCGATCAAATGATCCTGCTGCGGATTAAATGGATTTCCCTGCAAACGATAGAATTGATAATACCGCAGCGCAGCGATCACTGTATCCCGCTCGCGTTCGGTCATTGCAATACTTTGCATGCCACTCAATTTGACCTCATCCAGACTGCGAGGTGGCTGAGCGTAGGGAGTGCTCATGCCTGAGTAAAAGATGTAAACCAGCCGCGATGCCGACGTCTACCACTTGACAGCGGCGCGAAAACGGGCGGCGGGCCGCGTCGGAATGGGGGGGCGGACGCAAGTCTCTGGCACCGCGCCATTTCTCTTCGATCCAACGGTCACGCTTTTATTTCGCGCCCGTCGCCCGAGTCGCGGCGGACCGGTGGCCGATCGCCGGAAACGCATCCTTAACCCTGCCGTGCGATCGTCGCCGGGTCCGACCACGCCGATCCGGTGCCGTCGTGACGACGCGGCGAGAGGGGGCTTTTCGAATGCCCGAGACGCACGGCGAACGATCTCATGGCTCCCATGCCGCGGCTGCGACGGAGGCGGGTTCGGTGCGCCGTCCGCCGGCCCTGGCGCCGCACATCCGGCGCCACCTCGGCCACACCCTGCGGGCCTTCTATCCGGCGGATCCGGCCGAACCCGTGGGCGAGCGGATCGAAGCGTTGCTGATTCGGCTCGGCAAGATCGGTTAGCATCGCTTGCCCCGACGGTGTCCCCGGGACACGGCGCTGGAGCCGGCACAGGAGCAATTGATTCACGCCGTTCCGCATTGCCGGGTCGGCCGGGCCGTGGCGTTCATGAACCGGCCAGAAGCGTGGCCGTAAGGCTGGCCTCCCGGTCCTCGAAGCCTAAGATTCCATCGCCATGCTCGTCCTCGCTCTCGTCGTCGCCGGCAATGTCCTGTTGGCGGCCCTGTTCTCCCTCGTCGCCGTCGCGGCCGACTGAACCGGCGCCCCCGCGCGACCTCTTCCGTGCCGCCCGGCACGATCCGGTTCGCGGACGCCCGCCGGTGCCGCCGGGGTGGATCGACGCACCGTACGATTCGTGCTCGATGCGGGGCTCCCTCGCCTCGGGTCCCGGGGCGTTCCTCGGAGCACGTCACCGCATGAACACCAACGCCCTCTCGGTCACCTGGGCCCCGCGCCTGCTCAGCGTCCTGCGCATCATGGCGGGGCTGCTGTTCCTCGCCCACGGGACACAGAAGCTCCTCGGCTTTCCCGCACGCATGGGTGGCGGCGGCGCGCCGGAACTGGTCTCCCTGATCGGGATGGCGGGCCTGCTCGAACTCGTCGGCGGCGCGCTGATCGTGCTCGGCCTGTTCACCCGGCCGGTGGCGTTCGTTCTGTCGGGCCAGATGGCGGTGGCCTACTTCATGGCCCATGCGCCGAAGAGCCCGTTTCCCGCCCTCAACGGCGGCGACGCGGCGATCCTGTTCTGCTTCGTGTTCCTCTACCTCGCCGCCGCCGGCGCCGGCCCGTGGAGCCTCGACGCCCAGCGCCGCGGCCGGTTCTAACAAGCGCCGCGGCCGCTTCTGACAAGCGCCGCGGCCGGTTCTGATCGCGCCCTTCCCAACGTAAGCTGTGCCGTTCGTCACCGCCCCGGCGGCGCCGGCACGGCATCGTCCCGACACCGGGCCGATCGGGGCCGGACGGACCTTCAGACCATGAGCGCTTCCCTCTCGCCGGCCCCCTGGGACAGCACGCTGGCGTCCTCCGAAGGGGCACGCCAGCGCCTGCCGATGGCCCTCAAGCTCGCCTACACGGCTTTCATGGCCGTGCTGGTGCCGACCTACGGGTGGTATTACGGGCCGACGAACTTCCTCTACTTCTGCGACATCGCCCTGATCCTGACCCTCTGGGGGATCTGGACCGAGCGCGCGCTGCCCATCTCCATGGGCGCCGTCGGCATCCTGGCGCCGCAGGTGATCTGGGTGGCGGATTTCACCGCCGGCCTGTTCGGCCTGCCGATCACCGGCATGACCGACTACATGTTCAAGTCCGAGAATTCGCTCTTCCTGCGCGGCCTGTCGCTGTTCCACGGCTGGCTGCCGTTCCTGCTGATCTATCTCGTCTGGCGCCTCGGCTACGACCGCCGCGCCTGGACGGCGTGGTCGGGCCTCGCCGTGGTGGTGCTGGCGGTCTGCTTCTTCGCCATGCCGGCGCCGCGCCCCGATCCCGGCCTCACCCCTGTCAACATCAACTACGTCTGGGGCATGAGCGACACCGCCGCCCAGACCTGGATGTCGCCTTACGCCTGGTTCGGCCTCCTCGTCGTCGGCATTCCGCTCGCCCTGTGCGGGCCGACGCACCTCGCCCTGCGCGCCGTGATGCCGAAGGCCGTCAGGCGGTGAAGCGCCAGACGCTGCTCTGCTTGATCTCGGCATCCTCCAGGGACCGGCTTACCGGCACCGCGTAGGTGGCGAGCCGTTCGAGCCGGTCGCGCGGCAGGTAGGACCGGCCGGGATCGCCCACCAGCACCGTGGCGCCGCGCGCATGCAGCCCGGCCAGCCACGCGGTGACGCGCTCGGCGAGGTCGCATTCGTAGAAGATGTCGGCGGCGAGCACGACGGCGCTGCCGGGATCGGAGCCGATGAGGTCGTCCCGCACCGCCTCGATGCGGTCGGCGACGCCGTTGACCGCCGCGTTGAGGCCGATGGCGGGGATCGCGAACCCGTCGAGGTCGCTCGCCGTCACGTGAATCGCCCCGGCTTTCGCCGCCGCGATGGCGACGAGTCCGGAGCCCGAGGCGAAATCGAGGACGCGGCGCCCGGAGACGAGCTCGGGGTTGTCGAGGATGTAGCGGGCGAGCGCCTGGCCGCCCGCCCAGGCGAAGGCCCAGAACGGCGGCGGCAGGCCGATGGCCTCGAGCTCGTCCTCGGTCTTCTGCCACAGGGCGGTGGCCTCGTCGGCGACATGCAGCACGATCTCGGGCGCGTGGGGCACCGGCAGCAGCCGGGTGTTTTCACGGATGAAGGCGAGGGGATCGGGCGAGGCGATCATGCGGCGAGCTCCGCGTAGATCGCACAGACGGCGCCGGCCACGGCCGCTTCCGTGAAGTCCCCCGCCCGGATGCGGTCGCGTGCCGCTTCGCCCATCCGCACCACGAGTCCCGGATCGGCGGCGAGGCGCGCGAGGGCGGCGGCCAGCGCCGCGGAATCGTCGGGGGGCACGACGAAACCTTCGAATCCGTCGCGCACCAGGGAGCGGCAGCCCGGCACGTCGGTGGTGAGGAGCGCGCGCCCGCAGGCGGCCGCCTCCAGCAGGGTGCGGGGCAGGCCCTCGCCGCCCCGCGACGGCAGGCAGGCGGCGTGGTGGGCGGCGTAGGCCCCGGCGACGTCGGCGGTGGGCCCGTGCCACGCGATCCCGTCGCGCGACCAGTCCCGGAGCGTGGTTTCGGGAATCGCCCGGCGGTTCGAGGGGTCGGGTGCGCCGTAGAGGGAGAGCTCCACCGCCACCCCGTCGGCGCGGGCGCGGCGCACGGCCTCCACGGCCGTATCGACGCCCTTCGACCACAGCATCCGGGCCACCAAGGCGACCCGCAGGGGCGGGGTCGGCGGCAGGGGTCGGGGCGTGAAGGCCTCGGGATCGACGCCGGCCCCGCCGACGAGGGTGACGGCGGTGTCGGCCGGGTCGAGGTCGAGCGCCCAGGCGTCGTCGGGATTCTCGAACAGGAACCGGGTTCGCTTCGAGGCGAGCGGTCCCCGGATGAGGCCGCGCAGCGCCAGGCGCGACAGCCGGCCGGTGGCGTCGGCGCGGGCGCCGAGGAGCCCGAGGCCGGTCACCGCGTAGACCCGGGCGGGGATGCCCGCCATGGCGGCCGCGGTGCCGCCGACCAGGATGGCGCGGAGCGCGATGCAGTGGACGATGTCGGCCTTCAGCGCCTTGAGGATACCGGCGAGCTGGCCCGCCGCGTACCCCGCCGTCATGGGGTTGAGGCTCGAGCGCTCCGCCTCCAGGTGGACCACCCGCGCACCCGTGGCCTCGATGGGCGCGCGGTGATCGCGCACCCGCGTCACCACCGCCACGGTGAGACCCATGGCGACGGCCGCCCGCGCCAGGGGCAGGAAGTGCGAGGCGAAGAACCAGTCCTCGGTGACCACGAAGACCAGGGTTTTTCGCGGGTGGGGCGGGTGGGGCGGCGTATCCATCCCTCAGCCTGTAGCATGCCTCGCCGCGCAGAAAGGCAAGACCGCACGAGGACAAGACCGCACGAGGACAAGACCGCACGAGGACAAGTCCATGGACACGACCGAAAGCCTGACGATCCGGCCGTTCGAAGCCGACGACCGCACGGCGGTGATCGCCCTGTGGCGCGCCTGCGGCCTCGTGGTGCCCCACAACGATCCGGACGCGGATCTCGACCGCGCCGCCGGGCGTCCGAACTCCGACGTCCTCGTCGGCGTCACGCCGGGCGGGCGCGTCGCCGCGAGCGTGATGGTCGGCTACGACGGCCATCGCGGCTGGCTCTACTACGTCGCGGCCGAGGCGCGGGGCCGGGGCCACGGCCGGGCCATGGTGGCGGCCGGGGAAGAGTGGCTGCGGGTGCGGAAAATTCCCAAGGCGCAGCTCATGATCCGCGAGAGCAACGTGGGCGTGCGCGACTTCTACGCCGGCCTCGGCTGGAACGCGGTCCCGCGCATCGTCATGGAGCGCTGGCTGTAGCGCGATGTCGCGCCCGGAACGGGGCGGCCCGGCCACCGGTTGTCGCCTGACGAAATCATCCGGGGGGAGCGTTGCGCATGGCGTCGGATCGGGACGAGGACGGCACCGTCGCCGATCCGCGCGACGCGGCCGAGGAGGCGGGCCTCGCCTATGTCGACGAGTCCACGCCGGGGCTGACCCGCCGCCGGAGCGGCACGGGCTTCGCCTACCGCGACCCCAAGGGCGCCCCGGTGCGCGACGCGAAGACCCTGGCCCGCATCCGGGCGCTCGCCATCCCGCCCGCCTACACCGACGTGTGGATCTGCGCGCGCGCCAACGGCCACATCCAGGCGACGGGGCGCGACGCCAAGGGGCGCAAGCAGTACCGCTACCACGCCGACTTCCGCGCCGCCCGGGACCAGACCAAGTTCGAGCACATCATGACCTTCGCCGACGTGCTGCCGGGCCTGCGCGCCCGCGTCGACGCCGACATGGGCAAGGCCGGCCTGCCCCGCGAAAAGGTGCTGGCGACGGTGGTGCATCTTCTGGAGACCACGCTCATTCGGGTGGGCAACGACGATTACGCCCGCACCAACAAGAGCTTCGGTCTCACCACCCTGCGCGACCGGCACGCCACGATCGCCGGCGCCAAGCTCACCTTCCGGTTCAAGGGCAAGAGCGGCAAGACCTGGGACCTCGGCGTGAAGGACCGGCGCGTGGCCCGGATCGTCAAGGCCTGCCAGGATCTGCCCGGCCAGGAGCTGTTCCAGTACCGCGACGCGGACGGCGCCATCCGCGACGTGACCTCGGCCGACGTGAACGCGTACCTGCGCGAGATCACCGGCCAGCCGGTCACCGCCAAGGATTTCCGCACCTGGGCCGGCACGGTGCTGGCCGCCCTGGCGCTGCAGGAATTCGAGGCGTTCGACAGCCAGGCCGCCGCCAAGAAGAACCTTCGGACGGCCATCGAGAGCGTGGCGAGCCGGCTCGGCAACACGCCGACCATCTGCCGCAAGTGCTACATCCACCCCCAGGTGCTCGACGGCTACCTCGAGGGCGACCTGCTGCTGCAGGTGAAGCACGCCGTCGCGGACGAGCTGCGCGACGACCTCACGCGCCTGAAGCCCGAGGAGGCGGCCGTGCTGGGGCTGCTCCAGGCCCGGCTCGCCAGGGTGAGCAAGGCAACGCCGGTCAGGACGGCCACGCGTAAGACCAAGGCCAGCTCCCAGGCCAAATCTAAGGCCGCGACCAAGTCCGTCGGCAGGGCGGGATCGAACGGACGGGACACGGCGTCCGGCTCCGAAAGGCGCACGAAATCCCGGTCGAAGGCCCCCGATGCCGGGACGGCCGACCGGCCCACCGCCTGAGACCCATCCCGACCGCTGCCGCGAAGACGTGTCGTTTGGGCACGGACCTCCCTCCGCAACCGGATTCGAACACGTCCGTTGCCGAGGACGCGTCCCGGCAGGCTCGCCGGACGGATCTGGATTTTTGGATAGCATGGCACGCATCGCGGTCGTCACGGGCGGGACCGCCGGCATCGGGCTGGCGACGGCGGAGCTGTTCGCCAAGCGCGGCTGGGCGGTGGCCGTCATCGCCCGCGATCCGGATCGCCTGTCGGAAACGGAGGCCCTTCTCAAGGCCTACGGCCGGCCGGTCCTCGCCATCGCGGCCGATGTCGCGGATGCCGAGGCCGTCGCGGGGGCGGCCGAGCGGGTGGAGCGCGAACTCGGCTCCATCGACGCCTGGGTCAACAACGCCATGGCGACCATCGTGAATCCGGCCGACCGGATCACCCCCGCGGAGTACCGGCGCGTCACCGAGACCACCTATCTCAGCCAGGTCTACGGGACGCTCGCGGCCCTGCGGTTCATGAAGCCGCGCAACCGCGGCGCCATCCTTCAGGTGTCCTCGGGCCTCGCCATCCGGGCCGCACCGCTCCAGGCTCCGTACTGCGCCGCGAAGTTCGCCGTCACCGGCTTCACGGATGCCCTGCGGTGCGAGCTCATCCACGACCGGGTCGCGGTCTCCCTGAGCATCGTCTACCTGCCGGCGGTCAACACGCCGCAATTCAACTGGGCCCGCAACCGCACGGGCCACGGCCAATACGCCCCCGACCCGGTCTACGACCCGCGCCTGTGCGCCGAGGCCATCGTATCCACGGCGGCAAAGCCGCAACGGGACGTCTGGGTCGGTCGCAGCGTGCTGATGATGCATGCGGCACAGGTGATCGCGCCCGGCTTCGCCGATTCCAAGGCCGCCAGCATGTGGGACGCCCAACTCACGGACGCACCGGCTGCGGACAAACCCGGCAATCTGTTCGAGCCCGTTCCGGGACCGGCCCGCATCGACGGGCGCTTCGGCGACCGTACGGAAACCACGCGCAGCGAGTATTGGACCAGCCGCGAGCGCGACTGGATGCTGGCCGGCCTCGGCGGTCTCGCCGCCGTGGGTCTCGTCGGTGCGCTCGCCCTGGCGCGCGGTCCGCGCCGTCGGCTCCCGCGCGCCTGAAGCCGAGGGCTGCGACCAAGCCGCGCCGCGCGCGCGAATTTACAGTAGAGTAGACCGATTCGAGCAAGTTCTCCCGGGCCTGTCCTTCCGGACAAGTCCCGCCGGGGGACGCGGGCCGGACGGGAGGATGATCCATGGATGTCGATGCGCTTCTGCTTTCGCGGATTCAGTTCGGCTTCACCATGGCCTTCCACATCATCTTTCCGGCCTTCACCATCGGGCTGGCGAGTTTCCTCGCCCGCCTCGAAGGCCAGTGGTTGTGGACCGGCAACCCCCTGTACCGGAACCTCTACCGCTTCTGGGTGAAGGTCTTCGCGGTGTCGTTCGGCCTCGGCGTCGTGTCCGGCATCGTCATGAGCTACCAGCTCGGCACCAACTGGTCGCGCTACGCCGACTTCACCGGCAACGTGCTCGGGCCGCTGATCCAGTACGAGGTGATCACCGCGTTCTTCCTCGAGGCGGGCTTCCTCGGAATCATGCTGTTCGGCTGGGAGCGGGTGGGGGACCGCCTGCACTTCGTCTCCACCTGCATGGTCGCCATCGGCACCCTGATCTCGGCCTTCTGGATCCTGTCGGCCAATTCCTGGATGCAGACGCCCGCCGGCTTCGTCGTCGAGAACGGCCGGGCGGTGGCCACCGACTGGTGGCAGGTGATCTTCAACCCGTCCTTCCCGATCCGCTACGCCCACATGGTGATGGGTTGCTTCCTCACCACGGCCTTCGCGGTGGCGGGCATGTCGGCCTGGATGATTCTTCGCGGGCGGAAGGAGCCGCCGGCCAAGGTAGCCGGGGCGCGTGTCTCCCTGTCCATGGCCCTGTGGTTCGCGGTGATCTGCACGCCGCTGCAGATCATGATCGGTGACTCACACGGGCTCGCCGTGCTCAAGCATCAGCCGACGAAGCTCGCGGCCATCGAGGCGAACTGGGACCGGCAGGCCAACATGCCGCTGCTGTTGTTCGCGATCCCGAACATGAAGGAGGAGCGCAACGATTTCGAGATCGGTATCCCGAAGCTCGGCTCCTTCATCCTCACCCACGACTTCTCCGGCGTGGTGCCGGGCCTGAAGGACGTGCCGCCCGATCAGCGGCCGCCGGTCTGGCCGGTGTTCTACTCGTTCCGCATCATGGTCGCCATCGGGCTGGCGATGCTCGGCCTGAGCCTCTGGAGCTTGTACCTTCGCTGGCGCGGCACCCTCTACACCAACCGCTGGTTCCTGAACGCCGCGATGCTGATGACGCCGTCCGGCTTCGGCGCCGTGCTGTTCGGCTGGTTCACCGCCGAGATCGGGCGCCAGCCCTACATCGTCTACGGGCAGATGCGCACGGCGGACGCGCACTCGCCGCTCACGGTCAACGCGGTCACCACCTCCCTCGTCGCATTCCTCGTCGCCTACGCGATCATCTTCGGGTTCGGCTCGTACTACCTCGCCAAGCTCCTGCGCAAAGGCCCGGAGCCCCTGGAGGAGGCGGTCCGCGGCGAGGATGTCGCGCGGAAACCCAAGCGGCCCCTCTCGGCGCTCGACGAAACGGTTCGGGCGTAGCGTCAGAAGCCGGCCGGGAGGGCGAACTGGCCCGTGGACGGGCCGGCCGTGCGGCGCACGGGGGTGGATCCCTCGGTGTCCGTCACGGGAGCGAGACCGAGCTGGCGGGCCAGGGCGACGAGGTCCTTGAGGCGACCGGTCTGGGTCTTGCGGCGCAGGTTGAGCCGGTGGGTCTCCACGGTGCGGACGCTGAGGCCGAGGCGGCGGGCTACTTCCTTGTTGCTGAACCCGGCACTGAGGAACCGCAGGATCTCCGCCTCGCGCGGGGTCAGGCCGTCGGTGGGGGCCATACCCTGCGCCGGCGCGTCCAGGCCGGCCAGGGCCAGGATGGCGGCGCAGACGACCCGGGCGGAGGCGGTGCGGGCGACGAACATGTCGGTGCCGGCCGCGACCAGCCGCGCCATCGCGGCGGCGTCCAGGGTCTCGAAGGCGGCGACGATCTTGAGGCCGGGACACCGGGCCCGCAGACCGCCGATCCGCGCCACCCCGCCTTCGGGATCCCCGTCGCCGACGACCACGAGGGCGACATTGGCCCCGGGCACGTCCGATCCGCCGCGGGACAGGTCCGCTTCGCTCACCGTGTGCAGGGTCGGTTCGTGCTCGAGGGCCGCCCGAAAGCTCGGCTGCAGCCCGTGCGGCTCATCGACGATCAATACTCCAACGGCCTGATGCATGCCGCAATCCCCCTCATGTGCCACCACGAGACACCGCGGCAGTACTGCGAAGGTTCACTTCAAGATCTGTTCCAGGCTTCTGTTTACCATGTCTTGTGTGATTTCAAGATCAGCGCGGAGGGGCCGGGCGATGCCAGTGACGATGACTCCGCAGGATGCCGTACGCCGCTGTCTCGCGGCGGTACAGGCCGGAGTCCCGATGGGAGAGGGGGATCAGCCGGCGCGGGCGAGGATCAGGTCGGAGGTCGCGGTGACCACGCGGTTGCGGCCCGTGGACTTGGCTTCGTAGAGCGCGATGTCGGCGCGCTTGACCAGGCCCTCCACCGTGTCGGCCTCGATCCAGTCGCTGACGCCGAAGCTGCAGGTGAGCCGGATCGGTGCGCGCGCCCCGCGGATGCGCAGGGCCTCGATTCCCCGGCGCAGGCGCCCGGCGAGGGTCTCCGCCTCCGCCGCCGGACGATGCGGCAGGACGATGCCGAACTCCTCCCCGCCGAGGCGCCCGACGATGCCCTCGGTGCCGATCTCGCGGGCGACGGCCTGGATCGCCGCATCGCCGACATCGTGGCCGTACTCGTCGTTGATGCGCTTGAAGTGATCGATGTCGAGGAGGATCGCCGACATCTTGCCGTGGTTGCCGGCCCGGTCGGCCGCCTCGCGGGCGCGCTGGTAGAAGGCGCGGCGGTTGAGCAGGCCGGTGAGCGAATCCGTCTGGGCCAGGCGGATCAGCTCGCTCTGCATGGTGGTGAGCCGGTCGGCGGCGCGGAGCCGGGCGTGGAGCTCCTCGGGGCCGGGCGGCTTCTCGATGAAGTCGTCGGCGCCGCTGTCGAGGGCTTCGGCAAGGTTTCGGGCGTTGCGCGCCGAGGACATGGTGATCACGTACAGAGGCCGATTGGCCTCCGCCAGCAGACGGGCGGACCAACACAGTTCGAGGCCGCTGAGGGGCCTGACTTCGAGGCTGGTGATCAGGACGCGTACGGATTGTGTGGTCTCGACGAAATCCAGGGCCTCGCTGGAGTTCGTGAAGGCCGTGACCGTATGCCCGTTGGGCTCGAGCAGGGCGGCGATCATCTTGAGAACGACGCGGCTGGTGTCGACGAGAACAATATGCATGGCGTGCCCCTCACGTTTTCGGAAGGTATCGCCGAGAGATTAAATTGTTGCCAAGTTTTCTCGCCGCCTGCGATGCTTCGCCAAGCTCAGCGCAACGTTGCCTGCCGGTCCGGTACGCTCACGGGCACGACGCGTGCGCCCCCGACCGACGCGTATGGCGTGGCGGACGGCGCCGGGGCGAACCGGCTCGCGCGGTCGCGTGCGAGCACCCGTGGTCCTGCCGTCGTACGCGCTTTTGCGCTCGCGCGGGCGGCGGGTGCAGGCGATTCGATCACGTAGACGGTGGGCGTTCCGACGGGCGCAGGGTGGATGCCCGAGACGGTGGGGACGCCGTAGGTGCCGTAGCCCCAGGCGCTCGGGACGATCTGGTCGGGCCGCGGAAACCGGGTGAGGGGTGCGCCGACATAGTCGCCCCGGATCGCGGAGCCGGCGTAGCCGTAGCCCGGCCCGACGTCGCCGTAGATCACCTGTGCCTGCGCGCCGGCGAAGGTCGCGCACGAGAGGGCGGCTCCCAGCAGGGTCGCCTTGAGACGCGTGATCATCGGTGGCGCACTCCGCAACGGGGCCTCGTTCCTGGCCGGCATCATGAGGCACAAACCGCCGGACCGCCCCGGCGTTCCGGCGGGTGGGGGAGGGGAAGAGTGCGTAGGCCTCAGCCCGACGAGGAAACCCGCCTCGCGGCGGGTCCGATCCACGGGGGATCGCGTCGTCCTCCGGTCCGCGACCCTCGCGGGGTCGCTCAGCGGCAGGTGGTGACCCGCCGGACGATCCAGCCCTCGCCATCGACCCAGAGGCGGCGGCGCGAACGGCTGCAATTCGTCAGGTCGTCGTCCCCCTCGGTCATGGCCGCGACGGCCGTGATCGGACGGTTGGGAAGGGCGGACGCCTCGGACGAACCCTGGTTCGCGGCGGGCGCCGCCTGGGCGCCGGAAAGGCCGACGCACGTGACGAACAGGGCGCCCGCGGCCATGGCGGACAGCCGTGTGTGAAAGACCGACATATCTGAATCCTGACCGCGCACCGCTCGGTACCCTCGACCACCGTTCGGAACGGCCGCGAAGGCCGCTCTCGCTACGACAGATCAAGTCGCGGCGGGCCGGAAGGGTTGCAGGAATTCAGGCGCCCCGGTGGCAGAAAAGTGTCGTTCGCCCCAAGACCAGGCTTCGCCGGCTCAGGGATTCGCCGTCACGGTGATCATCGGAAGGGTGACGGCGACCTGTGCGTCGCCCGGCAGGCCACCGGGCGAGGACGGAAGCAGGATGGCGCCGAGCCCGAGAAGTAGGCTGAACCCGAGCAGGGATACCTCGATGCCGCGATAGAATCCGTCCATGCCGCGCCCCTTCCCAGTGCCTGCGGCCATGATCCGCCACGGTGTGTGAGGAAAGGGTAACCTTGAGTGAGGAAGGGACCTTGGGTGTGGAAGCGGTACCCGCGCGCAGTTCGGATCCGCGGGCGGCCCGCCCCGCCCGCGTCGCGTCAGGCGGATCCGGCGGCCGGCATGCGCAGGAGATCCGGCTGCGGCGGATGAAGCAGGGCGGCGGCGAGGTTGGCCTCGAGGACGATGAGGTCGCAATCGGGGTCGGGCTCCCAGCCGCACCCGCATCCGCCGGGCTGCTCGTGGGCCCGGGCCACCTGCCGGTAGAGGGCGCCGAGGGTCCGGGCCGCCGTTTCGAGGGCCTGCATGGCCGGCAGCGGCGCCCGGTTGAGGCTCTGCCAGAACGCCCGGCGCAGGGACTCGTCCAGGGTGTCCTCGGCCGAAGCCGCCTCGGCGCAGGCGTGAGGGGCGGGGTCGGCGTTGAGGCGGGGGTTCACGCGGGCGTCCTCCGGCGGATGTGGGCCGCGACCGGATCCGGGGCGGTGGCGACGAAATCGATGAAGTCGGTCAGGCGGTGCAGGCGCAGGTCGATGCAGGAGCCGTCCCACCAGGCGAGCTGCGCATAGCCCCGGACCCAATCCAGTGCCCGTTCCATCATCGTCGCCTCCCTGCCCGTTGCCGAATCGACGATGACAGCAATGCAGTGCAACAAGATGGATTTCAATCGTATTGGGAAACATTGGAATGCGTATAAATCGATGCTTCGAGCCTAAAAGACCCAGCTTCGATTTGGATCAATTCCAGGTCTTCGGTAAAATCCGAGCGCGGGCATGGGTTTGCCGCGTCGGCCCGCGAAGGGACGGCGGACGGGAGACGACAAACGGGGACGACGAAAAAAGATCGAGCGCGGTGACCGCCCGCTACAGCAGCGTTCGCATGGCCAGGAGGCCCAGCAGGAGGCCGCCGAGGCCGATCCCGACGGAGCCGAAGATGTAGGCGAGGGCGGCGGCATTCTCCCCGCGCTGCAGGAGGATGACCCCGTCGAGGGCGAAGGTCGAGAAGGTGGTGAAGCCGCCGAGCACCCCGGTGGCGAGGAACAGCCGCAGGGGCTGGCTGCCGCCGCGCAGGGCGTACCAGCCCACCAGCACCCCCATCAGGGCCGAGCCCAGGATGTTGATGGCGAGGGTTCCGAAGGGAAAGCCCTGGCCGAGGCGCACGGCCGCGAGGCCGACGCCGTGGCGGGCCATGCCGCCGAGGCCCGAGCCGAGGAAGACGAGGAGGAACCCCACCGCGACGCTCACGGAGCGCGCCGTCTCAGTCGCGGGTGCCCCAGCGGGTGCCCATCCGGCTCGGCTGGCTGGCGTCGGGGCCCAGCGCCGGCCCGCTCGGCTTCGAGGGCGCGTAGGGCACCGGGGCCAGGGTCTCGGGGACCTCGGATTCCACCGCGACGCGGGGCTTGGCGAATTGGCCGGCGGTGCGGAAGCGCCAGAGATAGCCCGGCACCACCGCCTCCATGGTGGTGGGCTGGAGGCCGATGCCCTCCAGGGTGCGTCCCTCCGCCTTGGCCGCCTCCGAGACGACGTTGTCGGACTGGAGCAGGGTGACCTGATCGCGGGTGAGCTTGAGGGAATCCGGCAGGAGGCCGAGGGTGAGGGTGTCGACGATCTCGAGGGCGCGGGCCTGGAGGCGGGCGACGGGCAGGGGTAGATCGAGCACCTTGCGGCGGCGCATGATCACCGTGAGCATGTAGCGCACGATGGCCTCCAGGGTGGCGACTTCCGGGCCACCGAGCTCGTACACCCGTCCGGCCGGCACGCGGCCCTCCACCGCCCGGGTCACCGCCTCGGCGACGTCGCCGACATAGACCGGCTGGAATCGGCTCCGGGCACCGGCGAGCGGCAGCACCGGCAGGACCCGGGCCAGGGACGCGAAGCGGTTGAAGAAGCTGTCGCCCGGGCCGAACACCAGGGACGGGCGCAGGATCACGTGCTCGCCTCCGGCCTCCCCGATGCGGGCCTCGCCCAGCGCCTTGGTGCGGGCATAGGCCGACGGCGAGCCGGCATCGGCCCCGATGGCCGAGACGTGGACGAGGGGCGCCCCGACGGCGGCGGCCGCGCGGGCGATCTCGCCGGCGCCCTCGGCCTGGAGCTTGGCGAAGCTCTGGCGCCCGGTCTCCTGCAGGATGCCCACGAGGTTGACCACCACGTCCGCGCCGTGGACCGCCGCCGCGATGGATTCGGGGTAGCGCAGGTTCGCCTGCACGGCGACGATCTGGCCGACCTTGCCCAGCGGCTGGAGGAACAGGGCGAGGTCGGGCCGGCGCACGGCGACCCGGATGCGGTAGCCGCGCTTGGCCAGCGCCCGGACCACGTGGCGGCCGAGGAAGCCGGAGCCGCCGAACACCGTGACGAGCTGGGCGTCGGGGCGGGTGAGGGGAAGGGTCTCGAAGCCGGTCATCGCTCTCAAACGTCTCGAAAAGCGGCCCCGGTGCGCCTGGCCGTGCCCCCGATCGGGTCACGGGTCCGCGCCGGTCCTGGACGGGTGCCGGAACCGGCAGGCTTCACCCGGCAGGCTTCGACGGGGACTATCTAGAACAGTTCCGGGTCCTGGGGGAGCCGGATGCCGACGAAAACCGCCGGCCTGTCACCCGGGGGCGCTTCAGCGCAGGCGCGCGGGCGCCTCGGGCGGGGCGAGGGGGGTGCGCCGGCTCAGGCCCTTGTGGACGTGGACCATCAGGGCGATGCCGAACAGCGGCGTGAGCAGGTTGAGCACCGGCACCACCATCAGGCCGGCGAGCAACGCGCCGGCCGTGAGGGTGGTCGGCCCGTAATGGCGGCGCATGGCCCCGGCCTCGTCCATGGGCCGGAAGCGCCCGGCGGCGAGCTCGAAATACTCGCGCGAGAGCAGGTAGGCGTTGGCGCCGAAGAACGCCACGAGGTTCACGCCCGGCACGAAGAACAGGATCAGGGCGACGAGGTTCACCAGGAGGGCGAGGCCGGCGAAGCGCACGGCGTAGAGCATCGCCCGGCCGAGCGGCAGGGCGGTGCCCGGCGGATCGTGGGGAAAGTCCGTGCGCTCGACGATCTCGGCCGCGTCGTCGAGGAAGAAGCCCGCCACCAGGATCGAGATGGCCGGCATCACGTAGGCGAGCCCCACGAACAGGCCGGCCCCGGCGAAGAACACCGCCAGGGTGTCGAGGAACGGATAGTCCACCGAGAGGTGGTGCTGGGACAGGAACCAGTTGATCGCCCGGGTGAGCCCGGCCCAGACCACGATGAGCAGGCCGACGGTCAGCCCGAGGGACTTCCACAGGATCGCCCGCAGGGGCGGCGAGAAGACCTGCCGGAGGGCGGCGAAGGCGGCCTTGAACAGCATGACCGTGTCTCGAATCCCGTCTTCGTGTCGGCTCGTCCGGCGCGGGCGCCGTTCCCGCACGCACGTCCCGAAGGTTCTGCCGGCACGGTTCTGGCGGCGCGGGCGGGTGGATGCAAGGGTGCCGCCGCACACGGTCCGCGTCCGGCAGCCTTCGGCCGCCCGGCGCGTTCGTCCCCGGAGCCCAGCCGGAACCGACGCCATGCGTGCCTTCCTCGCCGTCCTGATCCTCGCGGCCACGATGTCCGCGAGCGCGCATGAGGCCGTGGGCACCCATGAGGCCGTGGGCACCCATGAGCGCCTGGGGGCAGGGGGGCCGGAGGGGTCAGGCACCTGGCGGGCCGCCGCGCCGGCCCCCGCCCCGCGCTCGGAGGTGGCCGTCGCCGCGCTGGCGGGCCTCGCCTACGTGATCGGCGACTACAACGGGGCCACCGGCCTCCTCGTCCACGATCCGGCCACCGGCGCATGGCGGACGGGGGCGGCGTTCCCGACGCCGATCCACCACGCCATGGCGGCGGGGTTCGGGGACCGGGTCTACGTCTTCGGCGGCTACGGCGCCGGCTGGCGGGCGAGCGACCGGGTCTGGGCCTACGATCCGAAGGCCGATGCCTGGAGCCCGCGCGCGCCGATGCCGAGCGCCCGGGCGGCAGGGGGCGCGGTGGCGATCGGCGACCGCATCCACGTGGTCGGCGGCAGCGTCTCGGGCGGCGGCAACGCGGCCGGCCATGCGGTCTACGACCCGGCGCGCGACCGGTGGACCGAGGCCGCCGCCCTGCCGACCCGGCGCGACCACCTCGCCGTCCAGGCCGTGGACGGCCGCCTCGTCGCCATCGGCGGGCGGATCGACGGCGACCCCGCCCGCAACCGCACCGTGACCGAGATCTACGACCCGGCCGCCGACGCCTGGCGCACGGGGGCGCCGATGCCGACGGCCCGGAGCGGGGCCGCGGCGGCGGTGCTCGGCGGACGGATCTTCGTCATGGGCGGCGAATCGGACGCCCGCACCTTCGGCGCCGTCGAGGCCTACGATCCGGCGCGGGATGCCTGGACCCGGCACGCCCCCCTGCCCACCCCGCGCCACGGCTTCGGCGCCATCGTGGCGAATGGGCGCATCCACACCCTGGTGGGCAGCCCGAAACCGGGGGGCGACCGCTCGAGCCTCGTCGAGGTCCTCGACCTCGGCGGCGGGGCGCGGCGCTGACGCTGCGCGTTGCCGCGCATCGCCGGCCTCTGATAGGCCGACAGCCGAGCGAGCCCCGGACCCGACCATGCGCAGACCCGAGCACGACAGCCTGCCGCCCAGCATCGCGCCGCGCCTCGCGCCCCTGCCGGCCGCCGCGGAGGTGATCGTCATCGGCGCAGGGGCGGCCGGGATCGCGGCGGCGCGGGCGCTGACGCAGGCCGGGGTCGCGGTGGCGGTGCTGGAAGCGCGCGGCCGGGTCGGCGGGCGGGTGGCGACGGCCGCCCTGCGCGGCCACGCCGTCGATCTCGGCGCCCACTGGCTCCATGCGGGCCCGATCAATCCCCTCGTGCGCCTCGGCGAGGCCCGCGGCGAGCCCCTGCGGATCGCCGCGCAGGCGAGCCATGTCCGGGTCGGACGCCGCGCCGGCAGTCCGTCCGAAGCGGCCGCCCTCGGGCGCGCCTTCGCGGCGGCCGATCGGGCCATGAGCGACGGTGCGGCGCGCGGCGGACCGGACCGCCCCGCCGCCGGCGCCCTGCCGCCGGGGCTCGGCCCCTGGGGCCGCCGGGTGGAACTGGTGCACGGCCTCGTCTCGGGCCGGCCCCTCGACGCGGTCTCGCTGCAGGACTTCCCCAGCATGGAGTACGGCGACAACCGCTTCATCGCCGGCGGCTACGGCGGCTACCTCGCCCGCCTCGCCCAGGGGTTGCCCATCGCCCTCGACAGCCCGGTGACGGGGATCGACTGGGCCGGGTCGGGGGTGCGCGTCGCCCTGGCGGATGGCGGCGTCCGCACGGCCCGCGCCGTGATCGTGACGATTCCCACCATGGTCCTGCGGGACGCGTCCCTGTTCACCCCGGCCCTGCCGCCGGCCGTGGCCGCGGCCATCGCGGGGTTCTCCGTCGGCATCTACGAGCACGCGGTGCTGCACTGGCCGTCCTGCCCGTTCCGGGGCGCCGACCGCCTCGCCAGCCTCGTCGGCGGGCCTTTTCCGGTTCCGGGGCTTCTCACCCGCATCGACGGCACGCCGTTCCACTACTTCGAGCTCGACGCGCCCATGGCGGCGTCCCTCGACGCGCGCCGCGCCGGCCCGGACGGGGTGCGGCGGTTGGTCCGGAGGGCGCTGGAACAGCATTTCGGCGCCCGCGCCCTGCACGACCTGTCGATCCCGGTGGTCAGCGAATGGCGCCACGACCCCTGGTCGCGCGGCTCCTGGGCGGTGGTGCCGCCGGGCCATGCCGGCGCCCGCCTGAGCCTGCACGCCCCCGTGGGCGAGCGGATCTGGTTCGCCGGCGAGGCCCTGTCGCGCCTGCAATGGGGGACCGCCGGGGGCGCCTACGCCGAGGGCCTGCGCGCGGGCGCGGAGGTCGCCGCGATGGTGCGCGGCGGGGCGGCGCCGGTTCGCGCCGCAGACATCGCGTGACTTGCTCCGCGTGACTCGCGGGCCGTGCCTTGCGCCCCGTCGCGGCTCGGACGGATTGGTCAGCTGCGTTCGGGCCGCGTCGGCGGCGGGTCGCCCGCCCCCTCGCGCAGGGCATCCTCCAGGCGGACCAGCGTCGTCGCCATCCGGTGCGGCAGGTCCGTGCCGTCGGCCAGGGGAAACGCGTCGGCCAGGGCACGGTCGACGCCCGTCCGGAACGGGCTCCGATGGCCCGGCCCGGAGCGGGGCGTCCAGATACGGGATGCGGACGCTGTCATCGTGCTCGGGCTCACTTGCAGGCTACAGGCCAGGCTATTTGCGCTTCAGGACGTCTCGCAGCGGAAACGAGGCCCGCACGACGCGGTCCTCGTCCGTAATCTCGAAGACCTGACCGTTCACTTCCTCGCCAGCCCGAAGCTTCGAGGAGAGAATGTCGCGCGCGGCCAGCAGGGCTTCGCGACAGGCAGCCTCGACATCGGGCAGGAGGCTTCCTTCCTCGTCTTCGATGAGACAGTCACCATCACGGATGTTGATGAAGAAGCGCGGCATGTCCGACCAACGCAGGAGATGCTGCGGTGTTGCCGTACGATAGCGTCCCGGCTTCGTTTAAGATCGATCGCAGGGTCTTCCAGTGCGGTGAGCCCGCCTCCTGTGCGCTGGAAAAGCCTATGCGGCGACGCGCGCGTCCGTGATTTCGTCGGAGAAGATCGCCTGGAAGCGGTGGGGCAGGGTTGCGATGAGGCCGTCGATCTCGGCGCTCGGGCGGCCCGGACTGAACAGGAAGCCCTGGATGTCGTCGCAGTGGCGCGCCCGCAGCATGGCCGCCTGCTCGACGGTCTCGACGCCCTCGGCCGTGACGGTGATGGACAGCTTGGCCGCGAGCGTCAGGATCGCCTCGATGATCGCCAGGCATTCGTGCCGGGTGCCCATCTCGTTGATGAACGAGCGGTCGATCTTGATCTTGTCGACGGGGAACCGGATCAGGTAGCTCAGGGACGAGTAGCCGGTGCCGAAATCGTCGAGCGCGATGCGCACGCCGAGCCCGCGCAGTTCCTTCAGGTTCGACACGGTGGTGCCGTTCATCTCGAAGAACACCGACTCGGTGATCTCGAGTTCGAGGCGGTCGGGCGCGAGGCCGCTGGCCTCCAGGGCCTGGAACACGTCGAGGACGAAATCGGCGTGCCGGAACTGCGTCGGCGAGATGTTGACGGCGATGCGGATCGGCTCGGGCCACCGCGCCGCCTCCCGGCAGGCCTCGTGCAGCACCCAATGCCCGATCACCGCGATGAGGCCCGAGGCCTCGGCGACGGGAATGAAGTCGGCCGGCGAGACCGGGCCGCCGGGATTGCGGGTCCAGCGCAGGAGGGCCTCGAAGCCGCGGACCTCCCCCCGGGCGAGGCCGACGAGGGGCTGGTAGTGCAGGCTCAGCTCACCCTGGGCGATGGCGCGCTTGAGGTCGACTTCGAGGTCCCGGCGCTTCAGCACCGACGCTTCGAGATCGGGGGTGAATTCCGACACCTCGCCTCGGCCGGCGGCCTTGGCCCGGTAGAGGGCGAGGTCCGCCCGGCCCAGCAGGGCCTCGGGCGTCGTGGCATCGTTCGGGGCCAGCGCGATCCCGATGCTCACCCCGATCTCCACCTGCACGCCGTCGATGAGGTAGGGGAGGCTCACCTGCCCGATCACCGTGCGGGCGAGGGCGAAGGCATCGTCCGCGTCGGCGCAGGGATGCAGGATGGCGAACTCGTCGCCCCCGAGGCGCGCGACGAGGTCGCCGGGCCGGGCGAGGGCGCTCAGCCGCGTGGCGACGCCGGTCAGCAGCGCATCGCCGAGGGCATGGCCGAAGGTGTCGTTGACGATCTTGAATCCGTCGAGGTCGAGATAGAGCAGGGCACAGGGCTGGCCCGTCCGCTCCGCGCGCTCGCATTCCATCGAGGCGAGATCCTGGAACAGGGCCCGGTTGGCGAGGCCCGTCAGGGAATCGTAGCTCGCCAGGTAGGCGATCCGGGCCTCGGACTGGCGCGCGACGGTGATGTCGACGCCGATCCCGCGAAAACCGAGAAAACCGCCCGACCGGTCGTAGAGCGGCTTGCCGCTCAGCCGCCACCATTGCGGCGTCCCGCCGAGGGTCACCTCGACGACGCGCTCGCGGAACGCCTGGCGCCCGGCCACGAGGGCGACGAGTTCCGCGGCGGCGGCGCCCGGGGCGGCCGTGGACATCTCCGCGTCGCGGAACAGCGTCTCGAACGGGGCGTCCCGGAGCCGCGTCGGGGATCTTCCCGAAATCTCGCCGAGGCGCTGCGAAACGTTCTGCAACCGGCCGTCGGGATCGGTTTCCCACAGCCACTCGCTGGCATTCTCGGTGAAATCGTTGAGGAGGAGGCCGATGGTCTCGTTCTGCTCGGCGACCCGGACGCGATCGACGATGCGCCCCATGGACACGTGCGCCATCCGTCTGGCGGTGAACAGGATGAAGCCGGCGTAGATCACGAACAGGACCGCGAGGACGCGGGCGACGTCGTCGCCGCGCGCCGCCAGCGCGAGGAATCCGCCGATGACCACGGGCACGGCGAACAGGGTCGCCACATGGCGGATCGGTCCGAGGGCATAGGCGGTCGCCATCAGCCCGGCGCACACGGCGACCACGTAGGTGCCGTGGTCGGGATCGGCCCGTACGAACAGGGCCATCGGCATCGTCGCCCAGGCGAGGCCGAGGCACAGGGCGAGGAGCCGGACGGTCGTCTGCCCCTTCTCGACGCGCGCTGCGGACGACGCTTCGCGGCGATAGAGGGAGGCGCCGGCGATGAAGGCGGCGGAGGGTAGGACGACGCCGGCGCACAGGGCGAGCAGGTAGGCGTCGGAGGCCTTGTTCCAGAACAGCAGCAGGACCGTGGCGACGACGACCACGTGCGTCAGGCCGATATGCACGCTGAGGTGAAGCGTTTCTTCGAGCTGCCCCGTCGCGGTCGCGATCCTGTACCGGGCGGACGCCGCGTCCCGTGCCGCAGGGGCGTCGAAGCCGGCGGCCTCGAAGGTCGCGTCCCGGCTCCGCGCCGAGACGCCGGTGGCGAGACCGGTGACGGCCGCCCGGAGGGTGGCCCCGCGGTGCGACAACGCGCGTGAGCCCGGAGTGGGACTTGAACTCGAAGTGCGACTTGAGCCCGAGATGGGACTTACGCCCGAAGTGGGACTTACGCCCGAAGTGGGACTTGAGCCCGAAGTGGGACTTGGCATTCGGAAGGTCCCGTTTCCGTTCAGCGTCCACCCTCCGCCGGAAAGGGACGGTGCACCCTGCGCGCGAGTCCTTTGAAGGATCGTTAAGCGCGCGCTTCGGTGAACGGAACGCCATCGGACGCGATCGCCGCACGAGCCCGAGCCCGGATGGATCGCGGCCGCCTGCCCCGCGGGTCGACCTCGCGGCGATCCACGGCGGGGCGGCGCTGGTACGAGTCGGTTCCGGGCGGGAACGCCGACGAAAAACGGCGCCTGACGACTAAAAATGTTCTTCTTGAAGAACACTTGCGCGGAGAACGAACTTGCTCCCGATGCCGGTGTGCGGAAAACGACCTTTTCCGTCTCCCCCGAAGCTTGACCCAAACATGGGAATTCCCATCTCCCGGAGCCTTGTCCCCGGGAAACGGTACGGGCAGGCCGGTTGACATCGTTCGTTATATAGAACGAAAACCTTGCCGTGGACCGGACGACCCGTGATCGGCTCCGGGATCCAGAACGGCCCGTTATCAAGAGGCGACAGATGTCGAGCGAGACCCACCAGACCCGAAGCCGCCGAAGCCTGGCTCTGTCCGCCTGCCTCGCCACCGCCCTGCTGCTGGCCGGGCCCGTCTTCCTGACGGGACCTGTCTCCCCGGCGGGACCCGCTCGCGCCGACAGCGAATTGCTCAACGTCTCCTACGACCCGACCCGCGAGCTCTACAAGGACATCAACGCCGCGTTCAGTGCCGACTGGAAGGCCAAGACCGGCGAGACCGTGACCGTGCGCGCCTCGCATGGCGGCTCCGGCTCCCAGGCCCGCACGGTGATCGACGGCATCCCGGCCGACGTGGTGACCCTCGGCATCCCCTCCGACATCGATGCCATTTCCCGGCTGTCGAAGAAGATTCCCGCCGACTGGCGCACGAAGCTGCCCAACGCCGGCCTGCCCTACACCTCGACGGTGGTGTTCCTCGTGCGCAAGGGCAATCCGAAGGGCGTCAAGGACTGGGGCGACCTCGTCAAGCCCGACGTCAAGGTCATCACCCCCAACCCGAAGACCTCGGCCGGCGGCCGCTGGAACTTCCTCGCTGCCTGGGGCTACGCCTACGAGAAGGACGGCAAGGACGTCGACAAGGCCAACGCCTTCGTGGGCGAGCTCTACAAGAACGTCCCCGTCCTCGACACGGGCGCCCGCGGCTCCACGGTGACCTTCGCCCAGCGCGGCCTCGGCGACGTGCTGCCGACCTGGGAGAACGAGGCCTACCTCGTGTTCGAGGAATTCGGCCGCGACAAGTTCGACGTGGTGGTGCCGCCGACCTCGATCTACGCCGAGCCGCCCGTCGCCCTCGTGGACGCCAACGTCGACAAGAAGGGAACCCGCAAGCAGGCGGAAGCTTACCTGCAGTTCCTCTACTCGGATGCCGCCCAGGCGATCTTCGCCAAGCACCATTACCGGCCCCTCAACCGCGCCGCCGCCAAGCCCGAGCATCTCGCAGAGCTGCCCGAGCTGAAGCTGTTCAAGATCGAGGATCTGCAGGGCAACTGGGACGATATCCAGAAGAAGAACTTCGACAACGGCGGCCTGTTCGACCAGCTGAGCAAGGCCGGGCGGTAACCGCTCCTTCTTCCCTGAACCGGCTTCGCCCAACGGGCCTGGCCTGAACAGGGGCCCCTCCTCCCCGCCCGCCGGGGAGGAGACCTCTCGAGACGCCCGGACGAGCCCATGGCCTCCCCACCCCTCCGCCCGCGACGGCGCTTCCGCCAACCGAGCGTCATTCCCGGCTTCGGCCTGACGCTGGGCTACACCCTCACCTGCCTCAGCCTCATCGTGCTGCTGCCGCTGGCCGCCCTGGTGGTGCGCGCCTCCGGGCTCGGGCTCTCGGGGATCTGGGAGGTCGCCACCGATCCGCGCGTGGCCTCGGCGCTCCGCGTCAGCTTCGGCATCTCGGCCCTGGCGGCGCTCACCGCCTCGCTCTTCGGCTTCCTCGTCGCCTGGGTGCTGACGCGCTACGACTTTCCCGGCCGCAGGCTCGTTGACGCGGTGGTGGACCTGCCCTTCGCCCTGCCCACCGCCGTCGCGGGCATCGCGCTGGCCTCCCTCTATGCGCCGAACGGCCTCGTCGGCGAGCAACTGGCGAAGCTCGGCATCCAGGCCGCCTACACCCCGGTGGGCATCTACATCGCCATGGTGTTCATCGGCCTGCCGTTCGCCGTGCGGACGGTGCAGCCCCTCATCGTCGAGATCGACAAGGAGATCGAGGAGGCCTCGGCCACCCTCGGGGCGGGCCGCTTCCACACCCTGACCCGGGTGGTGCTGCCGCCCCTGATCCCCGCGGTGCTCACGGGCTTCGCGCTCGCCTTCGCGCGGGGCGTCGGCGAGTACGGCTCGATCATCTTCATCGCCGGCAACCTGCCCTACGTCTCCGAGATCGCGCCGCTCCTCATCGTCATCAAGCTCTCGGAATTCGATTACGGCGGCGCCTGCGCCATCGCGACGATCATGCTCGGCATCTCGTTCGTGACCCTGCTCGCCATCAACCTCATCCAGGCCTGGAGCCGCAGGAGATTCGGCTATGTCTGAGATCGCAACCGACCTGCCGAGGCAGCAGCCGGCCAGCGTCATCACCGAGGGCGGCCTCGTGCGCGGCCTCCTCATCGCCGTGGCGATCGTCTTCCTCGCCCTGTTCCTGGTGCTGCCCCTGGCGACGGTGTTCGTCCAGGCCTTCGCAAAGGGCTGGGACGCCTATCTGGCCGCCTTCCACGAGGCCGACGCCCACGCGGCCATCCGCCTGACCCTGATCACGGCCGCCATCGCCGTGCCGTTCAACCTCGTCTTCGGCGTCGTGGCCTCGTGGGCCATCGCCAAGTTCGAGTTCCGGGGCAAGAACCTGCTCATCACCCTCATCGACCTGCCGTTCTCGGTCTCGCCGGTGGTCTCGGGGCTGATCTACGTCCTCGTCTTCGGCTCCCAGGGGCTGATCGGGCCGTGGCTGATCGAGCACGACATCCAGATCATCTTCGCGATCCCCGGCATCGTGCTGGCAACGATCTTCGTCACCTTCCCGTTCGTCGCCCGCCAGCTCATCCCGCTCATGCAGGAGCAGGGCACCGCCGAGGAGGAGGCCGCGTTGACCCTGGGCGCGTCCGGCTGGCACGCCTTCCGGACGGTGACGCTGCCCAACATCCGCTGGGGGCTCCTCTACAGCGTGCTCCTCTGCAACGCCCGCGCGATGGGTGAATTCGGCGCAGTCTCGGTGGTCTCGGGCCACATCCGGGGCCTCACCAACACGCTGCCGCTCCACGTGGAGATCCTCTACAATGAGTACAACTTCGTTGCCTCTTTCGCCGTCGCCTCCCTCCTTGCCGGTCTCGCTCTTGTCACCCTCGGCCTCAAATCCCTCCTCGAATGGCGCTACGCCGGCGACATCGCGGCGTCCGGCCGCCGGCACTGAACCGGTGAAGGGCTCCACCGCCATCCGGGTCGAGAACCTGTCGAAGACCTTCGACACGGCCGCGGTCCTGCACGACCTCTCCCTCGACGTGCGGGCGGGCGAATTGTTGGCGCTCCTCGGGCCCTCGGGCTCGGGCAAGACCACGCTGCTGCGCATCATCGCGGGCCTCGACTTCCCCGACCGCGGCCGCATCGTGTTCGGCGCCGAGGACGCGACGCGGCTCCCCGTGCAGCAGCGGGCCGTCGGCTTCGTGTTCCAGCACTACGCCCTGTTCAAGCACATGAGCGTCGCCGACAACATCGCCTACGGGCTGAATGCTCGGAAACGCGCCGACCGACCCAGCAAAGTCGAGATCAAGCGCCGCGTCGGCGATCTCCTCGATCTCATCAAGCTGTCGGGCTTCGCCGACCGCTATCCCTCCCAGCTCTCGGGCGGCCAGCGCCAGCGCATCGCGCTCGCCCGGGCGCTCGCCGTCGAGCCCCGGGTGCTGCTCCTTGACGAGCCGTTCGGCGCCCTCGACGCGCAAGTCCGAAAAGATCTGCGGCGCTGGCTGCGCGAGATCCACGACCGCACCGGGCAGACCACGATCTTCGTCACCCACGATCAGGACGAGGCCCTCGAACTCTCCGACCGGGTCGCTGTCCTATCGCGAGGGCGCCTGGAGCAGATCGGGACGCCCGACGAGGTGCAGGAGGCGCCGGTCTCGGCCACCGTCCTGAAGTTCCTCGGCGACACCATCGAGGTCGAGGCCATCGCCCAGGGCGGCCAGGTCCGGGTCGACGGCCGGCTCACCCCCGTGGCGGCGCCCCCCGGCCTCGTCGGCCCGGTCAAGCTCTACGCCCGTCCCTGGCAGCTCCAGTTCGCGGAAAGCCACGAGGCGCACCTGCACGGCACCGTGCGCTCGTCCTACCGCAGCCAGGGCCGCCAGCGCATCGAGGTCGACCGCCCCGAGGGCAAGACCGTGGTGGTGGAGGCCTCCGACACCGCCCGCCTGCCCGCCGGCCGGCCCGTCGGCCTGCGCATCCTCGCCGGGCACGTCTTCGCCGGCTGACCGGGGTTCCGGACACGACGGCGGCCCCCTCGGAAGGTCCGAGGGGGCCGCATGGCATCGCCGGGTCCGTCCGCGGGGACGGGATCAGGCGGCCGAGATGTCGACCTGGATGTTGCCGCGGGTGGCGTGCGAGTACGGGCACACCACGTCGGCGCGCTTCACGAGATCCTGCGCCACGGCTGGGTCGACGCCCGGCAGGGTCGCCTTGAGGGTGACCACGAGGCCGAAGCCCGTGCCGTCGTCGCGCTTGCCGATGCCGACGGTGGACTCGACCTTCGAATCCTCGGCGATCTTCACCTTGTCCTGGGCGGCCACGAACTTGATCGCGCCGAGGAAGCAGGCGGCGTAGCCGGCTGCGAAGAGCTGCTCCGGATTGGCGCCGGGGGCACCGTTGCCGCCGAGCTCCTTCGGGGTGGTGAGCGTCACGTCGACGGCCCCATTGTCGCTGGCGGCGGAGCCCTCGCGGCCGCCGGTGGCGTGGGCGCGAGCGGTGTAGAGTGCCTGCATGATCGGTCTCCTCGTTGGGCTGATGGCCGCGACGGCGCGCCAATTCGATTGCGCGCAATCTATTTTTCATGTCGCACAAAGATCGATTGCGCGCAACCCGGTTGCGGTGCCGCGACGGTCGATTGTGCGCAATATGAGTTCCGCCTAAGATGGGCGCTCGTCGCGCCCTGGGGAATGGGCGGCACCGAGAACCGGTTCCGTCCCCACCAACGGTGCGATGGGTCACGCATGGAAATGGAAAGTCGCCGCATGTCCGGCCGAGAGGATGTCCCACTCTCTCTAGAAGTCCCGGCGGCCCCGTCCGCGGCGCAGAGCCTCGACGGGCAATTGTGCTTTGCCGTCTACGCGGCGGCGCACGCCTTCGGCCGGGCTTACCGCGCGCTCCTCGCCGCCCACGACCTGACCTACCCGCAATACCTCGTGCTCCTCGTGCTGTGGGAGCAGGAGGGCGTGACGGTCAAGGAGATCGGCACCCGGCTGTTCCTCGATTCGGGCACCCTGACGCCGCTGCTCAAGCGCCTGGAGGCGTCGGGCCATGTCCGCCGCGCCCGCGACCGGGCCGACGAGCGCCAGGTGAGCATCTTCCTCACGGAGAAGGGCCGGGACCTGAAGGGCCGGATGGACTGCGTGCCGCACGAGGCCGGCGGCCTCACCGGCCTCGATCTCGATGGGCGCCGGGCGCTCCTCGACGTCCTGGTGACCCTGCGTGGCGCCCTGCACGAGCGCCTGGGCGAAGGCGAGGGAACGTCCGCCGCCCCCGGCCGGGCGCGACCCGAGACGCGGGCCGGCAAAGGAAAAGCCGCCCCCGCGGGGGCGGGGACGGCTTCCTGACGATCTGCCTCGGCGAACCGACCCGCCGGTGGCGGGCCGGGCTCGGGATTTGGACTTGGTCTCGGATCAGGACTTGGTCTCGGATCAGGACTTGGTCTCGGATCAGGACTTGGTCTCGGATCAGGACTTGGTCTTGAGGTAGGCGATGATGTCGTCGACCTTCTTCGGGTCCTTGACGCCGGGGAAGACCATCTTGGTGCCGGGGATCTTCTTCTTCGGGTCGGTCAGCCACTCGTGCAGGTTGGCCTCGTCCCAGGTGATGCCGGAGCCCTTCATGGCCGCCGAGAAGGCGTAGCCGTCGGCACCTTCGCCGGCCTTCGCGCCGACGACACCCTTCAGGGTCGGACCGACGCCGTTCTTCTCGAAATTGTGGCAGGCCTTGCAGGGAGCGAACGCCTTCTCGCCGGCGGCCGCATCGCCTTCGGCGTGGGCGGAGAGAGGGAGCACGAGCGCGAGGGCGACGCCGAGGATGAGATGACGCATTCTTGTTTCCTCCTGAGGGGCGGTTTTGGGCCACCCCGGCTTATGGCAGAGCTTGGTCCTTTAGAACAGATCAAGGGTGAAAACGTTCCAGTCCGTGCGATGGCGTCTGCGGCGAAACGAAGCTTCGCCGGGCCGGCGCCGTCGACCCGTCCCCGACCCCGGCGCGAAGCCCCTGGGAAGGGCGCGGCTTTGGCTGTAGCGTCGTCCCTCGAAGACTGCTCCGACCGCATCGCCGGTCTACGCCGTCCAAGCTGAGCGTGGGCTGAAGACCCGGCGCCGACCGTCCCCGAGGAACGCCCGAAGGACCCGAGATGACCATCGCCTTTCCCGTGCCGGATGCCGGCATCGTCGCCCGCCGCGACGCGATCATCGAAGGGCTGCGCCCCCTGGTGGCGGCCGAGGCCCTGGTGACCACCGAGGACGAGCGCCGCGCCTTCGAGACCGACGGGCTGACGGCCTATCGCAAGATGCCGCTCGCCGTGGTCCTGCCCTCCACCACCGCGGAGGTCTCGGCCGTGATGGCGTATTGCCACGCCAACGGCGTGCGGGTGGTGCCGCGCGGCGCCGGCACCTCGCTCGCCGGCGGTGCCATCGCCCAGGAGGACGCCATCATCCTCGGGGTGGCCAAGATGAACCGCATCCTCGACATCAGCTACGAGAACCGCACGGCGCGGGTGGAATCCGGCATCACCAACCTGGCCATCTCGGGGGCGGTCTCCCACGAGGGCTTCTTCTACGCCCCCGACCCGTCGAGCCAGCTCGCCTGCACCATCGCGGGCAACATCGCGATGAATTCCGGCGGGGCGCATTGCCTCAAATACGGAGTCACCACCAACAACCTTCTCGGCGTCACCCTGGTGATGAACGACGGCACCGTGGTGGAGATCGGCGGCGAGCACCTCGATTCCGGCGGCTACGACCTGCTCGGCCTCGTCTGCGGCTCGGAAGGGCAGCTCGGCATCGTCACGGAGGCCACCGTCCGCATCCTGCGCGGTGCCGAGGGCGCGCGCCCGGCGCTTCTGGGCTTCGCCTCCGTGGAGGATGCGGGCGCCTGCACCGCCGCCATCATCGCCGCCGGCATCATCCCGGTGGCGATGGAGTACATGGACCGCGAGGCGATCCTCATCACGGAGGATTTCGCCCAGGCTGGTTACCCGCGCGACGCCGAGGCCATGCTGATCATCGAGGTCGAGGGCTCGGACGCCGAGTGCGAGGCCATGCTCGCCCGCATCGTCGCCATCGCGGAGGATTTCCGCCCGACGAGCCTGCGGGTGTCGAAGTCGGAGGGCGAGTCCGCCGCCATCTGGAAGGGCCGCAAGTCCGCCTTCGGTGCCACGGGCCGCATCTCCGACTACATCTGCATGGACGGCACCATTCCCACCGGCCAGCTGCCCCTGGTGCTCGAGCGCATCGGCGCCATCTGCGCCGGCCACGGCCTGCGGGTCGCCAACGTGTTCCATGCCGGCGACGGCAACCTCCACCCCCTGATCCTGTTCGACATCAACAAGCCGGGCGAACTCCAGAAGGCCGAGGCCGCGGGCGACGCCATCCTCAAGCTCTGCGTCGAGGTCGGCGGCTGCCTCACGGGGGAACACGGCGTCGGCATCGAGAAGCGCGAGCTCATGCGCTTCCAGTACGGACAAGCCGATCTCGACCAGCAGATGCGGGTGAAGAACGTGTTCGACCCCGGCTGGCTCATGAACCCCGCCAAGGTGTTCCCCCTGGAATGCCGCGTCGCGGCCTGACCCCGATTTGACTTCTCGCAGGCCGCGTCGCGGCCTGACGCCGATTTGACTTCTCGCAGGCCGCGTCGCGGCCTGACCCCTTTCTGAGTTTGTCGACGGGCCGCATTGCGGCGTGAACGAAGTGAGCGGCGTCCCGGAACGGGGTGGAGCGTGACGGTGTTTCATCCTCCGCAATCGTGGAGGATCACCATGCGGATCGTTTCGACCCTGTCGGCCGTCGCCCTCGCCACCCTGGTGAGCGCCGGCGCGGCCGAGGCCAAGGGCTGCATCAAGGGCGCGATCATCGGCGGCCTCGCCGGCCATTACCTCGCCGAGCGCGGCGTCGTCGGTGCCGTGGCGGGCTGTCTCGGCGGGCGCTATCTCGCCAACCGCAAGGCCCGGCGCGAGCGCGAGATCGACTACGGCTCCCGCGTCCAGCAGCGCGGCGGCGGCTACAACCAGCGCAGCTACAGCTACTGAGCGTCACGGCCGGCCATCGCGCCGCCTTGCCGTGCTCGTGCCAGGAATCGCTCGCGGCCGGAGAGACGTGGAATGCTTCGGCCGGGCGGCTTCGCCGGGCCGGGCGCCGCCGTCTCCCGACGGGCCTGGATGGCTGCGCGCGGCGGAAACCTGACGCATCCCGCGCCTCCGGGCGGGGGCATCGCGGCTGGCCGTGAGCGCACGGGCCGTATCGCCGACTGGCCTGAGAGCCGACCGACGAGGCGCCGGGCTTGGCCCTCTCGAGTCGAAACGGCGTCCCTCTCCCAAGGCCCTTCGACTGCACGTGGAACCGCCGGAACGGCTCGCCCACCGCCTCGTCGACGCGGTCATGCCGCCCGGCCGCCTCGTCCCGGCGCAGACGCGCTGCTTCGTCATAGGGGGCGGCTCGGATCGAAGCCGGATGCGCGCGGAACGTGTCTCCCGGCTATCGGATCGGCCGGTTTCCACGGCACGGTCGGGCGCCCCCGGCCGGCTCGCCGTAGGACCTCGTCGGGTGATCTGGCTGTCGAAGGTCGAGACGTTGCCCCAGTACAGGGCCGGGTGAGCGTTGAAGATCCGGAGGCCGCTCGTGCGCAGGGCCAGGAGGCACACCGCATCGACCCACTGCGTGATGCGGACGACCACGGGATGCCTGTACATCCTTCGGCGACGCTCGACGTCGCCGATCCCGGACGTAGAGCGGGTCGGTTGCGAGCCAAACGGTCTTCTTCGAAGTCGTGGCCGTCGGGGTGGAGGCCCCTGCGTCGGGACCTCCGAAAGCGTCGCGTATTCGAGATCACATGCCGCGGTTCATCATCCGGTTCTTCATCATGCGGCGCTTCATCATGTTCTTCCGCATCATGCGCTTCTTCATCATCATCCGCTCACTGCGGTCCATGCGGACCTGGGTGACGCCGCTCTCGGACTGAAGGCCGTTGACGGACATCGGGGCGGCCGTGGCCGAACCGGCGGCGAGGGCGATGCCGCCGAGGGCGGTCAAGGCGGTCAGCGCAAGGGTGAACGTCTTCATGTGTGATCTCCTGTGGAGGTGAGCATCTTATCCAACCCACGAGACAACAGCATGATTGTATCGTTGTTCCCGAAAGAACGAAGAATTACTTTCCGATACTCTGATGATCTTGCAAGAGTCATCCCGCGCTCACATCAAGGCTTTTGCCTGGGCGCGATCCTATCCTCTCGCGTCGGTACGGAACGGGTCGGCGCGAAGTTTCAGGTCATCCACCAGGACGCCGCGGAGTCGGATCTCGACCCCGGACGAGCGGACGGTGTCGACCCGACGAGATCGGGGCCGCCCGCATCGGGGCTCACCCTTTCAGCAAAGGCGGCCCCTCTCCCGCTCACGGGCGAAGGCCCGCCGATGTGGCGCCGCTGCCCCCCTCACCGATCGACGCACGACCGCTTCCGGCGGATGGCGGAGAGCGGCTTATCCGGCAAAGTCGGGTCGGGGGCTGGCTGGCCGCTCTGCGACTGGCTCGGGTGGGAAGCGGTCGGTCCCCTCCAGGCTGCACTCGACGAGAGACGGACGTTCGACGACCTGTCTCTCGGCGAGTTGGGTCGTATGATCTGCCCGCCGTGAACCGCTGATATCGGCCGAGCGGGGTCGGAAATCCGCCGCCTTTACAACGCCCGCATTTGCGTCTCTGTTGCTCTCCGTACTCGCCGGACGACGGTCAATAACAAACGGGGACTTGAACCCCGGACCATGGGGATGAGGCAATGCTGGATCCAGGGTCGACCCATCGGGAGTGGGCGGGTCTCGTTTCGGCGGGGATCGCCGAAGCGGCGTATGTCCGGGAGGACTATGCACGACGAAGATCCGTGGACGAGGCACGGCAGCGGACCCTGGCGCTCGGCCGCATCGTCCAGACAGACATCATCCCCCGGCTGATGCTGCTTGAACGCGGCGAAAGGCAGGTCCGGTCGGACGTTCCACCGAAGCTGGATACGGAAACGGTCGCGGGCTTCACGGATCTGATCCTCGGGCACGACGTCACGGCCGTCATGAACGCTTTCTCGGCCCTGACGGCCAAGGGCTATTGCGTCGACGACCTGTTCCTCGACCTGCTGGCACCTTCGGCGGCCTTGCTGGGACGCATGTGGGACGACGACCTGTGCGGCTTCATCGAGGTCACGGCCGGCCTCGCCCAACTCCAGTTCCTGCTGGCCGCGTATCGCATGGACGGAGGCATCGCGCCCTACGATAGCGAGCGCCGTATCCTTCTGATGGGATCGCCAGGCGAACTTCACACCTTCGGCTTGGCCATCGTCGAGCAGTTCATGCGCAAGGCCGGCTGGCATGTGGCGAGTGGCCTTGCCTCCAGCCCCGAGGAGATCGCCGATCTCGTCGGTTCGGAGCCGTTCGGCGTGGTGGGCCTGACGCTGAGCCGGGAGAGCCATCTCGATCAACTCGCGGCCTCGATCCAGGCGGTGAGACGAGCGTCACTCAACCCGTCGATCGGCGTCATGGTCGGGGGACCCGTCTTCCTCGAACATCCCGAATATGTCGAACGGGTCGGTGCCGATGCCTCGGCGGTCGATGCCGCAACCGCCGTGCTGCTCGCACAGAGACTGCTCTCGTCTGTAAGCTCCGAGCGCTCGAAAAGGCCCTGAGAAACCTGCAATCACCGCAGCGATTTCTCATCCTTCGAGCCTTCGACCGACCGAATGTCGATACCTCCACCGATCCGACGGCCCGATAGGATCCAGCAGCAATGTCCGTCGTTCAGCTCATCTATGCCTCACGCCCGTTTGGCTTCGATCAAGCGACGCTCAATGGCATCCTGTCGCAATCGCGCCGATGCAACGCCCGCGATGGGATCACCGGCGCCCTCATCTGCAGGGCAGATGTCTACATGCAGTTGTTGGAGGGCTCGGCGGGCGCGCTAGATGCAACCTATGCCCGGATCTTGAGGGACGACCGGCATTTGGAGATCAGGCGGTTGTCTTATTGCACCGTGGCGGACCGATTGTTCCCCCGCTGGGCCATGCGTGACGATCCCGCCCGATCTTGGATGTGGTCGCAAGCCGAAGTCGCAAAAGGGGCGATCGATCAAGCGACTTCTCTGCAAGCGCTCAGGATATTCGAGCGGCTCGCGGCTGAACCTGAATGCGACGACGCATCGTGCGCCTCATGAACAGCTAGGGGATCGGACAAGGATGAATGGGTGGTCGGCGGATAGGACCGATGCCGCTCGGTGGATTCGGACGCCGGCTCTGTTCAAGTCGCATCCTGGTCTGCCCGGAATAGATGAAGCGAGATCACCCATGTTCGACGAATACGGCATCCCGCGCGGCGTCAATTTTGACGAAGATGCGCTCGTTCCACTCTATCATTTCGTCTACTGTAGCCGTGCCGCCGAAGGCGTTGACGATGCCGAAGTCTCCCGCATCGTCGAGGCGGCCCAGCGCAACAACCTTGCACACGGAATCACCGGCGTGCTGGTTTTCGGCAGCGGCGTCTTCTTCCAGTGGATCGAAGGACCAGCCGGCCAGATACAGAAACTGATCGCGATCCTGCATCGTGACAAGCGGCATTATGACATCGTTTCGCTGAGCCAGAGCGAGGAAGAGCGAGAACGTCTTTATCCGAACTGGGACATGGAGAAGGTCGAAGCCGAAGATATCCGCCTGGTGCTACGGGATGCGCTCGAAAGCGCAGACGATCAAAACAATCGCGTGGCGCTGACGCGTATTCTCGAACACCTGGATTCGGGCGCGCTCGACCCGCTTGGTCGGGGCTGACCGGGACCCACGTCCGCTTTCCAGCAGACCCGAGGCCAATTCGTACGACCAAGTCGGGTCGACATCCGCCGGTCCGCTCTTCGCCTGGGTGGCGTGGGGTATGGCCGAGCTGCGTTCGGACGGCCGTGCGGAGAAGCGGGCGTTTCCCCGGGCATCCAGCCGTCGGACCCGCCGGTGGGGACGCCCTCCTCCTCGCCTGAGCGCGGGACCCCGACGGATCGCACCGACGGAGGGGACGGCGCTCCTGCGCCGAGCCGCCCTCGCGGTGCCCCCGTCCCACCGGACGGTGGGACGGGCTGTCTACCGGCCGTTCGTCGGTCAGGCGGCCTTCACTCAGGCGGCCCTCCCTCAGGCAGCCATGGGCCCGTAACGCCGGTGGCCCTTCACGTCGTACCGGTCGAGCATCATCACCTTGTCCCAGACCGCCACGAAATCCGCCACGAACCGGCTCTGGCCGTCGCTGCCCGCATAGGCATCGGCGATGTTGCGCAGCTGCGCGTTCGATCCGAACACGAGATCGTTGCGCGTGGCCTCGAACTTCGCCTGGCGGGTTTCGCGGTCCTTGAGCGTGAAGGCCGTCCCGGCCGCGTCCGTCTTCTCCCAGACCAGGTTCGTGTCGGTCAGGGTCCGGAAGAAGTCCGTCGTCAGCACGCCGACCCGGTCCGTGAAGATGCCCCGGTTCGACCCGTCGTGATTGGCGTTGAGAGCACGCAGGCCGCCCGTCAGCACCACCCATTCGGGGGCGGTCAGCGTCAGCAGGTTGGCCTTGTCGAGGAACATCTCCTCCGGCGCCAAACGCTGCGCCATCGCGTCGAACCCGTCGTCGACGTAGTTGCGGAAGCCGTCCACGACGGGCTTCAGCCACGTGAACATCTCGATGTCGGTCAGCGCCTGCGTGGTGTCGACCCGGCCGGGCGTGAACGGCACCCGCGTCGCGACCCCGGCCTCCCCGGCCGCCTTCTCCACGGCGACGCAGCCGGCGAGCACGATGAGGTCGGCGAGCGAAACCTGCTTGCCGTCGCTGCGGCCGCCGTTGAACGTGGTCATGACGCCGCGGAGCGCCTCGACCACCGGCGCGGCCCGGCGGTTCACCGCCCAATCCTTCTGGGGGCTCAGGGCGAGGCGGCCACCGTTGGCGCCCCCGCGCTTGTCGCTGTCGCGGTAGGTCGAGGCCGCCGAGAAGGCCGTGAAGGCGAGGTCCGAGACCGAGAGGTTCGTGGTCAGGATCGCCTGCTTCAGGGCGGCGATCTCGGGCTCGCCGATGGGGCTGTAGGCGGCCTCCGGAATCGGGTCCTGCCACAGCAGGCCGTCCTCGAGGGTCGCCTCCGGGCCGAGGTAGCGGTGCCTGGGCCCCATGTCGCGGTGGGTGAGCTTGTACCATGCCTTGGAGAAGGCCTGCGTGAAGGCGTCGAAGTCGCCCAGGAACTTCTCGCAGACCTTGCGGTACGCCGGGTCGACCTTCAGGGCGATGTCGGAGGTCATCATCATCAGGGGATGCATCTGTCCGGCGACATGGGCGTCGGGGGTCTTCGGCGCGTTCGGATCCTTCGGCGTCCATTGCAGGGCGCCGGCCGGGCTCTTGGTCTGCTCCCAGTCGAACTTGAAGAGGTTCTCCAGGTAGGCGTTGTCCCACCGGGTCGGATCGGGGGTCCAGCTGCCCTCGATGCCGTTGGTCATGGTGTCCTTGCCCGCGCCGGTGCCCTTCGGGTTGTTCCAGCCCAGGCCCATCGCCTCCATGGGCGCCATCTCCGGCGGCGGTCCGATCTCCTTGGCGGGGGTCATGCCGTGGCTCTTGCCGAAGGCATGGCCGCCGGCGATGAGCGCCACGGTCTCCTCGTCGTTCATGGCCATGCGGGTGAACGTCGTCCGGATGTCGTTGGCCGAGCCCTGCGGGTCGCCGTTCGCGTAGGGCCCTTCCGGGTTCACGTAGATCAGCGCCTGGTGGGAGGCGGCGAGGGGGTTCTCCAGGTCGTAATCGGCGTCGCCGTTCCGGCCCCGCCAGCGCTGGTCGCGGTTGACCATCTCGTCGAAGCTCGAGACCGTACCCATCTCGACGACCTCCGGCCCCCAGTAGGTGGCGTTGTCCGCCTCCCAGGCGTCGAGGCGCCCGCCGGCGAACCCGTAGGTCGGCAGACCCATGATCTCCAGGGCGCAATTGCCGGTGAGCACCATCAGGTCGGCCCAGGACAGCGCGTTGCCGTACTTGTGCTTGATCGGCTGCAGCAGGCGACGCGACTTGTCGGTGTTGCCGTTGTCCCACCAGCTCGAGATCGGCGCGAACCGCTGCATCCCGGTGCCGGCACCGCCGCGCCCGTCCGCGATGCGGTAGGTGCCGGCCGAGTGCCAGGCCATGCGGACCATCTGCGGGCCGTAATTGCCGTAATCGGACGGCCACCACGCCACCGACGAGGTCAGGAACTGCTTGATGTCGCCCTTGAGGGCGTCGAGGTCGATGGTCCCGAAGGCGGCGGCGTAATCGAAATCCGGCCCGAGCGGATCGGCCGCGAGCCCGTTCTGATGCAGGAGTTCGACCCTCAGGCGGTGCGGATACCAGTTCTCCAGGGCCGGACGGGTGCCGAGCGCCCCGCCGATGCGGTCACCTCCGAACGGGCACTTGCCCTCCATCGGGTACGAGTCGGTGTTGGTCTTGTCCGTCGTCATCTCGTTCATCAACGTTTCCCTCGGCGCAGGGCCGGCGCCACCGGACGGATCGGGCCGTCGCCGGCGCCGTGAGGCGTGCGATCCCCCATGCGAAAGCAACTCTTGCGCGACCCGACACTGCCAGCGAAATCAGGCGTCTTTAACAAAAATCAAGGCGTCTCCGGTTCCCATCCGTGTCGGACGTCCGCCGAACGCCTCCGACCAAGCCGCACCTTCGCGTGAGCCAGAGGTGCTCATGCGCGACGCTGATCGGGGGCGATCGGGACGGCGATGTCCGGGCGGACTTCGCCATCGACCTGGTCGGCGTCCGGAACCGCACCGCCATCGACTTCGTGTTCTGAGGGCCCGCCCGGGGTTCCTCGGCGGCCATACCCGGAGCCGACCTCGTTGGCCGGCTTCAGGGAACGGACGCAGCGGCCTCCGCCTCCACCCGCGCGGCGATCCACAGCACGTGGCGGCGGCCGCCCGGATGGGCGGGGAAGCGGATCTCTTCCACGGAAAAGCCGCAGCGCTTCAGCCGCGCCTTGAAGCGGCGGTCCGGGCTGCCCGACCACACCGCCAGGAGGCCGCCGGGCCGCAGGGCATAATGCGCCCGCCTCAACCCCCAGACATCGTAGAGCCGGTCGTTGGAGCGCCGGGTCATGCCCTTCGGGCCGTTGTCGACATCAAGGAGGATCGCGTCGTACCGCGCCGGGCCCGACTGGATCAGGCGGTTCACGTCCGCTTCGACGAGTCTGACCCGGGGGTCGTCGAGGCTGGCCCCGTGCAGGTGCGCGAGGATGCCCCGCGCCCAGGCGACGACGCCGGGCACGAGTTCGGCGACCACCACTTCGGCCCGGGGGCCCAGCACGTCGAGGGCGGCCCGCAGGGTGAAACCCATGCCGAGGCCGCCGATGAGGATGCGTGGGGCCGGCCTCTCCGCCAGCCGCCCGCACGGGAGGGTGGCGAGCGCCTGCTCCGATCCGCGATCCTGATCGGTCATCAGTTCGGCCGTGCCGACCTGGATCGAGTAGGCCTCGCCCCAGCGGCGCAGGTGCAGGGTCTCCCGCCCACCGGGAATCGGGGTGCTGTCGAGATCGACCCAGGCCGTCACGGTCGTGTCTCCGCCAAAGCCCCTAAGCCGGTTTTGCACGCATGGTCTCCGGTTCTGCGTCGATACTGTGCGTCATCGACGAGGCCTGGATCAGTTCGCGTCAGCGTGCAAGCGCGAACGAATTCAGGATCAGAACCCAACCCGGCCGACTGTCCCAAGGGCTGCTCGCGACCCAAGGCGGTCGGTTGCTCATTGATTGTCATATCCAGAAAGCGGACGTTGCCGTCCAATCTATCGTCATGACGAGGAGTACGGATGGCAGAGGAGTTCGACGCCCTGACAGGCGATCCCAATTTATCGAACAAACTGGAAGCCTATTTCAGCGACGTTGCCGAAAAGGGCGACTTGGCACAGGCTTTCGGCCTTCTTCCCGCGCAGGCGGTCATCCAGAAGACGTTGGAGTTCCGAGCATTTCACCCTCTCGTTTGGAGCCTCCACGGCATCATTTTGGATGACCCCAATACGAGCGATCATCATGTGATGTTATGCGTGGCGGGTGTACGGGGAGCGGTGATGCATCTCTGTCATGACGGGACCACGCGAATTGTCTTCAAATGTACCAACAGCTTTCTGGAAGCGGTTGGCCGGGCGGCAGACGAGGGCGGGTTCGTCGAAGACGAGCATCCCACGATGGCGTGGGTGGCCGACGAGCAGGATGGCTTGCAAGACCTGATCTCCTCGCTACGGAACCACGTTGACTATGATGACATTGGCCCCGCGCTCGTGCCCTCGCTGAACTTGAAGAACGTCGAGTTCCTGGCGAACCTCGTGGAGCAGGACAGCGTCTACGTCGCGGAAGCTGTTTGTCGGGAAATCGAAATTCGGCCAGCCGAGCATTTGATGCCGGTGCTCGAACGGGCCGGAGTCCATCACCATTGGATGGTTCGCAACGCCAGCATCCGTGCTCGCGCAAAGATCGATGGTTTGCGGAACATTTGATCTGTCTGCTTATCGTGGGGTCGACCTAAAAACGGACCGACCGCTTCCCACCCGACTCAGCCGTTCCATACGGTGAAGCTGGTCGGGTTTCGACCCTACGCGACCGCCCCGAATGCCTCGCAGCGAAAGGCCCCGTAATCGCGGCGGGCGAGGCGCTCGGCGAGCGCCGGCAGGAACAGCATCGCCTCCTCGGCGAGCCGCCAGGGCGGGTTGATCACGATGAGGCCGTTGCCGTTGAGCCGCGTCGGGTCGGGTTCGCTGACGAGCAGGTCGAGGCGCAGGGCCGGGCGGTTCAGGGCGCCGTGGAGGTCGGCCACCATGGCGTCCACCAGGGCCACGTCCTTGATCGGGTACCAGCCGAGGTAGGTGCCCGTCGGCCACTTCGCCACGGCCCTGGCCAGGGCCGCCCCGAGGCGGTCGATCTCGCCGAGTTCCTCGTAGGGCGGGTCGATGAGCACGACGCCGCGCCGCTCGGGCGGCGGGATCAGAGAGCCCAAAGCCGTCCAGCCGTCGAGATGCATCACCTTGGTGCGCGAATCCTGGTTGTAGCGGTCACGCAGGATTTCGGCGTCGGCGGGGTGCAGCTCGACGAACACGCCCTTGTCGGTGGAGCGCAGGAACTCGCGGATGAGGGCGGGCGAGCCCGGATAGGTGGTGGCGCCGTGGCGGGCCTGAACCGCCGCCACCGCCGCCCGGTAGGGGCCGAGCAGGCTCTCGACGGCCTCCGGGAACGGTGTGTCGAGGCGGCCCCAGCCCTCGGCCGCCTCGCCCGTGCGCCCGGCCTCGTCGCCCGTCAGGTCGTAGAAGCCGAGGCCCGCATGGGTGTCGATGGCCCGGAACGGCGTCGCCTTGGCCTGGAGATGCGTCAGCACCCGCGTCAGGACGAGGTGCTTGAGGACGTCGGCGAAGTTCCCGGCGTGGAAGGCGTGGCGGTAGTTCACGGGAGCACCTTCAGCGCGCTGCGTCGATGGCGACCTCGCCGGCCCGGCAATTCTGGCGCGCCACCTCGGGGCAGGGGGTGAAGCCGCGCAGATCCTTGGAGAAGCAGATCCGCACCTCCTGCAGCCGGCCGCGCACGCAAGCCACCGACATCATGTCGGGGCGCAGACCCCGGTTAGCCATCACGAACTGCCGGGCGATCTCGATGGGCGCGGCGCGGGTGTCGGCGCCGGGCTTCTGGAACGCGTCGGGGATCGTCACCGCCTCGCGGGCCGTGCGGGCCGCGCGAAAATAGGCCGCCGGATCGAGGCCCGAGCAGGTGCCGTGGCGGCGCCACTCGTGGCGGGCGAGGCCCTCGCTCGGATAGACCTCGCCGGCCGCCTCCATGGCCTGCCGGGTCGGGGACCGCTCGACGCTGGAGCAGTTCGAGGGGTAGCCCCGGGTGTATTGCGGCCACAGGCCGTGGACGACGAAGCCGAGGCCCCGGCCCGGACGGCACTGCCCGTCGGCCTCGCGCCGCGCGCCGTCCCCGTCGCAATAGGTCGGCGACCACGACAGGGCGAGGACGTAGAAGTCGAACGCCCCCGGCGTGCCGCGCTGGTCGTAGCCCTGGGCCTGGGCCGCCGTGGCGCTGCCCGCGAGCAGGGCCAGGGCCAGAACGGCCTTGCGAAAGAAGGTCACGGGCGGGCTTCGCGGCAGGCCGTGGCGTAGGCGTAGGCGAGATTGCGGTCGAGGCCGTGGACGCAGAACTCGATGCCCCAGTCGGCGCCGATGATCCCGAGCCCGTCGCGCACGGAATAGTCGACCTTGCGCCGGACGCCGTCCGAGGTGGTGGCCACCGCGCTGCAGTAGCGCCGGGGCACGAAGTCGAGGCCCCAGGGGCGCCAGGCCGTGCGCTCGATGCGCTCGTAGCTCACGATGGTGAGCGACGAGTTCCAGAACTTCGCCTCCTTCTCGGCGAAGTTCGTCGAGAGCCGCTCCAGTACCTCGGAGGCCTGGCAGCCGGGAATGTTGGCGTCGTAGTTGAACTCGCGCTCCTCGGCGGGGGTGATCTCCTCGCGGCCCGAGCGGGCCAACGCCGGCTGCAGGGTCGCGGCCAGGACGAGGCCGAGGGCGAAGGTCGTGAAGGATCGATTCGGGCGCATGCCGGCAATCTTTTGCTGGAGTCCGTACGGTTGCGCGGAACGATGGCCGCTGCCCCGTCGGAGTCAAGCTTGCCCGCCGCGCCGGCCGTCGGTTTCACGCCCCCTGGGGTACGGGGGGCACAGTCGCGGACCCGCCGGGTCGTCGGGGTTCAGTAGATCGGGCCGGACAGGCCGGGGGCCTGCAGCGACAGGGGCTCGCGCGCAAATCCCGGGGCCGGCTCGTCCAGGGGGCGCGTGGTGGCGAGGCGGGGCCGGGGGGCCGGCGCGGCGACGTAGGCGGACGGCGCGGACCGGGCGTGTGACGGGGCCTCCACCGGCGCACGGGCCAGATGTGACGGCGCGGGGCGCGGCGCATTCCGGTTCTGCGGCGTGGCCTGGGACAGGGGGGTGACGCCGTAGGGATCGTCCTCTTCCACGTCCACCGGAGCCTGGGGCGGCGCCGGCAGGCGCTCGACGGGACGCGGCCGCGCGACCGGCCGGGCCGTGGATTCGCCGCCGAGCTGGGGGGTGAACTTGATCAGCGGCTGGCAGATCCGGCGCAGGCCGCGTGGGTCGTGGCGCGCGAGATCGACGTGGATGTGGTCGTAGTGAAACACGTTGGAGCCGGGCGCCAGAACCGTCGAGAACCGCGCGCAGGCGCCCAAAAACACTTCGCGCAGAAAGCCTTGCTCGGCTTCCGTGCCGCGCCAGCCACCCTTGACGGTGATGACGTAGCCGTCGGCGAGCTTGAACGACATGATGTCGAGGGCATTGCCGAAGGAGTGCTCCGAAAGCTTGGCGCCGACCTGGTTGTTGCGGCCGCGGCAGGCGTAGGTGCCGGCGTTGATCTCGGCCACGGGCTGGCCGAAATACAGGGCGGCCGCCGGCTGGATCGTGTCGGCGAGCCAGGCTTCGGCCTCCGCCAGCGCCGGGCAGGCCAGGGTCATGCGCTGCTTGAGGGCGACGCTGCCCCCGCCCATCCGGGTGACCCGGTAGGGCTGCAGCATGCCGCAGACGCCCGGCCCCTCGATGGCCTTCACCTGGGTGATGAACTCGCCGGTCTCGACCAAGCGCTTGGCGTTGCAGGCCTGTTCGGTCTGGTCGCGCCAGGGCTCGCGCTGCTCAAACTTGTTGAGCGCACAGCCGGTGAGCCCCGCGCCGAACAGCGCAAGGGCGGAGAACGCGAGAACGCTACGCCACATGATGAGGACGATGCGCGACTTTGCGTAAACGCTCCGTCAACGCTGCGGATCGGAAGATCGGGATGTGGATACGTGTTGACAGATCGCGCGGCGGATCGGACTCCAGGGGCATGCAGTCCCTCGTCGACCTTCGCACCCGGCTCGGTGCCGGCACCCTCGATCCGCACGGCGCCATCGCCCGCGCGCGTGAAGCCATCGCGGCGCGCGAGCCGGGCCTCGGCGCCCTCGCGCACATCGCCGCCGATCCGGCGATCGTTCGGGATGGCCCCCTCGCGGGCATCGCGGTCGGCCTGAAGGACATCATCGACACCGCCGACATGCCGACGGAAATGGGCTCGGCCATCTATGCCGGCTGGCGGCCCAAGGCCGACGCCGCCATCGTCTCCCGCCTGCGGGCCCTCGGCGCCGTGCCGCTCGCCAAGACCGTGACCTGCCCCTTCGCCAGCCGCGACCCGTCCGCCACGGTGAACCCGCACGCGTCCGGCCACACCCCGGGCGGCTCCTCGTCGGGGTCGGCGGCGGCGGTGGCCGCCGGTCTCGTCCCCCTGGCATTGGGCACCCAGACGGCGGGGTCGGTGATCCGCCCCGCCGCCTTCTGCGGGGTCGCGGCCATCAAGCCGTCGTTCCGCCTGCTGCCCACGGTGGGCGTGAAGACCTTCTCGTGGGCCCTCGACACCCTCGGGCTGTTCGGCGCCGGCATCCGCGATGTCGCCCACGCCCTCGCGCTCCTGGCCGATCGCCCTGGCATCGATCTGGCGGAGGGCAGCCTCGCGGCACCCCGCATCGGCCTCGTGCGCCAGGATTTCGCCGGGCCCGCCGACCCGGACGCCGTGGCGGCCCTGGATCGTGCGGCCCGCGCGGCGGAGGCCGCCGGGGCTACCGTCACCGATCTCGTCCTGCCAGGAGCCCTCGCCGAAGCCTGGGCGGTCCAGGCGATCATCCAGGCCTTCGAGGCACGCCAGGCCCTCGCCTGGGAATACGCCCATCACCGCGACGCCCTCGGGCCCGGGCTGCGGGCCGAACTCGACGGCGCCCAGGCCCTCACGGCCGACGCTTACGACGGGGCCCGCCGCACGGCACACCGCGCCCGGCGCGTCCTCAAGGACGTGTTCTCGGAGTTCGACGCGCTGCTGACGTTCTCGGCCCCGGGTCGCGCTCCGGCTGGCCTCGCCAGCACCGGCGACCCGCGCTTCAACCGCCTCTGGACCCTCATGGGCGTGCCCTGCGTCAACCTGCCGGTCCCGGGCGACGGGCTGCCCCTGGGCGTGCAGATCATCGCCCGCTTCGGTGACGATGGACGGGCGCTCGCCGTGGCGCGGATGATCGAGGGTGCGCTGGACGAGTGAGGCCCGGGAAGGCGGCCCACTGTCGGCGCGTCGCTTGAGCCGGAACCGCCCGACGGCTATCGCCACGACTCACCCGATCCTGGAGTTCAGCCCTCGGCCCCGATGCGTTCCTGGAAGCAGGCTGTGGCCCGGGCCTTCGACGGGGCCGAGGGCTATGATGCCGCCGCCGGCATTCAGGCGCGGGTGGCCGAGGGCTTGGCCGCGCGCATCGCGGCCCTGCCCCTGGCGCCCGCGCCGCGGGTGCTGGAGGTCGGCTGCGGCACGGGTCTCCTCACGGCGGCCCTGCACCGCCGGATCGTGCCGGGCCCGTACCTCGCCACCGACATCGCGCCCGCCATGGCCCTGCGCTGCCGCGCCCGGCTCGGGCCGGGGCCCGGCTTCGTGGTCATGGACGGGGAACGGCCCTGCCTCACGCCCGGCTTCGACCTCGTCTGCTCGAGTCTGGCGGCGCAGTGGTTCGAGGACCTGTCCGGCTCCCTGGCCCGGCTCGCCGGACTGCTCGCGCCCGGAGGGCACCTCGCCGTGGCGACCCTGGCCTCGGGCACCTTCGCCGAGTGGCGCCGGGCGCACGCCGACCTCGACTTCGAGGCCGCAACGCCGGCCTATCCCACCGTGGCGGCCCTCGCCGCCCTGCGCATCCCGGGCTGCACCGTGGCGGTCTCGGACGAGCCCGTGGTCGAGGCCCATGCGGACGGGCGCGCCTTCCTCGCGGCCCTGCGCGCCATCGGCGCCGGCACGCCGGAGGGACGGCCGCCGCTGACGCCCGGGGGGTTGCGGCGGGTGCTGCGCCGGTTCGATGCCGGCGGAGCCCGGGTGACCTACGCCGTCGCGACTCTGACGATCCGGCGCATCTGATCCATCATCCGATCCACCATCCCTTGCATCATCCCTTGCCGACGCCCGAGGGCGGCTTCCAGGGCCGCGCGGGTCGGTGCCCGCAGGGGCGCCTCGTCGAGATGGTGGTCGCGCCCCCCTGCGCCGGCGATGAAGCGCGGCGCCACCGTCCCGTCGGGACCGAGCAGGGCATCGAACAGCGCGACGAAGCCGAAGCCCTCGCGCGCGCACAGGGCGGACAGGCGGTCGTTGAAGGCACGGTGCAGGCGGGTGCGCTCGGCGAGGGACGGGACCTCCAGGGCCGCCACGGCCGCAGCCGTGGCGGTGCGGTCGCCCGCCGCGTCTTCCAGGGCGAGGACGTGGGCGTTGCAGTATCCGTCCGCCCAGGATTCGTCCGACAGGGCCGGCGGGAACACCGACAGGACATGGACCGGGCCGAGCCCCGAGAACCAGCGGACGAGGAAGGCGCCGTAAGCCGCCGCCGTGCGGTCGCAGAAGGTTTCGAACCCCGTCTCGTCGAAAGCATGCTCCCCGTTCGCGATGCGCCGGAAGGCCGCGACGAACTCGATGTCGACCTGCCCGAACTGGAACAGGATCGGCAGGCCGCGGGCGGCCGGCACGCGGGCGAGGGCATCGGCCAGGCGTGCGAGGCGCGCGCCGTAGCCCGAGCGCGAGGCCGGGTTGTCCAGTCCCGCCGCCGAGCCCGCCGTGCACAGGACGTGGATCGGCAGGATCGGCCCGGACCGTTGCAGCCCCACCCGCCGGTAGAGCCGCGAGTGACTGTCGCCAACGAGAAGGTACGGCCGGCCGACGCGGGCGAGGGCCGGCAGGATTCCGGCCCAGAAATCCGGGTCCGCGACGACGTCGGGCCGTTGGGCGAGGTGGGCGTTCACGAGGCTCGCCGCGAGGCGGGCCCGCCCGCGCCGATGCCACAGGCGGCTGCGCGTCAGGGTGTCGAGCCCGGTCGGATCGAGGCGCAGCGGGTAGGTGACCTGCTCGTCGCCGCAGAAGCTCAGGAGGTGGAGCACGGCCGTGCGCGCATCCGGCACCGCCGCACCGAGGGCCGGCGATTGCGCGCGATACGCGTCGGGCGAGAACCCCGCCCCGGTCACCAGGGCGCAGAGGGCCTCGACCTGCCTCGGGTCGAGGTCGGGCGGCAGGAAGCGCAGGGCGGACGGGGTCAAGGCCGCCAGGGCGGCGGCCTGGCCCCCGAACCACCGCCTCACGGGCATGGCGTGGGGGTCACGAGACCCGCGGGCGGGAGAACCATCGGCCGACCCGCTGCACGGCGTCGCTGCGCAGGGGCGCGGTGATCCGCCAGGACAGGGAGGCGCGCAGGCGCTCCACCCGGTCCTTGTGGTAGGCGAGTTCCACCTGGGCCTCGGCGAGTTGCGAGCGGTGGGCCTCATGGCCGCCGGCCACGCGCTTGGCCCGGTCCGTCGCCTCGGAAACGAAGTCCGGATCGATCGGGGCTCCGCCGACGACGTTGCGCATGGGCTCCCGCGTGCGGATGTCGATGGGTTCACGGAACAGGATGTTGCCGTGGAACGGGTCCGAGAAGAACGGCGTGTAGTAGGCGCAGCCGTCGAAGAAGTAGTGCGTCACCTGTGACCACCGGGTCCGGTCCGGATTGGTCTGGCGCGCGCCGCCGTGGAGGATGTTGGCGACCCAGATGAGCGCCTGCCCCTTTCGGGCGAGGAAGGTCTTGGGCTCGCGCTTGTGGGCGGAGAGGAGGGCGTTCCAGGTCGCATCGTAGGCGTTGCCGGGCTTCCAGGCGTTGCCGTTCTGGAAGTGCAGGGCCGTGACGCCGAGGTGCTCGTTGTTGATCACCGGCCACTTGTGCGTGCCGGGATAGTAGATCAGCGGCCCGGCATCGGCCTCGATGTCCTCCAGGGCGACCCAGACGCCGCACATGAACTTCTCCGGCACCGAGCTGAAATGCGAGGCGTCCGAATGGGTCTGCTGCTGGGTGCCGACGGGGAAGTTGAGGGTCTGGAACGGCTTGGCCTCGCGCCCGAACACCGCCGTCAGGAGATCGAGGACCGCGGGGTTGGCCGCGAGCGCCATCACGTCTGGCTGGGTCTTCCAGGCGTCCTGAACCCGCAATCCCTCGTTGGCGGCAAAGCCCGTGGCGCGCCACCGCGCCCAGTCGAAGCCTCCGTCCAGGGCGGCGCGGATCGCGGCGGCGCGGGCGTCGAAATCGGCGTCGGGAAAGTCGATGACCGCATAACCCTGCTCGCGCAGCTGGCGCGCGACGGACAGGTGCTCCGGGCTCATCGCCGGGACGAAGCCGTCGCAATCCAGGAACGGCGACTCGAAGGTGGGAATTCCGGGCAGGAGGGTGGCGGCCCCCGCCGACGTCAAGGCCGCGTCGTATCCCATGGCTCTCCTCCTTGAATCGGGCCGCGCGGACGCGGGGCCACGGCTTTCACGGTTGCGGGGGCGTCTCGCCGGCGTCTAGGCTCAGCAGGAACACGCCTTGTGCGCCGATGAGGTTCCACACCCACCACGGCATGGAAAAACGCATGGGCCGGCCGCGCGCGTCGAGGGCCGTGGCCTTCTCGATCCGCGCGCCCACCGTCCGGCACAGGCCGACGAAGTCCCGGATGGTGCAGTGGTGGATGTTCTGGGTCTCGTACCACTCTTCCGGCATCAGGGCGGTGACAGGCATGCGGCCACGAAAGGCCAACTCCGCACGCACCCGCCAATGTCCGAAATTCGGGAAGGAGATCACCACCTGCCGGCCGATGCGCAGCAGGTGTTCGAGGACGATGCGCGGGTTGCGCGTCGCCTGGATGGTCTGGGACAGGACCACCACGTCGAAGGCGTCGTCGGGGTAGTTCGCCAGATCGGTGTCGGCGTCGCCCTGGATCACCGGCAGCCCGCGCGCGAGGCAGGCGTTGACGCCCTCGCGCGAGAGTTCGATGCCGCGCCCGTCGATGCCGCGCCGGTCGCGCAGGAGCGCCAGCAGGGTGCCGTCGCCGCAACCGATGTCGAGGACCCGGGCACCCGGGGCCACGAGGCTGAGCACCACGAGGTGATCGACCCGCGCGCTCCCAAGGTCGCCGCGCGGCAGGGAGGCTGCGGCATCCCACGGGGCCGGGGCGACGACGCGGTGGGACTTCACAGCGAGGTTCTCATAGACCGCGCGCCCGGGCGGCGGCGTCGATGAAGCCGCGCGCCGCGCCGAACATCACCGGCTCGTCGAGGAGGAATGCGTCGTGCCCCTTGTCGCTCTCGACCTCCACGAAGGCCACCGCCGCCGAAGCCGCGTTGAGGGCATGCACGATGGCGCGGGAATCGGCCGTGGGAAACAGCCAGTCGGAGGTGAAGGACATGACGCAGAAACGGGTCTTCGTACCCCGGAAGGCGTTGGCGAGCACGCCGCCATGGTCGGCGGCGAGATCGAAATAGTCCATGGCGCGCGTGAGATACAGGTACGCATTGGCGTCGAAACGCTCGACGAAGCTCAGGCCCTGGTGGCGCAGATAGCTCTCGATCTGGAAATCGGCGTTGAACGAGAAGGTGGGCGCCGACCCGCCCTGGAAGCGCCGTCCGAACTTCCGGTGCAGGGCCGGTTCCGACAGGTAGGTGATGTGCGCGCCCATGCGGGCGACGCCGAGGCCCTTGGCGGGACGGGTGCCGGCCTCGAGGTAGCGCCCCTCGGCCCAGGCCGGATCGGCCATGATCGCCTGCCGGCCGACCTCGTGGAAGGCGATGTTCTGGGCCGAGTGCCGTGCCCCCGTGGCGATGGGCATCGCGGCGAACACCCGCTCGGGGTAGAGGGCCGCCCATTGCAGCACCTGCATACCGCCCATGGAGCCGCCGATACACAGGAACAGGTTCTCGATGCCGAGGCGGTCGAGGAGCATCGCCTGCGCGCGGACCATGTCGCGGATGGTCACCAGGGGAAAATCGAGGCCGTAGGCCCGGCCCGTCGTCGGTTCGATGGAGGCCGGGCCCGTCGAGCCCATGCACGAGCCGACGACGTTGGAACAGACGACGAAGTACCGATCCGTGTCGACGGGCTTGCCCGGCCCGACGAGGGTCTCCCACCAGCCGCGCTTGCCCGTCACCGGATGGGTGTGGGCGAAATGCTGGTCGCCCGTCAGCGCGTGGCAGATGAGCACGGCGTTGGAGCGGTCGGCGTTGAGGATACCCGCAGTCTGGTAGGCGATCTGGAACGGCGCGAGGGCCACGCCGGCATCCGTCGCCAGGGGCTCGTCCAGGCCGAATTGCGCCAGATGCCCCTGGGTGGCCTGCGCCTTGGCCTCGATCACCGGGGGGCCGTCCGTATCGGTCGCCTCGGCTCGGGTCTGGGTGGGAGGATCGAGCGACATGGTCATGAGGGGGAGATCTGACGGGGGAGGTCGCGGGACGAAGTGGGCGGTCGCCATGCGGAGGAGGGGAGGCGACATCCCGGCGGCGTGCGGAGCCGTCGCGTCGCAGATGGAGGTAGTGTGCGCCTCGCCGAGCGTCAACGAAACCATGCGTCATCGGGGCGTGCGTCATCGGGGGATGGACGCGCGTCGAACCCGCATACCGCGTCGAAACGGTGTAGACGTGAATCGACATCCTGCCAGGTCGAGGGGGTGTCGTCGTTGCGAAGAGATGTCTCGGCGTCGTCCACCCGACGAAGCGGTGAAGCGTTTTACGGCGGACGTCTTCGTCTCCGCTGCAACGCGCCGCCCTGTCCAAGGAATTCAAACCGTTGCCCGAGCCCGTGAACGCCCTGCCCGACGCTCTGATCGCCCTGGGCTGGTCCCCGTTCTTCGCCGATCAGATCGCCGACAGGCCGGGTATGCCGGCCCGCATCGGCATGGTCCATCGCTCGCGCATGAGCGCCATCGGGCCGGAGGGCTCCGTCAAGCTCGCCCTGGACCACAACACCAACACCGGCGCCTACGCCGTGGGCGACTGGGTGCTCATCGATCCCGCCGCCCGCACCCTCCTGAGCCGACTGGAGCGGCGAACGTTGCTGGCGCGCCGCGTCGAAGGCTCGAAGGTCCCGCAGCTCGCAGCGGCCAACGTCGACACCCTGTTCATCGTCACCTCGTGCAACGCCGACTTCAATCCGGCCCGGCTGGAGCGCTACCTGGCGCTGGCCAACCAGGCCGGGACCGAACCGGTGATCCTCCTGACGAAGGCCGACACGGCCGCCGACGCCGAGACCTACCGCCGCGCGGCCGAGGCCCTCCAGCGCGACCTGCCCGTGGTGATGATCAACCCCCGCGAGCCGGACGCCATCGCGGCCCTGGCGCCGTGGTGCGGGCCCGGCCGGACCGTGGCGCTCGTCGGCTCCTCCGGGGTGGGCAAGTCGACCCTGGTCAATACCCTGGCGGGCGACGGCGTGGAGGAGCCCCAACTCACCGGGGGCATCCGCGAGCACGACGCCAAAGGCCGCCACACCACCACGGCGCGCTCGCTCCACGCCATCGCGGCCGGCGGCTGGGTCATCGATACGCCGGGAATGCGCACCCTCCACGTCAGCGACGCGGCGGACGGGATCGAGACCCTGTTCGCGGAGATCGTCGAACTGGCGCCACTGTGCCGGTTTCGCGACTGCACCCACGCGCACGAGCCCGGCTGCGCCGTCCAGGCGGCGGTGACCGAAGGCCGTCTCGATCCCGAGCGCCTGTCGCGCTGGCGCAAGCTCCTGGACGAGAACCGGGTGAACACGCCCGTTCTGACCGGCCCGCGCGGCAACAAGAAGCGCTGAGCCGCCCGTGAGCGCGTGGCCTTCCCTCGACCGGGACCGGTTCGCCAAGTGCCGGGCACTGATGGAGCGCGGTGCGACGCCGGGCGAGCGTGCGGCCGGCCGGGCCGCCGCCGCCCGCATCGCCGCCGCCGCCGGTCTGACCCTGGCGCAGGCGGAGGCGTTCGACGCACCGAGGACGCGGCCGGCGCCCTCCTATGCCTGGCGCGCATCCAAGACCGCCTCCACGACTGCGCCTGAGCCGAAGGCTCCGCCCGCCCCGATCACCGTGGAGGAGTTGCAGGCCCAGAAGCGTGCCGCCGAGGCGCGTCGGCGCAAGCTGGCGGCGCGGGAGGCCCGGCGCCTGCGGGCGCTTCATGCCGAGCAGGAACGGCAGAGCGCCGCAATCCGGACCGCGCAGGGCGAGCGCGACCGGGCCTGGGCGGAGGCACGAGCCGGCGGACCGACAAACGAACCCCATCCTGTAACCGGATCGCATCTTGGCTAGCCGCTACGGCCTCGAGATCCGTGCCGCGAGCGCCGCCGATGCGCCCGGCCTCGCCGTGCTGCTCGCCGAGATCGGGCTTGCGATGCCGGCCGAAGCCCTGGCCGAGCGCCTGGAAGCGATACGGACCGGGCCGAGTGTCGCGCTCGTCGCACAGGAATGGGGGCCGCCGAGCGGCCTCGTGGTGCTGCACTGGTACCGGAGCGTCGCCGAGGCCCGTCCCGTCGCCCAGATCACCACCCTGTTCGTGGGAGCCGAGCAGCGCCGGCGCGGCATCGGACGGCTCCTGCTCAAGGCCGCTTCGCAGGCCGCCCGCATGGCCGAGTGCGACACCCTTCAGGTCGTAGCGTCGGCCGACTCCGCCGACCTTGCCGATTTCTGCCGCGCCACGGGCTTCACCCCGGGCGGCCCCGGCTTCGTCCGACCCCTGCGCAAGGGCCGCTGAACCGCGGCCTCGCCTCGTCAAGCCCGGCAAGCTTTGTTAGACGGTGCCCCTCGCGATCACCCCGGCCCGTTCCATGTCCTCCGCCCTGTCCCCCGAGACCCCCATCTCCACCCGCCCGGTGCCCCGCCCGGGCGTCCTCGCCATCGAGGCCTATGTGCCTGGCAAGAGCGGCGTGCCGGGGGCGCACAAGATCCACAAGCTCTCGTCCAACGAAACGCCCCTGGGGCCGAGCCCGCTGGCCCTGGCCGCCCTGCGGGAAGCGTCGGGCAAGCTCGAACTCTATCCGGACGGCACCTCGGCGCGCCTGCGCGAGGCCATCGGCCGGCGCTACGGCCTCGATCCCGCCCGCATCGTCTGCGGCGCCGGGTCGGACGAACTCCTGTCCTTCCTCGCCTACGCCTATCTGGGGCCGGGCGACGAGGGGATCTTCTGCGCCCACGGCTTCCTCGTCTACCGCATCGCCATCCTGGCCGCCGGCGCCACGCCCGTCGTGGTGCCGGAGCGCGACCTCACGGCCGATGTCGACGCGATGCTGGGCGCCGTCACCTCGCGCACGAAGATCGTCTACCTCGCCAACCCCAACAACCCGACCGGCACCTACCTGCCGTTCGACGAGGTCCGTCGCCTGCACGCGGGCCTGCCGCCGCACGTGCTTCTCGTCCTCGACGGGGCCTATGCCGAGTATGTCCGCGCCAACGATTACAGCGCCGGCCTCGACCTCGTGCTCGAATCCCAGAACGTGGTGATGACTCGGACCTTCTCGAAGATCCACGGTCTGGCCGCCTTGCGCATCGGCTGGATGGTCGCCCCGGGCGAGGTCGCCGACGCGGTCAACCGCATCCGCGGGCCGTTCAACCTGTCCGGCCCCGGCATCGCCGCGGGGGCGGCGGCCATCGCCGACGAGGTGCACGTGGCGGGGGCGATCGCCCACAACGACACGTGGCTCGCCCGGCTCGTCGAGGGTGTGACAACCCTGGGACTCACCGTGACGCCGAGCGTCGCCAACTTCGTGCTGGTGCACTTCCCCGATGAAGCCGGCCGCTCGGCGGCGGAGGCCGACGCGTTCCTGACCGCCCGGGGGATCATCACCCGGCGGGTCTCGTCCTACGGCCTGCCCCATGCCCTGCGCGTGACCGTCGGCAGCGCCGAGGCCAACGCGGCCTTCCTCGCCGCGCTCACCGACTTCCTCGGGGCCGCCCCACGTGCCTGAGCTCGCCACACCCGTCGTCGACACCCTCGCCATCGTGGGGCTCGGGCTGATCGGCTCGTCCATCGCCCGGGGCGCACGCCAGTACGGCCTCGCCCGGACCATCGTGGCCATCGACGGCAATCCGGGCGTGCTGGAGCGCGTTCGGGCCCTCGGCCTCGCCGATACGGCCACGGACGACGTCGCGGCCGGCGTGACGGGGGCGGACCTCGTGATCCTGTGCGTGCCGGTGGGCGCTGTCGGGGCCGTGGCCGAGGCCATGGGCGGCGCTCTGAAGCCCGGTGCCATCGTGTCCGATGTCGGGTCCGTGAAGGCCTCGGTGGTCGCGGCCGTGGCGCCGCACATTCCCGAGGGCGTCGCCTTCGTGCCGGCCCATCCGGTGGCGGGCACCGAGTATTCCGGCCCCGATGCCGGATTCTCGACCCTGTTCTCCGGGCGCTGGTGCATCCTCACCCCCGCCGAGGACACCGACCCGGCCGCCACCGCGCGGGTTCAGGCCTTCTGGGAAGGGCTCGGCGCCATCGTCGAGTCCATGACGCCCGAGCACCACGACCTCGTGCTCGCCATCACCAGCCACGTGCCGCACCTCATCGCCTACAACATCGTCGGCACGGCCGCCGACCTCGAGGCCGTGACGCAATCCGAGGTGATCAAGTTCTCGGCCGGCGGGTTCCGCGATTTCACCCGCATCGCAGCCTCCGATCCGACCATGTGGCGGGACGTGTTCCTGACCAACAAGGACGCGGTGCTGGAGATGCTTGGGCGGTTCAACGAGGATCTCGCCGCGCTCGCCCGCGCCATCCGCTGGGGCGACGGCGACGCCCTGCACGAGCTGTTCACCCGCACCCGCACCATCCGAAAGGGCATCGTCGCCATGGGCCAGGAGACGGCCGAAGCCGATTTCGGCCGTGCCCGGCCGGGGCCGGCACCCGAGAAGGTGCCGCCCGCCGCCTGAGGCTTCAGCCCGGGAAGGGCGGGCTCACACGAGCCCGAGCTTCTGCGCCAGGCCGATGCGCTGGAGCTTGCCGGTCGCACCCTTGGGGATCTCGTCCAGGATGAGGATCTTGGCCGGCACCTTGAAGGCCGCCAGACGTTCGAGGGCGAAGCCCCGCAGATCCTTTTCCGCCAGCGTCTGGCCTTCGCGCAGGACGATGGCGGCTGCGACATCCTCGCCGAGCTTGTCGTGCGGCATGGCGAAGGTCACGCATTGCGACACGGCCGGATGGTCCATGAGGATCTCGTCGACCTCGCGCGGCGAGATCTTCTCGCCGCCCCGGTTGATGATCTCCTTGAGGCGTCCGGTGAGCGAGAGGTAGCCTTCCGGGGTGAGCGAGCCCTGGTCGCCCGTGCGGAACCAGCCCTGCTTCGTGAAGGCCTCGGCGTTGGCCTTGTCGTTGTTCTCGTAGCCCGCCATCACGTTGTCGCCCCGGATGACGATCTCGCCGATTTCGCCGGCGGGAAGCGGCTCGCCGTCCTCGTCCACGATGGCGATCTCGGGGCCGGCGGCGAGGCCGACCGAGCCGGCGTAATGCGGCTTCGGGGGCAGGGGGTTCGAGGCCATCTGGTGGGCGGCCTCGGTCATGCCGTAGGCCTCGATCAGGGGGGCGCCGAAGGTGTCCTCGATCTCTTTCATCACCTGCGGCGGCATGGAGGACGAGGACGAGCGGATGAACCGCAGCGGGTTCGCCTCGATGACCTCCCGGTTGCGGGAGGCACGGCCGAGGATCGCCTGATGCATGGTCGGCACCGCCGTGTACCAGGTCGGGCGGACCTCACCCATCCAGCCGAAGAACTTCAGGGCGTTGAAGCCCGGGGTGCAGGAAACCTGACCGCCGGCCGAGAGCGGCGCCAGGATACCCGCGATGAGCCCGTGGATGTGGAACAGCGGCATGATGTTGAGGCCGCGATCCCCCGCCGTGAAGGCCACCGCCTGCCGGATGTTGCGGGCCGAGGCGCAGACGTTGGACTGCTTCAACGGCACGATCTTGGGGCGCGACGTGGTGCCGGAGGTGTGGAGCACCAGGGCGATGTCGTCGGGCTGCGCCGGGCCACCGTTGGCGGCGGGCGCGACGGCTTCACCCGAGAACGCCAGGGTGAAGGAGCCGGCCCCTGCTTCCGGGGTCGGGCGCAGGCGCACCACCGGCACGCCGAGCTTCTCGGCGACGGCCACGGCCGGCGTCTCGGAGCCTTCGGCGACCACCAGCAGCCGGGCGTCGAGGTCGGAGAGGTAGAACGTGAACTCGTCCGCCTTGTAGCTCGGGTTGAGCGGTGCCGAGGTGGCGCCCGCCGCGATGGCGATGAAGGCGGCGGCCATCTCGGGACCGTTGTCGAGGACGATGCCGACGCGGTCGCCCCGGCCGATGCCCTGGGCGTTCAGGGCCGCGATGGTGCGCGTGGTCAAGGCGCGCAGGGCACCGAAAGTCAGGGGCACGCCGCCGGGGCTCGACAGGGCGGTGGCATCGTCGGCGCCGGCCTGGATCAAGGCGTGGAGGGTGGTGGCGTTCTCGGCCATGGAAGATGTGTCCTTGAAATCGCTCGAAAAATTCAGGCGGCCGTGATGGACAGGCGTCCCTGCGCCCGGTCCAAACTCTGCGCGAGCAGGCGCATCAGGGCGTAGACGGTGCCGATATGCGGGGTCGGGGTGTCGGTCAGGCGCCCGAGCTCGATGATCGATCCGACCAGCGCCTCGAGTTCGATGGGTCGGCCCGCCTCGACGTCCTGCAGCATCGAGGTCTTGTGGGCGCCGACCTTCTCGGCTCCGGCGATGCGCTTCTCGATGCCGAGCTTGAACGTGATGCCGAGCTTGCCCGCGATCGCTTCCGCTTCGCGCATCATGTCGGTGGCAAGTGCCCGGGTCTCGGGGAACTGGCAGATGTCCACGAGGGTGGCGTGGCTGAGCGCCGAGATCGGGTTGAAGCTGAGGTTGCCCCAAAGCTTGAGCCAGATCTCCGCCCGGATGTCGGAGGTGACGGGCGCGCGGAAGCCGGCCTTGATGAGGCGTTGGGCCAGGGACTGGACCCGCGGGCTCATGGTGCCGTCGAGTTCGCCGAGACCGAAGCGGTGGCCCTCGATCACCTGCACCACGCCGGGCTCCGTCAGGATTGCGGCCGGATAGACCACGGAACCGATGACGTGCTTCGGATCGAGGTGCTGGGCGATGAGGCCGCCCGGATCGGCCGTCTCCAGGTGGGTGCCGGTCAGGTCCCCGCCGTGGCCGCCGGAAAAGTACCACCACGGGATTCCGTTCTGCATGGTCACCACCATGGTCTCGGGTCCGATGAGGTGGTGCAGATCGGCGGCGATGGGGCCGACCTGATGCGCCTTGACGGTCAGCAGCACGATGTCGTGCACGCCGGCCTCGTCCATGGATTTCGTGGCCGATAGGTTCTTCACGTGGATCTCGGAGCCGTTCTCCTCGATCAGGCGCATCCCGTTGGTCTTGATGGCGTCGAGGTTGGCGCCGCGCGCGATGAAGGTGACGTTCTCCCCCGCGTTGGCGAGGCGTACGCCCAGGAATCCGCCGATGGCGCCGGCGCCGACAATGGCGATGCTCATGTGGGTGTCCTCAGATTCGTGTTCGTCAAATCCGTCACGCGAATGCGTTCGACAGTACGCCGATGCCCTCGATGTCAACTTCGACGGTGGCGCCCTTCGGGATCGGACCCGCACCGTTGGAGGTTCCGCAGGCGATGAGATCGCCGGGCTCCAGGGTCATGCCCCGCGAGACCAGGGCGACGATCTCCCGCGGCTTGAAGATCATGTCGGCGAGCGGGTAGCGCTGGCGCTCGCGCCCATTGATCCGGACGGCGACGGAGAGGGCGTCCGGGTCGAGGCCGGTGGCGATGACCGGGCCGAACGGACCGAACCCGTCGAAACCCTTCGAGCGGGTCCATTGCACGAAGCTCGGATCGGCCTTGAGCACTTCCAGCGCCGTCACGTCGTTCACGCAGGTGTAGCCGAAGATGTGCTCGGCCGCCGCCTCAGGGCTGAGATCGCGTCCGCGCCGGCCGATGACGATGCCGAGCTCGCCCTCGAACAGGATGCGGCCGAGGCCGTCCGGGATCGTCACGGCCTGCCCGCTCGCCCGGTAGGTGTTGGGCGGCTTGACGAAGAACAGGGGAGCCTCCGGCCGCTCCAGCCCCTGCTTCTCGGCCGCCGCGTGAAAATTGTTCCACAGGGCGATGAGCTTCGACGGCCGGCAGGGAAGGTCGAGGGTGACGTCGGCGAGCGGCAGAGTCTCGCCCGTGGGAGTCGGAGTGGAGAAGAGATCGCCCTCGTAGACGGTGATGCTCTCCCCGTCGAGGCGGCCGAAGCCGTCTCGACCGCCATGGGTGTAGCGAAGCCAGCGCGCCATGGTTTCAGGCGTTCCGGGCGATATAGCGCGCACGCCAGGGCTTCAGCACGGCGATGGCCAGCAGCGAGGCGAGGATGTTGGCGCCGGCGGCGACCAGGAACACCCCGTCCCAGCTCGCCGAACTCTGCTGGAGATAGTTGGCGGCGGGGACCAGCAGGGCCGCCGTGCCCTTGGCGGTGTAGAGCAGGCCGGCATTGGTGGCGGCGAACTTGGTGCCGAAGGTGTCGGTGCAGGTCGAGGGGAACAGCNCCGAGACGGCCGAACACCAGGGCACCGAACGGACGCACGAGGAAGCCACCGGCACCAGCAGGGCCGCCGTGCCCTTGGCGGTGTAGAGCAGGCCGGCATTGGTGGCGGCGAACTTGGTGCCGAAGGTGTCGGTGCAGGTCGAGGGGAACAGCGAGTAGATCTCACCCCAGGCGAAGAACACGAACCCCGAGAGCAGCACGAACCACAGGGGGTCGTGACCCCAGAGGTAGAGCATGTAGATGCCGAAGCCTTCCATGGCGAAGGCGATGAACATGGTGTTCTCGCGGCCGATCTTGTCCGACACCCAGCCGAAGAACGGGCGGGTCAGGCCGTTGAGCACCCGGTCGATGGTGGCCGCGAAGGTGATGGCCACCATGGTGATGCCCATGATCGTGACGGGCACCTTGTCGACGCCGATATCGGCCGCGATGGGCTTGAGGTTGGCGGTGATCATCAGGCCGCCGGCGCCCACGATGACGAACATGAAGTACATCAGCCAGAAGATCGGCTGGCGNGATATCGGCCGCGATGGGCTTGAGGTTGGCGGTGATCATCAGGCCGCCGGCGCCCACGATGACGAACATGAAGTACATCAGCCAGAAGATCGGCTGGCGGGCGACCTCGCCGGGGGTGAAGTTGCGCCGGGTCTGGGCGACGCTGGCATTGCTCGCCGCCTCTGCGACCTGCCCCTTCTTCGGGGAGACCAGGAACGCCGACAGCACCATGACGATGAGGCCCTGGCCGATGCCGAAGCTGAAGAACGCGGATTGGAAGCCGTTCTCGGCGATCATCCACTGGATCGGCGCGACGGTGAGGGCCGAGCCGGCGCCGAAGCCGGCGGCGRTGATGCCGGCGGCCAGACCSCGCTTGTCCGGGAACCACTTCAGGGCCGAGCCGACGCAGGTGCCGTAGACGGCGCCCGCACCGATGCCGGCCACCACCTGGCCGAGGTAGAACATGTTCAGGGTCTCGGCGTAGGAGTTGATCACCCAGCCGATGCCGCANGGAGCCGAGCCGGACCGGCGGCGGTGATGCCGGCGGCCAGACCGCGCTTGTCCGGGAACCACTTCAGGGCCGAGCCGACGCAGGTGCCGTAGACGGCGCCCGCACCGATGCCGGCCACCACCTGGCCGAGGTAGAACATGTTCAGGGTCTCGGCGTAGGAGTTGATCACCCAGCCGATGCCGCAGAGCAGGCCGCCGAACAGGACCACGACGCGCGGGCCGTACTTGTCGACGAACCAGCCCTCGACGGGCACGAGCCAGGTCTCGAACAGCACGAACAGGGTGAAGGCCCACTGGATCGCGGCGCGGTCGAAGCCGAACTTCTTCTGGATGTCGGGGACGAAGAACGTCCAGCCGTACTGGAGGTTGGCGATCATCACCATGCAGATGACGCCGATCACGAGCTGGCCCCAGCGNGAACTTCTTCTGGATGTCGGGGACGAAGAACGTCCAGCCGTACTGGAGGTTGGCGATCATCACCATGCAGATGACGCCGATCACGAGCTGGCCCCAGCGGCCGAACGGGGGGGCGGCGATCGTCGGAGAGGCGGCGTAGGCGGTCCCACCTGGGACGGGCGCAGCGGTGCGCGCGGTCATGGCGTTGTCCTTGGATCAACTTTTGGTAATGCCGCACGGTTCTAACCGCAATTATTTTGAATTCAAGCAGCTTCGCCGTGACGCCATCTTGCGCTCTTCTGTAAATTTTTTTCGATACCCATGTAAAAAATTTGAGATAGCCATGACTGAATAGCGATACCGGACGGTGATCTTGCGATGCAAAGGACTAAGCGTGCGCTGCAGCAATCGACGGGGAGCTGAGCCGCCGAGGTGGGCCGGACCGGAACATTCTTGGGTGCTGCACGGTTGCGCTTGGCCTGTGGCAGACGGTCGCCTCCCTGGTCGTCGGCCCAGATCCTGGCCCATTCACGGAGAGTTCGATGAGCAGCACGACGGACAAGATCAAGGGTCTGGCCAACGAGGCCGTCGGCAACATCAAGCAGGGCGTCGGTTCCGTCACCGGCAACGAAAAGCTTCAGGCCGAGGGCAAGGCCCAGGAACTGAAGGGCGAAGCGCAGAAGACCGTCGGCGATGCCAAGGACGGCATCAAGAACGCGGCCCAGAGCGCGGCCGATGCCGTGAAGAAAATCTGACCGGAGCCCCATCGGCGGGCCGTGCTTGGCTCGGGGCATTCAGCGCCGCGGACATCGGGTCCGCTGCGGCAGAGAGGAACCGGAATGAACAGAGATCAATTCGAGGGCGGCCTGCGCAACCTGCGTGGGCGCGGCCGGACGGCCCTGGGCGCCGTGACCGGGCGTCCGCGTCAGCAAATCGACGGCGCTGTGGATCAGGTCGCCGGGACGCTCCAGCACGGGTATGGCCGGGCTCGCGAGACCGCGGACGGCCTGCATCGCGACGGCACGCAGTTCATCGACGAGGCCCGCAGCCGGGGTCGGGCCGTGGCGAGCGAGGTCCAGGATCGTGCCGAGGATCTGCGGGAGCGCGGACGCGGCTACCGTGACGAAGCGGTGCGGCGGGGCCGGGATATCGCAGCCCGAGCCGACGACAACCGGAACACCACGCTGCTGGTGGTCGCCGCCGCTGCTTTCGCCACCGGGTGGCTCATGCGCCGGACACGCTGAGGCGAGCCGCACCAGTCTCGCTGGCGCTGTCTACGTCCCGGTGAAGTGGTGCTCAGCCTTGGGAGCCGGGCGCCGGGCCTTCGCTTCGTACAGGGCCGTATCGGCCCGGGCCAGAACCTCCTCCGGGCTTTCTGCGTTCGGTGGACAGGTGGCGATGCCGAAACTGGCCGCGATCCGCACCGAGGCTCCGTACACCTCGAACGGCTGTGCGAGGCCCGCTAGGGCGCGCTCGACGATGGTAGTGGCCAGTGCCCCGTCCGGCGCGACGATGACGAACTCGTCCCCGCCGAGGCGGAACATCCGCGCCGGTGCAGCCAAGCAGGCGATTCGGCCGGCGAGCAGGGTCAGCAGCAGGTCGCCCGCGGCGTGACCGAGGGTGTCGTTGATCGGCTTGAAATGGTCGAGGTCGAACAGGATCACGGCAAAGTCCGTCGCCGGCTCTGTCATGGCCTCGCTCAACCGCTCGCGCAGGGCCAACCGGTTGCCGAGCCCCGTCAGGTCGTCCCGGCGGGCGAGGTGATGCAATCGCGTCCGCTCCGTTTCCTGGGTGGTGACGTCCCGGTCGATCCCCCGATACCCCTGCAGCACGCCGTCGGCGTCAAAGAGCGGCACGCCGCTCGTCTCGAGGACGACGATGCGGCCGTCCCGGTGGCGGTTATGGTTGATCAGTCCGGCGAAGGAGCGCTTCTCGCGCACGATCTCGGCGAAGGCACTCCCCACCCGCTCGGCCTCGTCCGGCGGCATGAAGTCGAACGGCGTCCGGCCAATGATCTCGTGCGGCTCGTAGCCGAGAAGCACCAGGGAATGACGCGAGGCGTAGGTGTAGCGCCCCTGGGCATCCACCTCCCAGATCCAGTCCGAATTGGTGTCGAGCATCGCACGCAGGCGAGCGATCTCCTGCAGCAACCGTTCCGTATCGGCAGGTGCATCGATGAGTGCGCCGAATCTCTGGCGTCGGGCGTTTCGCTCCGGACTCGACCGATCTTTGGCCGGTCCGGGATTGCGCGTGCGAGATGTCGGGCTCATGCAGGACCGGTCGTGGCGTCGTTTCCATTAACCTTAGGTCACGCGACCATAAGGGTTCGTTACTGTACTGAGGATCTTGCCGGTTCAGCCCGCTTTTCGGCGGAGGAATGAGACCGAGGAGACCAGCCAGATGTCCATTCGTCCATGGTCCGCTTTGACGACCGATGAGTTTCGGCATCGAGATATGTGCCGCACCATCGCCGTGCTGCCCGTGGCCGCCATCGAGCAGCATGGCCCGCACCTCCCCCTCTCCACCGATCTCGACATCGCCGAGGGCTACCTCGCCCGACTCATGGCCCTGCCGGCCGATGATCTCGACGTCCTCGTCCTGCCCGTGCAGGCCATCGGGAAGTCCGACGAGCACGACGCGTTTCCGGGGACCCTGAGCCTCACGAGCGCGACGGCGCTCGGTGCATGGGGCGAGATCGGCACCGGGATTCACCGGGCCGGCTGCACCAAGCTCGTCCTCGTCACCGCGCATGGCGGCAACAGCGGCCTCATCGATCTCGTGGCCGCCGACCTGCGCGCCCGCCTCGACATGGTCGCCGTCACCACCGCCTGGAGCCGCTTCGGCTATCCCAAGGGCCTGTTTCCCGAAGCCGAGATCCGGCACGGCATCCATGGCGGGGGCATCGAGACCGCCCTGATGCTGGCGCTCTGCCCCGACCGCGTGCGGATCGACCGCATCGCCGACTTCACACCGCGCACCCTCGAGATGGAGCAGGCGTTCACGCACCTCCGAGCCGGGCGCCCGGCGGCCTTTGCCTGGAAGGCGGGGGATCTCAACCCGGCCGGGGCCATCGGCGATGCGCGCCTCGGGACGGCCGAGGCGGGACACGCCGCCCTCGATCACGGCGCCCGCGCGGTCCTCGAACTCCTGCGCGACGTCGATCGCTTCACCCTGGCGCCCTGAAGCTTGGCGAAGCCGAGAAACCGCGTAAAAACTCAGTCTTCGGGGTCTTCGGTCTCGGGCGTGCGGGCCGGCCAGGTCACGATGCGGTCCAGGAGTTCGTCGGCGGTGAACTCCTCCTCGTTGCCCGACACGCGACCGCGGATGGAGATGCCGGCCTCGTGGACGCTGGCTGCCCGGCCGCTCACCAGGGGATGCCAGTCGGGCAGGTCCTCGCCGTCGCGCACGAGGCGGTACCCACAGGTCGGCGGCAGCCACGGGATCGTCCGTACGGCCTCCGGCGTCAGGCGCACGCAATCCGGCACCCGCTTCTGCCGGCGGGGATAATCACGGCAATGGCAACCGTGCCCGTCGAGCAAGGTGCAGCCCACATCCGTATGGTAGACCTCGCCCGTGTCCTCGTCCTCGAGCTTCAGGAGGCAGCAACGGCCGCAACCGTCGCACAAGCTCTCCCACTCGGCGGGCGTCATCATATCCAGCGTCTTGGTGCGCCAGAACGGTTCGGTGGAAGCCGGCGGCCCGGACGGGCGTGCGGGCGTGCGATCCCGCATTCGGGAACCCCAAGGTCAGGATGTGCGGTGGGACGGGCGAAGGGTTCCCTTGCCGCAACGCGTCCCAATGAGCAAGCGCCACCGGCGCGCCCCATTCCCGCGTCAAGGTTAATACGATCTTGAGCCGGTGCGCGCGGCGACGTGCCATGCCGCCGGTGCGTTGCGCATGGTATCGGGTGTCTCGCGAACCGATGCGCGGCTTGATAGACTGAATGCCGCGGTGCGGACCGGATCGGGCTGCCCTCCAGGGACGTGAAGAACAGATCGTGCGCTTGCCCAACGCCACTTCCCTGACGACGCGGTTCAAGCGTGCGGCCCTGGCCTTCGACGCCTGGGTGAACGCGGGTCTCTACGACAGCGGCCGCTCGGCCGGCGAGACCTACGAGCGTTTCCAGGAGCGTATGAACGTCTTCGCCGTGCGGGGCTGGAAGCGCGGTGTCCTCGACCTGACCAGCGAGGCGATGACGCTCGGCACCGGCGGCGCGGTGTTGATGCTGGCGCTGGCGCAATCCGCTTTCAACCAGACCAGCGACAACTGGCTCAAGACCCAGGATCTCGCCGTCACCTTCCTAGACCGCTACGGCGCCGAGGTGGGACGGCGCGGGATCAAGCACGACGATTCGCTGAAGCTCGACGACTTCCCCGATATCATGATCAAGGCCCTGGTCTCGACGGAGGACCGGCGCTTCTACGAGCATTGGGGCATCGACCCCATCGGCACGGCGCGCGCGCTGGTTTCGAATTCGCGCGGCGGCGGCAACACGCAGGGCGGCTCGTCCATCACGCAGCAGCTCGCCAAGAACCTGTTCCTGACGAACGAGCGCTCCCTCGAGCGCAAGATCAACGAGGCCTTCCTCGCCCTGTGGCTGGAAAGCCACCTCACCAAGAACGAAATCCTGAAGCTCTATCTCGACCGCGCCTATATGGGTGGCGGCACCTTCGGCGCCGTGGCGGCCGCCGACTACTATTTCGGCAAGCCGCTCAAGGACATCTCCCTCGCCGAAGCCGCCATGCTGGCCGGTCTGTTCAAGGCGCCGACGAAGTATGCGCCCCACGTCAACCTGCCCGCCGCCCGCGCCCGCGCCGTCGACGTGCTGCACAACATGGTCGAGGCCGGCTTCGTCACGGAGGGCCAGATCCAGACGGCCCTGCGCAACCCGGCCACTCCGGTGACCCGCACCCGCGACATCACGGCGGACTACTACCTCGACTGGGCGTTCGGCGAGATCAAGGGCATGGCCGATGCGGGCCGCTTCCGCAGCGACCGCGTGCTCACGGTCAAGACGCCGCTGGACCTCACGATCCAGAAGCGCGCCGACGAGGTGGTGCAGAACACCCTGCGCCGCTACGGCGATCAGTACGACGTCGACGAGGCCGCCATGGTGATCCTCGACCCGGATGGCGCGCTGCGTGCCATGGTGGGCGGGGCCGATTACGGCGAGAGCCAGTTCAACCGCGCCACCGACGCCCTGCGCCAGCCGGGCTCCTCGTTCAAGCCCTACGTCTACGCCGCAGGCCTCGCGTCCGGCCTGTACCGGCCCGACACCCGGGTCGTCGACCGCCCGGTCTGCCTCGGCGACTGGTGCCCGCAGAATTACGGCCGCTCGTTCTCCGGCCCGACCAACCTCACGGTGGCGGTGGCCAAATCCATCAACACCATCCCGATCCAGATCTCCATCGCCATCGGCAAGGGCATGGGCATCAAGGGGGATTTCGCGGCCGCCACCGCCGGCCGGGTCAAGATCGTCGAGACCGCCCACCGCATGGGCATCACGACGCCGCTGCCGACGAACTCGGTGTCCCTGCCCATCGGCTCGGCCGAGGTCAACGTGATCGATCAGGCCGCCGCCTACGCGGTGTTCGCCAACGGCGGGCGCAAGGCCAAGCCCTACGCCGCCATGGAGGTGAAGAACTCGTCCGGCGAGGTGATCTACCGCCACGCCGACGAGGCGGTCGAGCAGGTGCTCTCGACCCAGGTGGTCGCCGACATGAACTACATGCTCACCAAGGTGGTGGAGGAGGGCACCGGCAAGCGCGCCCAGCTCGAGGGCATCAAGGTCGCGGGCAAGTCCGGTACCACGAACGCGTATCGCGATGCCTGGTTCGTCGCCTACACGGGCAACTATGTCGGCTCGGTCTGGTTCGGAAACGACGACCACACCTCCACCAACAAGATGACCGGCGGCTCGCTCCCCGCCATGGCCTGGCACGATGTGATGGAGATCGCCCACCAGGGTATCGAACTGAAGCCGATGCCGGGCCTCAAGGAGGTCGGGCGCGCCGTGGCCCAGACACCGACTGCCGCCCCGATCAATCCGGCGGCCAGCGCCGCCGGCAAGCTGTCGCGGCGTTCCTTCGAGGTCATCGGCGGCGTCAACGGCCTGTTCCGCACCGTCGAGGCCAGCGGCGCGTCCCCGCGCGCGGCCGGCAACGTGGCCGACGGGACACGCCCGGCATTCGGCCGCATCGCCACTCCGTAAGCGTGAGAGCTCAGGTTCGATGAAAGCCGCCGACATGGTCGCGCCCGCCCGCCCGGAGGCCGGAAACGCCGGTGTGCGGACCATCGGCGCGCGTATCGCCGCCGTGGCGCGTGACGGCGTACGCCGAGCCTCCACCGTCAGCCTCGTCCTCTACGCCCTCGCCCTCGGGGCAGGGATCGGGCTCGCCACCGCCGATTACGCCACCCGGGGCGGGTACCCGTTCGGGGGCGTCGCCGTCGGCGCATGGACGGCGTGGCCCCGCACCGGTTCCGTGGGGGCCGATCCCTATGCCCGGGCCGTGAACGCCCGCCGGGGCGAGATTCCCCTGGCGGTCGGCGAAGGGATGCTGCTCACCGCCGCCCAGGACGACGAGGGGCAGACCCTGGACGCCACCTGTACCTACAGCATCGCGGGCATCACACCGCCCGCCCGGGCCTGGACCGTGACGGTCGCCGGGCGCGGCCCACGCGATCCCGCCCGCACCATCGTACGCGAGGGCTACACCTCGACGGAGATCCTACGCGACCGCGACGGGCGCTTCGTCATCACCCTCTCGCCCGAGGTCCAGGCGGGCAACTGGCTGGCGATGCCGCGTGCCAGCGGGCCGGTGCGTCTCGCACTGCGCCTCTACGACACGCCCGTGGCCGCGAGCGCCGGGACCCTCGATCGCACGTCCCTGCCGGCCATCACCCGCACGGGATGCGCCGCATGACGCCCCGCGGCCGCTTCCTCCTCGCCACCGCCACGGGTCTCGTGCTGGCGGGGCTCGTCCATATCGGTGCCGTCCTCCTGATCCCCCGCCTGTCGGAAGCCGATGCCCTATCGCGGGCACGCACGGGCGAGACACTCGATCACGCCATGCCGGTCTACACGCTGGCCACCGGCGACACCCCCTCGCCCCCCGAGGCGTGGCTGCCCATTCCCGATCCGGCCGTGGCGGTCGGCATCTGCGCCTACGATCTCGCCGATGGCCCCATGCGGGTCTCTGCCCGCACGGGGCCGCTGATGCTGTCCCTCGCCGTCCACGGCCGGCGCGGCGCCTTCTACGCGGTCACCGACCAGGCGGCCGTGCGCGGTGCCCTCGATCTCGTGGTGCTCACCCGTGCCCAGTACGACGAGGCGCTCGCCAACGCCGACGAGAACGACGTCACCCGTGACGTCCGCATCGTGGCGCCGGACGCCAAGGGTTATGTGGTGGTGCGGGTGATTGCCGCCCTGCCGAGCCAGAGGCCGGCGGCCAACACGGCGGTGCAGGCCGTGTCCTGCACGGTGGACGTGCCCGCCGAGGACAAGGCCGGAGGCTGAGTGTCTCTCACAAAACTCCCGCTGCGCTGTCGGACTCAGGGTGAGAACCGGCGGTGATCGGGCGTTTTGTGAGGCGCTCTGAAAGCCCGTCAAGGGGGCGCCGCCGGCAGCACTCCGAGGCGGAAGACGGTGTACGCTCCGCCTTGCCCGAGGGGTTCCATCGACTGACCGACGCGTGCGAGGTCGGTGGCGAGGGTCGACCAGAACGGATCACCTATCAGGCAGACGAAATACTCGGCTCCGGAGGATGCGAGGATCGCCGCGAGGGCGGGTCCCCGATCCTCGTTCCGGACAGGATGACGCACGAACGCGAGCGCACTGGACGGCGTTTTCAGGCCGACGACATCGGTCAGGCGGAGTTCGGGCAGGCGCCAGGCCACGTAACCCGCGTCATGCACCGCCACGCGCGCGTTCGCCGGGACCGTCGCGCGCAGGGTGGCCACCATCGCTTCGCGAGCCTGCGCCATCCGCTGCGTTTCCCAAGCTGCCTGAAGGGTCCTCGCCTGCAGGCCCACGAGGCACAACACCGCGACGCAGGCCACCCGTCGCCGCTCGGCTGTGAGCAAGCCGGCCGCACCGAAGAGCAGGACCGGCACCGCTTCCGCCAGATACCGGCAGTAATTGTGCGACAGGCCGCCGGGGAAAACCCAGGTCGCGGACCCGAGCCAGGCGAGAAGGAATATGGCTCCACACCATCCCGCCCGCCTGCGCCACAACCCGATGCCGCCGATGGCGACGATCAGGAGCGCGGAGTGCAGGATCGCCGAGGACGCGATCATGAGCTTGTCGGCGAGGGGGAGGGGCGCCTCCGCGAAGAACGCGATCTTCGCGCCGCCCGTCGCCGGGACGAGACTGCCGGTCATCATCCATGAGAACGCCACCCAGGGGATCGCCGCTGCGGCCGCGAGGGCCGTGATCCGCAGCACCTGCGAGGGTGCCCCACGCACCAGCCAGCACTGCCGGACGAGGAGGGGCAGGGCCAGCAACGCGAGTTCCGGCCGGAGGAAGGGCAGAGTTCCGCACAGCACGGGCAGCCACCGCGCGTCGCGTAGAACGAGGCTCCAGGCGATGGCTGCCGCCGCAAGCCCGGTTTCAAGGCCGTTGACAAGGTGCAGCGTCTGGTATCCGGCCAGGAGTCCGAGGCAGATCAGCACCACACGGCTGCATCCCGCCTGCACGGCCATACGGTCGAGGCCGGCCACGTAGAGCAGAATGGCAAGGAGACCGACGAGATCGGTCGCGGTCTCCAGCGGAAGAAGAAGCCCGAGACCCGCGATCGCCAAGAGATGGACGGCGCTCGTCGCCCCCGTCAGCGCCGTGGAACCGGCATAGGCCGGGTCCGCGCCGCCGGCGAGCAGCGTTCGGGCGTTGTGGAGCGTGATGTACGCATCGTCGATCCTGAGATCGGGGCGGCCGACCACGACAAGGGCGGCGATCACCGTAAACGTCAGCCACGCGAGCGCACGCCACTATCTCCCTGCGTCCGGCGCTTCGGCGTGCGTCGACCCTCGCCCGAGACCGTCAATGCCGCCCAACGGTTCGGCAGGTTGCAAACGCCCCATACTGTCCTCCCCGCCCAGGGATCGTGGAGAATCCGACTTGGACGTGTGTTCGGATCCGGATCGGTCTGGCCGAGGCGTCGCACGGGACGACGCACCTTCGACTCGGTCCTCAGTTCTTGACGACGAGGGGCCTCGGGGCGGGGGCAGCGTCTACCGCACGCTCCTCCCAGCCGCCGCAGCTTTCCTCCGTCGCCGGTGGGACCAGGGGCACGAGGAGGGGACGACGCTCCTCCAGGGCCCGCAGGGTCCGCTCGACGAGGGCCGCCTCCGGCGAGGGAACGGCGACGAGGAGGTGTTCGAGGGCGTAGCGGTAGCGCGCGATCCGCAGGTCCGTCTCCGTCCGGACCCAGGCGACGAGGCAGCGGTTCTCGGCCACCCGCATGGCAGCCTGGCGCACGTCGCGGTCGTCCAGGGATTTGGCGAAGGGCAGGCTACGCAGACGGAGGGCGTCGGCCTGGTTCACCCGCGCGGCGATGGCGGCGAAGACCGGCAGCAGGCGCGCATCGATGCCGATATCCTCCGACAGACGGTGATAGCGCGATACGGGCGAGCGGAACGGACCATCCATGAGGGTGGCGTAGTACGCCGCCGGGTCGTCCGGGCGCCAGGATCGCGGCAGCACGCGACTGCGGGTCAGGTTGGCGAGGACGTCCGTGAAGGCATCGTGCCCCGCCGCCGGCATCAGGAAGCGCCAGGCCCGGTCGCGCAGGGTGATCTCGTCATCCGTGAAGGGAAAGGCCGAGGCCGGCTCCCCGCGCTCGCGCGCGGCCAGGGTGCCGGTGGTCTCGATCAGGCTGTTCCAGGCTCCCGGCTTCGGGCGACCGAAATCGCCTTGTTGGGCGCAGCCGGTGACGATCACGAGGATCGCCGTGATCGTCGCGATGCGACGGGAGAGAGGATCTGCCGGCATCGCCATCGCCATCGTCGGGTCCGGTCGCCGGGGACTCGCGAGGCCGCGCCTCAGGAGCGCCGACGCAGGCGGGGGGCCGGAGTCTCGGGTCCGATCGGGGTGCTGGCCTCGGTCATACGCTCGTAGCGGATACCGGTGAACAGCAGAATCGCCCCGCGCGGGTCCTGCGCCGCGTCGGCGCTGCGTCGGAAGCGGCGGCGTCCGTCACGCGGGAAGGTCACGACGGTGGCCGTCGGACGCTCGGGACTCCCCGTATAAGATGACCTGTCGAAGTTCATCGGCTGCGATCCCGTCCCGTTGCTCTTGCGCGCCACGGGCTCCCCGTGCCGTCTCGACCGAAGGAGGAGACACCCTGCGGGGTCGTCCGATCGGCGTTCTCGTGGGCCGAGATCATCACGGGGTGGTTAACGGATTGTTGCCAAGGCGGGGGCGAGAGCGGTCGAACGGCTCGACCGACGCCGCCTTTCCATCACGGGCGTCCGGTGTGGCTCGGATGCCGCATGGCTTGGAAATTGGGTGGCGCATGGCTTGCATGAGCCTTGCCGCCCATGGCGGGCAATCCCTCCCTTGAACTCGGCCCCGCTTGCTCGCGCGAGCGGGGTTTTTTGTCCGGGCCATCAACTGCGGCCGTCCGACCATGTCGCGAGGCACGGGAACAAGCGTGGGCTTTCGCGCGCTTGCTAAGCGCCGGGGCGGCCCGATATGCCCCTTTCAATCTTTCCCCGAACGAAGGACACCGCAGGATGCGTGTGGTTACGTCACGACCCTTGAGCCTCTCGACGGCCCTGAAGATCGCGCCGCTCGCCCTGATGGTACTGGCGGCCGGTCCGGCCCAGGCCCAGCGCGAGGATCAGGGATTGCAGCTCGGCTGCGCGAACGACTATTTCCGCCTCTGCGCCGGTGTCGATCCCAACAGCAAGGACGCAGAGACCTGCATGGATCGCAACCGCGCCCGCCTGTCGCCCGAGTGCAAGGCCGCCATCGGCGACTACGACAAGCGCACCGGCGGCAAGAAGTAGCGTCCGGGGGCGGCTCTCCACCCTTTTCGAGATCCGGAGTTCGAGAGCCATGGCCCTGACCGTCGCGGTCCAGATGGATTCCATCCGGGCAATTCGTATCGCTGGTGACACCACCTTCGCCCTGCTGCTCGAAGCGCAGGCGCGAGGGCACCGGCTCCTGCACTACACACCCGACCGGCTGTCCCTCCAGGGCGGTCGGGTGACCGCACGGGTGGAAACCCTGACGGTGCAGGACGTCGAGGGTGCGCACGCCACCCTTGGTGTCCCCGAGCGCATGGACCTGTCGGAGGTGGACGTGGTGCTCATGCGCCAGGACCCGCCCTTCGACATGGCCTACATCACCGCGACCCACATGCTGGAGCGGCTGCCGGCCTCGACCCTGGTGGTGAACAACCCGGCCGAAGTGCGCAACGCGCCCGAAAAGCTGTTCGTCCTCGATTTTCCCGCCCTGATGCCGCCGACCCTCATCACCCGCGACAAGGCGGAGATCGAGGCGTTCCGAGCCGAGCACGGCGCCATCGTGATGAAGCCGCTCCATGGCCACGGCGGCGCGGCGGTGTTCCGGGTGCTGCCGGAGGACGCGAATTTCGGCTCGATGTTCGATCTGTTCTCGGTGACGTTCCGCGAACAATGGGTGGTGCAGCGCTTCCTGCCGCGCATCACCGAGGGGGACAAGCGCATCATCCTCGTCGACGGCGAACCCCTGGGCGCCATCAACCGGGTGCCGGCCCTCAACGACATCCGCTCCAACATGGTGCGGGGCGGGGCAGCGGCGGCCTCCGACCTGACGCCGCGTGAACTGGAGATCTGCGCCGCCATCGGTCCCGAGTTGCGGCGGCGCGGCCTGATCCTCGTCGGCATCGACGTGATCGACGGCAACCTCACCGAGATCAACGTCACGTCTCCCACCGGCATCCGGGCGATCAAGCGCCTGGGCGGCCCCGATCTGGCGGTGTCCGTGTGGGACGCCATCGAAGCCCGCGTGAGCACGGTGCTCTCCGCCTGAACCTCACCGCTCGGCGCGCGGCGTCGCGTTGAGCTCGGCCCAGTCGAACTCCTCCTCCAGGACGTAATACGCGTCGTCGCCGATCTCGCCCGAGCGGCGCAGGGCGAGCACCCGGTCGCGGGCGGCCTCAATGGTACTGCGCCGTGCGGCGTCGGCCGGCAGGGTCTCGGAGGCGAACCCGTCCTCTTGCCTGCCGGCCTGGTCGAGGGCCGCGCGGAACTCCTCCCGCAGGGCGTCCACATGGGCGCCGGTCTCGCCCTCGAGGCTGTGGAGCGCCGCGCCGTAGGCCTGGGTGCGGCCGTACCCGATCTCGCGGCCCACCGGATCGTCGTCCTTGAGGCCGAGGCGTCCCAGCAGCGGGCGCAGGGTCAGGCCCTGGACCGTGAGGGTGCCGATGATGACGCAGAAGGCCGTGAGCACGATGAGGTCGCGGTAGGGAAACCCCGGATCGCCCTCGGGAAGCGCCAGCGCCGTCGCGATGGTGACGATACCGCGCATGCCGGCCCAGGCCACCGCCGTCGCGGCGCCCGGGCCGCGGTCATCACTGGTTTCGCCCTCGGCCCCCAATCGTGAAAAGTGGTTGGCCGACAGCACCCAGACGATGCGGACCACCACCACGGTGAGGAACACCGCCCCGCCCACGAGCGCGTAGGAGATCTGCTGCTCCCGGGGCAGGCGCTCGAGGATCGGGCCGATCTGCAGGCCGATGAGCACGAAGGCGAGCACGTTGAGGACGAACACCGCCGTGTCCCACACGGCGTAGGAGACGATGCGGGTGCGCGGCGGCGTGCGCCCGGCCGTGAGGCGCGCCGCCGTGATGGCGAAGGTGACTACGGTCAGCACCCCCGACAGGTGGACGTGCTCGGCCCCGATCCAGATGCCGAAGGCGGCGACGAATTGCAGGACGATGACGCTCGGCGCGTCGGTGACCGGCCGCATGGCCCGGGTGTAGGCGTAGGCCAGGATCGGGCCGACGACGACGCTGCCGAGGATGCCGATGAGGAAGGCCGGGCCGATCTCGGCGATGGAGAATGTCCCGGTGACGGCCGCCGTGACGCCGAGGCGGTAGATCAGCAGGGAGCCGGCGTCGTTGAGCAGGCTCTCGCCGCGCAGGATCGTGGTGAGGCGGTGCGGCAGTTCGACGTGGCGCAGCACCGACAGCGCCGCCACGGCATCGGGCGGGGCGACGATGGCGCCGAGCACGATGGCGGCCGCGATGGGCATGTCGGGAAGGAGGAGCTTCGCCACGAACGCCACGGCCAGCGTCGAGGCCACCACGGCGCCGAGCGCCAGGCCGGCGATGGGGCGCCAATGGGTGCGCAGGTCCCGGAGCGAGGTGGCGTAGCCGGCGTCCAGCAGGACGGGGGCGAGGAACAGGGCGAGCGCCAGTTCCGGGTCGAGGACGAGGTTCGGTACCGCCGGGATGAAGGCCAGGGCGATGCCGCCGAGCGCCAGGAACACCGGATACGGCGCGCCCACGCGCCGGGCGAGGGCGGCCAACAGGACGGCGCCGAACAGGACGCCGACGATCCACTCGAAAATCATCATGTGAAGGGGAGATAGGGCCGGCGCGCCCGAAACGCAGATCTCCCCTTCGCAGATCTCCCCTTCGGGACTCAGCCCCGCGTGTTCGAGACGGACAGGTCCGGCTTGTGGTTCAGGGTCTGGAACACGACGCAGTAGCGCTCCGTCAGCTTCAGGAGCTGGTCGAGTTTGTCCTGGGGCGCGTCGGTGTCGAGGGCGAAGCTCAGGCGGATCGCCCGGAAGCCCACGGGGGCTCCCTTGTCGACGCCGAGTGTCCCGCGGAAGTCGAGATCGCCCTCGGCGCTCACGGTGCCGGCGCGCAGCTCGATCTCCAGGGCGGTCGCCACCGCCTTGAGGGTGACGCCCGCGCAGGCGACGAGGGCCTCCAGCAGCATGTCGCCCGAGCAGAGTTCGGCGCCGGACCCCCCCGTGGCCGGGTGCAGGCCGGCCACCGCCAGCGCGCGTCCGGTCTCGACCTTGCAGGCGATGGACGTGTCGTCGAGGCTGCCCCGGGCGCGCAGGGTCACCAAAGCGGAGTCGGCGTCGGTGCGGTACTGATCCTTCAGCGGAGCCTGGAGCGAGCGCAGGGCCGACGAGTCCATGGGCGTTTCCTCGTGTATTTTATGGGTGTTGGTCCCGAACCTAACGCCTTCGTGCGATGGCGGCCAGATCGAGGGAACGCGCGGCTCCGCACGCGGCGATCGGCGCGGTTTGGCCGCGCATTCGCACGATGGGACCCGGTTTCCGGCTCGGAACAGCCCCGCGCCCGATGCTGGGCGATCCCGCGCCCCACGCCCGGCCTCCGCGAGGCCCCTGGCGCCGATCGGCCAACGTGCTAACGGGATTGACTATGTTCGACGCCGTTGCCGCCCTCGCCGATGTTCTCGAGACGCTCGACCGCGACGCCCGGGAGGCGACGCGGCTGCGGGCCGTCCTCGTGCCCGAATTGCGGCGCGTGATGGACCTCGGGCGCGCCGATGCCGAGGCCCGCCTCATCGAGGAGCGCGACGGCCTCGCCTGTGCCCAGCGCCTGAGCAACCTCACGGACGCGGTGATCCGCGCCATCCACGACGCCGTGGTCTGGCGGCTTTATCCGAACGACAACCCCTCGACGGGCGAGCAGCTCGCGGTGGTGGCCACGGGCGGCTACGGCCGGGGTACCATGGCGCCGGGCTCCGACATCGATCTCCTGTTCCTGCTGCCCTACAAGCAGACGGCCTGGTCCGAGAGCGTCGTCGAGGCGATGCTCTACGTGTTGTGGGACCTCAAATTGAAGGTCGGCCACGCCACGCGCTCGGTGGAGGAGTGCCTGCGCGAGGGCCGCGCCGACATGACCATCCGCACTTCGTTGCTGGAGGCGCGGTTCCTGTTCGGCACCCGGGGGCTCTACGAGGAACTCGTGACCCGGTTCGATACCGAACTCGTGATGTGGACGGCGCCCGAATTCGTCGAGGCGAAGCTGCGCGAGCGCGACGCGCGGGTCACCAAGGCGGGCGCCTCGCGCTACCTCGTCGAGCCCAACGTCAAGGACGGCAAGGGCGGCCTACGCGACCTCAACACCCTGTTCTGGATCGCGAAATACACCTACCGGGTTCGCGATCAGAGCGAGCTCGTGCCCGCCGGCCTGTTCACCCCGGAGGAGTACCGGGTGTTCGAGCGCTGCGAGGAATTGCTGTGGCGCGTGCGCTGCCACATGCACTTCATCACCGGCCGCTCGGAGGAACGCCTGTCGTTCGGATTGCAGCCGAAGGTCGCCGAGCGCTTCGGCTACGAGCCACGCGGCGGCCTGTCCGGCGTCGAGCGCTTCATGAAGGCCTATTTCCTGATCGCCAAGGATGTGGGCGACCTCACCGCCATCGTGTGCGCCGCTCTCGAGGCGCGCCACGCCAAGCGGACGCCGGTCCTCGACCGCTGGATCGGACGTTTCCGCGACCGCTTCCGTGCCACCGCCATCGAGGCGGAGGATTTCGTGGACGACAACGGCCGCATCAACCTGCGCGACGCCGATGCCTTCGTGAAGGATCCGGTGAACCTGATCCGGCTGTTCTGGCTCGCCGACCGCCACAACCTGCCGATCCACCCGGATGCGACCCGTGCGGCCAACCGGAGCTTGCGCCTCATCGGCCATTCCCTGCGGGCCGACGAGGAGGCCAACCGGCTGTTCCTCGACATCCTGACTTCGAAGAATTCGCCCGAGACCATCCTGCGGTTGATGAACGAGGCCGGCGTGCTCGGCCGCTTCATCCCGGATTTCGGCCGCATCGTCGCGATGATGCAGTTCAACATGTACCACCACTTCACCGTGGACGAGCACCTGCTGCGCGCCCTCGGCGTCCTCACCGCCATCGAATCCGGCCGCACGGAAGAGGACCATCCGCTGGCCTCGCGCCTGATCGACTCGATCTCCAACCGGCGGGCCTTGTTCGTGGCCGTCCTCCTGCACGACATCGCCAAGGGCCGCCCGGAGGACCATTCCATTGCGGGTGCGGCCATCGCCGAGAAGCTCGGGCCGCGCTTCGGGTTGAAGCCCGCCGAGACCGAGACGGTGGCTTGGCTGGTGGAGCATCACCTGCTCATGTCCATGACGGCCCAGAGCCGCGACCTCTCGGACCCGAAGACCATCGAGAAGTTCGCCGGGATCGTGCAGACCCTGGAGCGGCTGAAGCTCCTGATGATCCTGACCGTGGCCGACATCCGTGCCGTGGGGCCGGGCGTGTGGACCGCGTGGAAGGGCACCCTGCTGCGTACCCTCTACGACGAGACCGAGGTGGTGCTTTCCGGCGGCCATTCCGAGATCGCCCGCACGGACCGGGTCCGCATGATCCAGATGGGTCTGCGCGAGCAGCTCGCCGACTGGGGGTCCGAGGCCTTCGATGCCTATGCGGGCCGCCACAACCAGGCCTACTGGCTCAAGGTCGATGCGACGCGCCAGTTCAAGCATGCGGGTTTCCTCGAGACCCTGATGGAGGAAGGCCGAACCGTCGCGACCGCGGACGAGACCGACCCCGTGCGCGGCATCACCGAGCTGACGATCTACTCGCCCGACCATCCGCGGCTGCTGGCCATCGTCACCGGGGCCTGCGCGGCGCTGGGCGGCAACATCGTCGATGCACAGATCTTCACCACCACGGACGGCTTCGCCCTCGATTCGATCCTGCTGTCGCGGGCGTTCGAGCGGGACGAGGACGAGTTGCGCCGGGCCAAGCGCATCACGACGGCCATCGAGCGGGCGCTGCGTGGCGAGATCCGCATCGCCGACCTCGTCGCCGACCGGCATCCCCCGGACAAGCGTACGCCGACGTTCCTGGTGCCACCGGACATGTCCATCGACAATGCCCTGTCGAGCCGCGAGACGGTCATCGAGATCACCGGCCTCGATCGGCCGGGCCTGCTCTACGAACTGACAGCGGCGCTGGGGCGGCTGAGCCTCAACATCACCTCGGCCCATGTGGCGACCTTCGGCGAGCGCGCCGTGGACGTGTTCTACGTCACCGACCTCACCGGCACGCGGGTGACCCAGCCCGATCGGCAGGTGGCGATCCGCTCCGCCGTGATGGAGGTGTTCGCCAGCGACGTCGCCGCCATGCGGGCCGAGGGTCTCGACGCCCTCCTCGAATCCCCGCCGCCGCGCGAAGCGTAAGGCCTGGGCCCGGGAACGGGATCCCCCGCACGCTGCACGGTTGATTTCGTGGCGCGCGCGCCTGATATCAGCGCCAATCCCCGGCAACCCCGATCCGACGAAAAGTGACGATGGCGAACGACATGGAGAACGACCCCACGGTCGAGACCACGCAGACCGAAGCGACGCCGGAGGGCGCCCCTGAGGCGGCGGCGCTGGCCACCCTCGTGGCCGAGCGCGACGAGTTCAAGGACCGCGTCCTTCGGACGCTCGCCGAGATGGAGAATCTGCGCCGGCGGACCGAGCGCGAGGTCGCCGATGCACGGACCTACGCCGTCACCAATTTCGCGCGCGACATGCTCAACGCCGCCGACAACATCCGGCGTGCCCTGGAGAGCGTGCCCGAGGCCGAGCGCACCGGGGCCACCGGTGCGTTCAAGGCGCTCCTCGACGGGATCGAGCTGACCGAGCGCGACCTCGGCAAGACCCTGGAGCGTCACGGCGTGAAGAGCATCGATCCGAAGGGACAGCGCTTCGACCCGAACCGCCATCAGGCCATGTTCGAGGTTCCCGACGCCGAGGTGCCGAGCGGCACCGTGGTTCAGGTGATGCAGTCCGGCTACGTGATCGGCGACCGCACCCTGCGCCCGGCCCTGGTCGGCGTCGCCAAGGGCGGTCCGAAGCCCGTCGCCGCCAACCCGGCCGACGCGGCCTGACACGCGCCTCACGACGGGGCTCGACCGACAGGGCGACGGTGCCGAGGGCGCCGTCGCCTTTTTTACGACCCTCGAACGCCTACTTGATCTGCACGCTGTCGACGACTTCGCGGAAGCGGGCGAGGACGCCCTCGCGGTGGTCGGCCCGCACCACGCCGACGGCCCGGAGATACCCGTCCGGGGCGAAGCGGATGGTCTGCGAGACCACCACGGGGATGCCGGACGGCGTATCCGTGGCCCGCGCCACGATCTCGTGCCAATCGACGCCCTTCTGACGGTAGCTCTGCGACCGCTCGACGATGAAGTCCTTCATGGTCTGGTTGGAGGCCAGGGCCGTGCGGGCGAAGGCCTCGCGCTGCTCGGCCTGGGGCGGGGGCTGCACGGCCTGGGCGAGGACCAGGATCGGCTGTTCCAGGGCGGCCATCTGGTCCTTGGGGCCCTGGGTCATCAGCACGGAATTACCGGCGAGCACCCGCACGGGCCGAAATCCCGCCGGGTCGCCGATCCGGAACGGCAGGGCTGCGACCTGCTGGTCCAGGGTGAGTTCGGGGCGGATTCGGACGCCCGTGAGCATCGACACCATGCTCTCGTCGGTCTCGGCGTCGGGTGTGGTCTGGGCGATGATGATGCCCGTCACCGTGGGATCGCCGACGAGCAGCATCCACTTCTTGATCGCCGGTCCGGTGCTCGGGTCGGCCGCCGGCTGCTCGCCGGTGAACAGCACCGCATCGACGTCGCCCGCGACCTTGATCGCCTGGCGGTTGGACACGATGAAGCCCTGCTGCTTCAGGTTCGCGTCGGTGAAGCTCTGTTCCAGTTCCGCGAAGGCGTTGGGCGGCAACTCGACCACCGAAACCGTGGCACCGCCCTCCACCCGCTCGAAGCCGGAGAACCGCTTCGAGGACACCATGTCCGGCGGTGGCTCGAAGCCGAAACGTGAACTCGCGGGGAAGATCGGATCGGCTGCCAGGCCCGCCTGCGTCAGGCCGAGGAGGAGGGCCAGGATCGTGGCCGGACGGGCGAGGCTACGCAGACGCATCGAGCTGTTTCTCCGCGGGGTGCCCGGTCTCGTCGCGCCGGGCATTCTGTCGTCCGTAAACCGGACCGATCAATCCCGATGGGTCGGCCCCAGTCCTGTCCGTGTCAAGCCGTCGGCGCATCTCCGGGCCGCGTCACGCGGCGCAAGGTGAGATTGCATCGCCCGTCCTGAGGGAGGAAGCCCGGGCCGGGTTCGGCGGAGTCCAGGAGATCCGGCGCGTGCGGCAGGATGCGGTCGATGCCGTGGTGGATGAGACGCGCGGCCCCGCCCATGATCAGGGCGTCGCCCGCGTGCAGGCGGACCGAGCGCGTCGGGTCGCTCCGGTTCGGGCCGCCGTAGCGGAACAGGGCGGAGGCACCCAGCGACAGGGACAGGACCGGCGCGTCGAGGGCCGCCTCGTCGCGGTCCTGATGCAGGCCCATGCGCGCGTCGGCGTCGTAGAGGTTGACGAGGCACGCCTCGGGCAGGGCCGGGTAACCCGACAGGTCGTCCCAGGCGCGCAAAGCGAGGTCCGGGATCGCCGGCCACGGTTTGCCCGTTTCGGGATGGTGGGCCTGATAGCGGTATCCGGATCAGTCCGAGACCCAGCCGAGGGCGCCGCAATTGCTCATGGTCACGGAGAACGGCCGGCCGGTGCGCGGCATCCGGGGCCGGTAGGGGGGAGCGTCCGCGAGGCGGGCGGCGAGGTCCGCCGCCAGCCGGCTCCGCGCCGGTCCGTCGAAGTAGCCGGGGTAGTGGATCAGTCCCGGCAGGAGTTCGACGGGCCGGAGCTCCACCGGCAGCCCCATCACTCGTCGTGGTCGATGTCGCGTTCCAGCACCGACTTGCTCTCCACCGTGGTGTCGGCCTTGAGCTGGTAGACCAGCGGAATGCCCGTGGCGATCTCGAGGCTGGCGATGGTCTTGGTGGTCAGGCCGTCGAGCACCATCACGAGGGCGCGCAGGGAGTTGCCGTGGGCCGCCACCAGAACGCGTTCACCGGCCATGACGCGGGGTAGGATGGTCTGGATGTAGTACGGCAGCACGCGGGCTGCGGTGTCCTTCAGGCTCTCGCCGCCGGGCGGCGGGATGTCGTAGGAGCGGCGCCACTGGTGCACCTGGGCGTCGCCCCAGCGCTCGCGGGCGTCGTCCTTGTTCAGGCCCGACAGGTCGCCGTAATCCCGTTCGTTGAGGGCCTCGGCGCGGATCGTCTCCACGTCGGGCTGGCCCATCTCCTCCAGCATCAGTGCGCAGGTGCGCTGGGCGCGGCGCAGGTTGGAGGTGAAGGCGACATCGAACCGGTGGCCCTGCTGCCCGAGCCAGCGCCCGGCCGTGCGCGCTTCGGAGATGCCGAGCTCCGTCAGCTCCGGATCGCGCCAGCCCGTGAACAGCTTCTTGAGGTTCCATTCGCTCTGGCCGTGGCGAGCGAGGACAAGCAGGCGCTCCATCGCGGATCGATCCCCTGAATCTGATTCTCTTGCAGCGCAGCATCGGGCTGGGCCGGGCGGTGTGTGCGCGCCGCAAGCTGAACGCGCAATGACGACGGGGCCTTATCAGAGCCCGAGGACGTCGGCCATGCCATAGAGGCCCGGCGGCCGGTCGAAGGCCCATTGCGCTGCACGCACTGCGCCGCGGGCGAAGATCGCCCGATCCTCGGCGTGGTGGCTCAGGGTCAGGCGCTCGCCCGCGCCAGCGAAGACGACGCTGTGGTCGCCCACGACCGTGCCGCCGCGCAGGGTCGCGAAGCCGATGTCGCCCGGCCGGCGGGCCCCCGTATGCCCGTCTCGGGTCGAGACACGCGCGTCGGCCAGCGCCACCCCGCGTCCCTCCGCCGCCGCCTCGCCCAGCAACAGGGCGGTGCCGGAGGGCGCGTCGACCTTCATGCGATGATGCATCTCGACGATCTCGATGTCGAATTCCTCGCCCAAGGCCGCGGCGACCTTGCGCACGAGGCCGGCGAGGAGGTTGACGCCGAGGGACATGTTGCCCGACCTCACGATGCGGGCATGGTGGGCCGCCGCCGCGAGCTTGGCGAGATCCGCCTCCTCCATGCCGGTGGTGCCGACCACGTGGACGATTCGGGCCTGCGCGGCGAGTTCGGCGAAAAAGGTGGTGGCGGTGGGCGTCGTGAAGTCGAGAACACCCTCGGCGGCGGCGAAGACCGGCAGGGGATCGTCGGTGACGGCGACGCCGAGGGGCGCCAGACCGGCGAGCACCCCGGCATCCTGGCCGAGCACAGGGGCACCCTCGCGTTCGATGGCCCCCGAGAGGGTGCAGTCCTCGGCTTCCGCCACCGCGCGGATCAGCATCCGCCCCATGCGCCCACCGGCGCCGACCACCACGAGCCGCATCCCCGTGTCCTTCCCGAACGATTGGAGCCCTGCGGTACAGCCTCGGGCCAGACCTGCCAAGGCGCCCAGACCTGCCAAGGCGAAGGCCGCCGGGGCGGGCCGGCCTCGGCCTCAGCGGGGCGGCAACAGAGGCCCCAGCACGTCCGTGACGCCGTTCACGGTGATCTGCGTGCCCACGCAGAGAAGCAGGAAGGCGAAGAGCCGCCCGAGTACCCGAGCGCCGACGGGGCCGATCAGCGTCACCACCCGGTCGGCCGAGCCGTAGACGAACCGTACGATCACCGCGATGGCGAGGGCGGCGAGCGACATGCCGAGATAGAAGCCGATGCGGTCCGGCCCCGCCTCCGGACGATTGGAACCCAATGCGATGGCCACCGCGATGGTGCCGGGGCCGGTGGTGAACGGCAGGGTGAGGGGAAAGAACGCGAGTTCGGCGAGGTTGTCGGGCGTGCTGCCCTTCGCCTCGGCGTGCTTGCGGGCTTCGCGCGCCTCCGGAGCCGTCAGCAGGGTCCAGGCCGAAGCCGCCACCACGAGGCCGCCGGCAATGCGGAGTGCTGCCAGGGAGACTCCGAAGAAGTTGAGGATCGGCGCGCCTGCCCAGAGCGCCGAGAGCATGATCAGCGCCGCGTAGAACCCGATGCGCTTCGAGAGTTCCACCCGGTCGGCATGGGAGTTCTGTGCGGTGACCTGGGCGAAGATCAGCGCCGACCCAATGGGGTTCACGATGGAGAACAGGCTCGACAGGGCCAGCACGAAGCTCTGCAGCGTCGCCTCGGGAGCGAAGATGGACAGCATGGATCAACCGGGGGAGGGGGCCGGCACCAGGGCGCGGGCCGGGGCGAGGCGGGTCGCCCGCCGGACCCGCCGGACGGCGACGGGTCGATACAGCTGCTTGGTCGCGTCCACCACGTGCAGGCCGGCAAAGGGCAGCGACAGGCCAGTGCCGAGGCGCTCCCAGGCCCCGGCCGTGCGCAGCCAGACGCGGCTCTGCACCGGCGGCATGTACAGGGCCTCCGCCCAACCTTCGGGGGAGAACTGCGTCGTTCGCATCAGCCGCGCGAGCTGCGAGCGGCTGTAGGGTTGGCCGTGGCCGAAGGGCGTCGCGTCGCGCCGGGCCCAGACACCGCGGCGGTTGGGGACCACCAGGATCATCCGCCCCCCCGGCGTCAGCACCCGCCAGACGTCCTGGAGCAACTCGGTGGGACTCTCGACGGATTCGAGGGCGTGAACCAGGATCACCCGGTCGACGGCGGCTTCGGGCAGGGGCATCATCGTCGGGTCGGCCAGTGCCGAGCACGAGCGCCCGCTGCCGGGCCAGTTCACCACGCCTTGGGTCGCCGGCATGAAGGCGAGCGTCCGCTCGGCGATGACGTGGACGGGCCCGAGATAGGGCGTGGCGTAGCCGAGCCCGAGCACCCGCAGGCCCGAGACCGAGCCGAGAAAGCCATGGATCGCGCGGGCGACGATGCGGTGCGTCACCCCGCCCAAGGGGCTGGCGTAGAAGGCGCGCAGGTCGGTGACGTCGAGGCGCATGGGCGAGGGTCCGGCGCGGCCGGTGTGCTTGATTTGAGGGAACGGCAGCGCGCACCCGCATCAATGGGGTCCTGAGGCGACTCCGGCAACCCCGCCAAGCTCAATCCGCCAAGCTGAATGCGCCGAGCCCGATCCGCGAAGGCCGGCCGGGCATCCCGGCCGGAACCGGACCGCACCCGGCCCGGTTCCCCGCCGACATCGGACACCTCAGCCGAGGACAATGCCATGCCCGCTCCCCGACCGGACATCCGGACCTTCCTGTGCCGCAGCGACAACATCGGCGTGCTCCTGCATGACCCCGAGACGGGCGCCTGTGCAGCCATCGACGTGCCGGAAGCGGGCCCCGTGCTCGCCGCCCTCGATGAGGCGGGCTGGACCCTGACCGACATCCTCGTGACCCACCGGCACGCGGATCACATCGAGGGGATCGCCGAGGTGAAGCGGCGCACGGGCGCCCGGGTGACGGCTCCGGCCAAGGCAGGCGCAGCCGTGCCGGAGGTGGACGTCGCCGTATCCGAGGGCGATGTGGTGCGGGTCGGGGCGCTGTCGGCCGAGGTCTGGGAGACGCCCGGGCATTGCGCCGACCACGTCACGTACTGGTTCGAGGCGGCCGGCCTGGTGTTCGCCGGCGATACCCTGTTCACCCTGGGCTGCGGCCGGGTGATGGAGGCGGAGCCCAGCGTCCTGTGGCGCTCGCTCGCTCGCTTCGCCCGCCTGCCCGATGACACGCAGGTCTACAGCGGGCACGATTATGTCCTGTCCAACGCCGGATTCGCGCGGGCCGCCGATCCCGACAACGCGAAGCTGACGGCGCGGATGGTGGAGGCCGAACGTGCCAAAGCCGAAGGCCGCTTCCTGATTCCCACAACCCTGGGAGAGGAGCGGGCGACCAACCCGTTCCTGCGGGCAGGAGAGCCCGCCTTGGCCCATGCGGTCGATCTTGCACCCGGAACCGAGCCCGTACACGTCTTTACTGCATTGAGGGCCTGGAAGAATAAGTTCTGACCCGTTAAAGGGCTTGGCCAGTGTCTCGCACCTGCGAGACATCGGGGCTCGCGAATGTGCACGTCGTGGTGAGCGACGCTGGCGATTTGGTGAGGGGCCCCCGCTCCCTCTCGAACCGTGGTCGGTGTTCCCGAACGATGCAGCCTCCCGGCCCGCCCTTCGTGTTTGGGAAAGGTCTTGCCGCAGGTGACGCTCTCGAGGACGGCCTCCTCGACGACGTGCCCCGGAAGCCATCCTCCGATCGCTCCTCGGCCAGCCGAGCCGGTCGCTCCGTGCCGCGTACGGCACCGATCGCCGTCGATGCGCGCCTCCTGGCTGTCGCCACCGAGCACCTGCGCCGCCTCGGTCCGAAGCGGGTGACGGTGGTGGCCGTGGCGGCGGAGGCCGGGATGACCCATGCCAACGTCTACCGCTACTTCCCCTCGAAGGACGCGCTGCTCGACGCCGTCGCGGGCCGCTGGCTGCGCGACGTCGAGGCGGAACTCGCCCGCATCGCCGACGCGCCCGATCCCGCCGACGACAAGATCGAGCGGCTGCTCTCCGCACTGGCCTCGGCCCAGCGCCTGACCCTGGCCAATGAGCCGAACCTGTTCTCCGTCCATCTCGATGCGGCTGTCGGCGCGCGCCCCATCGCCCGGCGCCATCGAGTCCGTCTGCGCGGGCTCGTCGAGCGGGTGGTGGAGGAAGGCATGGCCACGGGTGCCTTCGTGGCACGGGATCGGGAGCGGGCCATCGCCTACATCTTCGACGCGAGCTACCGCTTCACCCATCCCCTGGCGATCCAACACGATGCGGATCTGCCGGCCGACCTGATCGAGGCGCGTCTCGGCGCCGTGATTCTCGCCATTCAGCGGGTCCTTCGAACGGGTGCGCTCTGAGCCTCCGTGACAGAACGTTTTTCCTGTCACCGAAGGAATCTTCCCGCACGGTGCGGGACTTCGAACTCCTAACGCCTTCGAACATCTGTGTTTTCGCCGATGCTCCCGAACTGCATTGTCGGGAACGTGTGGCCCGAACCCTGCAATGCCGATCCAGCATCGGTTGAAGCTCTGGGCCTTTTCCGCCACACACCGCCGCAGCGCACAGAACCCACACGAAGGCTTGGCGGTGCGATCCTGCCGCCGCAGGTCGGACCCCGTCACACAAGCGGAACACCGCCCACTTATCCCGATCACCGGAGGCTCGTTTTACCCATGGCACGCAGCAAGATCGCGCTCATCGGCGCCGGACAGATCGGTGGCACCCTCGCGCATCTGGCCGGGTTGAAGGAACTCGGCGACGTCGTCCTGTTCGACATCGTCGACGGCGTGCCTCAGGGCAAGGCCCTCGACATCGCCGAATCCGCCCCCGTCGACGGCTTCGATGCGGCCTACTCGGGCGCCAGCGATTATGCCGGCATCGCCGGGGCCGACGTGGTGATCGTCACCGCCGGCGTACCGCGTAAGCCCGGCATGAGCCGCGACGACCTCATCGGCATCAATCTCAAGGTGATGGAAGCCGTCGGCAACGGCATCAAGCAGCACGCGCCCGACGCCTTCGTGATCTGCATCACCAATCCCCTGGATGCCATGGTGTGGGCGCTCCAGAAGTTCTCGGGCCTTCCGACCCATAAGGTCGTGGGCATGGCCGGCGTTCTCGACTCCGCCCGCTTCCGCCACTTCCTCGCCGCCGAATTCAAGGTCTCCGTCGAGGACGTCACCGCCTTCGTGCTCGGGGGGCATGGCGACGACATGGTGCCGCTGGTGCGCTACTCCACCGTCGCCGGCGTGCCGCTGACCGACCTGGTCAAGCTCGGCTGGACGACCCAGGAGAAGCTCGACGCCATGGTCGAGCGCACCCGCAAGGGCGGCGGCGAGATCGTCAACCTGCTGAAGACCGGCTCGGCTTTCTACGCGCCCGCCGCGTCCGCCATCGCCATGGCCGAGAGCTACCTGCGCGACAAGCGCCGTGTCCTGCCCTGCGCCGCCTATCTCAACGGCGAGTACGGCATCAACGGCATGTATGTCGGCGTCCCCATCGTCATCGGCGCGAACGGCGTCGAGCGCATCCTCGAAGTTACGTTCAACGACGACGAGAAGGCGATGTTCGACAAGTCGGTCGGGGCCGTGAAGGGCCTCATCGAGGCGTGCAAGGGCATCAATCCGGCGCTCGCCTAACAACGCATAAGATTCGGCGGCGGGTCGTGCGATCGGCCCGCTCAAGCCGAGCTATAAGGAAACCGGGAGGCCCGGTCCGGCCGGGACGAGGGAGGAGTTTGGCATGAACATCCACGAATACCAGGCCAAAGCGGTTCTCAAGGAGTTCGGCCTGCCCGTCTCGCGCGGCGTGCCGATCTTCAAGGCCGAAGAGGCCGAGGCGGCGGCACGCGAACTCGGCGGCCCGGTCTGGGTGGTGAAATCGCAGATCCACGCAGGCGGCCGCGGCAAAGGCTCGTTCAAGGGCGCGCCCGCCGGCGCCAAGGGTGGCGTGCGCGTCACCAAGTCCCTCGACGAGGTGAAGCAGTTCGCGGGCGAGATGCTCGGCCAGACCCTGGTCACGATCCAGACCGGAGAGGCCGGCAAGCAGGTCAACCGCCTCTACATCGAGGAGGGCGCCCAGATCGAGGCGGAATTCTACCTCTCGATGCTGGTGGACCGCGAGACCGGCAAGGTCGCGTTCGTCGTCTCCACCGAGGGCGGCATGGACATCGAGACGGTGGCGCACGACACCCCGGAGAAGATCGTCACCTTCTCGGTCGATCCGGCCACCGGCGTGATGCCCCACCACGGCCGCCTCGTCGCCAAGACGCTCGGCCTGTCCGGGACCCAGGCCAAGGAAGCGGGCGACTTCACCACCAAGCTCTACGAGGCGTTCACCGCCAAGGACATGAGCATGCTGGAGATCAACCCCCTGGTGCTCACCGGCGACGGCCATCTCAAGTGCCTCGACGCCAAGATCTCCTTCGATTCGAACGCCCTCTACCGCCACCCCGACATCGTTGCGCTGCGCGATGAGACCGAGGAGGACGCCAAGGAGATCGAAGCCTCCAAGTACGATCTCGCCTACATCGCCCTCGACGGCACCATCGGCTGCATGGTCAACGGCGCCGGCCTCGCCATGGCGACCCTCGACATCATCAAGCTCTACGGCGAGGAGCCGGCGAACTTCCTCGATGTCGGCGGCGGCGCGAGTGAAGAAAAGGTCACGGCGGCGTTCAAGATCATCACCGCCGATCCGCAGGTGAAGGGCATCCTCGTCAACATCTTCGGCGGGATCATGAAGTGCGACGTGATCGCCAACGGCGTGATCGCGGCGGTGAAGGCGGTCGGCCTCGAAGTGCCCCTGGTGGTGCGCCTGGAAGGCACCAACGTCGAGAAGGGCAAGGAGATCATCCGGAATTCCGGCCTCAACGTGATCCCGGCCGACGACCTGGATGATGCCGCGCAGAAGATCGTCGCCGCCGTGAAGAAGGGCTGAGAGTACCCATGTCCATCCTGATCGACGCGAACACCAAGGTCATCTGCCAGGGCTTCACCGGCAAGAACGGGACCTTCCATTCCGAGCAGGCCATCGCCTACGGCACCAAGATGGTCGGCGGCACCAGCCCCGGTAAGGGCGGCTCGAAGCACCTCAACCTGCCGGTCTTCGACACGGTGGCGGAGGCGCGCGAGGCCACCGGCGCCGACGCTTCGGTCGTCTACGTGCCGCCGCCTGGCGCGGCCGACGCGATCTGCGAGGCGATCCAGGCCGAGATCCCGCTCATCGTCTGCATCACGGAAGGAATTCCCGTGCTCGACATGGTCCGCGTCAAGCGCGCCCTGGAAGGCTCGAAGTCTCGCCTCGTCGGCCCGAATTGCCCCGGTATCGTCACCGCCGGCGAATGCAAGATCGGCATCATGCCGGCCAACATCTTCAAGCCGGGTTCGGTGGGGATCGTCTCCCGCTCGGGCACGCTGACTTACGAGGCGGTGTTCCAGACCACCAACGCGGGGCTGGGCCAGACCACGGCCGTGGGCATCGGCGGCGACCCGGTGAAGGGCACGGAGTTCATCTCCATGCTCGAACTGTTCCTCGCCGACGACAGGACCGAGTCCATCGTGATGATCGGCGAGATCGGCGGCTCGGCGGAGGAGGAAGCGGCGCAATTCATCGCCGACGAGGCCAAGCGCGGCCGTAGGAAGCCCATGGTCGGCTTCATCGCCGGCCGCACGGCGCCCCCGGGCCGCCGCATGGGCCATGCGGGCGCGATCATCTCGGGTGGCAAGGGCGGCGCCGAGGACAAGATCGCCGCCATGGAGGCGGCCGGCATCCGGGTTTCGCCCTCGCCGGCCCGCCTTGGCAGCACCCTCGTCGAAGTCCTCAAGGGCTGACGCTTGCGGTGCGCGGGCCTGTGTTGCGCCGCATTCAGGCTCGGGCACCCATATGAGATCCGACGGGCGCGGCTCACCCTGCGTCCGACTTTCCAAATCCGATCCCCGGCGCCCGGCGCCGGATCGGGCGGCGGTCGCCCCGGATGGGGTGGCCTTGAGCCAAGCGGTAGGATGACCTGAACGATGGCACGCCAGGACGCGCTCGAAACCTCGTTCCTCTACGGCGGTAACGCCGCCTACATCGAGGAACTGCAGGCCGCTCATGCCCGCGATCCGAATTCGGTGGATCCCGCGTGGCAGGACTTCTTCCGCTCCCTCAACGAGGACAAGGGCGCCGCCGAGAAGAATGCCGCCGGCGCCTCGTGGCAAAAGCCGAACTGGCCGGTCCACGCCAACGGCGAGATCGTCTCGGCCCTCGACGGCAACTGGTCCACCGTCGAGAAGGCGATGGGCGATAAGATTCGCGCCAAGAGCGACACCGCCAAGGAGCCCGTCAAGGGCGTCGTTGTCGCCTCCGCTCCCGGCATCTCGGTCGAGCAGGCGACCAAGGATTCGGTCCGCGCGATCATGCTGATCCGCGCCTACCGCATGCGCGGCCACCTGCATGCGAAGCTCGACCCCCTCGGTCTCGCCCCGCGCGGCGACCACGAGGAACTGCACCCGCAGCATTACGGCTTCGAGGAGAAGGACTGGGACCGTCCGATCTTCCTCGACAACGTGCTCGGCCTCGAATTCTCGACGGTTCGCGAGATCGTCGAGATCCTCGAGCGCACCTACTGCCAGACGCTTGGCGTCGAGTTCATGCACATCTCCAATCCGGAGGAGAAGGCCTGGATTCAGGAGCGCATCGAGGGCAAGGGCAAGGAGATCACCTTCACCCCCGAGGGCAAGCGCGCGATCCTCAACAAGCTCATCGAGGCCGAAGGCTTCGAGAAGTTCCTCGACTTGAAGTACACCGGTACCAAGCGCTTCGGCCTCGACGGCTCCGAGGCCATGATCCCTGCGCTGGAGCAGATCATCAAGCGCGGCGGGGCGCTCGGCGCCCACGAGATCGTGCTGGGCATGGCCCATCGCGGCCGCCTCAACGTGCTCTCCAACGTGATGGCCAAGCCCTTCCGGGCGATCTTCAACGAGTTCAAGGGCGGCTCCGCCAATCCGGCCGAGGTCGAGGGCTCAGGCGATGTGAAGTACCATCTCGGTGCATCCTCGGACCGCGCCTTCGACGGCAACAACGTCCACCTGTCGCTCACCGCCAACCCGTCCCACCTCGAGATCGTCGATCCGGTGGTGCTAGGGAAGGTCCGCGCCAAGCAGGACCAGCGCGCCAACCCGCATGTCCACCGCACCAGCGTCGTTCCGCTGCTCATCCACGGCGACGCCGCCTTCGCCGGACAGGGTGTGGTCGCCGAGTGCCTGGGCCTGTCGGGCCTGAAGGGGCACCGTACGGGTGGGTCGATCCACTTCATCATCAACAACCAGATCGGCTTCACCACCGATCCGCGCTTCTCGCGGTCTTCGCCCTATCCGTCGGATGTCGCGAAGATGGTCGAGGCCCCGATCTTCCACTGCAACGGCGACGACCCCGAAGCCGTGACGTTCGCGGCCAAGATCGCCATCGAGTACCGGCAGAAGTTCGGCAAGCCCGTCGTCATCGACATGCTGTGCTATCGGCGCTTCGGCCACAACGAGGGCGACGAGCCGGCCTTCACCCAGCCGAAGATGTACCAGCGCATCCGCAAGCACCCGACGGCGCTGGAGACCTACGGCAAGAAGCTCGTCGCAGAGGGCGTCCTGTCCCAGGAGCAGCTCGACGGTCGCAAGGCGGAGTTCCGCGCGATCCTCGACGGTGAGCTCGAAGTCGCCAGCAACTACAAGGCCAACAAGGCCGATTGGCTCGATGGACGCTGGTCCGGCTTCAAGGCCGTGCGTGAGGATGTCGACGATCCGCGCCGGGGCAAGACCGGTGTGCCGACGGAGATCCTGCGCGAGATCGCCCAGCGCATCACCACGCCGCCACCCGGCTTCCACCTCCACCGCACCATCCAGCGTTTCTTCGACAACCGCGCCAAGGCGGTGGAGACCGGCCAAGGCATCGATTGGGCGACCGCGGAGGCACTCGCCTTCGGATCGCTGCTTCTGGAGGGGCACCGGGTCCGCCTCTCGGGCCAGGATGTCGAGCGCGGCACCTTCTCCCAGCGCCACGCCGTGGTGATCGATCAGGAGAACGAGCAACGCTACACGTCGCTCAACTCCATCCGCGAGGGGCAGGCCAGCCTCGAAGTGATCAACTCGATGCTGTCCGAAGAGGCGGTGCTCGGCTTCGAGTACGGCTACTCGGCGGCCGAGCCCAATGCCCTGGTGCTGTGGGAAGCGCAGTTCGGCGACTTCGCCAACGGCGCGCAGGTGGTCATCGACCAGTTCATCTCGAGCGGCGAGCGCAAGTGGCTGCGCATGTCCGGCCTGACCCTGCTGCTGCCGCACGGCTACGAGGGCCAGGGGCCGGAGCATTCCTCGGCGCGTCTGGAACGCTTCCTGCAGATGTGCGCCGAGGACAACATGCAGGTGGCCAACTGCACCACGCCGTCGAACTACTTCCACATCCTGCGGCGCCAGCTCAATCGCGAGTTCCGCAAGCCGCTGATCCTGATGACGCCGAAATCGCTCCTGCGTCACAAGCGGGCCGTGTCCGGCATCGACATGATGGCGGAGGGATCGAGCTTCCACCGCGTGCTGTGGGACGATGCCGAGCGCGAGGACGACGCCACCAAGCTCGTCAAGGACGACAAGATCCGTCGTGTCGTTCTGTGCTCGGGCAAGGTCTATTACGACCTCTACGACGAGCGCGAGAAGCGCGGCTTGAACGACGTCTACATCCTGCGGGTCGAGCAACTCTATCCGTTCCCCCTCAAGGCGTTGGCCGGCGAGATGTCCCGGTTCCGCAATGCCGAGGTGGTGTGGTGCCAGGAGGAGCCCAAGAACATGGGCCCCTGGGCCTTCGTCGAGCCCTACCTCGAATGGGTGCTCGGCCAGGCCCAGTCCTCGGTGAAGCGCGCGCGCTACGTCGGTCGGCCTGCTTCGGCCTCCACGGCGGTGGGCCTGCTTTCGAAGCATCAGGCGCAGCTCCAAGCCTTCCTCAACGAGGCGCTGGCGGTCTGACGCCGGTCCCTCGCAGCCCTTCCTGATCTGAGAGCGCCCGCCAACGGCGCCGTGACACCACCCGGACGGACAAACACCATGGCAACCGACATCCTCGTCCCGACGCTCGGCGAATCCGTCAGCGAGGCCACCATCGGCCGCTGGTTCAAGAAGCCGGGCGATACGGTGGCCGCCGACGAGCCCCTGGTGGAACTCGAGACCGACAAGGTCACCCTCGAAGTCAACGCACCGGCGGCCGGTGAACTCGGCGAGATCCTGGTCAAGGACGGCGAGACCGTGGAGCCGGGCGCCCTGCTGGGCTCCATCGTCGAGGCCACCGGCGGTGCCAAGGCAGCGGCTCCGAAGAAGACCGAGCAGAAGGCCGAGACCCGCTCCGAGGCGCCCGCCGAGGACAAGGGCGAGCAGAAGCCCGCCGAGGCCCCGGCCGAGAGTTCGTCGGCCGGTTACGGCAATCACGGTGACGGTGCCCCGGCCCAGGCTCGCGAATCCGGCGACAACGGCCCGGCGGTCTCCAAGATGGCCCGGGAATCCGGCATCGATCCCGCGACCCTGAACGGCTCGGGCAAGGATGGCCGCGTGACCAAGGGTGATATGCTGGAGGCCAAGGCGAAGGGGCCGTCAGCACCGGCGGCGGCCCCCGCCCGGGAGGCCAAGCCCACCGCCCCGCGCGTCCCGTCGAAGCCCGACGATGCGGCCCGCGAAGAGCGCGTGCGCATGACCAAGCTGCGCCAGACCATCGCCCGCCGTCTCAAGGACGCGCAGGACACGGCCGCGATGCTGACGACGTTCAACGACGTCGACATGTCCGCCGTGATGGCCATGCGCAGCCAGTACAAGGACATCTTCGAGAAGAAGCACGGCACCAAGCTCGGCTTCATGGGCTTCTTCACCAAGGCGGTGATCGGCGCGCTCAAAGACGTACCGGCGGTCAATGCCGAGATCGACGGGCAGGACCTCGTCTACAAGAACTATTACCACATCGGCATCGCGGTCGGCACCGATAAGGGCCTCGTCGTGCCGGTGGTGCGCAACGCCGACGACCTCTCCATCGCGGGCATCGAGAAGACCATTTCCGGCTTCGGCAAGAAGGCCCGCGACGGCAAGCTCTCCATCGAAGAGATGCAGGGCGGCACCTTCACCATCACCAACGGGGGCATCTACGGCTCGCTGATGTCGACCCCGATCCTCAACGCGCCACAATCGGGCATCCTCGGCATGCATCGCATTGAAGAGCGACCGGTGGTCCGGAACGGGAAGATCGAAGCCCGGCCGATGATGTACCTCGCCCTGTCCTACGATCACCGCATCGTCGACGGGAAGGAAGCCGTGACCTTCCTCGTGCGCGTCAAGGAGGCGCTTGAGGATCCGGCACGCCTCGTGCTCGACCTCTAAGGCCCGGCAGCTAACCGTCCGCCGGCCGCGATCCACGCGGCCGGACGCTTCCGCGCGCTTCGTATCCGATGGTGGGGCATGACCCGCCGCCCACTTCAGCGAGTCAGAATCCCATGTCCTACGATCTCGTCGTCATCGGCACCGGTCCCGGCGGCTATGTCTGCGCCATTCGGGCGGCTCAGCTCGGCCTCAAGACCGCCGTGGTGGAGAAGCGGGCAACCCATGGCGGCACCTGCCTCAACGTCGGCTGCATCCCATCGAAGGCCCTGCTCCATGCTTCGGAGGCCTTCGAGGAGGCGGGCAAGCACTTCGCCGACATGGGCGTGATCGTCAGCGCGCCGCAGCTCGACCTCGCCAAGATGATGACGTTCAAGCAGGACGGCGTCGACGGCAACACCAAGGGCGTCGAGTTCCTGCTGAAGAAGAACGGCATCGACGCGTATCGGGGCACCGCGCGCCTAGCGGGTGCGGGCCGCGTCGAGGTGTTGTCCGAGGATGGCGGCAACCAGCTTCTCGAGACGAAGAACGTCGTCATCGCGACGGGTTCGGACGTCACCAAGCTCCCCGGGGTCACCATCGACGAAACCATCGTCGTCTCCTCCACCGGCGCGCTTGCCCTGGAGAAGGTGCCGGGCAAGCTTCTCATCATCGGGGCCGGCGTCATCGGCCTCGAGCTCGGCTCGGTCTGGCGCCGCCTCGGCTCCGAGGTCACGGTGGTCGAGTATCTCGACCGTATCCTGCCGGGCATGGATGGCGAGGTCGGCAAGCAGTTCCAGCGCATCCTCGGCAAGCAGGGCGTACAGTTCAAACTCTCGTCCAAGGTCACGGGCGTCGAAGTGGCGGATGGCGCCGCCACCGTCACGGTGGAGCCCGCCGCCGGCGGCGAGGCCGAAACGCTTCAGGCCGACGTGGTGCTCGTGGCTATCGGCCGCGTACCCTACACCGAAGGCCTCGGCCTGGAGACGGTGGGGGTCGGCCTCGACAACAAGGGCCGCATCCAGACGGACAGCCACTACGCCACCAACGTCACGGGCATCTATGCCATCGGCGACGTGATCAGCGGGCCGATGCTGGCCCACAAGGCGGAGGACGAAGGGGTCGCCGTGGCCGAGCTCCTGGCCGGCCAGTCGGGCCACGTGAATTACGGCGTGATCCCGAACGTGGTCTACACCTATCCGGAGGTCGCTTCGGTCGGAAAGACCGAGGAAGAGTTGAAGAAGGACGGCATCGCCTACAACACCGGGAAATTCCCCTTCACCGCCAACGGCCGCGCCAAGGTGAACCATACCACGGACGGCTTCGTGAAGATCCTGGCCGACGCCACCACCGACCGGGTGCTCGGCGTGCATATCGTCGGTGCGGATGCGGGCAATCTCATCGCAGAAGTCGCTGTGGCGATGGAATTCGGCGCCTCCGCCGAGGATGTCGCTCGCACCTGTCACGCCCATCCGACCCTGACGGAAGCCGTCAAGGAGGCCGCCTTGGCAGTCGCCAAGCGCGCGATCCACATCTGAAAGCGACGCGGCGGTCTCGCTGCCCGCGAGCCCGCCTCGCTCAGGTTTCCGTCGGGACCAACGGCGGAAGGCGCGACAGATGCAGCGCGATGACGAGCGCCAGTCCGTAGAGGGCTGCGAAAAACGCGACCACGCCGACCCAGCCCGAATGCGCGAAGAACCAGCCCCCTGCCGTGCCGAGCACCGACGAGCCGAGGTAGTAGAGGCATAGGTAGATCGAAGAAGCCTGGGCGCGGTCCTGGAGGGCCCGGCGGCCGATCCAGCTGCTGGCGACGGAATGGGCGCCGAAGAAGCTCACCGTGACGACGACGATGCCCAAGATGATGAGCCAGAGGCGGTCCGAAAGGGTCAGGGCGATGCCGGCCAGGCCCAGCAGGATGGCGAGCCAGAGGACCTTGCGTCGGCCGAGTCGGCTTGCGATCTCACCGGTCGCTGCCGAGGAGAAGGTTCCGAACAGGTAGACGACGAAGATCGCCCCGATGGCGGTCTGGCTCAGGTCGAACGGCGGGTCGAGCAGCCGAAAGCCGATGTAATTGTAGACGCTCACGAATCCGCCCATGAGCAGGAACGCCTCGGCGAACAGCCATGGCAGGCCGGGATCGCGGAAATGCTGGCCGAAGGTGCCGGGCACTTCGCGCCACCGCATCCGGTTGGCTCGAAAACGCCGCGAGTCCGGCAGGCTCATGAGAAACGCGATCGCCGCGACCAGAGCCAAAACGCCGATGGTGCCGAGCCCCCAGCGCCACGACGCATGATCGGCGATGATGCCGGCGACCAGCCGGCCGATCATTCCCCCGAGGGCATTGCCTCCGATGAGAAGGCCCATGGATAGGCCGATGGCGCGTCCGTGCATCTCTTCGCTCAAATAAGCCATGGCCACGGCCGGCAGACCGCTCGCGGCCAACCCCGTCAGGGCACGGAGAGCGAGGAAGCCGTGCCAACTCGGCACCATGACCGCGACGATGGTGAGGATCGCCGACGCAAACAGGGACGCGACCATGACGGGCTTGCGTCCCCACACCTCGGAGAGGGGACTCACCACGAGCAGCGCGAGGGCGAGGGTGGCGCAGGGAAGCGACAGGGCCAGGCTGCTCTCGGCCGGCGAGACGTGAAATTGATCGGCAAAGACCGGCAGCAGCGGTTGCACGCCGTAGAGCACCGCGAAGGTGGAGAACCCTGCTGCCGCGAGCGCCAGGGTGGTGCGCCGGAAAGCCGGCGTACCGGCCTCGATCAAGCGAGGCGTTGCCTCGTCCATGTCGGCTCCTATGGGAGGCGATGGTCTGCGGTGCTGCGGCGCGACGAACGGAGCCGACGCTATCCGAAGACGACCGCGCCGGACGATGCCCGGCATGTGGGGGAGGAACAGTACACGCGCACTTCCGTGAAGGCGAAGGTCGGGGAGAGACGGGCCGTGCCAGGGATGACACGGCCCGTCGGATCGTCACCGCGGCGGCGTGCCGCCGCCGGCCTGCTGCTGGATCAGCGGGGTGATCCGCCGCACGGTGACCCGGCGGTTCTCGCGGGACGGCCCCTGTGTGTTCACCTTGAGCGCCTGTTCGCCGTAGCCCTGGGTCGTGAGGTTTTCGGGCGGAACCTGGAAGTTCTGAGTCAGGACCGTCGCCACCGACTGCGCCCGCCGATCCGACAAGGACAGGTTGTCGACATCGGAGCCCACCGCGTCGGTGTAGCCCTCCACGAGGAAAACTTCCTGCGGATTGGCCCGGATGGCCTGGTTCATCGCCGCCGCGATGGTCGCGAGGCGCGACGCCTGATCCGGCGTCACGGTGAACGAGCCGGTCTCGAAGGTGATGGTGTCGATGTCCACGCTGCGCATACGGGCCCGCAACTGCGGACTGTAGCGTACCTGATCGAGGGTATAGCGCCGGTCCAGGGGCACGACCGGCGGGGCCGAGAGGGCTTCATAGACACTGCGCTCGTCGGCTCCCTCGTAATCCACGACGTAGCGCTCGCGCGGAATGCGGATATCGGGCGGAGGCAGATCGACGACATCCTCGTAGATCGGGCGTCGCGGACCGCTGAAGCTGTTGTCGATGATCACGACCTCTCGACCATCACGGAACCGGCGTGAGCGCCGCACGAGACGGCCGTCGTCGTCGACGATGGTGACGATCTGTGCGCCGTCCGGTCGATCGAGATAGGTGACAGTGTCGCCGCCGCGGCGCTCGCTGCGGTAGCCGCCGCGGCCCAGATCGCGGAACCGCTCGTTCTCATCGTGGCGGATGAAGGTGCGGTCGCGATCGCGCACGATGATGCGACCGGGCTCGCGGATGTAGGTCCGGCCATCCTCCTGAAATTCACGCCGGTCGCGGCGGACACGGTCGAAGTCGCGAGTCTCATCGTCGTCGCGGAAGCCACCCGGAATGTAGCCGGGGCGACCCGGCGCGTTGAAGCCCTGGCGCGGACCGCCGCGCTCGAACGCATCGCGTCGCTCGCGATCCTGGCGATCATCATCGACACCGCTCCGGCGGTCGCCTCCGCGCAAACCGTCGTCGCGCAGCCCCGGCTGGTCGCCACGGTCACGGGGATTGCTCTGGTCCCGGGCCGCATCCGGACCGCGCGGGCCACGGGGGGCAATCCGATCCGGCGCCGTATCCTGCCCGCGTTCGTTCGAACGCCCGGTACCGGTCGGCTCGTCTCGACCCTCGGCACCCGGCGCACCGGGAGGCGTGAAGGGACGTCCGGGAACGCCCGGCCTGGCATTGGGCGCGACTTGAGGCGCCGTCTGGGGAGCGCCCTGTGGTGCGACCTGCGGAGAAGGTGAAACCGGCTGAGGCGCCCCCGGTGCAGCCGCGGGTGGTGTGGCCGGCTGCCCAGGCCGTGCGGGCTGCGTCGGAGCGGTCGGCTGGGCCGGATTCAGCGACGGCTGCCGCTCGGCCGGACCGGTGTCCTGTCCACGTCGTCCGGGCGCGTCTGGACGGACTGGCTCGGCACCGGGTGTCCGGCGTTCTGGCTCCGCGCCCCGGACCGGGGCCTGCTCCGACGGCCGTGTCGGGTCAGGTGTACGATCGCGTTGTGCCGGCGAAGTGGGTCGCTCGGTCGGTCCGCGTTGATCCGGACGACGGTCCTGTCGCTCAGGGCTTTCCTGTCGATCGGGGCGCCCCTGCCGGTCGGGCCGCTCCTGACGTTCCGGACGGGCCGGCCGCTCCTGCGGGTCGGGCCGCTCTTGTCTTTCGGGTCTCTCCTGCCGGTCAGGCCTGTCCTGGCGGTCGGGCCGCTCCTGTCGAGGTGCCGGGCGCTCGGCCGGGGTCTGGTCCTCACGCGGGGCAGAGCGCTCAGGCCTCTCCTGACGCGGCTCGGGCCGCTCCTGGCGCGGCGCCGGTCTCTCCTGACGGTCTGGCCGCTCCGGCCTGTCTTGGCGCTCTCCACGGGGTTCGGACCGTTCCCGGCTCGGGGATGGGCCGCCACGCTGTCCCTCGCTGTCGGGTCCGCCTTGCGCGACCTGCATCTTTCCCATCCCCGCCGGATCCGCCCAGGAAGGGCCGGACAGCGCCAGAGTCGGCAGGATCGTACCGGTGAGAAGGAGCAGGCGGATGATCCGCATCGAAGGCACTCACGGCTGTGGATGAGGCCTTCGGAACAGAGTGGGGCCAGGATGGTTCCCGTTCGGAACGATACCGCGAACCCGCCAGGGCCACCGGCAGCCTGCGTCAGGGCGTCGTCACGCGGCCCTGCCCCTGCCCCGGGAACAGGTTCGGTGCGATGATCCGGACGGCTTGGCGCTCCTCGCCGGCGACTGGGGCCGCGGGTTCCGTGGGAGCACCGGTCTCGTTGGTCACGAGGCCCGTGCGGGTGGCTGCGTCGGCCGCCAAGCCCGCCGCCGTCTTGTCGGCCCGCCCGACCAGGGTCAGACGAACCTTGGGCCGCGACAGGGCCTCGGCCTGCATGGGTGTGACGAAGATGTCGCCCTTGTGCCGCACCAGCATGCTCTCGGCCTTCACGAGCGATTGCGCCCAGCTCTGGCCCTCGCGCTTGCACGAGCAGTTCGGGGTGAAGGTCGTGCGGAACTTGAAGGCGTTGGCGAGCGAGACGTAGGCCTTCGCGCCCCGCAGCGTCGCGGCGTGTTTCAGGGCGTCGTCGCCGTGCGGCATCGAGTAGGCCACGGCCTCGGCGCCGGGGCATAGGGCCTGGCACAGGTCGTCGGCGCCTTCGCGCCCGTCGGGCAGGTTGGCCATGGGGAAATAGGCGCCGTCGCAGGTGCGGACGCAGACAACCTGGGCTCCGCCCCGGGCGCGTTGCTCGCGCGGCGTTCCATCCAACGCATTGAGCGCCACGCGGCTCGCCGTATCCGTGCAGGCGGAGGCCACGGCCGCCGTGAGCTGCCGGCGGCGCGCGGCCGTGACTTCACCGTTCTCGGCGCCGTAACCCGCATTGAGCGCGCGGATGCGCTGCTCCACGGCTCCGCATTGCGGCGGTCGCGAATCGAAGAACAGGAACCGGCCGCCCTCGCAATTCAAGGTGCGATAATAGGCATTCAGCCGCCCGATCTCGTTCTGGAGCGCGCGCGCCGTGTTCGCTCCGTCGCTCAGGTTGGCGAGCTCCGAACGGTAGCGCAGGCAGGCGTCGGAGGCTTGCACCTGCGCCGTCCCCACCGTCCCGAGGGCGACGAGGGTCATGGCGAGCGCCCGGACGAGCGTGCGGATCTGCGGAAGGATCAGCGGCATGGCCTGACAGGATCGGGAGTGGAACCTTGCCGCCGACGGGAATCGGAGCGGCGGCGAAGCGGAAGTTTTGTACTCGCCCTCGCGCGGGGGCGACAGCCTTCCCACATGCGCCCCAGCCGAGTTGGGGGGGAATGCAGGATGATGTGGCTTCGGGGTCTCACAGGGGGAATGGCCGCTGCTGCCGTCGTGGCAGGAGCGCTCGCCGGCGCGGTGTCCGCCAAGGCGGAGGATGCCGATCGGATCTTCGACAAATCGACGGTCTGGCGGCCCCTTACACCGAACGACAAGCTCGTGGTCTACGGCATCGACGATCCGGCCGTGGCCGGTGTGGCGTGCTGGTACACCCAGCCCGAGAAAGGCGGCATCAAGGGCACCCTGGGGCTGGCCGAGGACGTCTCGGACATCTCGCTCGCCTGCCGTCAGGTCGGTCCCGTGCAGTTCAAGGACAAGCTCGGTCAGGGCGAGGTGGTGTTCAGCGAACGCCGCTCGCTGATCTTCAAGTCGATGCAGATCGTGCGCGGATGCGACGCCAAGCGCAACACGCTGATCTACATGGTCTATTCGGATAAGGTGATCCAGGGCTCGCCCAAGAACTCAACCTCGGCCGTGCCGCTCATGCCGTGGGGCACGGAGCCGCCGCCGCGATGCGCCGATGCCATGAAGAAATAAGCTTCCAAACACGTTCGGTCCGGCCACGGATCCTGAAATCCGATGGCCGGCGCTGATCCGGTCCGGTCGCTCAATCCTGGCAGGTGATGCGGATCGGACGCTCGGCCTGCTTGATCACGGGAGGGGTGGGAATCGCCCCGGTGTACTCGTCCTGCGCCGCGACGCCGAAGGAACCGGCGGAGGCGAATCCCTGTGCTTCGCACCAGGCATTCGCGACCACCTGTCCGCAGCTGCTCTCGCCATTGCTCAGGCAATCGCCGACGCCGTAGCCCTCGCCGGCCGGGATCAGGAACGTCTTCTCCACCTGCGACACCGCTTTGGTGGGAGTCTCGCCGTCTCCGCCCGCGAGCGCGGTGGAGGAAATCATCAAGGCGAGAGCGAGGAGGGTGCCGATTTCGGCGGCCGGGCGGCGCATGGGCAGAACCTCGATGGAGGGATTCGGGTTGGGGGAAATCTCAAGGGTCCAGGTAAACAAACCCTTTCCGCCCTGGATCGCTTTCGATAGGCGGCGGAGCGGCGCTGTTCTCGAATTGCTCATGGGTTCGGGGTAGCCCAGGACGGCCGACGGCACCGTCGCCTTCGTGCAACAGGCGCCGGCTGCAGCGCGGCACCCCCGCCGTTGGACGTGTCGGTCGCCACGGGGTACCGACGCCGGGAAGCGGCGAAGAACCAAGGCGCTAGGGGCGGTCGAGCTGTGCGATCCGCTCGAGGGACGAGGGACGGTTTCATGGCCCCGATGTTGCGGCTCTACAACACGCTGACCCGGCAGAAGGCTGCGTTCGCGCCGATCGATCCGAGCCATGTCCGGATGTATGCCTGCGGTCCGACGGTCTACGACGCGGCCCATATCGGCAACGCCCGCCCGATCATCGTCTTCGACCTGTTGTTCCGGCTCCTGCGCCACCTCTACGGCGCGGCGCACGTCACCTACGCGCGCAACGTCACCGACGTGGACGACAAGATCAACGCCCGCGCGGCCGAGCGCGGCATCACCATCCGTGACCTCACGGATGGGACGCTCGCGGCCTTTCACGACGACATCCGTGCCCTCGGCGTGCTGATGCCCGAGGACGTGAACGTGGCGGGCGAGCGTCCGCGTTTCGTCGAGCCGCGCGCCACCGATCACATCGCCGAGATGATCGCCATCATCGAAGGGCTGGTGGCGGCCGGTCACGCCTACGTTGCGGATGGCCACGTGCTGTTCGACGTGCCCTCGATGCCCGATTACGGCGGCCTGTCGAAGCGGCCCCTCGACGAGATGGAGGCCGGCGCCCGCGTCGAGGTCGCCCCCTACAAGCGCTCGCCCCTCGACTTCGTCCTGTGGAAGCCTTCGAAACCCGGCGAGCCGTCCTGGCCCTCGCCGTGCGGCCTGCCCGCGCCCGGCCGTCCCGGCTGGCACATCGAGTGCTCCGCCATGTCGTGGAAGCACCTGGGAAAAACCTTCGACATCCATGCCGGCGGCATCGACCTCATCTTCCCGCATCACGAGAACGAGGTTGCCCAGTCGCGCTGCTGCTTCTCCACCGACGTGATGGCCAACGTCTGGCTCCACAACGGTTTCCTGCAGGTGGAGGGGGAGAAGATGTCGAAGTCCCTCGGCAACTTCATCACCATCCGCGACGTGCTGAAGGACTGGCCCGGCGAGGTGGCCCGGCTCGCCATGCTCAAGACGCACTATCGCCAGCCCATCGATTGGACGGTGCGGGGGTTGGAGGAAGCGGCCCGGACCCTGGAGCGCTGGTACGGGATCGTCGGCGATAGTGCAGCCTCTCCGGTGATTCCGGACGGGCTGCTCGAACCCCTGACCGACGATCTCAACACCGCTTCGGCACTCGCGGAACTCCACCGCCTCGACGATCCCGCCGGCCTCAAGGCGGGCGCCAACCTGATGGGTCTGCTCACGCAGACCAAGTCGGCCCGCGACCAGGGCAGCATCCGGGCCGCCGGGCTGGACGTACTCGAGGTCGAGGCCCTGATCGAAGTGCGCCGCGCGGCCCGCGCCGCCAAGGACTGGGCCGCCTCCGATCGTGTCCGCGACGCGCTTCTGGCCATGGGCGTCACCGTGAAGGACGGCAAGGACGGCACCGTCTGGAGCGTGACCCCATGATCGCCCCCGCCGATCGCCAGCCGATCGTGGTCGCCGATGCCGGGCCGCTGATCCGGCTCGCGGCGGCCGGCATCCTCGATACGCTCCGCGGACTTACTCGGCGGATCGTCCTGGTGGACCGGGTCGAGAAGGAGGTCGCGGGCGACCTGTCGAAGACCTTTGCATTCCCAGCCGATGTTGACCGACGCGGATTGAGGGCGATTCAGAGCCGTTCGGTGACGAACGCCTCGGCCTGTGGGGCGGGCGGCGAAGCGGCCGCCGCGTCGCGCAGGATCCCGACCACGTCGCCGGCTTCGCTGGCGACGAGATAGCTGAGGTCGAGCCCCTCCCGGATGAATCCTTGGGCTCGCATGTGGTCGAGGAGCGTCAGGAGCGGCGTCCAGAAGTCCGCCACGGAGAGCAGCAGGATCGGCTTGTTGTGCTGGCCGAGCTGCGCCCAGGTGAGCTGCTCCACCAACTCCTCCAGGGTGCCGATGCCGCCCGGCAGGGCCACGAACGCGTCGGAACGCTCGAACATCAGACGCTTGCGGGTGTGCATGTCCTCGACGACGATGGTCTCCTGGATCTCGTCGAGCATGCGCTCCCGGGATTTCAGGAAGCTCGGGATGATGCCGGTGACATGGCCCCCGTTCTGGAGGACGGCGCGCGCCACCGTACCCATGAGGCCGACATTGCCGCCGCCGTAGACGAGGCCGAGGCCGGCCTGCGCCAGGGCCTTGCCGAGGGCCTCGGCCGCCGCGGTAAAGGCCGGGTCGCCGCCGAACCCGGAGCCGCAATAGACGCAGACCGTCCTCACCGGTGCCATGTGCCGCTTCCCCTCCGGGTCCGGCCGCGCGGGCGCGTGCCGTCCACGGGCCAAAGTGCTGATTTTACGGGAGATCCGGCCTTGAAAAGGCCGTCGGGATTTGGTGTTCCGGTCATGTTCGTTAATATGTCGCCGTCAAGTGCCGATTTGTCGCCGGGGCAGGTCAGGGTCGATCGCGGTTTCGCCGCCCGGACGATGGAAGAGGGAGTGGTGCGTCATGAAGGCGGAGTTGCGACGGAGCATCTTCCTCGCCTGCGTGGGGCTTCTGGGCGGCTTCACCCTCGTCGTCACCCTCTATGGCGCGAGCGAGTTGTTCAAGCACGGATTCGGCACGCCCGAGGGCCGGGCCGTACCCCTCGTCGCCGATCCGCTCGCGGGCTCAGGGGAGGGAGCGCTGCCGGTGCCGGGAAAGCCCCGGTCGGACCGGCTGCCGGAGCCGGACCGGCTGCCGGAGCGGACGCCCGCCCAGGCATCGCGGGACACTCCGGCGGCGACCGGCACCGAGGCGTCGGCGCCGACCTTCGACATCATCCGCGTCGAGCCGTCGGGCGAGGCCGTCATCGCCGGGCGGGCTGCGCCCAACACCACCGTCGAGCTGCTGCGCGACAATCAGCCCATTGCCCGTGCGCTCGTCGACCCGTCCGGCCAGTTCGCCATCGTGCCGCCTGCCCTGTCCCCCGGCAGCAGTGAGATCACCCTGCGGTCCACGGGGGCCGACGGCCGATCCGTGGTTTCGCGCGACTCCGTCGCCGTGGTCGTCGCACCGAAGCGCGACACCAAGCCCTTGATCGCGTTGACGTCTCCCGACAGGCCGACGGTGGTTCTGTCCCACCCCGAGCCCGTGGCGGCGCCCCCGGCCGCCGTCGCCGCAGGAGCGCGGGACGGGGCCAAGACGGGGCCCAAGACCGGGTCCGACACCGCGAGGGCGGAGGCGAAACCCGAGGCCGGCACGGTGGCCGAGGGCAAGGCGCCGGAGAGCAGGCCCCCGGAGACGGAGCGGGCGGGCGCGGCGAGCCCGGTCAAGATCGTCAGCGTCGAGGCGGAGGAGGGCGGGCGGCTCTACGTCACGAGCCAGGCCCAGCCCGGCGCGACTCTGCGGCTCTACCTCAACGACACCCTGGTGGCGCCGGGCAGCGCCGGGGCGGACGGGCGCGTCGCCTTCACCATCGGGCGGGGCGTGCAGCCGGGCGCCTACACCATCCGGGTCGATCAGGTGGACCCCGTCTCGGGCAAGGTGAAGACCCGCTCCGAGGTGACGTTCTCCGTGCCGGCTGTGAAGCCGGCCGTGCCCAGACCCACCGCGAAGACCACCGCGGCCATGCCCGAAGCAGCCGTACCGCCGGCGCGAATCGCCGTTCTGGAACAACCGCTTGGCCCGGCCTCGGCCCGACCGCCGGGCGAGGCCGCGCCCCCCCTTGCGGCGACCCCGACCCCGGCGGCGACGGCGCCGGACCCCAAGCTCGACACCACTCCCGACCCGAAGCCGGAGCCGCCCCGGACGGTGTTCGTGCCGGAGGTCGGCACGGCACGGATCGTGCGGGGCGACAGCCTGTGGCAGATCAGCCGGCGCATCTACGGGCGCGGCACCCGCTACACGGTGATCTACGACGCCAACCAGCCGCAGATCCGCAACCCGGACCGGATCTATCCGGGCCAGATCTTCGTGCTGCCGAGCGACGGAACGGCGGCGGTGGCGGGCACCGTTCCGCGCGGCTGAGTCCGTTCCACGCCCTGCCGCGTGGAACGGTCCATCCCCCGAAAACCCGCTTTCTGGAACGGCGCATCCACGAGGGTGTCACGGCGCACGGTCCCCACGCACCGGCGCGGGGCGGCCTTGCGCCGAAGCACGGCTGTCATCGGGCGCGGACCGGCTTATATCCGTTCCAAATTCAGCCTTCACCGAGAATCGAAACGGCATGACACCCGACCCCGCGCAAGCGCCGGGCGGCGCGCCGCCCGCGCGCCCCGGCCTCGTCGCCACCTATCGCCGGCTGTGGCCCTACCTGTGGCCGTACGGCCGGCCCGACCTGCAGCGGCGGGTGTTCCTCGCGTTCGGCCTGCTGATCGTGGCGAAGTTCGTCACCATGGTGACGCCGTTCACCTTCAAGTGGGCGACGGACGCCCTGGTGGCCCTGACCGACCCGAAACCCGGGGCCGCGATTCCCACCGGCGTGTTCGCCGCCCCCATGGTGCTCATCGGACTCTACGGCCTGTCGCGGGTGGCGATGGCGGGGCTGACGCAGGTGCGCGACGGGCTGTTCGCCAAGGTGGCGATGCACGCCGTGCGGCGCCTGGCGCTCCAGACCTTCGAGCACATGCACCGGCTCTCCCTGCGGTTCCACCTCGAGCGCAAGACCGGCGGCCTGACCCGGGTGCTGGAGCGCGGCCGCGGCGGCATCGAGGAGCTGTCTCGCCTGATGGTGCTCACGTTGGTGCCCACCATCGTCGAGTTCGTCCTCGTCATCGGCGTGCTCGCCTACGAGTTCGACTGGATCTACTCGGCCGTCGTGTTCGTCATGGTGGCGGCCTATCTCGCCTTCACCTGGAAGGCGACGCAGTGGCGCATCGAGATCCGCCGCCGGATGAACAACTCCGACACCGACGCCAACACCAAGGCGGTGGATTCGCTCCTCAACTTCGAGACGGTGAAGTATTTCGGCGCGGAGCGCCGCGAGGCGGAACGCTACGACGCCTCCATGGCGAAATACGAAAAGGCCTCGACGCAGACCTACGTGTCGCTGGCCGTCCTCAACGCCGGTCAGGCGGTGATCTTCACCATCGGCATGACCGTGGTGATGTGGCTGGCGGCGCGGGACATCATGGCCGGGCGCACCACGCTCGGCGGGTTCGTCCTCGTCAACACCATGCTGATCCAGCTGTCGATGCCCTTGAACTTCATGGGCATGATCTACCGCGAGATCAAACAGGCGTTGATCGACATCGACGACATGTTCCTCATCCTGCACCGCAACCCCGAGATCGCCGACCGGCCCGACGCCAAGGCCCTGCGGGCCCAGGGCGGCACGGTGGAATTTAAGGACGTGCGCTTCGCCTACGATCCCGCCCGGCCGATCCTGCGCGGCGTCTCGTTCACGGTGCCGGCGGGCAAGACCGTCGCCATCGTCGGCCCCTCGGGCGCCGGCAAGTCGACCCTGTCGCGGCTGCTGTTCCGGTTCTACGAGCCGCAGGGCGGGCGCATCCTGGTCGACGGCCAGGACATCGCCGGGGTCACCCAAGGGTCGCTGCGCGCCGCCCTCGGCATGGTCCCGCAGGACACGGTGCTGTTCAACGACACCATCGGGTACAACATCCGCTACGGCTGCTGGGACGCCACGGACGCCCAGGTGCGCGAGGCCGCGTCCCTGGCCCAGATCGACCGCTTCGTCTCCGCCCTGCCGGAGGGCTACGACACCCCCGTGGGCGAGCGCGGCCTCAAACTCTCGGGCGGCGAGAAGCAGCGCGTCGCTATCGCGCGCACCATCCTGAAGGGCCCACCGATCCTCGTCCTCGACGAGGCGACCTCGGCCCTCGACAGCTTCACCGAACGCGAGATCCAGGACGCCCTCGACACCATCTCGCAGAACCGCACCACCCTCGTCATCGCCCACCGCCTCTCGACGGTGGTCAACGCCGACGAGATTCTGGTGTTGGACAAGGGGGTGATCGTCGAGCGGGGGACGCACCAGGGGTTGCTGGATGCGGGTGGGGTTTATGCTTCGCTGTGGAGCCGGCAGCGGGAGGCTGATGCGGCGCTTGAGGTGTTGCAGCGGGCGGAAAGTGAAGCGAGGCGTGTGGGTGTGACGCGGGAAGCTGTGCCAGCAGATTGACCAAATCCGAACGGAATTTTTGATCCGAGTGATGCTTTCAACTCAGCTCTCTGAGACGGACCCAGATCCACAAGCGGAGAGTGAATAGAGTGTCGCTGTGCTACCACAGGGATAAAAAAGGAGGCGATATAGTGCGATCCTTCGATATGTAGAGTTGCAGGCTTTGCAGCACCCGGATAGCTTTTCTGTTAAATGAGATTGCGGTGGGTCTGCATGTCAAGAGGCAAGTGGGTTACGTTGAAGTTGCACCAACTTCGTCTGGATCAAGAAAATTACCGATTAGGCCCCCAGGCAACGCAACGCGAAGCTATTAGAGCGATGATAGATGAGCAAGGAGCAAAATTAGTCAGAATAGCAAAGGATATATTGCAGATGGAGGGCATAAGCCCAGGTGAGCCGATTTGGGTAGTTCCAGCTGGTGTGCGCGGGCAATATATTGTTGAAGAAGGTAACCGCAGAATTACTTCTTTAAAGATCCTTGAAACTCCAGCCCTGGCTGATGGAACTGTTGTCTCGAAACAATTTCGCCGTCTTTCAAAGATTTTTGCTGAAAATCCAATAAGGGAAGTTGACGCTCGTCTGTTCGATAGTCGCGAGGACGTTACGCCTTGGAAGCGTCGACGCCATATGACTGCTACTTCTGGGGTAGGGCTCGCCCCGTAGAAGCCATTGGCGAAAGGTCGCGCTAATCGAGACGCGGGCTTGGATGCACCACGCTCCTTGGCCGTTGTTGAGTTTTTTGCTGATGATCAAAGTGTTCAATGGGCCGAAACTCTTGAGGCGCTTGACGGACGATGGACGACCGTTGACCGCGTTCTAAATTCAGCACCATTTAAAGATATCCTGGGGATTGATATCGACCCTAAAACCAGCATCGTCTCATTCGAGAATGGGGACGAAATATCTGGACGAAATCTATTGCAGCGTATTCTGGCTGCTATGGCGGCCCCAGAATTTGAGTTTGCAGATATTGAGGATAAGGATGATCGGCACAAGTTTGTATCTAAATTTGCAGATTACAATGTAAAAGCGGCAGAAGGTGCGCCGAAGTGGGGATTTTCTTCTAAATCGAGCTACGCAGATCCAAGCACTCGATCTGCGTCTTCGGCTGAACAGGGATCGCCAAGCCCACCTGAAAATTCTGAACCCAACGAACCTGATCGGGAGTCGCAACGGGCACATTCTTCATCAAACCGACGGCAAGGAGCTGATCTAAACAGGAAGACGCTCGCACCGACGGGCGGCCCAAGGTCATTGCATGTTCAAGGAATAAGATTGGCGCCCTTGTATAACGAGTGCAGAAGGCTGGTTGTTAAGAAAAATGAGAATGCTGCAGCTCTTCTAGTTCGAGTATTTATAGAGTTAAGTAGTGAAGTTTATTTAGAAGAAAAGCGGGTTTCGATTCCGCCCAGCCTAACTAGTAGGAGTATTTCAGAGTGGAGCGATCATAAAGTCAAGCTGTCAGAGAAAGTGTCAGCTGTCATTCATTCAATCGACCCTTTAGGAAAATCCCCAGTTTTCGCTCAGGCCAGAATGGCGATTAAAAATGATGCGGTCGGCCCGTTTTCGCTAAAGATGTTGCATAGTTATTTCCATAACCATCATGTTTTGCCAGATGAAACTACGGTAAAGGCAAGTTGGGATGGGTGGGAGGCGTATCTGAAAGCGCTTCATGCATCATTGAATGAGCCTATTTAAGTCGGTAGCATGACTGAAAAAAGCTAGAATTCGACATGGAACAATTTTCATCTCCACTGCGCTACCCCGGAGGTAAGGGGCGATTAACGCAGTTTGTCGCCGACCTTATCGACACGAACGGTCTTTCGGGCTGTGATTATGTCGAGCCGTATGCTGGCGGTGCTGCTATTGCGATAACTCTCCTGTATCTAGAGTATGCAAGTCATATCCATTTGAACGATATCAATAAGTCGGTCTTCGCTTTTTGGTATTCTGTTTTGAATAATCCGGAAGAGTTGTGTCGATTAGTTCAAGACACCTCTATAAATATTGAAGAATGGAATCGCCAAAGAGCGGTGCAGTTCGACCCTGCATCCGACAAGCTTGCGCTTGGGTTTTCGACATTCTTCCTAAATCGTACGAATCGGTCTGGAATAATAAAGGGCGGGGTAATCGGAGGAAAATCTCAATTGGGAGAATGGAAGCTCAATGCACGATTCAATTCTAAAGAACTAGCTAGAAGGATTGAAAAAGTTGCCAGCTACAGCTCAAGAATAAGTCTGTACAACCTCGATGCAGTTGATTTGATAAGTAGTATTATCCCAGCTCTACCGAAAAAAACGCTTATATACTTGGACCCGCCGTATTACGTGAAGGGAAAGGGGCTTTATGAGAATCATTATTGCCATGAAGATCATGTAAAAATCGCAAGCACAGTAAAATCAGGTATAAGTACGCCATGGATTGTTTCATATGACAATGTTGACCCGATAAAGATGCTCTATGAGGATAAAAGACAAACAACATTCGGAATTTGGTATACCGCTGGTAAAAAACATTCTGGGAAAGAGGTGATGATATATAGCGACTGTCTCGAGATTCCCTCTGTGATCGAGCCCTCCAGAGGAATTGCGGCATAAGAGAACAATTTGAGGACCATTGTCATAAGGTGCGTCCATTTCAATAGGGAGCGTGGAGTGGGGGCAGTACCAAGGAGCGGAAGGAATGCGTCCTTTCACAAGCGATGCGAAATGCATGATATTCGTAGCGTTGAGCGTCTCGGAACGCAGCCACTTTCAACTCAGTTTTGAAGCCATGCGGGCAGACACATATTCTTACTCGGGCATTGTGGCATCGCGCTCCTGGGGAATGCTCAAAGGTTGACGCGCGCCCCCCCGCCTGCCATCGCGCGGGGTCCGGATTCCCGTTCGCGCCCGCGCCGGGCCACGATCTGAAAGACCGCATGTCCGACCTCCTCGAGACGATTCGCCGAACCCTCGTGCCGATCCACAAGGAGGGCTATCCGTTCATCCTCATCGGCATCGTGCTGACGGTGATCGGCGGGTACTTCGCCCAGTTCCTCGGGTGGATTTTTCTGATCCTCACCCTGTGGGTCTGCTACTTCTTTCGCGATCCCGAGCGCGTCACCCCCGTGGGCGACGGGCTGGTGGTGTCGCCGGCCGATGGGCGGGTGAACCTCATCGCCACCGTGCTGCCGCCGCCCGAGCTCGACCTGCCGCAGGAGCCGATGCTGCGCGTCTCGGTGTTCATGAACGTGTTCGACTGCCACGTGAACCGCGTGCCGATGACGGGCAAGATCGGGCAGATCCACTACACGCCCGGGCTGTTTCTCAACGCCGAACTCGACAAGGCCAGCGACGACAACGAGCGCAACGGCCTCGTGCTGGAGACGACGCATGCGGGCGCCCCCCTGCGCATCGGCGTGGTGCAGATCGCCGGCCTCGTGGCGCGCCGCATCGTCGGCTGGGTGCATGCCGGCGATACGCTGAACGTCGGCGAGCGCTTCGGCCTCATCCGCTTCGGCTCGCGGGTCGACGTCTACCTGCCCGTCGGCACCCGCGTGCTCGTGGGGCTGGGCCAGAAGGCGGTGGCGGGCGAGACCGTGCTGGCCGACCTCGCCGGCGGCCCCGAGCGCGCCTTCCGCCGCATCTGAGGGATGAGCATGGACGATCTGTTCCCGCCCTTCGCGCCCGACGCCAACGAGCCCCGGCCGCGCCGGTTCAAGCCGGTGCCGTTCCGGATGATCGCGCCCAACATGATCACCCTGATGGCGCTCTGCCTCGGGCTCACCGCCATCCGCCTCGCCTTCGAGGGCAAGTTCGAGCCCGCCGTCATCGCCATCGTGGCCGCCGCCTTCCTTGACGGCATCGACGGGCGGGTGGCGCGGATGCTCAAAGGCACCTCGCGCTTCGGGGCCGAGCTCGATTCGCTGGCCGACTTCGTCAATTTCGGCTGCGCCCCGGCGCTGATCCTCTACGGCTTCGCCCTGAAGGAGCTGCGCTCGGTCGGCTGGATCGTGGCCCTCATCTTCGCCATCGCCATGGCGCTCCGGCTCGCCCGCTTCAACGCCATGCTGGACGACCCCAACCGCCCGGCCTGGAAGAAGGATTTTTTTGTGGGTATGCCGGCGCCCGCTGGGGCGTTGACGGTGCTCTTGCCGCTCTACCTGCACTTCCTCGGCCTGCCCCTGGAGCGCTGGGCCGCCCCGGTGGTGCTCGGCTACATGCTGTGCATCGCGCTCCTCGTGGTCTCCACGGTGCCGACCTTCTCGGGCAAGACCGTCGGCAAGCGCGTCCCGCGGGAAGCGGTGCTGCCGATCTTTCTCGTGGGCGTCGCGGCCTTCGGGCTGCTGATCTCGTTCCCGTTCGAGGCCATGGTGGCGCTGGCGCTCGGCTACCTCGTCACCCTGCCCATCGGCGCGGCGCAGTATCGCCGCCGGGCCAAGGCCGAGGCCCGGGCCGCCGCCTCCCTGCCAGCGCCCGTGGTGGCCGACGACCGCGATCCGGGCGGGTCGGAGCGCGATCGCGCCGTGGACAGCTGAGGCGCCCGCCTGTCGCCCTGCACCGGCATCCCGTAGTCTTCGCGCGAAGAATCAGGCGCGGAGACTGCGATGCTCGAAGAGTTCAAAAAATTCGCCCTGCGCGGCAACGTGGTCGACCTCGCCGTCGGCGTGATCATCGGCGCGGCGTTCGGCGCCATCGTCACCTCGGCGGTGCAGGACGTGTTCATGCCGATGATCGGCGCCATCACGGGCGGCCTCGATTTTTCGAACTACTACATCGCCCTGTCGTCGAGCGTACAGAAGGGCGCGGCCTACGCCGACGCGAAGAAGCAGGGCGCGGTGATCGGCTACGGCCAGTTCCTCACCGTGGCGATCAACTTCATGATCGTCGCCTTCGTGCTGTTCCTCGTGATCCGGGCGATGAACCGCCTCGTCAGCAAGGAGGAGGCGAAGCCCACCCCCGAAGTGCCGGCCGACGTGAAGATCCTCACGGAGATCCGCGACCTCCTGGCGACGAAGCCGGCCGTCTAGGGCCGCGCCGGCCTCCCGGCTGCGCCAGCCTCACGGCTGGGGAGGCTTGCCCGTCAGGTCCTCCACGAGCCCGTCGAGGGCGTGCTCGACGGCGCCGGTGCCCTCCTCGTGGGTCTTCAGCCGCACTTCCAGGCGCTTGAGCTGAGGGCCGAACGCCTGGGGCGTCACCGGGTCGCCGAGGTATTCCGGCACCGCCTCGTCCGTGGTGAAGACCGAGCGCAGTTGCTGGCCGAGGTGATCGCGCACCGGCTCCGGCAGGGCGGCATCGTGGGGGTGGTCGCTCACGGCTGGAAGTCTCCCGTCGGTTCAAGACTGCACAACGGTCGGGCCCGGGCAAGTGTTGCGTCGGTGCTCACAAATGACGGTCCGCCCCTCGACAAAAAAGCCCCCGTCGCCGGGGGCTTTCTCAAATCCGGCTAGGCCGAACGATCAGGTCAGAGGACGGTTCAAGCCTAGTCGATGACTTCGACGATCCGGCGGCTGCGGTCGACCAGGACCGGGCGGTCGTTGACGATGGTGTAGCGCGAGTCGCGGGCGTTGTACTCGTCCGGCACGTCGTAATAGGTCACGCCGGCGCTCGGCAGCACGGTACCGACGCGGACATCGCCGTCATAGGCGTAGGACGAGCGGCGCTCGCGGGTGACGTACTGGCGGAAGCGCGGACGGTCGTCGATGCCGAGGATGCCGCCCACCGTGCCCGTGGCCGCGCCGACGGCACCGCCCACGATGGCCCCGAGGGGGCCGGCCGCATCGGCGCCGTCCTGGGCGCCGCGCTCGGCCCCGCGCACGAGGCCCTGGGCCTGGACGGCCATGGGCAGGCTGAGGGCAAGCACCGAAGCGGCGAGAAGAGTCTTGAGATTCATGGTCGGGTCTCCCGAAAGGCTGTCCCGCGACGCCGTGAAGCACCGCGGGTTCGGGGCCTCAACGTGCGACCCCCCGAAAGGGATGCGGTGAAATCCCGTCTCCTTCCGTGGGAGACTCGGGGCGATCATCCCGAGCCGCGACGATGTCCGTGTCGGTGATGTGTGGGAAGGCACGATGCTTACTCGCTGAGCAGTTAAGCCTGCGGATTAGGCTGTCTGGGTGGGACGTTGATTATTTAATAGTCCACTCGCACAGAAGAGCATCACATGCGTCTTGCCGCCCTCCTCATCGCCGCGCCGCTCCTCGTCGTCGGGACCAGCGGCGCCACCGCACAATCCCGGACCTGGAACGCCCTCAGCCAAGCGCCGACCTACCAGGCGCCCGAGCAGGTCATCGAGGGTCCGCGTCGCAACACCCGGCGCGATCCCACCGGCATCCTGCGCGGGCAGGGCGTCAGCAGCCTCTACGGCGGCATGGGGAACATGGGCGGCGGGTCCGGCCGCAGCGCCAACACCGGCATCGGGCTGGGCGGCATCGGCGCCTCCCAGGGCGCGCGGAACTGATCTCGGATCCGCCGCACCGGTTCGGGGACGGGCCGGAGGCGGCGTGATCCGGCACGGTCGCCGGTCCCGCCGGGTGAAAGGCGCGGCGCCCCGCGCGCTTCGTTGAGCTCGCGGCCTCGGCGGTCTATGCACGGATCCCATGGACCTCCCAGCTTCCCACCTCGAAACTTCCCACCTCCAGGCGTCCCCCCTGCAGGCGTCCGCGAGCCGATCCGTGGCGCCCCTCGCCTGCAAGCCGCCGCGCCCCGGACGCGCGGCGCCGTTCCTGCCCATGAGCCGGGCCGAGATGGACAGGCTCGGGTGGGATGCCTGCGACATCGTCCTGGTTACGGGCGACGCCTATGTCGATCATCCGAGCTTCGGCATGGCCATCATCGGCCGCCTGCTCGAAGCGCAGGGCTTCCGGGTCGGCATCATCGCGCAGCCCGACTGGCAATCGGCGGAGCCGTTCAAGGTGTTGGGCCGGCCGACGCTGTTCTTCGGCGTCACCGGCGGCAATCTCGATTCGATGGTGAACCGCTACACGGCGGACCGGCGCCTGCGCAGCGACGACGCCTACACGGCGGGCGGGGAAGGCGGCGCCCGCCCGGACCGCTCGACCATCGTCTACACGCAGCGCTGCCGCGAGGCCTACAAGGACGTGCCGATCATCCTCGGCGGCATCGAGGCGTCGCTCCGCCGCATCGCCCACTACGATTACTGGTCTGACAAGGTGCGCCGCTCGATCCTGGCGGACGCCAAGGCCGATCTCCTCCTCTACGGCAATGCCGAGCGCGCCGTGGTCGAGGTAGCGAACCGCATGGCCGCCGGCGCGAAGCCGCACGAGCTCGATTCCGTCCGCGGCGTCGCCCTGTTCCGCCGGGTGCCCGAGCACTACACGGAGCTGCCCGCCGACGATCTCGACTCGGCCGACGAGGCCGCCATGCGCCGCCCCGGCGAGACCGTGATCCGGCTCCCCGCCTACGACGAGGTCAAGGACTGCAAGGAGGCCTATGCCCGCGCCTCGCGGGTGCTGCACCGGGAGGCCAATCCCGGCAACGCCCGCCCCCTGGTCCAGCGCCACGGCGACCGCGACCTGTGGCTGAACCCGCCGCCGATCCCGCTCACCAGCGAGGAGATGGATTCGGTCTACGACCTCCCCTACGCCCGCGCGCCCCATCCCGCCTACGGCGACGCGAAGATCCCCGCCTGGGACATGATCAAGTTCTCGGTGACGATCATGCGCGGGTGCTTTGGCGGCTGCACCTTCTGCTCCATCACCGAGCACGAGGGCCGCGTCATCCAGAACCGCTCGGAGGGCTCGATCCTGCGCGAGATCGAGCTGATCCGCGACAAGACCCCGGGTTTCACGGGCGTGATCTCGGATGTCGGCGGCCCCACGGCCAACATGTACCGGATGGCCTGCAAGGACCCGAAGATCGAGGCGGCGTGCCGCCTGCCGTCCTGCGTGTTTCCGGACATCTGCCCGAACCTCAACACCTCGCACGACGACCTGATCCGCCTCTACCGCAAGGTCCGCGAGGTGGAGGGCGTCAAGAAGGTGATGGTCGCCTCCGGCGTGCGCTACGATCTGGCGGTCCGGAGCCCCGAATACGTCGAGGAACTCGTGACCCACCACGTCGGGGGCCGTCTCAAGATCGCGCCCGAGCACACCGAGCGCGGGCCCCTCGACCTGATGATGAAGCCGGGCATCGGCACCTACGACCGCTTCAAGGAGATGTTCGACGCCGCCGCCAAGAAGGCCGGCAAGAAATACTACCTGATCCCGTACTTCATCGCGGCGCATCCCGGCACCACCGACGCGGACATGATGAACCTCGCCGTCTGGCTGAAGAAGAACGACTACCGCGCCGATCAGGTGCAGACGTTCCTGCCCTCGCCCATGGCGACGGCCACGACCATGTATCACACCGAGATCAATCCCCTGCAGGGTGTGCGGCGCGGTGGCAGCGAGCCCGTCGACGCGATCAAGGGGATGCGGCAGCGCCGCCTGCACAAGGCGTTCCTGCGCTACCACGACCCCGAGAACTGGCCCCTGCTGCGCGAGGCGCTGCGGGCCATGGGCCGCGCCGATCTCATCGGGCCGCGGCCGGACCAGCTCATCCCGCTCGCGCAGCCGCCGGGAACGGGTTTGGGCAAGGCGGGCGGCAAGGGGCAAGGCCAGCCGCGACCCGGGCGCCACCCGGGCGCGCCGCGTTTCACCACCAAGGGCGTACCTCTGGGGAAGTGACGGGCCCACCCGGCCATCGGCCGCTGCGGGCGTTCCCGGGACGGCAAACCTGGGAACGGCAAAGCGCGGGCGACCACGGGGCGGTTCTCCGCCCCGGGCCGCTCTTCGATCCGGGCCGCTCTTCGATCCGGGCGGCGCGTCAGTCCTTCGGCATCGCCGACTGGATCAGCCGGTCCGACGACAGGTCTTCCTCGTCGTAGCCGAGGAGTTCGGCGAGGCGCCCGCGGGCGCGGCTGACGCGGCTCTTCACCGTGCCGACCTTGCAGCCCATGATGGCGGCGGCCTCCTCGTAGGAGACGCCTTCGGCACCCACCAGCACCAGGGCCTCGCGCTGGTCGGGCGGGAGCTTGCCCAGCGCCGTCTGCAGGTCCTCCACGTCGAGGCGGTCGCCCTGGTGCGGGGCGGTGGCCAGCCGCGCGGCGTAGGAGCCGTCCTGGTCCTCGACCTCACGGACGCGCTTGCGGTGGTCCGAGTAGAAGATGTTGCGCAGGATGGTGAACAGCCACGCGTTGAGGTTGGTGCCCGGCTGGAACCGGGCGCGGTGCTGCCAGCCCTTGAGCAGGGTGTCCTGCACGAGGTCGTCGGAGCGGGCCGGGTTGCTCGTCAGCGACAGGGCGAAGGCGCGCAACGACGGCACGGCGGCGAGCAATCCGTTGCGGAACTCGGGCTCGATGGCCTCGCCGCGCGCCTTGAGGGCGGCTTCGAGCTTCTCGATGAGTTCGGCGAAGCGGGTCGGCTGCTCGTCCGTGGGAAGGCGGTCGTAGACCGTGCGCAGGTGCTCGCCGAGATGCGTCCGGATGTTGGACGACAGGTTCGGGCGGGCATCCTCGGCGGTGTCGAGGTCGGCGGCAGTGTCGATCGCGTCGCGGGTCATGGCTCGTCGTATTCTGGTCGATCGCGGGGGAGAGCGTCCGGCGCGTGGAAGACAACACGCGCGACGCCCGTCGTGTGGACGCGTTGTAGCGCATCCCGCCCGGCCACGCATCCCGGCCCGCAACCGTCAGGGTTGCGCCATCGTCCACATCAACAGCCCCGCGGTCCGATGCCTTGCGCGGGCAGCGTGGGTTTCCTCTCCGTCCAGGCTGGGCGATCGCATTCGACCATCTGCGTCATTCCGGGGCGCCGCAGGCGAACCCGGAATCCAGATTCGCGCCGGAGGCGTGCAATCCAGAGCCGCCGGCAGAGCAAGACTTGGCCAAACCCGTGTCTCCGGGGTCCGGGTTCCGCTCCGCGGCCCCGGGATGACAAAGCGGGGCGGGACTTCAAACGGTCCCAAACGGCATATGCAATCGCCCTGACCGAAGGGAGCAATCGCCCCGCCCGAAAGGAGAGGGAGCGCGGCGGGCCCTACGCACCGCGCTCGAACACCTCTTCGGCGCGCCATCCGCCGTTGGGACCGGCCAAGGGCTGGTCCTGTAAAAGAGTCGCTCAGCAGCCGCAGGGGGAGGGCACCTGTGCCGAGGCCCGGCCGCCGGGCTTGAGGATGCGGACGGCGCCGTCGCGGAGCGAGAGCACGTGGCCGCGCTCGACGTCGGTCCAGCACTCGTCGCGGGTCAGCGCCTTGGTGGCGATCACCGTCACCACGTCGTCCGTGCCGGTCTCTTGCGCGAAATCGACGCGCCAATCCTCGTCCACCAGGGTGGCGGTGCCGAAGGGGGCGCAGCGGGTGAGGTAGCACAGGCGCTTGCCGCAATGGGCGTAGAGGGTGCGGCTGTCCGAGAGCAGCATGTTGAACACGCCCAATCCGTGGAGTTCGGCGCACAGATCCGCCACGGCCCGGTCGAGGCGGGCCAGGCTCGGCAGGTCGGGCCAGCGCTGCTGCAGCTGGTCGAGCATCCAGCAGAAGGCGTGCTCGCTGTCCGTGGAGCCCACGGGCTTGAACCACGTCAGCGGCCACTTCTTCACACCCTTCAACTGGCCGTTATGCGCGAAGGTCCAGCGCCGGCCCCACAATTCCCGGCTGAACGGGTGGGTGTTCTCGAGGTTGACCCGGCCGCGATTGGCCTTGCGCACGTGGGCGATGACGATGCGGCTCTTGATCGGGGTGCGGCGCAGGAGCCGGGCCAGCTCCGATTGCGCGCTCGGCTCCGGCTCGTGGAAGGCGCGCGCGCCCCGTCCCTCGTAGAACGAGATGCCCCAGCCGTCGGCATGCGGGCCGGTCTCGCCGCCGCGCCGCGCCAGGGCGGCGAAGGAGAACCGGATGTCGGTGGGCACGTTCGCGCTCATGCCGAGCAGTTCGCACATGGGATTTCGGGGAGTTCCGGTCGGGACGGGCGGCGGGGCGGAGCGGGCGGACGCAGGCAGGCGGAAACGGACGGCCGGCGGAACCGGTTGCGCGGTCTAACCTATATTGGTCCGCCCGTGGCCCCGGGGAAGCCGGATTTCGCATTTGGGGGCAGGCCATCCTCAGGCCGACCGGCTTTCGGTGCGGCTCCCGCATGGGAATCGGCATTCTTGGCCCGCTCCCCCGAAGCTGGCAGAACCGTCCTGCCCCGAGCCGCGTCCGGCTCCGCGATGAGGAAACCGCATGACGGTGTCGAGCGACGACGAGCTGGAGGCGCTGAAGCGGATCGGCCGCATCGTCGCCAACACCCTGGAGGCCATGGGCCGGGCCATCGAGCCCGGCATGACCACGGCCGAACTCGACGGGATCGGGCGGGCGTTCCTCGCCGGCGCGGGCGCGCGGCCGGCGCCCGAGCTCGCCTACGGCTTTCCCGGGGCGACCTGCATCAGCATCAACGAGGAGATCGCCCACGGCATCCCGGGGGCGCGCCGGATCGCGCCGGGGGATCTCGTCAACATCGACGTCTCGGCGGAGAAGGACGGCACCTTCTCCGACACCGGCGCGTCGTTCGCCGTGCCGCCGGTGACCCGCGCCGTCGAACGCCTGTGCCGGGACGGGCGCCGGGCGCTGTGGGCCGGCCTGCGCCAGGTCGGCACGGGCAAGCCGCTTTCGGGCATCGGGCAGGCGGTCGGCGCCTTCGCGAAGAAGAACGGCTACACCCTGGTGCGCAACCTCGCGAGCCACGGCGTCGGCCTGTCCCTGCACGAAGAGCCGAAGGAGATCGCCACCTGGCCCGACGCCTCCGAGCGCCGGATCATGGGCGAGGGGCTGGTGTTCACCGTCGAGCCGTTCCTGTCCCTGGGCGCCGATTTCGCGGAGGACGGCGACGACCCCTGGACCCTCTACAGCCGCCCCCGCGCCCTCACGGTGCAGTACGAACACACCGTCGTCGCCACCCGCAACGGGCCGGTGGTGCTGACCGTGCCGGGTTAGGGGGCGCTCAGGTCGGTGGAGTCCGGCCCGTCACGCCTCCCGCAGCAGGGTCCGGACGGCGGCGTCGAGGGCGCGGGCCGCGGCGGCGGCCGTCGGGGAGCCGGTGCGTGCCAGCATCACGATCTCGGAGGGCGGCAGGTCGGGAAGGCCGAGGCGCGGTCCGACGTCGCCCATGCGCCCCGAGGCGACGGCCCCCATGGGGGCGACGCCGAGCCCCGCGCGCACGGCGGCCAGGAGCGCGCTGCAGCTGCCCCCGATGAAGGCCTCCCGCCACGGGCGGTTGGCCGCGTCGAGACGCCGGACGGCGACGGCCCTCACCCCGCAGGCCGGCCCGAGGGTGATCAGGGGGACGGCGCGGTCCTGCGCGAGGGCGTCGTCGTCCCCGCATCGCCAGCCCAGGGGGTCCAGCCCGAGCACCTCCCCCTCCGCGCCGCCCGCCTCCCGCCGGACGATCACCGCATCGAGGTCGCCGTCGTCGAACGCCGCGCGGACCTGCAGGGAGGTCCCGCTGCGCAGCTCGAGGGCGCTGCGCGACGGGAGGGCGGCGCGGACGTGGCGGATCACGTGTTCCAGGCCGGTTCCGAGGGCGTGGTCGCTCGCCCCGATGGCGAACCGCATGGTCGGCGCGTCGTCGAAGCACGCGGCGCTGTCGTGGGCCGCCATCAGCGCCCGTGCCTTGGCCAGGAAGGCCACGCCGTCCTCCGTCGGCCGAACGAAGCGGGGCGTGCGGTCGAGCAGTTTGCGGCCGAGGGCCGCCTCGAGCGCCTTGAGGCGCGTGCTGACCACCGGCTGCACCGTTCCGGCCGCTTCCGCCGCCCGGGTCAGGTTGCCGAACTCCACCGCGAGGATGAACAGGCGGACGGAAACGAGGTCGAGCATGATATCGAACCGCTATGATGACGCGTGTGCATCATAGCGTTCTGCGCCGACGCGAACAGGGCCAAAGTCTCCTCCGCACCCCGAAGCCCAAGGAGGCTCCCATGCCCATGATCACCGTCCGCTACGTCACCGCATCGCCGCGCGAGAATCTGAGGTCCGAGATCGCCCGGCTGGCGACCCGCCTCGGCGCCGAGCGGCTCGGCAAGGACCCGGACGTCACCGCCGTGCTGGTGGAGGAGGCCGATCCGCAGGGGTGGTTCATCGCCGGACGGCGCCCGACGGAGGCGGGGCTGTCGGCGTTCTGGCTCGACATCAAGATCACGGCCGGGACCAACACGAAGGCCGAGACCACCGCGTTCGTCCAGGCGGCCTTCGCCGGCATGGAAAGGTTGATCGGCCCGTTGCACTCGGAATGCTACGCGTTCGTGCATGCGGTCAACGGCGACGCATACGGCTACGGCGGCCGCACCCAGAATGCCCGCTGGGCCGCCGCCCACCCGGGATAGCGCCCCGTCTCACATCCGCGCCGTGATGGTCGCCAGCACCGTCAGGGGGGAGCCCGGCTGGTTGTTGAACTGGTTGAACGGCTGCTCGATGTAGCGCGCGTCCGTGAGGTTGCGGGCGTTGATGGCGAAGCGGTAGCGCTCGTAATCGTAGAACAAAGCCGCGTCGAGGCGCGTATAGGCGCCAACCTTGTAGCTGTTGTTGAGGTCGCCGAACCTCGCGCCCACATGGGTCGCGCCGAAGCCGACGCCGAGGCCGCGCCATGGGCCGTCGGGGATCTGATAGGTCGACCACAGGCTGGCGCTGAACTCGGGCACGCCGACGAGGCGGTTGCCCACCGCGAAGGTGGTGTCCCGGGCGATTTTGGCGTCGAGGTAGCCCAGGCCGCCGATGATCTTCCAGCCCGGCAGGATCTCGCCGGCGATGTCGAATTCCACGCCCTCCGAGCGCTGGGCGCCGGTGATCACCGAGAAGCCGGTGTTGACCGGATCGGCGGCGGACACGTTCTGGCGCTCGATGCGGAAGGCGGCCGCACTGATCGTGAGGAGGGACGGAACGAGGTCGTAGCGGGCGCCGACCTCGTATTGCACGCCCGTTTCGGGCGGCGGATTGGTGGCGCCGAGCACGTTGTCGGTCTGCGGTTTGAACGAGTTCGTGTAGCTCGCGTACAGGGTGAGCGGCTCGACGGGGCGGTAGACGAGGCCGACGCGCGGCGAGAATCCGAACAGCTCCTGCTCGGGCGGCACCGTGCGCGAGGTCGGCGTGCGGCTGAAGAAGAACTGGCTGCCGAAATCCATGCGCGTGCCCAGCAGCAGCTGCAGGCCGGCGCCGAGGTCGATCTGGTCCTGCAGGTAGACCCCGTAGAGGTCGTTGCGCTGCTTCAGGTCGCTCTGGAACGTGAATGCCCCGTAGGCGATGCGCGGCACCGGGTTGAGGAAGCTCGTGGTCGTCGTGGCGGCAGTCTGCTGCGAGATCGGCCGGCGGTAGCCGTTGGTGTATTCGAAGCCGGCCAGGAAGGTGTGGCGCAGGCCGAGGATGTCGAACTTCGCCACGACTTCGGACTGGGTGTCGATGGACGCGAAGTCCGAATTGACGATTGAGCCCCGCCGCGTGACCAGGGTGCCGGCGGGGTTCACCGCCGTGGCGCGGGCCGCGAACACGTCGAAGGAGCCCGACTGGACGTTGACGATCTGGCGCAGGGTCACGTCCGGAGTGAGGTCGTGCTCCACGCGCAGGGTCGCGAAGTTCGAAGCCCCGGCGTAGCGGGAATTCGTGGTGCCGTAGAAGCGGGCGATGTCGTCCAGCGGCACTCGGCCGTTGCGGGCGATCAAGCCCTCGTCGTACTGCGTATCCTGCCGGGTGATCTCGGCCAGGAACTCAACGCGGGTGTCGGCGGTGGGCGTCCAGGTGAAGGCCGGGGCGACGAAGAAGCGCGAATTGCTCCGGTCGTCGCCGTAGTTGCGGAAGGTCGGGTCGTCCTGCGCGGCGAAGCTGACCCGGCCGGCGAAGCCCTCCGTCCCGGGCAGCGCCCCCGAGACCGAGCCCTGGAGCCGCGCAAAGCCGTAGCTGCCGCCCTGCACGGTGAGGTCGCCGGACGGCGCCAGGGTGGGGCGACGCGTGACGATGTTGACGAGGCCGCCGGGGTCGCCGCGCCCGTAGAGGACGGAGGCCGGGCCTTTCAGCACCTCGATGCGCTCGACGTCGGCGAGGTCGCGCTGGGTCGAGAGGAAGTTGTTGGCCTGGTTCAACAGCACGCCGTCGACGGCGTAGGTCTGGGTGCGGAAGCCGCGGATGAGGAAGGTGTCCGAGCGGCCCTGGAGGGTACCGCCGGGCTGGACGTTGCTGACGTTGGCCAGCGCATCCGACAGCCGCACGTCCTGGCGGTCCTCGATGACCTCGCGGGGCACCACCTGCACGGATTGGGGCGTGTCGCGCAAAGGGGTGTCGGTCCGGGTCGCGGTGGCCGACCGGCTGGCGCGGTAGCCCGAGACCGGGCCGGTGGCGCGCTCGCCCGTGCCGAGGCCGGAGCCGGCCACGGACAGCTCCGACAGGGCCACCTCCTCCGGCACACCGGCGGGCTGCGCGACGGCGCCGGCCACGCAGAGCGGCGTCAGGCCGCCGAGAACGGTCGCGACCCGCAGCCATCCATCCCCGTAGACCTTCGGCATCGCGTCCCCCTCCGACCTGCGGCGGACGCCCCGGCGCTCCGTCAACGCCGCCGTTGAGCACCCGCACCGGGGAGGCCGCAAGCGGGTGAGGCACAAAAGGTTCCGGACTTTAATCCGTGATGGTCGAGATGTGACAATAATTCAACAAACAAGAATTGTAATAATTAAAAACAACCCGCCTTCCTCAAGTCTTCCGCGAAAGGTAGCAGATAAAGTTTGTCTTCGCCTAGATCATCCGCCTCCGGGCCGCGCGGCGAACCATGGGGGATCGCGATGCGAACCCGTTCCGGCCATCCCCTCGCGACCGGATGTGCCCCGAAACCCCTGGGCGATCCTTGGCCGGGGCGCCGCAGCAGGGGCGGTCAGACCGTCGACGTGCCGTTCGCCCGCCGGGGCTGCGCCGCGACGTGCGCCCCCGCGCTTTCACCCATCGTCCCGATCCTCTAAGCCGGCGCCGAGGCTCCGGCGCGCGGGGCGGGACGCGAAGGATGCCGATGGACCGCGAGCCGATCGTCTTCACCTGGCGATCCGCGCCGGCGGAACACGGGGCCGCCATCGCCCTCACCCTGGGGCTCGGCGGCCCCCTCGCCCTCCTCGCCCTCCTGTGCCTGCGCGACCTCGTCGGCGTCCTGGTGGCGGCGCCCGACCACGCCGACGCGTTCCTGCGCGTGGCGGCGCTGTTGCCGTGGCGCCCGCCGGGGGAGGGGGCCTTCGTGCTCTTCGCGGGCTGGCCCCTGGCGCCGGCCGAGCGGGTGCGCCTCGCCCTCGTGCTGCTCTCGGGCGCGGCCCTGGCCTCGGCGGCCCTCGGCTGGGGCGTCGCCCGCCTGTGCTTCGTCGCCCAGAGCCGCACGGTGGAGCGCCTCAACGCCCGCGTCACCGAGGCGATCCTGCGCGCCCCCCCCGCCGCCCGCGACGACGCCCGCGCGGTGGCGCAGTCCGTGGGCGATCTCCTCGCCCGCATCGATACCCTGTTCGGCCTCGGCCTTCTCGTGCCCGCCATGGCGCTGGGCACCGCCCTCCTGGCGCTGGGCCTCGCCTGGCTCGCCGCGCCCCGCCTCGTGCCCACGGTCGCCGTGGGGCTGCTGGCCGCCGGCCTCGCCCGCGCGCTGATCCAACGGCGGATGCGGGCGCGCACGGCCCTGCGCCTGCGCTCCGGCGCCACCTTCGAGCGGGCGCTCGCCGACCTGATCCGCCGCATGCCGGCCGTGCGGGCCCACGGCGCTGCCGCCTTCGAGCGCGCCCGCCTCGCCGCCAAGGGGCAGGCCGCCCGGACCCATCTGGAGCGCTCGGAATCGGCCCTCGCCTCCGCCCGCGCGCCCTCCATGGCGCTGGGCATCCTCCTGCCCGCCATCGTGGTCGCCGTCGCCCTGTGGCGCGACGGGGCGCCCGTCGCGCCCGGCGCCCTGGTGGCGGCGGGCGGCGGCTTCGCCCTCGCGGTGGTGGCGCTCGCCGTCGCCCTTCACCTGCACACGGTCCACCGCGACCTGCTCGCGACCTTCCGGGGCATCGCCCAGGCCCTGCCGGCCCTCGAGGCCCGCACCCCGCCGCGTCCGGCCCGCCTCGCCGCCTTTCCCGAGGGCGGAGCCCTGAGCGCCCAGGGGGTCGGCGCCTACGATCCGGTGACGGGCGAGCGCCTCGCCGCCGTCGATCTCACCGTCGCGATGCCGGGCCACGTCGCGATCCTGGGCGAGCGCGGCGGCGGCGGGCGGGCGCTCGCCGCCCTGCTGGCGGGCCAGCTCGAACCCACGGCCGGGGCCGTCACCTACGGGGGGACGGACCTGCGCGCCTTCGCGCCCGAGGAGCGCGCCCGGCGCATCGCGCTCGCCGGCGCCGAGGCCATCCTGGTCGAGGGGTCGCTGCGCCAGAACATCCTGTACGGCGCGGCGCCGCTCCACGCCGCCGAGGGCGAGCCCGACGACCTGCGGGCGATCCTCGCCCTCACGGGCCTCGACGCCATCGTGTACGCCCGCGGCCTCGAGGGCACCGTCGATCCGCGGGCCGAGCCCGCCGTCGCCCGTGCGGTGGTGGCCGCCCGCGACGCCGTGCGGGCGGCGCTCGCCGCCGACAAGGCCGGCCGCCTCGTGGAGCCGTTCGACCCCGCCCGCTACAACCACCAGGCCACGGTCGGCGAGAACATCCTGTTCGGCGAGGCCGTGGGACCGGCCTTCGCGCCCGAGCGCATCGCCGCCCACCCGTACCTGCGCGCCGTGCTGGAGGCCGAGGACCTCGTCCGGCCCCTGGCCGAGGTCGGCCTGCAGGTGGCCCGCAGCCTCGGCGAGATCTTTTCGGACTTGCCCGACGACCATCCGCTGTTCGACGCGTTCTCGCTGTTTCCGGCCTCCGAGCGCGGGTTCTTCGAGGATCTCGTCGCGCGCATGCCCGAGGCCAAGGGCTGGCGGCGCGGGCCGGCGGGCCAGCGCGACCGCAAGCGCCTCATCGGCCTGGCGCTGCGCTACAGCGAGACCCGTCACCGCCTCGGCCTCGTCGACGCCGCCTTCGAGGCCCGCATCGTCGCCGCGCGCCATTCCTTCGCCCGGCTGATGCCGCCCTCGCTCCGCGACAGCGTCGAGTTCTACGATCCCACCACCCTCACGGCCGCCGCCAGCCTGGAGGAGAACATCCTGTTCGGCCGCATCAACGGCGAGGAGGCCGGGGCCGAGGCGCGGGTGCGCGCCCTGGTGCGCCGGGTGCTCGCCGACGAGGGCCTGGAGCCGACGGTCTACCGCCTTGGCCTCGACAGCCGGGTCGAGCCCGGGATGGGCGGCGGCGGCGCGAATCTCGGCGAGAACGCCATCGGCCCGCGCGAGCGCATCGCCATCGACCTCGCCCGCTGCCTCGTGCGCCGCCCCGACATCGCCGTGGTGGCCATCGCGCTGGAGGATCGCAAGCCCGAGGAGATCCGCCCCCGCCTCGCGGCCCTGCGCGCCGCCCGCGCCGGCCGCGGCCTCATCGTGTGCCTGCCGGACGCCGGCGTGCTCGATGGGGCGGCGCCGTTCGATACCGTGCTGCGGGTGGAACGGAACACCGTGGTGGCGGGGTAGGGAGTACCGGGAAAAAATCCCCCACTTGCGGCCGCAATGGGATGCGATACGCAAGGGAGATTGATCGCACGGCATCCGCGCCGGACGGGTCGCTCCATCCTCGGGCCGCGCATGGTCTTACCCCTTCGACCGTTCCTCTGGGCCGCACTTTTTGCGATGAGCCTCGCCGCGCCCGCCCTCGCCGCCACCGGCAAGGCCTTCGCGCCGATCCCCGCCGCCACCCTGGCGCTGATGCAGGCGCGCGGCACCACCGCCCAGGCGCCCGTGCTGTTTCGCGCCTACAAGAAGGAGAGCGAGATCGAGGTGTGGAAGCGGGCCGGGTCCGGCCGCTTCGTCCACGTGAAGACCTTTCCCATCTGCCGCTGGTCGGGCCAGCTCGGCCCCAAGCGCAAGACCGGCGACCGCCAGACCCCGGAGGGGTTCTACACGGTGCCCCAGCGCCAGATGAACCCGAATTCGAGCTACTACCTCTCCTTCGACGTCGGCTACCCCAACGCCTACGACCGCGCCCACGGCTCCACCGGCTCGGCCGTGATGGTCCACGGCGTGTGTTCGTCCATGGGCTGCTTCGCCATGACGGACGCCGTGGTGGGCGAGATCTACGCCATCGCCCGCGAGGCCTTCGCGGGGGGGCAGGCGGCGTTCCAGTTCCAGTCCTACCCGTTCCGGATGACGGCCCAGAACATGGCCCGGCACCGCACCGACCCGAACATCGACTTCTGGCGCCAGCTCAAGGTCGGCTCCGACCGGTTCGAGGCCCTGGGCGAGGAGCCCGCCGTGAGCGTGGTCGCCGGCCGCTACAGTTTCGCACCGGACCGGGACCCCGTCCGCGAGGCCCGCGTCGCCGCCCACCGGGCCGACGAGGAGGGCCGCATCGCCCAGGCGGTGGAGGATGGGAGTGCGGCCGTGCGCACGACTTATTCCGATGGCGGGCAGCACGCGTTCTGGGCGGCGCACGCCGCGCGGGGCGGGTCGCTGGGCGAGGTCAGCCGGCCCGAGGCCCTGGCCTATGCGGGCTTGGAAGTGGTCACGATCCCGGCCCGCCCCCGCGTGGTCGTCGCCGAGGCCGTGTGGTCGCGCTGGGCCGGGCCGGAGCTGCGCATGGCCTTCGCCCGCACGGCCAACCTGTCGCGGCCGGCCGCGACGGCGCGGTTCGGGCCGCTGCTCACCGCCTATGCGGACGCCCTGCCGCGCCTGGTGCGGGCCAGCCTTGCCGGCACCTTGCCGCCGCCCGAGGGCCTCGCGCGCCTGAATGCGATGGACCGGGACACCGCCGGGCTCGCCCCGCCCGGACATTGGGCCGGCCCCGGTTCTTCGACCACCTCGGGATCTTCGACTACCTCAGGATCTTCGACCACCTCAGGATCTTCGGCCGGTCCGGCGTATCTCGCCCGGCGCTGAAACCGGCGCCCGACCATGTGCGAACCCGCACATCGGTAGTCCGAGGGGCTGCTTACCTCAGACTCGTTCCACTTCAATCCTGGCACACTCTCGGCCGCGGCCACCAGCGACCCTACGGTCGCGCAGGTCGAAGGCGGCCCTCGGGCCCGAGGCGGATCGGGGCAATTGGTAAGCGAACCATGACACGCTCGAACGGGTCGCACGCGCAGAACGGGTTCACCCAGCCCGACGACGGCCTCGTTCGATCGGACGAGGGCCTCTCCCTACGCTTCTGGGGCGTGCGCGGTTCCACCCCGGTCAGCGGGCCGGACTACGTCGAGTTCGGCGGCAGCACGCCGTGCATGGAGATCCGCTACGGCGAGCGGCTGTTCCTCCTCGACGCGGGCTCGGGCCTGAACGCCTGCGGCCGGCACCACCGGGACGGCCTCTCGGGAGACATCGACCTCCTGTTCAGCCACCTCCACCTCGATCACACGGCCGGGTTGCCGTTCTTCAAGCCCGTGGTGCTCGACGCCGGCCGCACCATCAACACCTGGTGCGGCAACCTCGACGGACAGAGTGCCGCCGCCGCCCTCGACCGGCTGTTCGCCCCGCCGCTGTTTCCCGTGAGCCTCGACGTGCTGCCGTGCCGCTTCGCGCATCACGGCTTCCGCGCCGGCGAGACCCTGGCCTTCGCCGACGGCGCGCGGGTCGACACCATCCTGCTCAACCATCCGCAAGGGTCGGTGGGCTACCGCTTCGATCATGCCGGCCGGCGCCTGTGCATCATCAGCGACATCGAGCATTCCGATCCCTGGCCCGACCCGGCGCTCCTCGAGTTCGTGCGCGGGGCCGACCTCATGGTCTACGACGGCATGTTCACCGAGGGCGAGTACCCGGTCTGCCGGGGCTGGGGCCATTCCACCTGGCAGAAGGGCATGGAGCTCGCCCGCGCCGCCGGCGTCGAGGCCCTGGCGATCATCCACCTCCATCCGTGCCACACGGACGACACCTTGCGCCGCATGGAGGCGGAGATGCAGGCCGTCATGCCGACGAGCTTCATCGCCCGCGAGCGCCAACAGATCGTCCTCCCGCCCCGGCTCGGCCGCGGCGCACCCATCCGCCCGGCCCCCGCCCTCGCGGCCGTCCCGTAGGGCTGGCCGTCCCGCAGGGGGCTTTCCGCCTGTCCCGCGGGGACCTTCCGCCCGTCCCGCGGGGTGTGGCCAACCAGCCCTTCCGGCCCGGATTCACCCCGCCTGCCGCCGCCGCATCCTTTGCCCGCAAAACTTGTCCGGAAGGGGTTGCCAGCCGGAAAGGGAGCTTCTAAACACCGGCTCGCGGCCGGCACGTCTCCTCTGAGACCCACCGGCCCGGCACGCGCCCGTAGCTCAGCTGGATAGAGCACCAGACTACGAATCTGGGGGTCAGAGGTTCGAATCCTTTCGGGCGCGCCAACAACATCGAGCAGCGAGCGAGCCCATGAGGCCGCGTTGCCGACCAAAGCCTCCAACTCGGATATGGAACGCGAGCAACCCGACGTGCGGCTTGACGCGTCACGGCGTGCGCCAGGCTCGTATCCCGGGCCTTCGGCAGATTGCCCGCTCGGTTCCGTCCTCGATGCTCCATCTGTCCGGAGGCTTGCGCTCGTGGCGATCGGGTTCGCGCGCGACCGCGGGGATGCGCGTGCCGTCGCGGCGGGATCGGCCGCTCCGTTCGGCCGCTGCCGCGTCCCGCGACGGTCGGCTCATCCGGCCGCGGGGGAGGGCCGCAGGCGGGCCATGCAGTAGGCGTCGGCGAGCACGCCATCGCGAAAGCTCGCCGCCCGGTGCGTCCCCTCAATCGCGAACCCGAACTTCTTGTAGAGGGCGATCGCCGGCGCGTTGTCGGTGAACACGGTCATTTCGATCCGGGTCACGTTGAGCCACTGCTCCGAGGTGTCGATGATCGCGGCGAGCAGGCGGGAGCCGATCCCGTTCCCGGCGAAATCGGCATGGACGGCGATCCAGAACTCCGCCGCATGCGCCCGCCGCCCGTAAAACGGGCGCAGCGCCGCCGCGCCAACGACGCGATCCGACAGATCCGCGACGAGATGGAGGTCCCGCGGAGACCGCGGCTCCGCCCAGGCCTTGACCGTCTCGTACGATTCGTAGGGCAGCGCGAGCGTTCCAAGGCGGAAGGCCGGCTGATTGTAGATCTCGAACAGACCCGGCATGTCGGTGTCGCGCATGGCGCGGATGCCGACATCCGCGCTGCGCCCGGCGTGTTTCATTTCCGTCATCCCGCCCGTCATCCTCATCCATCCCGTCTCGCGACACGTCCTGCCCGGGGAACGCCCACCCCGGATCGGCGCCGGGCCTTCGACCTCACGACGACCATTCGAAGCGCAGCGTTTCCCGGAACGCGAAGCGCTCGACGTGACGCACGACGACGTCGCGAAAATCGGGGAGCCTGGCAGCGTCCTCGGCCGCGAGCACGATCGTCAGGGTCTCGGCATCGGCACTGAGCCGCGTCTCGCCGAGGGGCAGGACGATCCGGGCGCGGGTGGCGTCGAACTCCGTCTCGAACTTGTGGGACCAGTGCTTGCAGAGTTGCTGCAGGTAGCGGCTCGCATGGGGCGTCCTGACGACGGCGCTGCTCTCGGGCATGGGCTGTTGCTTTCCTGAGGTGGAGGTCGGCTCGCCGGAAGGGCGGGTGGCGTCGCACGGGGCCATGCCCCGGATCACGCGCGGCTGGATCACGCGCGGTTGGATCACTCGGCGACGTGCAGGCGGAACGCCGGTTCGTCGGTGCGGTCGGCGGTGACGTCTCGGACCCGCGACAGGTCGGCCGGCAGAACCGTGAAGCAGGCGCCGCCGAACCATTCGAGGGAGGCCTCGGCATGCGCCGGCAGCGTTTCCAGGAAAGGTTCGTAGTCCAGCGCGCCCTCGAACAGGCCGGTCATCCCGTCGCGCCGCCCGGCCGCGGCGTAGACGTTGGCCGGCTCGAAGACCGGGAGGTCCGACCGGTCGCGGATATTCTTGAGGTGATAGTAGTCGATGTGCTCCGCGAGCGTGTCGTGCGCGCGGTAGGGGTCGTCGCCGCCTTCCCAGACATGGAGCGTGTCGAAGTTCACCTTGAGGGCCGGGTGATCGATCTCCTCGAGCAGGCGCACGAGGGACGCCGTGGTGTCGGCCAGGGTGCCGGGATGCGTCTCGACGAGCAGCTTCAGGCCGTGGTCGGCGAGATAGGCGGCCGCCAGCCGCAGGCGGCTCGCGATCTGCGAGCGCTCGTCCGCCGAGGTCGCGGCGCTGCCCTTCGTCCCCGCGAAGGTGCGCAGCCGCGGCGCCCCCCAGTTCCGCGCCAGGCTGCAGAGGTCGGACATGCGTGCGATCAACACCTCCGGGCTCGCGTCGAGGGGCAGGTAGTCGCTCAGCATGGGCACGCGCAGGTCGTAGGCGGCGAGCCATTCGGCATGGTCCCCGGGGCCGAGGTTGCGGGCATGGACCCCCCACAGCTCGATGCCGTCGAAGCCGCTGCCCCGGGCGAAGCGGGCGATCTCGCCCATGGAGAGCAGGTGGTGGCGGAAGGTGATGGTGCAGAGGGAGAGCCTCATGCGGGAAGCCTTTCGCGTACGGGGAGCCTTTCGCGCGAGGACCTTTCGCGCGAGGGGAGCCTTCCGTGAGAGGGGGCGGCCCAGTCCTGGGGGCGGGTGTCCCGCCATGCGTCGTAGGCCGCCGCGAGCTGCCGCTTGATCGCGAATTCCGCGGTGTCGAGGGCGTCGAGCGAGGCCATCACGCCGGGGACGAGGGCCGCGTCCTCGGTCCGGGCGAGCTTCAGGACGTCGTAGTGCAGGGCCGTCAGGCCGTTCACCAGCGCCTGGATCGCGTCGCAGATGCGCTGGAATTCGGCATCCGGCCAGCGCAGGGCGCGCCAGAAGAAGGCGAAGCCGTGCTCGTAGGCCCATTTGCGGATGGTGATGACCGGGAGTTCGCGCAGGGCCACGCCGACATCCGCGAGGGCGAGGCCGCCGCGCGCCTCGGCATGGGCCGAGACGATGGCGCGCACCGCGTCGATCAACGGGTTGGCGTCGGGGCGGAAGCAGGCCGCGAAGAAGGCCGCCAGGTCCGCGTCCGCCGGCGGATGCGCGCGGGCGGGATCGAACCGGTAGCCGCCCGCGACGCTCGGCTGGCGGATGGCGTTCAGGAGCGTCTCGCGCGCGATGACGCCCTCCCAGCGGAAGTCGGGGTCGTGCACCCGCCACAGCGCGGGGTCCTCGGTGAGCGCCAGCAGGAGGTAGTGCGGGAAGGGGTTCTGGTTGAACTTGTTCTCCCGCTCCGGCAGGTGGAACATGTCGAGCATCACCATGACGCATTCGTCCGGCGCCCGCCGTTCGAGGAGGTCGACGAGGGTGGCGACGTTGGCGTCCTTGGAGGCCGCATGGTCGTACCAGGAGAAGAGCGGCACGCCGTAGAGCCGCTCGAACCAGTAGCGGAACGACTCGTGGTCCATGGCGTCCGAGTGGTAGGCGAGCCGGACATCCTCCGTGATGGCGAACTCGGCGTCCCAGATCAGGAAGTAGAACGGCCGGTGGTCGATGCCGCGCGCCTTCAGCCCGTCGCAGACGCAGCTGACGAAGCAGTGGATCTTGAGGTCGTAGGGCAGCTCGCCGTGGACGCCCTCCGACGCCTCCGGCGGCGCGGCGGGGTCCGGGGGCGCCTCAGCCGGCGCGCCCGGGGCGAGGCGCGCGGCGAGATCGGCCACCGTCGAGACGTCCTGCCGGTTCATCGCCGCCTCGGGGATGGACAGCCCGCAGCGCATCTCGAGGGACAGGATGAGCTGAAGCAGCTGGACGGAATCGAGGTAGAGGTCTTCGTTCAACCGCGCCTGCGGCCCGAAGCGGTCGAGGTGGGGATGGTCCATCTCCTCGCGCAGGATGGCGCCGATGGCTTCGACGATATGGTCGCGGGTCATGCCCGGGCCTCCGCGAGGGCGCCGCTGCGGTAGCGCTCGGCCACCTCCCGGCGGGAGATCTTGCCATTGGCCTGGCGCGGGATCGCGCTCACCTGCACCGCCTGGCCCGGCACTTGATGGCCAGCGAGCCAGCGCCGGCACCAATCCTGGAGGTCGCGGGGCGGCACGGGCGCCTCGGCGCTGAACAGCAGCGTCACCCGCTCGCCCGCGAAGGGGTCGGGTCGGGCGAAGGCCACGGCGTCGGTGACGCCCGGCATGGCCATCACCACGTCCTCGACCTCGCCCGGATAGACGTTCAACCCCGACACGTTGATGGTGTCGTCGAGGCGGGACACGAAGACCAGCATGCCGTCGGGCCCCAGATACCCGAGATCGGCCGTGCGGACGGCGCCGCCCTCGCCCTCGACGACGATCTCCGCCGGATGGTCCGCGTCCTCGCCCGCCCGGACGCGGTGATGGGGCAGGGGGCGGCCGATGACGTCGGCTCGGCGCAGGTCGGGGTTCACCGCGATGCAGCCGGTCTCCGAGCAGCCGTATTGCTGGAAGAGGTGCTCGACCCGGGCACGGATGGCGCCGAACCACGGCCCCGGCAGGAGGGTGCCGGAGGTCATGGCCGCGTGGATGCGCTCGCCCTCCGGGAGGAGCCGGCTCAGCGTGTGCAGCAGGGCGGGCGCTGTGTAGAGCAGCGGCCTCTCGATCTCGCGCAGGCGCCGCAGGAGGTATTTCGGGTTGGTGGTGTCGAGGATCACCGGCACCCGGCCGCGGCGCAGGCCGACGAGCAGCCCGCAGATCAGCCCGTACGAATGGGTGATCGGGCAGGCGACGACGGGCGTCATCCCGTCAGGCTCCGGGAAGGCCGCGACGTAGCTCTCGATCTCGCGTTCCACGGCGCTCCAGGCGCGGGCGATGCATTTGGGCTCGCCCGTCGTGCCGGAGCTCATCTGCAGGAGCTGGCCCTCCCCCGGAACCGGGGGCGGGGCGCCCGCCAGAACCTCGCCGTCCAGATTGTCGAGGAACAGGCGGTGGCAGCCGGCCCGTTCGGCGAGCCGCCGCGCGCCCGCATCGGGCAGGGCCGGATGGATCGGCAGCAGGGTCGCGCCACGGCGGCGCGCGGCGAGGATGAAGGCGAGGCACGTGGGCGTGTCGCCGAACCGCGCGGCGACGCGCTCGCCGTCGCCGCCGGTCAGGCCGGCCCGCGCCTCGACGCGCCGGATCGCGGCCTCCATCCCGTCCGCGCCGATGCGGCGTCCGTCGATCTCGATCATGACCTCTCCCGGGGAATCTTGAGGGGCAGACAGCAGGGCGTTGGGCACGCGGCGGCAGCACCGTGCCGGGTCGAGGCCGAGCTTTCGCGACAGCAGGGCCTCGACCCGCAGCCGGGGGGCGTCGACCTGCAGGCGGGCGAGGCGGGCTTCCAGGCCGTGCGCGACGGCGTGGCGGCGCAGGCGAAGGCCGAGGCCGCGCCAGAAGTCCGCCTCGTCGAGCCCGTGCCGCCGGCCCAGGAGGTGGGTGACCTCGCAGAGGCTGAAGACGAACAGGCTGTCGGTGACGAGTTCGGCCAGGACCGGGGCCGCGCGCATGGCGTGGAAGCGGTCGTCCGCCGGACCCGCATGGGCGGGATCGATGGCGCCGAAATCCGGCACGCGGACGGGGTCGGCCACGAAGTCGACGCCGTACTCGGTGCTTTCATGGAAGTCGCGCAGGATCACCCGTTCGGGCCACCCGTCGCGATGCACGAGGATCATGTTCTGGCCGTGCGCCTCCACGGCGATGCCGTGCGCCACCAGGAGGTGCCAGACGGGCAGGACCGCGACCTCCACCAGGCGGTCGAGCCAGGCCCGGAGGCCGTGGCGCAGGAGCCAGGGGGCGACGAAGGTGGATCCGTCCGGCTCGCAGGCCATCAGGGCGTTGAACGGCACCGCCGCCTCGCCGGGCGCGAGCCGCGGACTCTCGCGCCACAGGGCGGCGACCTGTCCCGCCAGCGGGCCGTCCCGGTCCGCCAGGGCGGACGCGTACTCGCGCAGGACGTCCACCCGATAAGGGCCGCGCAGGAGCGGGTCCCCGGCGACGATCGCCGCCAGCCAGTCCGACAGGGCGGGCCCCGTCAGCACGAAATGCGGATCGAGGGTCCGGAGGCTCGACGTGCTGACGACGCTGAGGGCGAGCTTCACGCTGGCGGCGTGCGGATCGTCGAGGTTGTGCAGGGTGCGCAGGGATTGGCTGGCGCCGTAGCGCGCGCCGGCGGCCCCCAACGCCACGGCACGGCCCTCCGCCAGCCAGGGCCGCAAGGCCCCGGCTTCGAGGTGGCGCATCTGCCAGGGATGCACGGGCAGGACGGCGTGGGTGGCGAAGGAATGCCCGGCCGCGTGCAGGCGGCGCTCCAGCCGGTCCAGGTCGACGCCGAGTTCGGCGCGCCGGAAGTCGGCCTCCGTGCCCGGGAACCGGAGGGCGACGGCGTCCCGGCGGACGCCCAGCCATTCGAGGCGGAACGGCGCGGCGCCCTCCGGCCCGTAGCGGCGGTGGTCGTCGAGGGTGAAGCCCGTGCGCGTCTTGAAACAGGGATGGTACGGATGGCCTTCCCAGAGCGCCGCGTCGAGGGCGGCGAAGGGCAGGGTGCGGCGGTCCGGAGCGCGAAGGGTCTCGGCGTTCCAGCGGCAGAGCTCGATGGTCTGGCCGAGTTCCGCCAGCAGGCGCATCCGAGGCTCCGGGGCGGCCGGGAGGGCGTCCACCAGGGAGGACAGGTCGGCGGCGCGCCAGGCGCCGTCCGGCCCGGCCGTTTCCAGGGTCGCGGGGACGAGGCGCGGACGGCCGAACGGGCCGAGGACCCCGTCGGCGCGGAACCGGCGCGCGCCGAGGCGCCACGCCAGCCGCCCGGGGGCGTCGCGGCGCGGGGGGCTGCGATCCGCTAGGCCCTCGAACAGCACCGCCTCGGCGAGCTGGCGCAGGACGCGCCCCTCCGGCGGTTCGCGGGACGGGTGAGGCTCAGGAGGCAAGGGCACGGCCCGCCTCGCAGTACGCCGCCGCCCGCGCCCGCAGGGGGTTCGGCATGTCGATGTAGTTGCCGGTTCCGTCGCCCGAGGCGAGTTCGTCGCGGTCCGCCAGGCGGACCCGCAGGTTCGCCTTGGTGCAGAGCGTCGGCCCGTCCAGCACCGAGCGGGCGAAGGCCCGTCCGGCGCCGGTCATGCGGCGCGCCATCGCCTCCAGCCGGCGGGCGAGATCGTCGAGGAGAACGCTTTCGCGGATCGTGCCGTCATGCCCCATGCGGGCGATGACCGCGAAGATCTGGTTGACCACGAGATAGTAGGCGAGACGCCGGCGAATCTCGTCGTCCGGGAAGTAGAGGGCGGCGATGGCGGCCGTCTCCGGTGCCTGGCGCAGGAGCCGGGGCCGTGCGTCCTCGGACAGGTAGAAGCCCTGGTTGTCGCGGTAGTACCCCCGGCGCGGCCAGCCGGCGGCGACGTCGAGGAGGGCGTTCTGCTGGTGCGCCTCGAGGGCGATGCCGTGGCGGTCGTAAAGGGCGACGACGGGCTCGAGCATGCAGTCCAGGTAGAGGCCGAACCAGGCCCGCGCGGTCCGCGCCCGTTCGTCGGCGCCCTCGGGGGCGAGGCGACGCAGCAGGGCGTCGAGGCGCGAGGGGCGGCCGGGCAGGGGCTCGGCCGTGAGCGCCGCCAGGGTCGCGACGCCCCGCTCGGCCCCATCACGAAAAGGATTCTCGCGCAGCACCGTCTCGAACCCGCTCTCGTCGCGGCCGGGGCAGTGCAAGGTGAGATAGGCCGGGTCGGACACGATCCGGAAGGTGGGATGGCGCGTTCCGAACCCGTTGCGCGCCAGGAGCCGGGCCATGGCGACGCCGGCCTCGAGCTCGGCGAAGCGGTTCACCCGCAGGGAGTTGGTGAGGGTGACGGGCAGCGAGAACTTGGCCATCCACGGGCTGTCGGGGGCGTAGACCGTCCGTACGGACGAGGTGGCGGTGTAGCGGGGGCCGAACGCACCGAGGCACCGCACCCGGCCCGCCTCCATGAGGGCGGCGATGTCCGGGTCCAGCTTCAGCGCGTCGGCCTGGAGCGGATGCATGGGGAGGGCGATCTCCCCGGCGCGCAGGGGCAGCCGCCCGGCATCGGCGCCGAGGAGTTCGAGGGCGATCTCCGGCGCGGAGCGGGGGGCGGCCGAATCGTGGCGGACCCGTCCGGCCTCGACGGCGAACACGGCGAGCTGGAAGCCGCCGGCCTCCTCGGGCGCATAGACCCGCGCCTGCCAGGTGGAGAGGCCCTGCCGGCTCTTGGGCGTCGGATGCAGCCAGTGGCCGTAGACGAGGGAGCGTTCGGCCCCGATGAAGCTCGTGTCCGTCGTCGCGCTCTCGCCCGCGGGCCCCCGGGCGAGGTCGAGCTGGCGCGCCGTCTCGCGATAGCTGTCGAGGACGCGTCCCAGGAGTTCCAGTTCGTGCGCCCGGGCGGACTCGTCCCGGCCCGCATCGACGCGGGCGTAGGCTTCCGCGAGCAAATCCTGGAGCGCCTGCATCGGGGCGACGCGGCGCCAGCGCGGCTCGTGGAGGTGGCGGGTCCAGAGGATGCCGAAGCCCTGGGCGCCGCACAGGGACGGCGACCGGATCTCGGCGCGGATCGCGATGCGCCGGCGGCCCAGGTTCCACTCCACGCACGCGGCGGGCGGCCCGTCGGAGCGGGCGTGACGGACCCGGATGCCGGGGTCGATCTCGCGCAGGTAGCCGTTGGCGAAGCTGCGGAAGGCTGCCGCTTCGGCAACGTGCTGGGACGATGGTGGCATGACGACCGAACCTCGTTCGAGCCCTGGAATGCCGACTGTGCGGCAAAGGACCGGCACTGCATGCCAGATCCTTCGTATTCGATCAGTCGATGTCGGCGCGATGCCCTGATTCGATCGCGCTTGCGTCGCAAGAGGGGCTATTCACGTTCGTTCTCATAATCACAGACCGGAATATTAGGTTCCATGGTCTTCTCGATATGTGCAGCGTGTCGCGTATATTCGGTGTCTCGGTCAATAGGTCTGCCAAAAAAACCGAAGGATCGGTTTTTAATTGGAATTGTTCTTGGTCTACACTTGTGTGTGTATTGGGCGCTCGACCCGCCCAGGCCGCCGTTCAGGGGCCGTGCGTCGGGACGGGGGCTCGAAAGGCGGGGGGCGACGCGGAGGCCGTGCGATGCCGGCGCTCCGGCGCCGCGTAGCGGGCGACCTTGCGGGCCGCGACGGCGAACAGGGCCGAGGCGAGGATCATCGTCCCGTCGAACCAGACGAACAGGGGATCGCCTCCGAAGCGCCTCAGGGGATGCTGCGGCACGGTGAGGAGGTCGGCGGCCGCCACGGCGAGGCAGAGGACCGCCACCGCCGCCAGCCCCTCGCACCACGCCCGGCGCCCGGGACGCGCGAGGGGCACCAGGGCGGCGACGATCCAGGCCGCGAAGAACGCGCGGATCTCCCACTCGGCCCGGCCGGGGAGGTCCGCGGGCAGGAGCCGGTTGGCGAGGAAATACACCGCCACCGCCGCCGGCAGGCCCGCGACGCTCCCGACGTTGAGGGCCTGGACCAGACGCAGGCCGGCGAAGGGCCGCTCGCCCGGTCGCGGCAGGCGCGCGAGGGACCACAGCACGATCCCGGTCGCGACGGTGGCGCAGGCCATGAGTCCGCACAGGAAGAACAGCAGCCGCAGGGCGGGCGCGGCGAAATGCGCCTCGTGCAGGCCGGTCAGCGTCGTGAAGGTCTTGGCGGCGGGCTTGAGGTCGACGCCCCGCACCTCGAGCAGCGCGCCGCTCACGCCGTCGAAGGCGACCTGCGGATGGTCGCGGGCGATGCCGCGGGGCTCGGCGAACACGGCGACCACGGTCGCGTTGGCGTCGCCCCGGTTCACCAGGGTCAGGCGCTCCAGGGGCTCCGCCACCATCGCGACGGCGCGCGCGACGAGGGGCCCCACGGGGGCCGGCACGGCGGGCCGGTTCGCCGGCCGGCGCGGCGTCGGGATCCAGGCGGCCTCGGCGAAGAAGGATTGGGTGTTTGAGCGATACGCCGCCGTCACGCCCCAGGGCATGTAGAACGTCGCCAGGGTGACGACCCCCGTATAGGTGATCATCAGGTGGAACGGCAGCGCGAGGACGCCGCCGACGTTGTGGGCGTCGAGGAAGCTGCGACGCGGTGCCTTGTCCCGCCGGAACGTGAAGACATCCGCGAAGATGCGCCGGTGGACGACGATGCCGGAGACCAGGGCCACCAGCATGATCATCGCGCAGATGCCGACGATCCAGCGTCCCCAGAACGGAGCCATGTGCAGTTCGAAGTGGAAGCGATAGAGGAAGTCGCCGCCCTCGGTGTCGCGGACCGCCGCCTCGGCTCCGGTCGCGGGGTCGAGGTGGACATGGCCCGGCGGCTCGCCCGGGCCCGCACGCCAGAACAGGTCGAGCACCGGTTTCTCCGGCTGCGGCATGCCGATGAACCAGGTCCGGGCCTTGGGGGCGTGCGTGGCGAGATAGGTCACCGCCCGCTCGGCGGCGGCGGCGAGGTCCGGGCCCGACATCGGCGCGGCGAGGCCGAGTTCGGGCCGCATCCAGCGGGAGATGTCGGCCCGGTAATAGCTCGCGGTCCCGGTGAGGCAGACGGCGAACAGCACCCAGCCGACCACGAGGCCGGACCAGGTGTGCAGCCACGCCATGGACTGGCGGAAACGTCCCTTCATGGCGCGCGCTCCGGCATGGCGGTCCCGAGGACGGGACCGACGTCGAGTACGGGACCAGGGACGAGGATGGGGGCCTCGTCCGTGGCCCGCGTCCCGGATCCGGCGGCTTGGCGCACCGGGGTCAAATCAGAAATCGACGGTTGCGGACAGGATGAACGTCCGGGGCGCGCCGACGGCCAGGAAGCCGCGCGCGGCGGAGGCCCAGTACGAATCGTTGAGCAGGTTCTGGACGGTGGCCCGCATCACCACGGGCTTGCCGTTCACGCCCTCGAAGGCGTAGCGCAGGCCGGCATCGAACCGCGTCCAGTCCGGCACCGACTGGGTGTTGCCCTGATCGTAGAACATGCTGCTCGTGTAGATCGCCCGTCCGGTCAGGGTCAGGCCGGGCGCCAGCCACGGCGGCAGGTCGACCTCGCCGTAGAGGTTGAACGCCGTGTCGGGCACGCCGGGCACGGCCCGTCCGTCGAACTGGCGGCCCACGGTGTTGACGAGCTTGGCGTCGATGAGGGTCAGGCCGCCCAGCAGCCGCACGCCCGGGACGAGTTCGCCGAACACGTTGAACTCGATGCCGCGGTTGCGCTGCAGGCCGCTGACGGAGAACAGCCGCGTGGCCGGATCGGTGAACGCGCTCGGCTGCTCGATCTCGAACAGCGAGGTCGTGACCGAGACGGCGCCGAGATCATACTTCGCGCCGACCTCCTTCTGCCGGCTGACCACGGGGGCGAAGACCGCGTTGGAATTGATCGCCGTCACCGGGGCGGACGGCCCGGCATCGAGGGACTCGATGTAGTTTCCGTAGAACGACAGGTTCTCGAACGGCCGGACCACCAGGGCGATGGCGGGGCTGAACCGGCCCTCGCGGTACCCCGTCGCCGGCGTGCCCTGGGTCGGGCCCGGACGGGTGACGTAGCTGCGCAGGTCGATCTCCTGGAACCGTCCGCCCAGGGTCAGCAGGACGCGGTCGTCGCCGAGCGACAGGGTGTCGGCGATGGCGACGCTGCGGGCGTAGAGCTCCGAGAAGATCGGCTGCCGGTCGGAGCGGGGGAAGGCGATGGTCGGAACCGAGCCGAACGGCAGGTCGACGGGGTTGTAGATGTTGATCGGGTAGGCCGGCAGGGCGAAGGGCACGAAGCCGCGCGAGAAGTTCTTGTTGACGGCCTCGACGGCCGCGACGCTGAATTGGTGATTGATGAAGCCCGTCTGGAAGTTGGTGCGGACGCCCACCTCGCCGGTGAAGCCCTGCAGTTCCAGGGGCTGGATCGCGAGGGAGTTCGTCGCCAGCCCGGTCGGGCTCGTGACCCGATAGTTCGAGGTCAGGAAGTCCTCGTTGTAGCGGCTGAGGCCGCCGGCCGCGTAGATCGTCGTCTCGGGCAGCACGTCGTACTCGACCCGGCCGGCGGCCATGTTGTAGCGGCTGTCGTTGTACTCGAACGCGTTCGCGGTGTTGCGGCGGGCGTTCGGCGCCCGCGGCACGGGGATGCCGGGCGCCACCGCGTTGAACAGCGAGGTCGGCGCGGTGATGTTCTGCGTCGAGTGATTGAAGTCGAACGACGCGCGGAACCGGTCGTTGCGGTAGTCGATGCCGAGGGCCGCGACGCCGACCTCGATGGCGTTCTTGTCCAGCGGCGTGTCGCCGTTGCGGTAGGCGCCGTTGAAGCGCACGCCCCATTCCTTGAAGGTGCCGAAGCGGCGCCCGAGGTCGAGATGCGTCCCGAACTGCGCGTCGCTGAAGTAGCTCGTGGTCACCCGCGTCAGCGGCTCGTCGTACGCGCGCTTCGGCACGAGGTTGATCGTGCCGCCGACGCGGCCGGTGCCGCCGCTGAGGAGCGCCGTCGGACCGAGTAGGACCTCGACGCGCTCCAGACCCTCGGTGAAGCTGCGGCGCGGGTTGGCGATGTAGAACAGCCCGTCGAAGGCGGTGTCGAGGTTGGTCACCGAGAAGCCGCGGATGAAGTACGAGTCGCGCTCGCTGTAGGGCGGCGCGTCGCTGCGGACGGACGGGTTGTTCAGGACGACGTCGGCGACGGAGCGCGCCTGCTGATCGTTGATCAGCTTCTCGGTGTATCCGGTGACGTTGAAGGGCGTCTTCTGGACGGAGCGGTTGCCGAGGAGTCCGACCCGCGTTCCGCTGCCGACCTGGCCGCCCGCATAGGGGACGGGCGGCTGGCCGACGGTTCCGGACCGGGGCGGCAGGCCTCTGGGCGCCCCGGGCGCCTGGGGCTGCCCCGCCACGTGCAGCTCCTCGAGGGCCACGGAGCCCGCCGCCTCGCCGCCGAGCTGAACGTAGCGCGGATTGACCAGGGTGATGGTGGAGGGACCCGCCGCGCGGAACGTCAGGCCGGTGCCCTTCAGGATGCGGCCGAGGCCGTCGAGGGGCTCGACCACGTCCTCGAGGCCGCCCGTGGTCAGCCGTGCGGTCAGGTCCGTGGCGTAGACGAGCTTCACCTTGGCCTGTTCGGTGAAGGCGACGAGGGCGGCTTCGAGGGGTCCCTTCGGGATCGTCAGGGCGACCCGCTCCACCGCCTGCGGGGCCGAAGCCTCGGAGGCCAGTGCGAGGATGCTCGCCGTCCGCGCCCGATCCGGCTGCGCCCGGCGCCCGTCCTGGGCCTGGACGGCCGCCGGCACCATCACCAGCATCGACACGCCGGCCAGGGCCGATCCGGCCAACCGCTCACCCGCAACACCACGCCCGCGCGTCGCCATTCTCTGTCCGTCCCTCGCTCAGACGGAGACGGGCGCCTCGCGGCAGCCTGTCCCCACCGATTGAGATCAACGGAGCCGCGATCTCCTGACGTCCGGGAACGAACTTTCCTTCAGAATTTTCGAACGGGCGATCCGACGAGGACGAGGAAGGGCGACAGGCGGGTGATTCCCACGCCCATCGTCGCGGCGATCGAGTCCAGCGCCTCGTCGGTGTCGCGCGGGTCGAAGGCGCCGGTGACGCGCCGCTCGCCGGCGGCCGCATCGAGGAGCACAATGCGACCGTGGCGGTAGCGGTCGAGCTCGGCGAGGACGACGGAGAGCCGCTCGCCGGAGAAGCGCAGGCGGCCCTCCCGCCACGCCGTCGTCCGGGCCAGGTCCGCGCCCGTGACGGCGAGGGAGGCGCCCTCCGTGCGTCGGACCGCCTCGCCCGCCGAGACCCGCACGGGCCGCCCCGAGGTCGCGACGTCGACGCTGCCCTCGACGACGCCCATCTCGACGCCGCCCGTCTCGCCGCCGGCGCCGTCGGCCCGGACGAAGAAGCGGGTGCCGACGGCGCGGACGCTCAGGCCGTTGCCGCGCACGACGAACGGGCGCTGGGGATCGGACACGACCTCGAAGAAGGCCTCGCCGCGCAGCAGCGCGACCCCGCGCTCCGTGGCGCCGAAGTGCAGTGCGACCGCCGTGTCGGTGTTGAGGTCGATCCGGCTGCCGTCGGCCAGGGTCGCGTGGACGATGTCGCCCACCCCGCTCCAGAGGTCGGCGCGGAGCCAGTCGACGAGGCCGAGCTGGAAGGCCAGGGCGGTGGTGAGGACGAGGGCGACGGCGACCCCGGTCAGCGCCTTGGTGGGCGGGCGGCGATGCCGTGGATCGGGCACACGGCCGAGCTTGCGCCACAGGGCATCCAGCTCGGCATAGGCCGCTTCATGGGCCGGATCGGCCGCGCACCAGGCCGCGAAGGCGTTCCGGTCCCGGTCCGTGGCGTCGGGCGAGGCGAGGCGCGCGACCCAGCCGGCGGCGGCCTCGTAGACCGGGTCGTCCCCCTCCGCCGCATGCGCGTCGGTGTCGTCGCCGCTGGCCACAGCCATGCTCCATCCGGAATCACCGAGCCCGGACGGCCCAGCCCCATGCTCCTACACCCTCAGATCAACGAACCGGCAAGATCCTGACGTCGCCCCACGAACAAGAGCCGCGCCACGAACAGGAGACAGGCCTCACACCCAATCGTGGCAGCACCGGTGACAGTGCAGGAGCGCCTTGATGAGGTGCTTCTCGACCATGTTCCGGCTGATGCCCAGGCGGGCGGCGACGTCGCCGTTCGAGAGGTTCTCGAACCGGACGAGGAGGAACACCTCGCGGCATCGCGGCGGCAGCGCGTCGATGGCGGCGGCCAGCCGTCTGAGCTCCTGCCGTGCGATCACCTGGCGTTCCGGCAGGGCATACCCGTCCGCGATCTCCGCGAGGTCCGTGTCCGTCATGGTGCGGAACAGAGTGCCTTCGAGGCGCTGCCGGTTGCGCATCCGCAGGGCGACGTTGTTGGCGACCTGGAAGAGGAAGGCCGAGGGGTGTTCGATCGACGTGCGGGACAGCGCGCCCAGCATCCGCAGGTAGGTTTCCTGGTGGGCGTCGGCGGCGGCGTCGGCGCTGCCGAGCAGACGCATCAGGAATCGCCGAAGCCTGACGCCTTCGCTCCGATGCAGCGCCTCGATCGATGTCGACTGCATGCTTGGCCCCCGCTCCAATCACTCCTCGATCATCGCGACATCGCGGAATCTCGATCAGTCGGAGAAAGCAGTCAATCGGAAATTATGCAAGCATCTCAGTACTTTAGATGAACTCTAAAGATGACGGCGCCGTGCCGCCGCAACGTCTTGTATTTCTATCGGAAACGGCCCCGTAACCGGCCGGGGCTCCCCAGCAACGGCAAGGCGGGCCTCGGGGGAATGCCCATGCCTGTTGTGCACAGAGCACATGCCGCCACCTTATGAGCTCCGACCACGCCATCGGTTTCTCGTGGCCGCTTCCGAATCACGCGGGGATCACGCGGCGGACGCGTAGCGCGGCGCCGGGTGAACCTGCGCGAATCCCGGGATCATCGCCAGCCGGGCGGCCTGGAAGGCGTCCCACTGCCCGGCGTCGTGAAGCGGCGGGATCGTCACGGACTCGCGGCGGTCGAACCCCGCGAGGGCGGCGTCGACGAGGTCGCCGACCTCCATCATCGGCGGCAGCGCGGCGGGATCGACCCCCGACCGGCTCCACAGCTCCGTGCGGGTGGCCGATGGCAGCACGGCCTGCACGTACACGCCCTTGGGGGACAGCTCGTGACTCAGGCCCTGGGACAGGAACAGGACGAAGGCCTTGGTCGCGCCGTAGACCGACATGCCGAATTCCGGGACCAGCCCGACCACGGAGCCGATGTTGACGATGGCGCCCGCGCCGGCCCCGGCGAAGCGGGGTGCCACCGCGCTGGCGAGCCGGACCAGCGCCGTCGTGTTGAGGGTCACGAGGCGCTCGACGTCGTCGGTGGCCTGCTCGACGAAGCCACCGCCGACGTTGGCGCCGGCATTGTTGACGAGGATGCCGATGCCGTCGTCGTCGCGCAGCCGCGTCTCGACGGCCCGGATCTGGTCCGGCGCCGTGAGGTCGGCCGGAAGCACGTCGACGGCGACGCCGTAGTCACGGCGGAGACGGTCGGCGAGCTCGTCCATCCGTGCCTTGTCGCGGGCGACCAGCACGAGGCCGTGGCCGCGCCGGGCGAAGCGGTCGGCATAGGTCGCGCCGATGCCGGTCGAGGCGCCGGTGATGAGAACCGAACTCTGGGTGGCCATGGGATTCGCCCCTGCGTGTCTGATGAGCAATCATGATGATCATCATGATTGAACTCAAATATGATCGCGATCATATGAGTGTCAACGGGGTCGATGGGGAATTTTCGAGATGCGTGTCACGCAGGAGCAGATGCGGGAGAATCGCCGCCGCATCCTGGCGGCGGCGAGCCGTCTTTATCGCGACAAGGGGTATGACGCCGTCGGCGTCGCCGAGGTGATGAAGGCCGCGGGCCTCACCCATGGGGGCTTCTACGGACACTTCGCCTCGAAGGAGGACCTGATGGCGCAGGCCATCGCGCAGGCGGCGACCGAGGTCGCGGGCAGGGGCGGGGACCTGCCGGCGTTCGTGGCGACGTATCTCTCGCCCGCGCATCGGGACGACGCGGCGGACGGGTGCCCGATGGCGGCCCTGGCCGCCGACGTTCGTCACCGGCCGGCGGCAGCGCGGGCCGCCATGACGACGGGCATCTGCGCACAGATCGACCGCCTGACCGAGGCGGTCCCCGACGCCGCCGACCGCCGCCGCGAGGCCATCGGCACCTACGCGGCCCTGATCGGCGCCCTGATCCTTGCGCGTGCGGTCGACGATCCCGCGCTCTCGGACGAGATCCTCGACGAGACACGCGCCTGGATGGCGCCCGGCGCGTGAGGCCCGTGTCCTGCGGCGGTTGACCTGGCCTCCGTCCGTGATCCGCAGGGGCCGAACGCGCTTGTCCGCTCCCCGGACACGGGCCTCGACCACCGGACAGGCGCTCCCGTCGCCCGAACGGAGGTCGCCCGGCAGGAGGTCGCCCGGCAAGAGGGTGGCACCGGCGGATCATCCCGCGAGGGCGGTGGCGATGACCGAAGCGGGTGAGGTGGTCGGGCGCCCGATGAGACCGCTCAGCTGATGGCCTGCATCGAACAGGCCCCCTTTTTGTGCTCCCGCATCGGAGTCCGCCAGGAGGCCGGCGAACGCTTCGGGGAGCCCCGCACCGATCAGGGCGGCCGCGAACTCCCCATCCGACAGGGTCCGGTAGCCGACCGGCTCGCCCTACACCTGCGCTACGAGGTCCGCGAAGTCCGCCAGCGTGTAGGCCTCGTCTCCGGCCAACTCGTAGATGCGGCCGCTCTGAGCGGTCTCCGACGCCAGCACGGCGCTGGCCGCCGCGGCGTAATCCGCGCGTGTACCGCCGAGGCGACCCGGCCTTCCCCGGCGGCGCCCAGGAAGACCCCATGCGCCAGCGCGGCCGGGATCGAGGCGTCAGCGCGGGCGGAATCGAGGCCGCATAGTTCTCGGTGTACCATCCATTGCGCAGCAGCACGTGCGGCACGCCCGACGCGGCTTCGGTCGCGCGGTGCTCCTCCGCCAGACCAAGGGGCGACGTACAAGGGGCGACGTATCGGCCCGGAGGACGCTCGTATAGGCAATGCCTGGGTCACCTGGAACGCGATGGGTTCATCACGCGCCACGTGTACCCGACCAGCCCTCCGAGCTTTGAGTATCGCTTGGCCGAGCTGGGTCGCTCCTTCCTCGTTCCCTTGGACATGCCGGTGGATTGGGCCGAGGACAGCCACCGACGCGTTCGGGAGGCGCGGCGCCTCTACGATGACGTCGAAGGTTCCGGCCCCGCCTGAACCGGTCGATCCGGACCGCGACGCGGCCGAGGCGAATGGATAAGGGCGTCCGGAACGCCACGTTCCATGCTCGGGAGAGCGGCCCTGGGGGCGGGAGTCCGGGGTGGAAGTCCCAGGGTTGAAGTCCCGGATCAAGGACCGGCCTTGGACGTGGCGACGAGGTCCACGTCGACCCCGACCTCCAGGGCCACCCATTGTCCCGACGCCCACGCACCCTGCCCGACGCCGAATGCCGTGCGGACGAGGCCGACATGCCCGGTGGCGCGGGCCTGGTCCCCCGCGAGCGCAAGCCGGAACGGAAGCGTGAGCGGGCGGCTCGTGCCCCGGATGGTCAAGGTTCCGACCGCCTCGTAGTCGCCGCCGCCCTTGTCGACGAAGCCCGTGGCCTCGAAGCGCGCCAGGCGCGCCGCCTTCACGTCGAACCAGTCCTGCTGCGGCAGGGCCGTGTCGCGCTGGACGTCTCCTGTGCGCGCGCTCGCCAGATCGATGAGGACCGTGGCGTGCCCGGCCTCCGGCTTGGCGGGATCGAACGTCACCTTCGCGTCGAAGCGCTCGAAGCGTCCCGAGAACGGGGCGCCGACCTGGACGCCCGAGAACCGGATCGCGCTCCTAGCCGGATCGATCACCCATTCGGCGGCGGCGGCCGGCGAGGCGGCCCCCAACAGAGTGCCCAAGAGTGTGCCCAGCAAGGGGGCTCTCCGGAGCGCCAACCGCGCGTGGGCGACGCGGAAGCGGAAGGCAGGCGTGGTCATCGGATCGCTTCCGTGTGCTCGGAGGATGTCGGGGGGCGGCCAGCGGGCAGCATGCGGCGCAGGCTGTCGTCGCGAAGGATGAGGTGGTGACGCAGTGCGGCCGCCACGTGCAGCGCGAGCAGCGCCGTGAGCAGCCACGCCCCGTAGGCGTGAACCCGCTTCGCGACCTCCTCGGCCGCGGCTGCATCCGTGATGAACGCCGCCAGGGGCAGGTGTGGCCAGGGCACGAGGCCGTACAGCACCGTGGGGATCTGGAACGGCGAGAGCGACACGATCGCCCAGCCGGTCAAGGGCAGGCCGACGAGCAGGAGATAGAGCAGGCCGTGCACCGCGCCGGCCGCCCGGCGTGCGGGAGCCGGCATTCCGACCGGGTGCCGGGGCGGCCGATGGAAGGCGCGCCACGCGAGACGGAGCGTCGTCAGGGCCAGGACCGTGATCCCGACGGACTTGTGCCACTGGTAGAGCTGGAACTGGCGCATCGGCGCCAGCCCAGCATGGGTCATGACCAGGCCGATGCCGATGAGGGCGAGCACGCAGAAGGCGCTCGTCCAGTGCAGCAGGATGGCCACGACGGTGTAGCGCCGCGCGGGCGGGCCGGGTCCCATGGCCCTCCTCCTCCCTCGGGCTCAGTCCTGGCGCTCGAAGGCGCCCGCGATGGTGAGGTGCAGGTCGTCGCCGATCAGCGGGACGTAGGTCTTCACGCCGAACTCGGAGCGCTTGAGCGTCCCGGCCGCCTCGAAGCCGACCGTGACCTTCTTGTTGAGGGGGTTCACGCCGGCGCCGACGAGGGTCACGTCCAGGGTCACGGGCTTGGTCACGCCGTGAAGGGTCAGGTTGCCCAGGACCTTGGCCTTGTCCTTGCCGTCGGGCGTCACCTTGGTCGACACGAAGGTCATCTCGGGGAACTTGCCCGCGTCGAGCCACTGGTCGCCCTTGAGTTCTCCGGTGAGCTTGTCGCTGGTCGTCGTCACCGAGGCGACGGGGATCTTGATGGCGAGCTTCGAGGCGGCCGGGTTCTTGGGCTGGAGGTCGAGGGTGCCGGAGACGTCCGAGAAGCCGCCGGCATAGTTCGAGAAGCCCATGTGGGACACGCGCCAGCCGACCTGGGTGTGGCCGGGATCGACGGCGTAGGTGCCGGCCTGGATCTGGGCGGGGTCCCGGGTCGGCGGCGTCTGGGCCGACGCGCCGCCCCCGAGGGCGACGGCGAGGGCGAGGCCGGAAGCGAGGAGGAGTTTCATGATCGTCTCCGAAACGTGAGTGGGCGGTCGCGGCGCGCGCGAGGGGGTCGGGAGGGCGCCGCGACCCGACGAAGGTCCGGATAGTCCCGTTGGCCGGTCCCGTAGAGCCTGCTATCCGGCACTACATGGTTGCGAAATCGGAAACCTTCGGCGGCAATCTCGACGATCTGCGGGCGTTCTGTGCCGTCATCGATCTCGGCACGGTCACGGCGGCGGCGGCGAGCCTCCGGGAGACCAAGGGCAGCGTCAGCCGACGGCTCTCGCGACTGGAGGCGGCCCTGGGCGCCACCCTGATGGCCCGCCACCCCCGCGCGGTCTCACCGACGGCGGAAGGTCTCGCCTTCTACGCAAAGGCCCAGGAATGCCTGGCGCTCCTCGACGAGGCGGCGGAGACCGCCCGTGGCGCATCGACGGTGCCGGCAGGGCACCTGCGGATCACCACCTCCGTCGATTTCGGCATCGAGGTGATGCCCGAGATCGTCGCCAGCTTCCGGATGGCGTACCCGCAGATCACCGTCGAGATGCTGAACACCGACACGCGCCTGGATCTGGCGGCCAACCGGATCGACCTCGCCCTGCGCCTGGGGGACGTGGAGGAAACCGGCTACCGGGCCACCCAGATCCTGGACGTCTGGCTGGGGCTCTATGCGGCGCCCGCCTACCTCGCTTCGAAGCCGCCCCTCGCGAACCCGGCGGCCCTGGCGGACCACGACGTGATCCTGGCGCGCGAGCGAGCCGGCGTGATGGGCATCCTGCTCGACGACGGCGGGGGGCGCATGGAGCAGGTCGGCCTCCGGCCGGCCATTCGGGTGAGCGATTTCGCGACCGCGCTTCGCTTGACCCTTGCGGGGGCGGGCATTGGGCACCTCCCGAGCTTCATCGCCTCACGGAGCGTCGCGGCGGGGCGGCTGGTGCGGGTGCTCGAACCGTGGGCGACCACCGGGGGAGCGTTGCGGGCGGTGAGCCTGGCGGGGCGGGAGTTGCCCGCACGCGTGCGCCTGTTCCGTGAGCATGTGCGCACCGAGATCGCGAAGCGGTCGTCCGTGGAGTTCAAGCCGCGCTAGAACGCCTTCTGCCGAAGTGGATACCGGTCCGGAGGATAGGAGCGCGGCGAGACAAGAGCCAGGAGCTGCGCCCGACCCGACGTGGTCGGGCGCAGCTCCAGAACCGTGGGGCGGCCAGCAGACACCGTGCCCGGTCGGGCGACCGGGAGCGGGAACGGCCCTGACAGGCGCCGCCGACCGGAGGGCCCGTTATGCCGCGGGATCCTGCCCCGCGCGGAGCCGTTGAAGCGATGTGTTTCGAACACGGAGTCGTCGCCATGGCCCAGACCCGTCATTCACGCCCCGATCCCATCGAAGAAGGCGCCCAGGCCCGGATCCACGGCCGTCCGAAGGATGCCTGTCCCTACCCGCGCGACAGCGAGGAACGGGCGGCCTGGATGGAAGGCTACGATGGGACGCCCCGCGACGACGGCCCCGACCCGCGCCTGGGGTGAAGCGCAGCTCCTTCCGGGCGCTTTCCGGCCCAACATTCGCACATGCCCGGAAATCGGAACACTTCGCATCGCGTCACGTTGGCTCCCCAACGCAACAGCGAAGGAGACATCGATGCGTAAGCTCGCTCTCATTTCCGCCGTTACGCTCTCTCTCGGAGCTCTTGGCGCGACCGGTGCTCAGGCACAGGGCTACGGATACGTCGGTGACCGCGATGGCGGTTATGGCCGCGGCTACGGGCGCGGAATCGACCGGGGCTACGATCGGGATCGCGGCTACGACCGGCGGGGCGATCGCCGGGACCGGCGCGGTCTGTCGACCGGAGCGGCCGTCGGCCTCGGGATCGCGGGCGTCGCGGCGGGCGCGGCAGCTGCCGGCGCCTACGATCGCGGCGGACCGGGTTACTACGGCCGGGGCTACTGAAACGGCGTGATTCGTGACTTCGAAGGCCCTGCCGCGCACGCCGCGGCGGGGCTTTTTCTCGTAAGGATCCCGTGTCGTCAGAACTTCGTCGCGCCGGAGGCTTGGTGTCCCGGCGCTCCATCCGGATCGCGACCGACGTCTCGCCCCCTCCTCGAAACCGACCGTCCGCGATCGGCGCAGGTCACCCTCCGTGACACGGCCCGGACCACGGCCCGGACAAGGTGAAACCATGCAGAGCAAGCTCTCCAAGACGATCATCGGTGCGATCATCGCGGTCGCGCTCGCGGCCGCGGTCTCGTATGGACTCATCAACCAGCAGACGGCCGATCAGCTGCAGACCAAAGCGAACCAGACCCTGTCGGACGATCAGGCCGCACCGACGACGAACCCGCAGCAGCCGGTGCCCGCACCCACGCCGCAGACCCCGACCCCCGCCCCCCGTCCGTGACCCTCGCGGGACCCTCAGGTTCCGCGAACGCGACACGGACCCCGAGGGGCACACCATTTGGAGGATCGCCAATGACACAGGACAAGAGCGGCAGCCAGGATCGCGCCGAGACCAGGGCCGCACGGGCCGCGGAGCGGGCCGACACGGCCGGACAGGTCTGGGAAGAGGTGAAGGCGCGGGAGACGGCCCGCGACGACCAGATCGTGCGCCTGAAAGCCGAGCGGCTGGCCCGCGATGCCGAGGACGCCGCCGCTCCGAAGCCTGCCGCCAAGGCGACCAAAGCGACCAAAGTCGCCAAGCGCTGAGGAGGCCCCGGCGCCGGCCCGAGGGGCGAGGACGCGCCGCATCGGGTGCGTTCGGGCACCGCGAAACGAACGGATCGGGGGCATGAAACATCGGCGCAGGACGTATCGCTGCAGGAAACATCCCTGCCATGCGCAAGCCCTATCGAAGGCGACGCTCCGATCCCGATCCAGCCCGTGAGGCTCCCATGCCCGTCGCCCGTCCCGTCCGCTGGCTGATGACGCTCCTCGCCCTCGTCGCGCCAACGGGTCTCTCCGGCGCCGGCCGGAGCGGCCCCGCCGAGACGCGCGAGCCGGCGGGCGAGGCCTCGGCACAGGTCGTGTTTCGGCACTTCATCTGAACCGGCTTCGGCCCGTCAGTCGCTACGGCTCGGCATCTCGCCGGCGGCCACGAGCGCCCGGGCGATCGCCACCGTGCGTCGGCTCTGGTGCCGAATGGCGTCAAGGTCCTCCGGACACGGATCACGGTTCTCGGCGCCGACGATGGACGAGGCGCCGTAGGGCGAGCCCGCTTCCAGCATCGCCGCGTCGGTGTAGCCCGTGGGCAGGATGACCATGCCGAGATGGGCCATCGGCGCGTAGAGCGAGAGCGTGACCACCTCGGACCCGCCATGCGGCCAGGACGCGGTCGCGAAGGCGCCGCCGACCTTTCCCGCCAGGGCTCCGCGCTTCCACTGAGGTCCGAGCCGATCGAAGAACGCCTTCAGCTCCGTCGCCATGGCGCCGAAATAGCACGGCGTGCCGAACAGGATGGCGTCGGCCCATTCCGCGTCTTCGTGCGTCGGCGCTTCGTAGAGCGCGTTCTGCCGCGTCGCGCTCTCGGTCCAGCCGTCGACCTTTTCCATCGTGGCATGGTCGACGACCTCGCGGGCCCGACGAAGCCGCACGGTGGCGCCGGATGCCCGGGCGGTCTCCGCAGCGGCGACCGCCAGTGTTTCGACGGAGCCGGATCGCGAGTAGAACACGATCAGCAGGCGCGTCGGGTCGGCTTTGGGTTGGGGCACGGCATGATCCTGGGTGAACGCCTCAAGTAGCGCTCCGAACCCCGACGGAACCCGCCCCTGCCAAAGGGTCGCGCCGCCTCGACGCGGGCCTCGTACGGCAGGCCCTTGCCGTCAGGCCTTCCTGAACGCAAAATGAACACAGTGTTCCTGATTAACGGATCATGAACGAACGGCCCGCCAGACTGGCCTGCCCCGCAACTCCACAGGAGGATGGAATGTCGACCGGACTGTTCCAAAACCTGCCCGGCGCCCACGAGATGGGAGGCGCCTCCGCGCTGCCGAGCGAGCCGTGGCTGCTCCCGATTTCCGACGGTCCCGGCCCGTTGCCCAGCCCGGCCTCCGACGCGACGGATGCCCTGCTGCTCTCCGTGCGCAACGCCGCGCGTCCGGCCCGAATCGCCGCGAACGCGCTGATGGCCCTCTTGTTCGTGATGGTTCTGGGGCAGATCGCCAAGGACCGGTTCGGGGCCGCACCGGCCCACACCACCGCCGGGCAGCACGCCGCTGCCGCACAAGTCGCCGATGCGGCGCCGGCGGCGATGCCGGTCTCGAAGGCCTCGCTGACCGTCGACAACTGAGCGGGTTCGCACGGGCCGGCGCGGGACGATGCGCCGGCGGTGAGCCGCCTTTTCGCAGAGGCCCGCCGCCGGACCGGAACGCCGGTCTCGCGATCTCGCCCGATCTTGCGATTCCGTGAGGCCGCGGCGAAACTGATGCCCGGTCTCGACGAACCGGAGCACGAGCGGCAGTGAGCGACACGGCGATCAAGGGGCCGGCTTCCTACTTCCCGTCCATCGAGAAGACGTACGGACGTCCCATCGCGGAGTGGCAGGCGCTGGTGCGCCGGCATCTTCCGGCAAAGCATATGGCCCTCGTCGCCCTGCTGAAGACCGAGCACGGGATGGGCCATGGCCACGCCAACGCCCTGGTGGCGCACGTTCTGGCGGCCGAAAAGGGTTAGGGGTCGGACTCCCGGCAGGGGCGGGCACGAGTCGGTGTTCGCACGCCCGTCCGCCCGGGGTTCAGGGCCTGTCGCCCCGGAGCTTGGCGAAGAACGGGGCCAGCTCGTCGTCCGCGTCGTCCCAGGTGTCCCCTTCGGCCAGGCCGAACGCTTCGAGGGCCCCGTCTTCCCGGCGGATGACGCACCATGCGGTCTGCGTCGCATCGGGCGGCACGAGCCATTGCCGGATCTCGGCGGGCGTCTGGCGGCGAAGCCGGAACTGCCGCTCGGGGTTGTCGTGAAACCACAGGCTGTCGGTGTCGGTGGCGTGCATGGGGGGCTCGGACGGGCGGGGTGGCGGAAGCCGGCCGGCAGGACGGCGCTTCAAGACGGCGCTTCGGGACGGCGCTTCATGCCAGCCGACCGCCGCGGTTGTCGACCGGCTGCCCGCGAGAGACGCGGTCCGGCGCCGGCCGGTCAGACCAAATCCGGTTGATCGCTTCGCGATGCGGATTTGGGCTTCGCTCAGGCGCCGCGCGGGCTGCCTGAGACTGTCTCCGAATGGATCATCCGAAGACAGTATCAGACCCCGACGCGGCCGAGTCCGGGCAGCTTCAGGCCGGGACGGCGCAGATCGAGACCCGCGACGGCACCGAGGATGTTGACCTCCAGCCCTTCGACCCAGCCGAGCGTCAGCCCGAGATAGCCACCGAGATTGATCCGGATTCCGGTGCCCGAGGGCGTCGTGCCGAACCAGCGGCCGTCATAGGGGAAGTCCTTCCCGATGGCGGTGGCCGGCAGGCTCGCCCGCATTTCCGGCACCGAACTCATCACCGCCGCCACGAAGGTGTTCGAGTTCGGCCCGGGCCACAGCCGGTAGTCGCCGACCTTGGCGTAGCGGTAAGTGGCGATGGTGGCCCGGATGCGCGGCAGCATCCGCTCCGCTTCCTCCCCGTCGGCGGCGAAGATCACCTCCGGGGCGCTGCCGAACCAGCGCCCGTCCGGCACGAAGCGGTCGATCCAGATCGGCATGCCCCAGGCCGTGTAGTCGAACCGCTGGTAGGCGCGGTCGCCCGCCCCCTTCACGACGATCCAGCTGTGGCTCGCGACGATGCCGCGCCAGCTCACGGTGCGGGCCGAGAACACCCGCACGACGGCCTGCGGGTTCCGCGCGGCGGGCGGCAGCAGGCCCGCGCTCGAGCGGTCGGCCGAGCGCCAGTCCGCGATGTCGTTCCTGAGGTAGTAGAGGGCGGCCGAGACCGCGATCGGCGCGAGGAACACGACGGCGAAGACGAGGAGGGCGATGCGGAGCACGGAGGTCTCATGGTGGGGGAAAGCGCGAGATCCCTGATCTAGGATGCCCCCCGAACCTACGGCAGAGGCGTGCGGCGTCATCGTGCCGTCCGGCACCGCCTGTCCTCGCACCGCCTGCCTTCGGGGGGGCTGGTCGAAGACTCGGCCGTGGCGCCGGTCGAAGGCCTTGCCAAGCCTGGGCGGCGGACGCATGCAGCATCCCGTCGCCGCCGCGAGTCCAGCCCCATGATCCCATCGATCCCGATGCCGGCCCCGCCCGTCCGGGACGGCCTCCCGCCGGCCCAGCGTGGCCGGGCGATGGTGGCGGTGCTCACGGGCGTCGGCCTCGCCACCCTCGACACCGCCATCGCCAACACGGCCCTGCCGACCATCGCGGCCAGCCTCGGCGTCGATGCGGGCGACTCGGTATGGATCGTCAACGCCTATCAGCTCGCCGTGGTGGCGACCCTGCTGCCCATCGCGGCGCTCGGCGAGATCATCGGGCAGCAGCGGATCTACATCGGCGGCTTCGTGCTGTTCACCGCGGCCTCCCTCGTCTGCGCCCTGGCCTGGTCGCTGCCGACCCTCGTCGCCGCGCGGGTGTTCCAGGGGATCGGCGCGAGCGCCCTGATGGCCGTCAACATCGCCCTCATCCGCTTCATCTACCCGGCGAACCAGCTCGGGCGGGGCGTCGGGCTCAACGCCTTCGTGGTCGGAATCGGCTTCGCCGTCGGCCCCACCGTGGCCTCCCTGATCCTCGTGACGGCGCCGTGGCCGTGGCTGTTCGCCATCAACGTGCCCATCGGCCTCGGCGCCCTGGCGCTGGCCTGGACCGCCCTTCCGGAGACCGGCCGCTCCGGCAATCGGTTCGACATTCCCGGCGCGTTCCTGAACGCCGCCGCCTTCGCGCTTCTCATCCTCGGGCTCGGCGAGGCCGCCCACGAGGCGCCGCTCTGGCACATCGGGGCGGAGGTCGCGGGTGCCTTCGCCTGCTTCGCCCTGCTCCTGCGCCGGCAGGCAGGGCATCCGGCCCCCATGCTGGCCGCCGACCTCCTCGGGCGTCCGCTCTTCGCCCTCTCGGCGATGACGGCTTTGTGCTCGTTCGCGGCCCAGGGCCTCGCCTTCGTCTCCCTTCCGTTCCTGTTCCAGCACACCCTCGGACGCAGTCAGGTCGAGACCGGGTTCCTGATGACGCCCTGGCCCGTGCTCGTCGCCGTGCTGGCTCCCGTGGCCGGACGCCTCTCGGACCGCTACCCGCCGGGCCTGCTCGGCGGCCTCGGACTCGCCGTCCTCGCCCTCGGCATGGGGCTGCTCGCGGCCCTGCCGGCGAACCCGACCGTGTTCGAGATCAGTTGGCGGATGGCGCTCTGCGGCGCCGGCTTCGGCTTCTTCCAGGCGCCGAACCTGCGCGCCCTGATGACGAGCGCCCCGGCCGCCCGGTCGGGCGGTGCCAGCGGCATCGTCGCCACCTCCCGCCTCCTCGGCCAGACGCTGGGGGCGGCCCTGGTGGCGGCGTGCTTCACCCTCGCGGAAGCGCACGGGCCGGCCCTCGCCCTCGGGCTCGGCGGCGCCTTCGCGGGTGTCGCCAGCGCCGTGAGCTTCCTGCGCCTCGCGGTTCGTCCCGACGACGTGGGCGGTGCCGCGTGAGGCGGAGGCTCCGCGCCGGCGCCCTGGTGGCCCTCGGCCTCCTCGCCGGCGCGCCGGCGCGGGCCGACGAGGCGGCATGCGACAGCGCCGACACGACCGTGACGACGTTTCCGGTGCCGCCGCAGAGCGCCCTGGCCTATCGGCGCGCCGAGACGATCGCGGCCGCGGCCTCGCAGCGACGGGGCGTGGAGGTCGTCCTCCTCGGGGACAGCCTCACGCAGCTCTGGCCCGACGCGTCGGTCCGGGACACCTTCGGGGCCGATGTGCTGAACCTCGGCGTCGGCAGCGACCGGACGCAGAACGTGCTGTGGCGCCTGCAGGACGCCCGCTACGCGGCGCTCGCACCCCGCACGGTGTTTCTCATGCTCGGAACCAACAACCTCGGCTATGGCGACAAGGTCTGCGCGATCCGGGAGGGGCTCCGCCGGGTGCTGGAGCGCCTCGACGCCGTGTGGGGCAAGCCCCGGCTCGTGGTGGTCGGCATTCTCCCGCGCGGCCGAAAATCCGCGTTTCGCGATGCCGAGCGCCTGCGCCTCAACGCCGAATGGGCGACGCTCCTGGCCGAGCGGGGCAACGCCGTGATCGTCGACGGCGCGGAGCTCGCCCTGCGCTGCGACGAGGACCCATGCCCGGCCTTCGCACCCGACACGGTGCACCTCGCGCCGCCGGGCTACGCCGCCCTCGGCGCCGCGATCCGCCGGCAGTGGGACGCCCCCGGGACGCCGTGAGGCCGGCCGGGCGCCCGAGCCCTGCACCTCTCCCGCGCCCCAGAATTCTCCTGGATGCCAAGATTCTCCCGCGCCCCGCCGCCCTCCGGGATCGGCGCGCGTTGTCCCTTTGGCGCGCCGCACCGCCCGCCGGAGGGAATGGGACATGTCGAAGCTCTTCATCGCCAACATCCGCTCGCCCGAGGGCGACAGGCCCCTGGTGACCGTCCGCGCATCCGCCGAGGGCGAGGCCAGACTGTTCCTGGCCGCCGCCTACCCGGACGACGAGGTGGTCGACGTGGTGGAGCCGAGCGACTGGACGAGCGACGCGGACACGGGTGCGAAGGATGGCGACGTGCGTGAACATGCGGGCGTCGCGTGGCAGGCCCCGTCGAGTCTCGCGCGGTAGGGCTCGCACCGGGGCCCGGCATCCGCCGGAGCCGCGCCGACGCGGTGCCGAGGGCAACCCGACGGTGCGTCGGAAAGCGCAGGCCGCGGCGTAACGGCCGACGCCGTCCCGCGTTGTCCTGCGACAGGTCGGTTCTGCAACAGCTGGAGCAGACGATCCCGAGACGACGTGAGGAGACGACCCATGGTCCTGCGATCCGAAGACCCGCCGGCACCCGGCAACATCGCCGTCGAAACGCCGCCGGATTCGCGAGAACCGACGACGGCGATGCTGAAGGCCGACATCGACAGCGGACGAACCGGCGACAAGGTGTCTCATTACGATCCCGGCCTGTCGCAGCTCGGCACCGACGACGAGGCCGCCGGAAACCCGCCCTCGGCCGAACGCGTCGCCCTGGCGCGCAAGGCCGAGGCGGCCGCGCCGCGCGTGCGCGACTCGGCGCAGCCGCACGGCCGGAACGCCTGGGTGATGCCGGCCTTCGTCGGGGTCGCCCTCCTCATCCCGACGGTGGTCGGCGTGTCGCTCTACCTGCTCCGCTAGGGGCGGCCGGCCGGAGCCGGCGCCGGGCGGATGTCGGGACCGGGGATCGTTCGCCGCGTCCGTCGCGACGGATCAGCGATTGCTTCCGCCCGCGCTGCTGTTCGGCACCGTCTGCTCGGGCCGGCCGGCGTTGCCGCCCGCTGCCGAATTGTTCGTGATCGTATCGGCGCCCGTCGCCCCGCGGGAGATGGTCCGGGTCGGGCGGTTGCCGGTGCTGTTGGGCGCCGTGACCACCCCGATCCCACGTTTCTTCGGGCGAGACCGTGCGTCCGCGCTCGTGCCCATCTGCACCAGGACGAGGGACGACAGCGCCAAGACACAGGTCGAAAGCATGAACGTCTTCATGGCTGCTCCTATCATGGAATGAAGCAACGCCATGCAGCGTTCAAATGTTCATCCCCGACCTTGCGCGCCGAACGCTTGCTCGTGGCAGTCATCGCCCATGGCGTGCGACGTGGCGGATGCCCCCGGCCGCGTGGCGGGTCCACGTCCGCCACCGTCCGAACGGGTGACGAGAGGGCGGATGCGAGTAAACCGAGGCGGGACACATCACGAGCAACGGGAGAACGCATGAGCACGCCTGAACCGACACGCCATCTGCCCGAGAGCCATCCGGGGCTGCACTACATGGAGTTCATGGCTCACGTGAGCCGTGCCCGCGACAGCAAGCGCTATCTCGAAGTCGGCGTCAGTCAGGGACACCTCATGTCCCAGATCCACACCCGAACGGCCATTGGCGTCGACCCGTCGTTCGACATCACCTTCAATGTTTCGCACGGCAAGACGATCGTGACCCTGGTCCAGGTGCCGAGCGACACCTTCTTTGCGGAGTACGATTACGCAGCTCTGGCCGGCGGTCCGCCCGATCTCATTTTCCTCGACGGCATGCATACCTTCGAGTACCTGCTGCGGGATTTCTTCAACGCCGAAGCCATCGCGTCGGATCGGACGTTGATCGTCCTGCACGATTGCCTGCCCCTCAATGCGGAAATGGCGGAGCGGAACGCCAAGGTGTCCGCCCAGCTCGGGGTGAACACCCGCTTCCCCTATCATTGGACCGGGGATGTCTGGAAGATCATTCCCATCCTGCAGACGTACCGGCCCGACCTTCGCCTCGTCTACGTCGACTGTCCTCCGACGGGCTTGGTCTGTGTCACGAACCTGAATCCTGCCTCGAAGACGCTTAAGACCCAGTACTTCGCGATCGTCGATGCGTTCAGGGCGCTCGGCAACGATCTCCCGGCGATCGATAACTTGTACGGCACCATCGACATCACGCCGTCGTCGCGGATCACCAACGATCACGACCTGACGCTCTACTTCGGGGGCTGACGGCGAAAAGCCCGCCCGGCTTTTGGCCGGACGGGCTCGGGTCCGAGACCCAACAGGTGATCGGGCGCGGATCTCGGTGACCTCGCCGCAAAGTTGGCACGATCCCGGCGCGGATCGCAGCAACAATCCAGCAACAGATCCGAAAAACCGACCCGGCCGGGTCTGTGCCGTGCCGTGATCTTGGGGAAAAGCTCCGCCCCTGGGCGCCTCCCCTCGCCGGGGAAAGCAGTGAACGGCCCCGTTCAGTCGCGCTCAGCGCGATGTTCCGGGGCGCCCGAGCGCCGAACTCGGCCGAGCGTCCCAGTCTCGGCGCGGGCGATATCCCTACAAACAGGAGCGGTTCTCGGGCAGTGATGATTCAATTCAGTCGAATTTTATGCATTCGGCAATGAACTCCTAACGAAGCAAAGCTGATCCCTGATTAGACTAGTTGAACATTTCTACTCCTGCGCGTTATGTTCTCGCGTCGCTGGAGAAAGACAATGGCTTACCCTTCACTGCTCGACTCGCTTGGCCTCGCCGGAGCGCTGAAAACCCCCGTGGCCGATGTCGCCGCCTCGATCGGCGTCGGCCAACTCCTGAACGTCGATGGGAAACTCGCTCTGCTGGGCCCCAACGGCGTCGTGTCGGCCGTCGCCGATGTGGGGCTCCTCACCGGAGGCGAAGGGTCCGACGTGCTGTCCGTCGTCACGGGGACGGTTGGGTCCCTGCTCGGTCTCGGGGGCGACGACATCCTCAACGGCGGCCCGGGCGACGATACGCTCGACGGTGGATCGGGCAACGACAAGATCTACGGCGGACCCGGCAACGATCAACTCTTCGGCCGAACCGGTGACGATACCATCGAGGGCGGACCGGGAGACGATCAGCTCTACGGCGGCCAGGGGTCGGACTTGATTTCGGGCCAGGATGGCAACGACGTGATCTACGGCGGCGATGGACAGGCCGACCCGACCGACGCAGCGGATATCATCGACGGCGGCGCCGGAAACGACTCGGTCTTCGCGAACGGAGGAAACGACACCGTCTACGGTGGGGCCGGGCGCGACCTGATCTTCGGCGGCGTCGGGGACGACACCCTCTACGGCGGGACCGGCCCCGGCGACGTCACGGACGAAGCCGATGTGATCGTCGGCGGCGAGGGAAGCGACACGATCTACGGCAATGCCGGCGACGATCTGATCTTCGGCGGCACCGGTTTCGTCAATCCCGAAGACACCGCCGACGTGATCTTCGGCGGTCTCGGCAACGACACGATCTACGGCAATGGCGGAGCCGACCGGATCTTCGGCAATGAAGGCAACGATATCCTCATCGGCGGCAAGGGCGACGACATCCTGACGGGTGGATCGGGCGCGGATCGGTTCGTGACCTTTGCGGGCGACAACGCCAATACGATCCTGGATTTCAACGCTGCGGAAGGCGACCGGCTCGATTTCGCCGGCCAGGCCTTCAATGCCATCGCGACGTCGGCCGGAACCCAGGTCGTGTTCGAGGATGGTGGCAGCCTGCTGCTGGTCGGGGTGAGTGGGTTCAGCTACGATTTCTTCGCCTAAGGGTTGAGCGGCTACCCGGAGGGTCGGCGGGGGCATCGCGTCCCGCCGTAATCCTGCCGAATGCGGACCGCCGTCGCGCGTCGTGATCCGGCCGGATCGCGGCGCTCGATCCATGTCGGGCCATGCTCCCGACGAGCCGGGCGTCCCACCGGCAACGCGTTGGCCGATGTCGGGAGCGGTGCACTGATCCTCCCCCGCTTTCACGGACACCTTTGATACGCTCCTTGCGGGCTGGGAAGGTGTTTGAGGGCCAAGACGAGACGCGTTCACCCCCGAGTTCAAACGCGCGGCGGTGGCCCTGCTGGACAGCAGCGGCGGGCCGCAGATACAGATCGCAGCCGAGCTCGGGATCCAACCCTCGATGCTGAGGCCGTGGCGCTCGGCGCTGATGGGTGGCTCCCCACCACCGCGGAGAGCAGGGTCACCGGGAGCCGCGCCTGCGAGCCCGGTGGCGTCCCCCCTCCGACCAAGCCGCTGAGATCGCCCGTCTGCGGCGTGAACTCGACCGGACGCGCATGGAGCGCGACGTCCTAAAAAAAGCGATCGGCATCTTCGCGCAGATGCCCAAGTGACGTTTGCCTTCATCGAGCAGCATGCGAGCACCTGGCCGGTGCGTCTCATGTGCCGCGTGCTNAAAAAGCGATCGGCATCTTCGCGCAGATGCCCAAGTGACGTTTGCCTTCATCGAGCAGCATGCGAGCACCTGGCCGGTGCGTCTCATGTGCCGCGTGCTCGAAGTCTCCCCCAGCGGCGACTACGGCTGGCGGTCACGCCCCGAGAGCGCCCGGTCGGTGTCGAACCGTCAACGTCGAACCGTCAGCTCTTGGCCGACGTCCGGCGGATCCATGCCGGGCATCATAGGCGCTACGGCTCACCTCGGGTGCACGCGGCCTTGCGCGTGGAGGGCCGAACAGCCAGTCGCGGACGCGTGGAGCGCCTCATGCGCCGCCAAGGCATCCGGGCCCTGGCTGGGCGTCGGTTCCGGCCCTGCACGACCGACAGCCGTCACGATCTGCCGGTCGCACCCGACCTCCTCAAGCAGCTCTTCTCGGCTGCCCTGCCCAACACGGTCTGGCTGGCGGACATCACCGACCTGCCCACCGGCGAGGGCTGGCTCCACCTGGCCGCCATACTCGATCCCGCCACCCGCAAGAGCGTTGGTCGGTCCATGCGCGATCATATGCGGACCGAGCTGACATCGGCCGCCTTGACGATGGCCACCCAACGGCAGCGACCGGGGGCCGGCCTCATCTGTCACTCGGATCGCGGCAGCCAATACGCGGCAGAAGCCTACCGAAACCAGCTCGCCGACACGCGGGCGACACCCTCCATGAGCCGAACGGGCTGCTGTTGCGACAACGCCCCGATGGAGAGCTTCTTCCACACCCTCAAGGTCGAACTCGTCCACCAGCGCCGATGGGCGACCCGGGACGAGGCCCGACGCGACCTGTTCGCCTACATCGAAGGCTACGACAATCGGCAGCGCATCCACTCGGCCCTCGGTTACATCACACCCAAGCAGGCCGGGCGGAACGCGAGCTAAACCCACGTCCGTCGAAACGGGGGAGGATCAATTGCGAGCGCTTTGCCATCGGCAGGATCATAAGGCTCCGCCGCTGCCGATCGGTTGAGCTCACCGGAAGCTTACGACCGGACTTGGTCGCCTAGATTGCCATGGGTGTTCCCGAAAGCTGCCATCGGGCAACTTCGGCTCGGGGGTGGGAGCCGGACCCTGGCCCTTCGCCCGGAAGCGGACGTTCCGCCTCCAACCCGAATGCATCAGCCGGCGACGTCTGCGGACGCGACGCCCATCGCCTCCCGGCGGGCGAAAGCCCAGTCGATCAGCGCCTCGATGGATGGCCCGAGCGCAACCCCCATTGCGCTGAGAGCATACTCGACCTTCGGCGGCACCTGAGGGTAGACCGTCCGGGTGACGATGCCGTCCTTCTCCAACTCCTTGAGCTGCTGGATCAGCATCTTCTGGTTCACGCCCTCGATCCGCTTCTCCAGCTCCGAGAACCGTAGCGGCACCTTTGCGGCAAAGAGCTGGACGATGATGACGATCTTCCACTTGCCCTCCAGCACCCGCAGGGTCTCGCTGGTCGCCGCCGCCCACACGAGCTGCTGCTTCGGGTCCTCGCAGAACCAATCGCGCCCCGCATTCATCCTAACCTCCAGGTGGGCTACCCACCTTTTGGTAGGTTCTTGCTGATCCCTCTACCTACCCATAGTTCCCGCTGCATCGCAACCGACGCGTTCAGGGAACAGGGCATGAAGATCGGCATCATCGGTATCGGACACATCGGCAAGTCCCTGGTCACGAAGCTCAGCTCGGCCGGGCACGTTGTGAAGGTGGCCAACTCACGCGGTCCCGAGACCATCGGGGCCGACATACTCTCGTCGGGCGCCCGCGCCGTCACGGCACAGGATGCCGTCGCGGATGTCGACGTCGTCATCCTCTCCATCCCGCCGACCGGTATCCGGAAGATCACCCCTCTGATCCGGGCGATACCCGACAAGACCGTCGTCATCGACACCTCGAACTACTACCCGATGCGCGACGGGGCCATCGACGCCATAGAGGCGGGCCAGGTCGAGAGCCTGTGGGTCTCCGAGCAACTCGGACGGCCCATCGTCAAGGCCTGGAACGCCATCGGTTCGGGCTCGCTGGCCGAGAAGGGTTCACCCTCCGGAACGCCGGGACGCATCGCCATCCCGGTCGCGGCCGACCGCGAGGAAGACCGCCGCGTCGGCCTGCGTCTCGTTGAGGAGACCGGCTTCGACGCCTTCGACGCGGGGTCCCTGGCGGAGTCGTGGCGCCAGCAACCCGGGGCGCCGGGCTACTGCACGGATCTGACGCGTGACGAGATGCCAGGCGCACTCGCGGCAGCCGAAAGGGCCCGCCTGCCCAAGCGGCGCGACCTCGTGGTGGCGGTGGTCCAGGAGCGCGTCGGCGACGGCCGGACCAATCCGGACGCCGAGTTCGGCGTTCGCGTCGCGCGTGCGATCTGCCTCTGACATCTGACCGGTGCACGCAAGATAAGGAAACGACCCATGACCCGCGTTGTACGCTTTCACGAATACGGTTCCGCAGATGTGCTGCGAATCGAGGACATCGAGGTTCCCGGGCCTGCCGCCGATGAGGTGCAGATTGCGGTTCGCGCAATCGGCCTCAACCGTGCGGAGGTGATGTTCCGCAAGGGCGCCTACCTGCAGGAAGCGAACTTCCCCTCGCAGCTCGGCTACGAAGCCGCCGGTACGGTCAAGGCGACGGGCCGCGACGTGTCCGGGTTCGCCGAGGGCGATGCCGTCAGCGTCATCCCGACCCTCGATATGTCGCGTTGGCCCACCTACGGCGAGGTCATCAACATTCCCGCGCGTTCCGTCGTGAAGCATCCGGCCGCCCTTTCGTTCGAGCAGGCCGCCGCGTCCTGGATGCAGTACGTCACCGCCTGGGGCGCGCTCATCGATCAGGCGAAACTCACCGCCGGCGATGTCGTCATCGTATCGGCGGCGTCGAGCAGCGTCGGCATCGCGGCGTTCCAGATCGCCCGCAGCGTCGGGGCGACGGTGATCGCGACCACCCGCACGAACGCCAAGGCGCAGGCGCTGCTCGATGCCGGCGCGCACCATGTGATCGCCACGGACGGGGGCGACCTGGCGGCGCGCGTGAAGGACATCACCGGGGGCAAGGGGGCCCGCGTAGTGTTCGATCCGATCGGTGGTCCTGCCATCGCGCAGTTTGCCGAAGTCATGGCCGTGGGCGGCATCCTCTTGGAGTACGGTGCCCTGAGCCGGGACGAGGGTCCGTTCCCGCAGTTCTCCGTGCTCGGCAAGAGCCTGACCCTGAAGGGATACCTCTACACCGAGATCGTCGGCGACGACGCGGCGCTTGCCCGTGCGAAGGCCTTCATCCTGGCGGGACTGGAAAGCGGCAAGCTCGATCCGCTGGTGTCGCGGACCTTCCCGTTCGACCGGATCCGGGAGGCGACCCAATTCCTCGAATCCAACGAGCAGATCGGCAAGATCGTCCTCACGCTCGATTGATGGCGCGGATGCCGGGTTCCCCGGAGTTCGGCATCGCATCCCTCGCCAGCGTTCGGCTGTCCCACCGCTGCACCACGGTGGTGAATGGCCTGACGCTGCATCGGTACTGGACGAATGCTCGCGCTGCCTGCCCAGATGAAGTCTGCCTGCCCGATGAAGGCGGCCTGCACGACGGGCAAGGAGCGGCGGGTGACGCGGTGGGAGCATGAAGACGTGCTATGGCGCTTCAGGTCCTGGCCTAAAATCTGACGCGCGGTCTCAACATTCTGGGAAGCCGCAAACTCTCGGCGGACGATCCCCCACCTGAGCGCGGGCTTCGATCGTCCGCCGAATAGGCCGGGAAGCCGTCCAGGGGAGCTCGAACCAAAACCAGCCGTTTCCCGACCGTAGGAACCCGTTCGACGCGATGAACACCCCCTGCTCGCCAGACCGGGACGTCACCCAACCGCAAAAGCCCTCACCTCCGGAATTTGACACGGCCTTGGACCCAACCCGGACGTTCAACAATGCCGTCGCATCGCCCGGAGCCTGCCATCCGAACTCGTGGCGAACGATTGACCGAGGCTGGCACGCCGTAGACGGTCCGGCACTCTCCGAGTTGTAAGGACCACGGAGCTGTAAGGAAAACGCGTGCGTGCCGAATGAACATTGTTGATGCGCATATCGCATCCTGGCGTAGTTCGCCCCTTGGCGAGCGGGCGACGGGAGAGGCGTGGGATATCGTGGCCAACGCGGCAGGTTTGGTCACAGGAATTCTGGCGACACTCGACGCGGATTACGAGATCGAGGGCGACATCGCCGTTCATCGCACGACCACGGTCGAGACCGGTGCCGTGATGAAGGGCCCCCTGATCGTCGGGCCAAATTGCCTTGTTGCAGCGGCATGCTTGATCAGGGGCGGATGCTGGATCGACAGCGACTGCATCGTGGGGCCCGGAGCTGAACTCAAGACGACCCTCATGTTCCGAGGGTCGAAGCTCGCTCATTTCAACTTCGTTGGGGACAGCATTCTCGGCAGTGATATCAATCTCGAAGCCGGCTCGATTATCGCGAATTACCGGAACGATTTGGCCGATCCTCGCCTCCGGATCAACTATAGCGGCAAGACGATAGAATCGGACACGCTGAAGTTCGGCGCGCTCGTCGGAGATGGGTGCCGCATCGGCGCGAACGCGGTTGTCGCCCCTGGTGCCATCCTTGCTCCCAGGACGCTCGTACCCCGCCTCGGATTGATCGATCAGCGCACACGCTCATGAGCGTCCCGAAAGCTAGCCGACGACGATCCAACCTCGGCGGACTCTGGCGTACGGAACGCTCATCCCCTTGGGCCGAAGAGGATCACGGCCATGCCTGCGACGCAGATAGCCCCGCCGCTCAAGTCCCAGCGGTCGGGCTGATGTCCCTCGGCAAGCCAGAGCCACAAGATCGAGGCTGCGATGTAGATGCCGCCGTAGGCGGCGTAAGTGCGCCCGGCCGCCTCGCTATCGACCAGTGTCAGCAAGTAGGCGAACAGCCCGAGCGAGACCATTCCCGGCGCGATCCACCACACCGACTTGTCGAGGCGCAGCCAAGCCCAGAAGGCGAAGCACCCGGCGATTTCAGCGAGCGCTGCGCCCGCGTAAGCGAAGAACGTGACCATACCGCCTTCTCACAGATCGTCCCGGTAAGCGGTAGGTCCGCTTTCCACCCGACCGGTCGCAGAGTGGACGGACGGGTCCCGACCCGACCCAGTCGTTCGGGTTATCTGACCCGACGCCCGGGAGCGGACGCTGAGCGAGACACCGCCTGTCCGCCATGGATCGCGGCGCTCCACAAGCGGTCGCGCTTACTTGCCGCCCGTCACGTCGAGGAAGGTACCGGTGACGAACGAGGCCTCTGGGCCAGCCAGAGGATCGCTCGCGCGACCTCCTCGGGCTCGCCACCCCCTCCCATTGGAATGCTGTCCTTCACGCGATCCACGCGCCCGGCTTCGCCGCCGCTCGCGTGCATCTTGGTGTAGATGTGGCCGGGCCCCACGCAGTTCCTCCGAATGCCATCGCGCGCGACCTCCTTTGCGAAGACGATCGCCATGGTCTCGACTGCGCCCTTTGAGGACGCGTAGTCCACGGACTCGCTGGGACTGCCGAGGCGAGCGGAGGCCGAGGAGACATTGACCACCGCGCCCCCACGCCCGCCATGGCGATGCGACATGCGCTTCACGGCTTGCTGCGCGCAGAGGATCGGGCCGATTGCATTCACTGAGAAGACGCGCCGCAGGCGCTCATGGTCCAGGTCTTCGAAGCGAGATGGTCGTGCGATCATGGCGGAATTGTCGACGAGGACATCGAGCCCACCGAACCGGCGGTCGACGCGGTCGAACATCCGCGAGACCTCGGCGGGATCGGCGCTGTCGGCTCGTACGGCGATCGCGCCTCGACGCTCCATCTCGATCGCAGCGCTCAGGTCCTCAGCCGCCGCGTCGTTCGACAGGTAGCTGAAGGCGACGTCGTAGCCGCGCCGTGCCGCAAGACGCACGGTCGCGGTCCCGATGCCACGGCGGCCGCCGGTGATCGGCATCACGGGTGCAGTTCGTGCGGCGTCAGGTGCGTCAGAGGCATCCGAGCGGTCGCCATCGGTGGCATCGGGATTTTGAACGGAGTTCATGGTTTCCGCGCGAGGTGCGGCGACAGAACGAGCATGATCGGGACGACGGCGAAGGCCGTGGCCGCGGCCGCGACGGCGGCCCAGCGCGGTCCGACCGCATCGCCCAGCGGGCCGTAGAGCAGGGGCGTCGCGACCGCGCTGCCGCCGAGCGTCCAAGTATAGAAGACCGCGAAGGCGCGCTCGACGCGACCGTGCGGCGCGAGTTCCGGCACGGTGCCGTAGAGCACGGAGGACGTTCCGTTCAGCATCAGGCCGAGGAGGGGCAGCACCGCGAGGGTTGGGGCGAGCGGGAGCGCGACGACCAGCAGGATCGCCACCGCCGTGCCCGCCTCGGAGAGGATCACGCAGCGCGTCACCCCGAAGCGCTCCCCGAGCCGGCCGAAGATCGCCTTGCCCAGCGCACCGCCGACGGCCGCGAGGCCGAACGCGACGCCCACCGTCGCCAGGACCGCCCCCTTCTCCTGCAGCAGGAACGGCAGGTAGAGGAGAAAAGCCGGGCGGGCGGCATTGTCGAGCATGCCGACGGCGACGAGGAGCCCGAAGCCGGTCCGGTCCGTCGAGCCGGCGCCGGGCACGGCCGCGTGCGGGCGCGCCGGCGCTTCCTCGCGCGGGACGGGCTCGCGGGGCAGCAGGGTGGCGACCCCGAATGCGACGACGACCCCGAGGCCGGCGGCGAGCCAGAGCACGAGGCGCCAGTCGAGGTGGGTGAGGAGAAGCCCGGCGAGTGCGGGCAGCGCCGCCTTTCCGAGATCGCCGGCGAAGTTGTAGGTGCCGAGCGGCCCCCTCGCCCCCGTCCCATAGGTCCGGGCGATCACCGCCGAGGCGAGGGGATGCTGGGTGCTGCTGCCCGCGCCGGAGAGCGCCAGGGCGACGCAGAGGCCGGTGACACCGCCCGAGGCGCCGGCCAGCGCGTAGCCGCCCGCACCCAGCAACGTGCCGAGAACCAGAACCGCGCGCGCCCCGAGCGTCCGGGCCAGGGCCGTGGCGGGCATCTGCAGGCCGGCCAGCGCGCCGACATAGAGCGAGCGCACCAGCGCAAGGGCGACGTAGCCGAGGCCGAACTCCACCTGCCAGACCGGCAGCAGCACGTAGATCAGGTCCGTGTAGCCGTCGTGCAGGGCGTGATTGACGCCGATCGTCGCGAGGGTGCGCGTCCGCCGGGGCGCGCGGGTGTCGCCCGCCCCATCCGTCGCGCCCGTGGCCCGCCCGTCCGGTTCCGCCGTGGTCGTCGTCATCGCTCATCCTTCCACAGCCACCCGCCGCCGACGCCGTAACGGCTACACCCGTGAGGATCCGGCGATGAGGACCGTTCGACTCACGCGACCCGTGCGCTAAGCTCACGGATGCGAGCCCGGAGGTCCGATGCGCCGTCTTCCACCCCTCCATGCGCTGCGCGTCTTCGAGGTCGCCGCCCGGGCCGGCAGCCACGCCGCCGCGGCGGCCGAACTCGGGCTGACCCACGGGGCCGTCAGCCGTCAGGTCGCCGTGCTCGAGGCGTGGTTCGGCCAGCGTCTGTTCGTGCGGGTCGGGCGCAGAAGCGTCCCGACGCCCGCGGCCCGGGCCTTCGCGGAAGCGGTCAGCCTCACCTTCGACAGGCTCGACGCGGCGGCCGAGATCTGCGGCCGGCCCCTCGCGCCGCGGACCCTGCGGGTGAACACGCCCACGACCTTCGCCATGCGTTGGCTGATCCCGCGCCTGGACGGCTTCCACGCGGCGCGGCCGGAGGCGGAGGTGGTCGTCACGACGACCACGACCCTGCACAACGCCCTGCGCGGCGGCTTCGACCTCGCGGTCCGGCGCGAGCCGCGCCTCGGAACGGGAGCGCACCATCCCTGGGGCGCCTACCGTGCTGTCCCCTTCCTGCGGGAGGCCAACACCCTGGTGGCGAGCCCCACCCTGCTCGCGGCCCGCCCCCTGCGCACACCGCACGACCTCGAAGGCGCCACGCTGCTGACGAGCGAGACGCGTCCGGGTGACTGGAGCGACTGGCTCGCCGCCGCCGGCCTCTCCCCCGATACGGGCAGCCGCCGGACGTTCGACCATTATTTCGTCGCCCTGCAGGCGACGGCGGACGGGCTCGGCTACGGCCTCGGGCCCCTGCCCGTCCTGTCCGGCGACCTGGCGACCGGACGGCTCGTCGCCCCGTTCCCGGAGATCGTCGTCCCGCGCCCCGGCTACGTGGCCCTCGTCCCGAACGACGCGGACAAGACGTCGACCCTCACGGCATTCGTCGACTGGCTCGTCGCCACGGGCGCGCAATGAGATCGGACAACCATCGGGCCGAGCCGGAGACGGCTTCATCTCCTTGCAAAAAGGGCATCTGCGTTCGGCACACTAACCGATCGGTGCGTGAAGTAGCCCCCTCGCGTTCCCTGAGCGAACGCCCGTTCCTGCGACACAGCCTCTCGAGAGCGGACCGACAAGAATCCGCCCGAATTGGTCGTGGAGCGGACGGACAGGCCCGTCCCGAAGCTGGCGTCGGCGTCCCTGAAAGACGGCACAGACCGATCGCCGGGTGGAGCGGTGCTGGCCCGCGCCGGATCGGCGGGCGCAGCCCGGGCGGAAGGGGATGCGGCGCGCCGACCACGCGCGGCCCCGACACCGCCACCTTGGAATGCCTCGCATAAAGACATCTTTATGTCTTGATTGCCTCGCATCCCGTCCCCTGCTATAGCCCCCGCCAACACGCAGCAGAGAGACGGAACCCCCATGGCCCAGGATTACATCGTCAAGGACATCGCGCTGGCCGAGTACGGTCGCAAGGAGATCTCCATCGCCGAGACCGAGATGCCCGGCCTCATGGCGACGCGCGAGGAGTACGGCGCGAGCCAGCCCCTGAAGGGCGCCAAGATCGCCGGCTCGCTCCATATGACGATCCAGACGGCCGTGCTCATCGAGACCCTGGCGGCGCTCGGCGCCGACATCCGCTGGGTCTCGTGCAACATCTACTCGACCCAGGACCACGCCGCCGCCGCCATCGCGGCCGCCGGCATCCCGGTCTTCGCCATCAAGGGCGAGACCCTGGAGGAGTACTGGGACTACACGTCGAAGCTGTTCGACTGGCACGGCGGCGGCATGCCGAACATGATCCTCGACGACGGCGGCGACGCCACCATGTTCGTGCACCTCGGCCTGCGCGCCGAGAACGGCGACACCGCCTTCCTCGACAAGCCCGAATCGGAAGAGGAAGAGATCTTCTTCGCCCTGCTAAAGAAGAAGCTCGCCGAGAAGCCCAAGGGCTGGTTCGCCGGCCTCGCCGATTCGATCAAGGGCGTCTCGGAAGAGACCACCACGGGCGTGCACCGCCTCTACAACCTCGCCAAGGAGGGCAAGCTGCTCTTCCCGGCCATCAACGTGAACGACGCCGTCACCAAGTCGAAGTTCGACAACCTCTACGGCTGCCGCGAGTCGCTGGTGGACGGCATCCGCCGCGGCACCGACGTGATGATGGCCGGCAAGGTCGCCATGGTCGCGGGCTTCGGCGACGTCGGCAAGGGCTCGGCCTCGTCGCTCCGTCACGCCGGCTGTCGCGTGCTGGTGTCGGAGGTCGATCCGATCTGCGCCCTCCAGGCCGCCATGGAAGGCTACGAGGTCGTCACCATGGAAGACGCCGCGCCCCGCGCCGACATCTTCGTGACGGCGACGGGCAACAAGGACATCATCACCCTCGACCACATGCGGGCGATGAAGGACCGGGCCATCGTCTGCAACATCGGCCACTTCGACAACGAGATCCAGGTCGCGGGTCTCAAGAACCTCAAGTGGTCCAACATCAAGCCGCAGGTGGACGAGATCACCTTCGCGGACGGCCACCGCATCATCCTCCTGTCGGAGGGCCGCCTGGTGAACCTCGGCAACGCCACCGGCCACCCGTCCTTCGTGATGTCGGCCTCGTTCACCAACCAGACGCTCGCCCAGATCGAGCTCTGGACCAACCCGGGCAAGTACGACAAGCAGGTCTACACCCTGCCGAAAGCCCTCGACGAGAAGGTGGCGCTCCTCCACCTCGAGAAGATCGGCGTGAAGCTCTCGAAGCTCAGCCCCGAGCAGGCCGCCTATATTGGCGTCGCCGAGACCGGCCCGTTCAAGCCCGACCACTACCGCTACTGAGTCGGACGGCGCCCCCGTGCGGGGGCGCCCCCATCCCTCGCGGTTTCGTGAAAAAGCCCGGCTTTCCGCCGGGCTTTTTTCATGCCCGCCCCTCCGCGCCCGGCCGCCCGAGCTTGACCGTACTGTGACTTTTCTGCGGCCTCGGCGGCCCGCGTGCCCGAAACCGGATAAGTCCGGCTTAACCCTCTTCCGGGAGGATTCCGCCTCGCGCTAGTGTGGGGTCGATTCCTCAGGTGGGGTGATCCGCCGACGCCCTCCGGGGCCGGCGGGGAAGCGGTCGCGATGCGCGGCGCGTCAGGGATTCTTGGGGGCGGACCGGATCATGAGGGTCGATCGAACGGCGCGCGCCGTGGTGTGCGCCGGTGCTGTCGTCGTCGCAACCGCCGGTGGAACGGCGCAGGCCGCCGGTCCCGGAACGGACCCGTCCGCCTGGACGAGCGGCCTCGGACCGCATACCCACAACGCCGCCGGCCTCGCGATCCTCATCGGGCTGACGGTGTTCTCCACCATCCTCGCCCTGCTCCACATGCGCGAGCGCGCCCGCTGGAGCGCCCGGGAGGCCGAGCTCACCCACGAACTCACCCACCTTCGCGGCGCCCACGATCGCGCCGAAATGCTGCTGAATTCCGAGCGTCAGGTCATCGTCACCTGGACCGGGCGCGGCCCCGGACTCGTCGAGGGCGACACCGGCCTCGCCCTCGACGGACGGCGCGTCGCGGCCGACGATCCGGCGTACCTGCTCCAGTTCGGCACCTGGCTCCAGCCCTCCGACGCCCGCGACCTCGCCGCCGCCATCGAGGGCCTGCGCGCCCGCGGCACCGGCTTTCGCCTCAGCCTGCGCACCCAGGACGGCCGCTTCGTCGAGGCGCAGGGTCAGGCGCTCGCCGGCCGCGCCCTCCTGCGGTTGCGCGAGACCACGGAAGAACGCCGTGAACTTATAGACTTGCGCCTCACCCTCGAGGAGGCGCGGCGCGGCCTCTCGGCGCTGGGCGGCCTCCTCGACGCGATTCCCCAGCCCCTGTGGCGGCGCAACCGCGACGGGGCGCTGGCCTGGGTCAACACCGCCTACGTGGCGGCCGTGGAAGCGGACAGCCGCGAGGCGGCGCTCGGCCTCGAACTCCTCGACCGGCAGGCCCGCGACCTCATCGCCCGCGACGACGGAGCCCGGACCCCCACCGGCGCCCGCCCCGCCCTGCGCCTCTCCGCCGTGGTCGCCGGCGGCCTGCGCATCCTCGACGTGACGGAGAGCGCGGTGGAGGCCGGGCGCGTCGGCATCGCCGTCGACGTGTCCGAACTGGAGAGCGTGCGCGCCGACCTCCAGCGCCAGATGGACGCCAACGTCCGCACCCTCGACCAGCTGCCCACGGCGGTGGCGATGTTCGACGCCCGCCAGCGCCTGATCTTCCACAACGCCGCCTACCGCCAGCTCTGGGACCTCGACCAGGCCTTCCTCGAGGCCCGGCCCCTCGACGGCGAGATCCTCGACCGCCTGCGCGCGTCGCGAAAACTGCCCGAGCAGGCCGATTTCAAGTCGTGGAAGGCCGACGTGCTCGCCGCCTACCGCGCCGTGGAGGCCAGCGAGGCGTGGTGGTACCTGCCCGACGGCCGGTCCCTGCGCGTTGTCGCCGATCCCAATCCGCAGGGCGGCCTGACCTACCTGTTCGACGACGTCTCGGAGAACATGAAGCTCGAATCGCGCTACAACGCGCTCATGCGGGTCCAGGCCGAGACCCTCGACACCCTGAAGGAGCCCGTGGCGGTGTTCGGCGCCGACGGCCGCCTCACCTTCGCCAACCGCGCCTTCGCCACCCTGTGGCGCCTCGACGCCGCGACCCTGTCCGAGCGCCCCCGCGTCGATGCGGTGATCGAGGCCTGCCGCGCCCTCTCGCCCGACGAGGAGCCCTGGCTCGACATCCGCGGTGCCATCACGGGCCTGGAGAGCCGCTCCGGCCTGACCTGTCGCCTGGAAGTGGTGGACGGCACCGTCCTCGATTGCGCCGCCCAGCCCCTGCCCGAGGGCGCCACCCTGCTCACCCTCATCGACGTCACCGCGAGCGTGAACGTCGAGCGGGCGTTGACCGACAAGAACGACGCCCTGGAGCGCACCTCGCAACTGCGCGACACCTTCGTGAACCACGTCTCCTACGAGCTGCGCTCCCCGCTCACCAACATCATCGGCTTCACCCAGCTTCTCGGCGACGAGACGGTGGGCGCCCTCAACGAGCGCCAGCGCGAGTATTCCGGCCACATCATGCGCTCCTCGGGCGCGCTTCTGGTGATGATCAACGACATCCTCGATCTCGCCTCCATCGATGCCGGCTCCCTGGAGTTGTCGCGCGAGGTGGTCGATGTCCGCGCCACCGTCGAGGCGGCCGTGCGCGGTCTCGAGGATCGCCTCGCCGAGGCCGCCATCGTCCTCGACCTCGACGTACCCGAGGACATCGGCAGCTTCGTCGCCGACGGCAAGCGCGTGCGCCAGATCCTGTTCAACCTGCTGTCCAACGCGGTCGGTTTCTCCGCGCCGGGCCAGCCCGTCCGCGTCGAGGTCCGCCGCAGCGCCACCGAGCTGACCCTGGCCGTCGTCGATCACGGTCCGGGGATCCCCGAGGAGGTCGCCGCCCGGGTGTTCGACCGGTTCGAGAGCAACACCCTGGGGACGCGTCACCGCGGCGTCGGCCTCGGACTGTCCATCGTGCGCTCGTTCGTGGAGCTGCACGGCGGACGCGTCGCCCTCGAATCCGCCCCGGGCGTCGGCACCCGCGTCACCTGTACCTTCCCGATCGCCACCGGCACGACCCGCCGGGCGGCCGCCGAGTAGCGGGCACATCCGATTCGTAAGCCTTCCACGGGACCCTTCGGCCGTCCCGGGGTTTTGGTTAAGGATGCGCGTCTATGATGTTGGACGTCGTGCGGCCCCGCGACGGATCGCGGCCACGGTAGGAGTTGGGTGTTGAACGAGGACGGTGCGGACACGCTTCAGCGTGAGGCGAGATCGGCCTGGGAGATCATGCTTCCCGACGAGGGCGCCACCGAGGATCTCGGCCGCTTCCTGGCCGAACTGCTGGAGCCCGGCGACCTCGTCGCCCTGTCCGGGGGGCTCGGGGGCGGCAAGACCACCCTGGCACGCGCCCTCATTCGCGAGCTCGCCGGTACGCCCGACCTCGACGTGCCGAGCCCGACCTTCACCCTGATCCAGCCCTACGAGGCTGCGGGCGGACGCCAGATCGTCCATGCCGACCTCTACCGCCTGCGCAGCCCCGACGAACTCGTCGAACTCGGCTTCGACGAGATGACCGAGACGGCCATCACCCTGGTGGAATGGCCCGAGCGCCTCGGCCACCGTGAGGGACCGATCCTCACCGTGGATCTCTCCCTGCGGGCCGAGTTCGGCGACGGCGCGCGCTTTGCCCGGATCGACGGCTCAGGCGGCATGGCCGCCCGGCTGAAGCGGGCGCGGGCCCTGCGCATCCTGCTCGTGCGCAGCGGCTGGGACGAGGCCGTGCGCACCCCGATGCAGGGAGATGCCTCGTCGCGCGCCTACGAGCGGCTGATGAAGCCCGACGGGAGCCGCGCGGTGCTGATGGTGTCGCCGCCTCGCAGCGACGGCCCCCCCGTGCGCAACGGCAAACCCTACAGCGCCATCGTCAAGCTCGCCGAGAGCGTCCACGCATTCGTGGGCGTCGATCGCGGATTGCGGGCCCTCGGTTTTTCGGCCCCGCGCATCTACGGCGAGGATCTCGCTGAGGGCCTCCTCATCATCGAGGATCTCGGCTCCGAGCCGGTCACGGATGCGAGCGGCCCACGCCCCGAGCGCTACGCCGAAGCCGTCCGGCTCCTTGCCAAACTCCATGCCACGGAACTGCCCGGCGTGCTGCCGGTGGCGGACGGGATCGACCACGTCCTGCCGCCCTACGACCTCGAAGCCCTGGTGTTCGAGACCGAATTGCTGCCCGACTGGTACTGCCCGGCGATCCGGGGCGCGGACCTGCCCGGCCCGGCCCGCTCGGAATTCGTCGCGCTCTGGGCGGAGGTCCTGGGCAGCGTCATCCCTGAGCGGCCGACCTGGACCCTGCGTGATTATCACTCCCCGAATCTGATCTGGCTGCCCCAGCGTGAAGGTCTGGAGCGCATCGGCCTCATCGATTTCCAGGATGCCGTGCTCGGTCACCCGGCCTACGATCTCGCCTCCCTGCTCCAGGACGCTCGGGTCGACGCCACCGCCGAGTTCGAACTGCGCCTGCTCGGCCTCTACGTCCGCGAGCGCCGCAATCGCGAGCCGGACTTCGATATGCAGGGCTTCGCCCGCGCCTACGCGGTGCTGGCGGCGCAGCGCGCCACCAAGATCCTCGGCATCTTCGCCCGCCTCGACCGCCGCGACGGCAAGCCGGGCTATCTCGCCCACCTGCCGCGGATCGAAGGCTACCTTACCCGCAACCTCGCCCACCCGGCCCTGACCCGCTTGCGCCTCTGGCACATCGAGCACCTGCCCGATCTCGTACCGAAGGCCGCACCGGAGCCGGCGCCCGAGGAGGCCTGAGCCGATGGATCCGCGTCTCACCCTCGTTACCCTCGGCGTCGCGGATCTCGCCCGCGCGGTGAACTTCTACGAAGCGTTGGGCTGGACGCGCTCGGCCTACGCGTCGGAGGGCGTCGCCTTCTTCCAGCTCGGCGGCCTCGTCCTGTCCCTCTACCCCCGCGCGGCCCTGGCCGAGGATGCCGGCGTACCGCCGGACGGCAGCGGCTTTCGTGGCTTTGCGCTCGCCCACAACACCGCGAGTCGGGACGACGTCGACGCGGTGCTGGCGCATGCCGTGCGTGCCGGCGCCAGGTTGGTGAAGCCGGCTCAGGACACGTTCTGGGGCGGCTATTCGGGCTATTTCGCCGATCCCGACGGGGCGCTCTGGGAGGTGGCCTGGAACCCCGGCCTGCTTCCCCTGGCCGACGGCACGGTCCGACTGCCACCTTGACCCGGGGGACCGGATCGTCCTCATCGATTCCTCCCGCGCCCAGACGCGCCATGCGAGACCCCGCTGGAATGTCCGAAACGCCTCCCATCACCCGCGCCTTCGTCCTGGCCGCAGGCCTCGGCAAGCGCATGCGCCCGATCACCGCGACGGTGCCCAAACCCCTCGTCGAAGTGGCCGGGCGCGCCCTCCTCGACCATGCCCTCGACCGCGCGGCGGAAGGCGGGATCACCCAGGCCGTGGTCAACGTCCACTACCTCGCCGACCTCATCGAGGGGCATGTCGGCAAGCGCCGGACCGCGCCCGAGATCGTCGTCTCCGACGAGCGCGACCGGTTGCTGGAAACAGGCGGCGGCGTGAAGAAGGCCCTGCCGCTGCTCGGCGGCGATCCGTTCGTGGTCTTCAACGCGGATTCATTCTGGCTCGAAGGGCCTGACTCGAACCTCGGTCGCCTTGTCGCCGCGTGGTCGCCGCAGACCATGGACATCCTTCTCCTCGTCGCCCCCACGGCCACCAGCCTCGGCTACGAGGGGGCGGGCGATTTCGCCATGGGTTCGGGCGGTCGCCTCGAGCGGCGGGCCGAGCGCGAGGTTGCGCCCTTCATCTATGCCGGCGTCGCGATCCTGAAGCCCGGCTTGTTCGCGGACACGCCCGACGGCGCCTTCTCCCTCAACCTCCTGTTCGATCGCGCCATCGCGGCCGGCCGCCTCTACGGTCTGCGCCTCGATGGCCAATGGCTCCATGTCGGCACACCCGAGGCCATCGTCGCGGCCGAAGCCCGGGTGAAGGCCAGCGCGCCGGTGCCGTAGCGGGCTTCACGCCGCCGCATTGCAAGGGCCGGCCCCGGGTCTATGGTGACCGACGGTTTGCTGAGCGTTCCAACCGGTTGGAACGCGGAGCGAACGAGCCCGCGGCGTGAAGATCGACGGTGAATGACCTGACCCCCGTGCACGACGACGAATCGGCCGCGCCGTCCCACGTCTTCACGATTCCGCCCGGTGCGCCGTTCCTGCCGACGCTTGCCGACGCCCTGCTGTCGGGGCGGCTGGTGGGCGATCTCGGCGACGACCCCTTCGCGCTCGCCGCCGTGACTCTCTACCTGCCGACGCGCCGGGCGACGAAGGCACTCTCGGCGCTTCTGGCCCAGCGCCTGGGGCAGGCCGCCCTCCTGCCCCGGTTGATCCCGCTCGGAGAGGCCGACGAGGCCGAACTCGATCTCGCCACAACGCCGCTCCTCGAGAATGGACCGGATGTGCTCGCGCCCGCCATGCCGGCCCTGGAGCGCAGGCTGATCCTCGCCCGCCTCGTTCAGCAATGGGCGGAGGCCGTGGATCGCACCCTCCTGCCCATGGACGACGACGTGCCCTTCCTGGTGCCGTCCTCGCCCTCCGACGCCGTGGCGCTTGCGGCCGATCTCGAACGGTTGATGGATGCGCTCACCGTCGAGGGGCTGCCCTGGGAGGAGATCGCCGGCGCCGTCGAGGTCGAGTACTCGCGCTATTTCGGCCTGACCCTGAATTTCGTGAAGATCGCCGCCGAGCACTGGCCGAAGATCCTGGCCGATCGGCACATGAGCGACCCGGTGGCGCGTTCGCGCAGGCTCGTCGTCGCCGAGGCCGATCGCCTGCGCCGCGACCGCCCGTCCGACCCGGTGATCATCGCCGGGTCCACCGGCTCGGTCCCGGCGACCACCCGGCTCATCGCGGCGGTGGCCGGCCTGCCTCGAGGCGCCGTGGTGCTGCCGGGCCTCGACACCGACCTCGACGCGGCCGGGTGGGACGCCATCGAGACCGGCGCGGGGTTCTCGAAGACCATCGCCCACGGCCATCCGCAAGCGATCCTGCATCGGCTCCTCGGTCCCACCGGCCTCGACATGCCCCGCACTGCGGTCGTGGTCCTGGGCGAGCCCGGCACGGCGGCGCGCGCCCGCGCGGCGCTCCTCTCGCAGGCCCTGCGCCCGGCCGAGACCACGGAGGCGTGGGCCGACCTCGACGCGGACGCACGCCTGGCGCTGGGCGAGGCCGGCATGGCGGGCCTCGTCGTGATCGAGACCAACGACGAGCGCGAGGAGGCCCTGAGCATCGCCATCGCCCTGCGGGAAACCCTGGAGACACCCGGCGCCACCGCCGCCCTCGTCACGCCCGATCGGAACCTCGCCGTCCGGGTCGCGGCCGAGCTCGCCCGCTGGGGCATCGTCGCCGAGGATTCCGCCGGCGAAGCCCTGTCGTGCAGCCGGGCCGGGCGCCTCGCGCGCCTCGCCGCCGAGTGCGCCGCCGATCTATGCCCGCGCCGGATCATCACCCTCCTGGCCCATCCCTTCGTCCGGCTCGGCCTGCCCCGGGGCGACGTGGTGCGGGCCGCCGCCGCCTTGGAAATCGGTGCCCTGCGCGGCCCCGCCCCCGCGCCGGGCTTCGCCGGCCTGCACCGCGCGGTCGCCGATCAGCGGAGCGCCACCGGACGCCGCCCCCGGGCCAAGCGCCGCCTCGTCGATCAGGACTGGGACCTGGCGTCGGACATCCTCACCCGCCTGGAGGCCGCCTTCGCGGGCTTCCTACCGACCGACCACGACGGCGTCGGCAACCTCGTCGCCTACGCCGCCTGTCACCGTGCCACCGTCGAGGCACTGTTGGCCCAGCCGCCCGACGGGGCGCCCGAGCCCCTCGATGATGCGTCCCTCGACGTCCTGGACACCCTGTTCGACGATCTTGGAATGGCGGAGCCCGGCGACATGCCGGGCCACTTCACCGATTATCCGGCGTTCTTCACCGCACTGGCCGGCGAGCGGCCGGTGGCCTGCGGCGACGGACGTCCACACCCACGCCTGCGCATCCTCGGCCTCCTGGAGGCCCGCCTCATGAGCGTCGACCGCATCGTGCTCGGTGGCCTCGACGAAGGCGTGTGGCCCATGAAGACCGTCACCGACGCCTTCCTCAACCGGCCCATGCGCGAGCGCGTCGGCCTCAATCCGCCCGAGCGCCGCATCGGCCAGAGCGCCCACGACTTCGTCCAGGCTTTGGGCCATCGCGACGCCGTCATCACCCGGGCGGCCAAACGCGAGGGCGCGCCGACGGTGCCGTCGCGCTTCCTCCAGCGCCTGGCAGCCTTCGTCGGGGATGCGGGCTGGGAACGGGCGGTTGCGGGCGGCAGGCGGTTCACGGCCTACGCCGGCCACCTCGACCGCGGCGGCGGTCCCGTACCGCGCCTCGGACAGCCCAAGCCACGGCCGGACCCGGCCCTCTTCCCCCGGACCCTCAGCGTCACCGAGATCGAGACCCTGGTACGCGACCCCTACGTCATCTTCGCGCGGCACGTGCTCGGCCTCGACCCCCTGGAGCCGGTGGCGGCGCAGCCCGGTGCGAGCGAGCGCGGTACCCTGGTCCACGAGATCTTGGGAAAGTTCGCGCAGGCGTATCCGGAGGCCTTGCCCGAGCCCGACATCGCCCGTGATCGGCTCGGAGCCATCGCCGAGGATGAGTTCGCGACGATCTCCAAGACCTATCCGGCGCTCTATGCCGAATGGTGGCCGCGCTACGAGCGGCTCTCGACGCGGTTCCTCGATTGGGAGACCGCGCGCCGGGGCGGCCTCACCCGGGTGCACGGCGAGGTCTCGGGCAAGTGGCTGATTCCGCTGGGCAACGAGACCTTCACCCTGCGTGCCCGCGCCGACCGGATCGAACTCGGCCGCGACGGCACCGCCTGCATCGTCGACTACAAGACCGGCCAGCCGCCGAGCAACAAGGAGGTCTTCGCCGGATTCTCGCCCCAGCTCACCCTGGAGGCGGCCATGCTCATGCACGGCGCCTTCGACGGGCTGCCCCGGACGCCCGTCACGCCGGACCTCATCTACGTGTACGCGTCCGGCGGACGCAAACCGTTCGAGCCGCTCCCCGTGAAGCCCCCGAAGGGCGAGGACCGCGAGGTCGCCGCCATCGTGGCCGAGCACGAGGGCCGCCTGCGCGGTCTCCTCGCCCGCTTCCTCACCGGCGAGGCGGCCTACACCTCGCGCCCCTACCCGAAATTCGCCAAGTCCTACGGCGATTACGACCATCTCGCTCGGGTGCTCGAATGGTCGCTCGGTGGGGAGGAGGAAGCCTGATGACGGCGCATTCGCAAAGATCCTTCGTCGTCGACGATCTCACCCAGGCGTCGCAGCGCCGTGCCGCCGATCCGCGGGCGTCGGCCTGGGTCTCGGCCAATGCGGGGGCGGGCAAGACAAAGGTGCTCACCGACCGGGTGGTGCGCCTGCTGCTCGACGGCGCTCCTCCGGCGCGCATCCTGTGCCTCACCTTCACCAAGGCGGCGGCCGCCAACATGTCGATCCGGGTGTTCCGGGTGCTCGGCCGCTGGGTCACCCTCGATGCGGCCACCCTGACCCGTGAGCTGACGGCGCTCACCGGCGCGCCACCCTCGCGCGAGACGCTGCAGGTGGCACGCCGCCTGTTCGCCCGCGCCGTGGAGACGCCGGGCGGCCTCAAGATCGAAACCCTGCACGCCCTGTGCGAGCGCCTGCTGCACATGTTCCCGTTCGAGGCCAACGTACCGGCCCGCTTCGAGGTCTTGGACGACGATCACGCGGATGCGGCCTTCGCGGCCGCTGTGGATGCGGTCTACGCCGCGGCGATCTCGGCGCGCGCGGACCACGCCCTTTCGGCCGCATGGGCCATCGTCAGTGCCGAGGCGACGGGCGACACCCTCCGCCGCACCCTCCGTACCGCCATGCGTGCACGCGGCGTGCTCGCCGAACGCGGTGGGCTCGAACGGTCGTTCGCGGCGCTCGCCGGTGCCCTCGACCTGAAGGCGGGCGAGACCGTGGTGGATGTCGAAGCCCGCATTCTCGCGGGCGGCCTCGGCGATCTGACGGACTTCGCCGCCCGCCTGCGCACTGGCAAGTCCACGGACGAGGGACTGGCCGACAAGCTCCTCGAAGCCGAGGCGGCGGAGGGATCCGAGCGGCTCGGTGCGTACCGCGCCGTGTTCTTCACCAAGGACGGCAGTCCGAAGGCCGACCGGAGCCTGGGCACCAAGGCGGTGCCGGAGGAGGTTCGACAGGCCCTCATCGAGGAGCGCGACCGGATCGCCCCCCTCGACGATGCCCTGCGCAGCGCGCGCGCGCTGGAGCGCACGCGCGCGCTGTTCACCCTGGCGGTCGAGATCCACCGCCGGGTCGAGGCCGAGAAGGCGCGCCTCGGGGCCCTCGATTTCGACGACCTGATCCACAAGACCCTCGACCTCCTGGCCCGGGTCGATTCCGCCTGGGTGCTGTACAAGCTCGATCGCGGTGTCGATCACGTCCTCGTCGACGAGGCCCAGGACACCAATCCGCTTCAGTGGGAGATCCTGCGCCGGATCACCGCCGAGTTCGCCGCCGGCGAAGGCGCCCGCGACGTGGTGCGGACGCGTTTCGCCGTGGGCGATCCCAAACAGTCGATCTACAGCTTCCAGGGCGCCGAGCCCCGTGAGTTCGAGACCACCCGCAAGGAATGGATCAAGGCGGCGGCGGCGGCCGACCTACCCTTCGAGGACGTGCATCTCACCCTGTCGTTCCGCTCGACGCGCGGCGTCCTCGGAGCCGTCGACGCCACCTTCAAGATCCCCGAGCATTATGACGGGCTGTCCTTCGAGGACGCGGCCGTGGGCACCGTCCACTCGACGGCACGGGCCACCGCGCCCGGCGCCCTGGAACTCTGGCCGGTCGCCGAACCACAGCCCGAGGTCGAGCCCGATGCCTGGGCCGCGCCCGTCGATGCGCCCGAAGCCAGCGCTCCGGCGGTGGTCACCGCGCGTCGCGTTGCGCGGGCGGCCGCGACATGGACCACCGCGGGCGACGAGACCGGGCGGGTTTGGCGTCCCGGCGACATCCTCATCCTCGTGCGCAAGCGCTCCGTCGCCTTCGAGGAGGTGATCCGCGCCATGAAGGCGCTGGGCGTGCCCGTGGCCGGCCAGGATCGCCTCGACATCGCCGCCCACATCGCCGTCAACGACCTCGTGGCGGTGGGCCGCGCCGGACTGCTGCCCGCCGACGACCTGACGCTGGCGGGCGCCCTCAAGACACCTCTGGTCGGCTTCGACGACGACGATCTCGTGCGGATCGCCGCGCGGCGCGCCGGATCCGAGACCCTGGAGGACGCGCTGGCCCGCCATGCCGCCGCCGGCGACCCCGCGGCGATTCGGGGGCAGGACGCCTTGCGCCTGTGGATTCGCCTGGCCGGCTGCGAAGGCCCGTTCGGCTTCTACGCCGCCATCCTCGGTGCCCATGGGGGGCGCCGCGCCCTGGTCTCGCGGCTGGGCGGCGAGGCGGGCGACGCCATCGATGTGTTCCTTACGACCGCCGCCCAGGCGGAGCAGGCCGGCGAGGCGGCGTCGCTCGGCGGGTTCCTCGCCCGCTACGCCACGGTGCCGGGGCGGGGAGAGGCCGGACACACCGTGAAGCGCGACCTCGAATCGGGACGCGACGAGGTCCGGGTGATGACCGTTCACGGCGCCAAGGGCCTGGAAGCACCCTTGGTGGTGATCATCGACGGCAGCGAGCCGCTGGGCCGCAACGATCCCCCGCTTCTCACCCTCGGGGGGGGCCTGCCGCCGGTGTGGTCGAGCGCCAAGACCTACGACAGCGAACCCATCGGCGCGGCCCGGGCCAGCCTCCAGGCCCGGGCCCGCGAGGAGCACCACCGCCTGCTCTACGTCGCCATGACCCGGGCGGCGGACCGCCTCGTCGTCGCGCCCTATCGCGGCCATGATTCCGGGACCGAGACCCCCTGGTGCGAGATGATCCGGCGGGGCGTCGAGGCGGATATCGGACTAGGCACCACACTGGAACGGCCTTACGGCCCCGTCACCGTCTGGCACGAAGGCAGCACCGCTGTATCCCCGGCGGCGGTCGCGATCGTAGGGCCCCAGGCCGAGTCCGTACCCTCCTGGCTCGAAACCCCCGTCCCCGACGAGGCCGAGGCTCCTCCCCCCGTGAGCCCGTCCGGAGCCCTTGCGGCAGCCGATCCGAGGCGTGAGCCTGGACGGCGTCTCGGCGATGCGCAAGCGCGGCGCCGGGGCGTACTCATCCACTCGCTGATCGAGCATCTGCCGCGTCTCGATCCACGCAAACGCCGGGCCGCCGCGACCCGGTTCGTACATGCGCGTGCGCCGACCCTCGACGATGCGACGCGCAAAGCGATCGTCACCGCCACGATGCGGCTCTTCGATCATCCCGATCTGGAACCGCTCTTCGGCCACGGTGCGCGGGCGGAGGTGACCCTGTCCGGGCGCGTCGTGGTGCACGGGGTCGAGCGCCCAGTCTTCGGCCGGGTCGACCGCCTCGCCATTGGTCCCGATGCGGTGGTGGTGGCCGATTTCAAGACCGGTCGTGCCCCGGCCGAGGATGCACCCTTGCCGGAGGCCGAAACACGCCAGATCGCCCTCTATGCCGCGCTTCTCGCCCAGATCTTTCCGGGGCGGCGCATTGTGCCGATGCTGGTCTGGACTTCGGGACCGACCCTGCGTCACCTGTCCGCGGATGAACAGGCCATGGCCCTCGGCAAGATCGCGGCTTGAAGACGAGGCCGCTTGGACGCGACCGTCGATCGTCACGAGATCGTGGAGGTGGGGCCGACCGACTCAGGTCCGGGCCGCCAGGGCCTCGCGCACGGTGATGGCGACCGCATCGGTGCGTTCGGCAGCGACCACGTAGAGATCATCCGTATCGAGACCGGTCGTTTCCACATCGACATGCGGGGCATCGCTGGCGAAGACGATGCGCAGGTCGGGGCGCAGGGCACGCGCCTCCAGGGCGAGCTGCACGCAGCCGAGTTCGCCCGTGAGGCTGAGATCCGTGACGAGGACATCTACCGGCAGGCCGAGTGCCAGAACGGTCATGGCGTCCACACCGCAATCCACCGTCGTGGTTGCGTAGCCGGCACGGCGGATCTGAGCAGCAACGTCATCGCGCCAATGCTTCTGGCGCCCCGCTATCAGGACTTGGACGCCGTAGGCGCCACCGGACGAGGCGGCCTGTTCCATGGTCGAGACTCCCCATGCGCGCCTGGCCATACCGTGATCGACACCTCGAATGGGTTGCATTGCAACATGCTAAGCCACGCCGGGCCGGCGACACAAGCCCAACTCGCGCTTTCCAGCTGGTCACCGATGAGGCAATCCGCCAGCCGGTCGACTCGTTCCCCCAGGGTACGCCGTTGACGGCGAGAGCCCCGTCGGGGCAACACCGCCCGGCCGCTCGATTCGACGCCCGGGATCACCCGCGCTCGAAGCGGCCGACAGCCGGAGACCGACCCCGATGGCATCCGCCAAGACCGTTCCCGTCTCGCCGCTGGCGCCCAAGCATCAGCCGGATCTCCCGGCCATCGCGGGCGTCGGTCTCGCCACGGCGCAGGCCGGCATCCGCTATTCCGGACGCACGGACGTGCTCTACGTCGCTCTTTCCGAGGGGACTGAGGCCGCCGGCGTGTTCACCCGCTCGCGCTGCCCCTCCGCTCCCGTGGATTGGTGCCGGCACGCCCTGGACAGCCGGGGCGCACGCGCCCTCGTGGTGAATTCCGGCAACGCCAACGCCTTCACGGGCGCACGGGGCCGCGAGGCCGTGGAGCTGACCGCCGCCATCGCGGCGCGGGCGGCGGACTGCGCCCCCGAGGCGGTGTTCATCGCCTCGACGGGCGTCATCGGCGAGCCCCTCGACGCCACGAAGTTCGAGGGCGTACTCGCCGATTGCGCCACCCGCACGGAGGGCGGTGCCGCCGCCTGGAGCGCGGCGGCCCAGGCGATCATGACCACCGATACGTTCCCGAAGCTCGCCACGCGCCAGGCCAGCATCGACGGCACGACGGTGACCCTCAACGGCATCGCCAAGGGCGCCGGCATGATCGCCCCCGACATGGCGACGATGCTGAGCTTCGCCTTCACCGACGCCGCCCTGCCGCAAGTGGTGCTGCAGGCGCTGCTCACCGCTGGAACCGTGAAAAGCTTCAACTGCGTGACGGTGGACGGCGACACCTCTACCTCCGACACCCTGATGCTGTTCGCGACGGGTGCTGCGGGCAACGCTGCCATCACCGACGCGGCCGACCCGCGCCTCGCCGACTTCCGGGACAAGCTCGACGATCTCCTGGTGGAATTGGCCCAGCTCGTGGCCAAGGACGGCGAGGGCGCGCGCAAGTTCGTCACCGTGCGGGTGGAAGGCGCCACCAGCGACGCCTCGGCCCATCGCATCGCCCTATCCATCGCCAACTCGCCCCTGGTGAAGACGGCGGTGGCCGGCGAGGACGCCAATTGGGGCCGGGTCGTCATGGCGGTGGGCAAGGCCGGCGAGCCCGCCGACCGCGACCGCCTCGCCATCTGGTTCGGCGATGTCCGGGTCGCCCGCGAGGGCGCCCGGGACCCGGATTACAGCGAGGATGCGGCGAGCGCCGTGATGCGCGAATCCGACATCGAGATCCGGGTCGAACTCGGCCTCGGCGACGGTACGGCCCGTGTGTGGACCTGCGATCTGACGCAGGGCTACATCGCCATCAACGGAGATTACCGCTCGTGAGCGCCCGCGTCGGCACCTTGGCGCTCGCCGCCCTCGCCGTTGCCTGGATCGCCCCTGCGGGCGCCGAGGAGGCGCCCACCCTGAAGGACGGTCGCATCCATGTCGTCGGGCGGGCCAGGGCCGAGACCGCGCCGGACTTCGCCTCCGTGGAGATCGGCGTCGAGGCCAAGGGCGCGACGCCAGCCGTCGCCCTCGATGCAGCGAGTTCCGCCGCCAAGGGGCTCATCGCGCTCGCCGAAACCTTCAAGGTGCCGGAGGCCGATATCGGCACCACGGCGGTGACCCTCCAGCCCGTGACCCGGAGCGTGCCCCAGCCCGACGGCAGCGTCAGCGAGCGGGCCGACGGCTACCGCGCCGCCAACACCATCCGCCTGCGGCTCGCCGACATGGGCCGCCTCGGCGATCTCATGCGCCGCGCCCTCGAGATCGGGGCCAACCGGATCGAGGGCGTCAGCTTTGGCCTGCGCGATCCCGACGCCGCCGAGGCGGCCGTGCGGGTCGCCGCCATGAAGGACGCGACCATGCAGGCGACGCGTCTGGCCGAAGCCGCCGGTGTCACCCTCGGGCGCGTCGTCGCCATCCGCTCGCCGGCCGAGGCCGGTTCGTCCCCCTATGCCCCGATGCCCGCCCCGATGGCGGTGCGCTCCAAAGGCCGGGGCGCCCCCGTGCCCCTCGTCGCCGGCACCATCGAGACGGCGGCCGACGTGTCGGCCACCTTCGCCATCGCGCCATGAGCGCCCCCGCACCCACGCCGTTGCGCATCCTCCTCGTCGTCGCCGTGGCCCTCGTCGATACGGACGGCCGGGTGCTCCTGGCCCAGCGCCCGCCGGGCAAGCAGCTCGCCGGCCTGTGGGAGTTCCCCGGCGGCAAAGTCGATCCCGGCGAACGTCCGGAGGAGACCCTGATCCGCGAACTGCACGAGGAACTCGGCATCGCCGTGAAGGAGGCCTGCCTCGCGCCGCTCACCTTCGCCAGCCACGCCTATCCCGACTTCCACCTCCTCATGCCCCTCTACGTCTGCCGGCGCTGGGATGGGATCCCGCGCTCCATGGAGGGGCAGGCCCTGAAATGGGTGCGCCCGCGCGACCTGAAGGACCAGCCGATGCCGCCCGCCGACGCGCCGCTGATCCCGTTCCTCGTCGATCTCCTGGGCCCCTGAAAGGGGCTCCGGGACCCTGAAAGGGACCCCGGGACCCTGAAGGGTCCCGGGGCCTTGATGTCACAGGCATCCCGCGACATCGTGCGGGCCTGACCGGGAGGGCGATGCGAGTATGGCGCGCAAGGCGGCGACGAAGCAGGCGGCGCCGGAGTCGGCCGTAAAGCCGGCGGCCAAACCCAAGCGCGCCGCGCGAAAGACCGCGCCCAGTCCCGAGACCCTGACCGAGCTCGGCCTGGACCGGCTGATCCGCTTGGTCCTCGACGAGACCGGGCGCAACCCGGCCTTCAAGAAGCTGGTCACGGCGGCCGTGGCCGCGCTCCAGGGACCCGAAGCGGTGGCGGCCCTCATCGACCGGCGCCTCACCGCCCTGGAGCGGGCCGCCGGCTATATCGACTGGCAGAAGCGCCGCGCCTTCGCGGCCGACCTCGACGCCACGCTGACCACCATGGTGACCGAACTCGCCCCCCTTGACGCGCGGGCCGGCCTCGACCGGCTGCTGCGCTTCCTCGCCGCCGCGCCCGGCGTGCTGGAGCGGGTCGACGATTCGAACGGGCAGGTCCACGGCATCTTCGACCGCGCAGCCGAGGCGGCGGCCGCCCTGGGCAAGAGCCTCGATCCCGCCGAAGCGGCGGCCTTCGCCCTGCGCCTCGTGCCGATGCTGGAGGCGGACGGCTACGGCCTTGTCGAGGATCTGCTCCATGGCCTGATCCCGGGGCTGCCCGAGACCGCCTGCGCCCGGCTCGACGCGGGTCTGGCCGAAGCCGTGCCGCCGCGCCCGGCCAAGGCGAAAGGCGCCCAGGCCTGGGGACAGCAGGTGGCGCGCGGCCGGACCTTACGCCTGCGCCAGATGCTGGCCGACCGGCGCGGCGACGTCGATGCCTTCGTCGCTCTGGAACGCGAAGTCGCGCCCGAGCGCCCCGATCGGACGGAGATCGCCGAACGCCTCCTCGGGGCCGGGCGCCTCGACGAGGCCCTCGACTGGGTGCGTCGCCCGCAGAAGCGCGGTCTCGTCGTCGTCACCCGCGAGCAGATCGTCACCGGCCAATTCGACCCGGAAGCGCCCGACCGCGCCCGGATCGAACTCGAAATCCGCATCCTCGACGCCCTCGGGCGGGGCGCGGAGGCGCAAGGCCTGCGCTGGGGGCAGTTCGAGCGCAGTTTGGATGCCGGGATGCTCAGGGCGCACCTCGCCAAGCTGCCGGATTTCGAGGACGAGGAGGCCCTGGAGCGCGCCTTCGCCCACGCCGCCGCCCATCCCGACCCCTACCGCGCCCTGCACTTCTTCACCCATTGGCCCAAACCCGACCGGGCTGCGCGCCTCGTGGCCGCGCACACCTGGGACGGGGGCCGCTACGAAATCCTGGTGCCGGCGGCCGAGGCCCTGGAGGCCAGCGAGCCCCTGGCCGCCGCTCGGCTCTACCGCCTCCTCGTCGACGATATCCTGGAGCGCGGGCGCTCGGCCGCCTACGGGCACGGCGCGCGCCACCTCGCGACCCTGGACGCCCTCGACGCCCGCCTCGACCCCGGCGCCCTGGTGCCGGACCACGCGGCGTATCGCGCCGCCCTGCGCAAGACCCATGGCCGCAAGGCCGCGTTCTGGTCGCAGGTGCACGAGTGATGGCGCGCGAGTGATCCTGCGGCCGCTTGATCGAAGCGGCCGCAGGATCACGAAGCCCGCGCAGCGCTTGAGCGAAGCCCGAATCCGCAATCCCGAAGGGATCACCCGGATTTGCTTGGAGCCGCCGGCCCTTACGGCACGACTTCGATGGCATCGACCCGGTCGGGATAGAAGGCGAGGTGATCGCGGATTGCCGCGACCGCCGGATACGGGGCCTCGTAGCTCCACACGGCGTCGGGCCGTTCGGTGCCATCGACGGACAGGCCGAAATAGCTGGCGTCGCCCTTGTACGGGCAATGGCTCCGGCGAGAACTCCGCACGAAGTGGCTCCAGATCGCGTCGCCGCGCGGGATGTACAGCACAGGCGGATAGGAGGCCTCGGTCAGGACCAGGGCGGCCCCGGTCTCGGCCACGGTCACGCCGGCGACCCGCACGCGGACCCGTCCGGCATGGGGCGCGAGGGTGATGGGATGCTCGGGGCTCGGCTGCTTCATGATGGACTCCCCATGGGATCGTGTTCCGTGGTGCCGAGCGCCTCGGCCAGCCGGGTGCGCGCACTGCCGGGCTTGAGCGGCACCTGCTGGCTCGCATGCGGTGCCCAGCCGGAGAGCCACAGGATCTCGAAGGTGGCGCGCACGCGCCCGTCCGGATCCGAGAAGCGCTCGGCGTAGAGTGCCGCCGCCCGCATCAGGGTGGCCCGACGCAGGGGGGTGCGACGGCGCTCGGTGAGCACGTTGGTCAGCCCCATGGCACGCAGGTCCCGCATGAGGGCGAAGGGATCACTGTAGCGCACCGTGAGCGTCTCGACGTCGGTCACCGGCAGGGCGAAGCCCGCCCGTTGCAGGAGGCTGCCCATCTCGCGCACCTCGGCGAAGGGCGCGACCCGGGGGCTGACCCCACCTTCGATCTCGCTCTCCGCTTGCCCGAAGGCTTGGCGCAGTTCCGTGAGGCTGCGCCCACCGAGGAGGCAGCCGACGAACAGCCCGTCCGGCTTCAAGGTCCGGCGCAACTGCGCCAGGGCGCCCGGCAGGTCGTTGACGTGCTGGAGGGCGAGAAGCGACACGGCGAGATCGAACGAGCCCGGCGCGAACGGCAAAGCCTCGGGATCACCCATCGAGAGCCCGACGCCCGGCACCGTCTCCGGACCGGGTGCGAGACGCAGAACCGTTTGACATCGTCCGCTCGTCCGCAAGCGCAGGGCGGCGTCCGGTGTCGGGGATCCGAGATCGAGAGCCCGGTCGAACCGGCGCAGCACCGCGCCCAGGCGGTCGTCCAAGTCATCGATGGTTCGGGCAAGGAGGAAATCGGCGTAGCCGGCCCGTCGCGCGCGGGCGAGGCGCGTCCGGGCGAGGGCGGTGTCGAACAGGGGCGGCGGTCGCGTCATCGTATCCCGAGCATCAGGGTGATGTGCCCGAACATGGCGCTTCCCCCGCCCGGGGACCAGCGCTTGCGGCGACGGAACGCCGAGGCCGCCCCGGATGTTCTCAGTCTCACACGTTCACCGGAAGGCAGTATCGCCATGAGATCCATTCTGTTCGGGACAGTTCTGACCGTAGCTGCCCTGGTCGGCACCTCCGGCGCCGAGGCGAAGGGCTGCCTCAAGGGCGCCGTCGTCGGTGGTGTCGCCGGTCATGTCGCCGGCCACGGCGTCCTTGGCGCGGCCGCCGGTTGCGCCGTCGGTCGCCATCAGGCGAACAAGCGCGACCGTCAGCAGCAGACACCGCCGCCCGCCCGCTGAAGACCGGCCGCGACCGCCCACAAGGTGGTCGCCCTGGAAGGGAGGACGGCGTAGGCTGCACGGCATGGTTGTCGTCCTCCGCCGTGTCCTCGCTGGCCTGCGTGCCGCTCGGGGCATCGCCCTAGGCCTCGTCTATCCACCGATCTGCCCGGGTTGCGGAGCCGCCACAGCCCAGCCTCACGCCCTTTGCCCCGCTTGCTGGTCGCAGCTGAGGCTCATCGAACGGCCCTATTGCCAGCGTCTCGGCACACCTTTCGCCGTCGATCACGGGACAGGGCCGCTGCTCTCGCCCCGCGCCATGGCGGACCCACCGGTCTTCGGCCGGGGCCGGGCGGCGGTGCTCTACGATGGTATCGCCCGCGATCTCGTCCATCGCCTCAAGTACGACGACCGCCTCGATCTTGCGCCGACGCTCGCCCGGATGATGGCAGGTGCCGGCGCCGAACTCGTCCGAGAGGCCGATTGCCTCGTGCCGGTGCCGCTGCACCGCTGGCGCCTCTGGCGCCGCCGCTTCAATCAGGCGGCTCTTCTCGCCCAGGGGCTCTCCACGCTTACGGGGCTACCCGTCGAAGTGCAGGCCCTCGCCCGCGTGAAGGCGACGCGCTCTCAGGTCGGTCTCTCCCGGGCCGCCCGGGCGCGCAATCTCCAGGGTGCCTTCCGGGTGCCGGAGGCCGCCCGGCCGAGGCTCCAGGGCCGGCGCGTGCTTCTCATCGACGATGTCACCACCACCGGAGCCACGGCCAACGCCGCCTCGCGCGTGCTCCTGCGCGCCGGAGCGGCCAAGGTCGACGTGCTCACCTTCGCCCTGGTGGCGGGCGAGGCCCTCTGATCGTGAGACGAAAACGGAGGCCCGAAGGCCCCCGAATCGTGCTTCCGCCTCTGCTTCAGGCGGTGACGGGATCGAGACGCCCCGCCTTGGCGGCCTCGGGCGACGCCGGCTCCAGCACCTTGCCGCGCGGACCGACCCAGGCGCCGACCCACTTGCGCTGCCACAGGAGCAGGCAGCCGAGCACCACCGCGGCGAAGGCGGCGTAGCCGACGAAGCCGTAGGCGAACGAGCCGGTATACTGCTTCGACAGGCCCATGACGTTGGGCAGGATCGCGCCGCCGAGAGCGCCCACTTCGCCGATCATCGAGCCGGCCACGGCGGTGTTGGCCGGCCAGCGCAGGGGCACGAGCTGGAACAGGGCGCCGTTGCCGGCCCCGAGGGCGGCAAAGCACAGCATGAACAGGAGCGTGGTGACGACGAGGGACGGCGTCGCGGTCAGCAGCAGGAACGACGCGACGGCGGCGAGCAGCACCACGGACAGGACGAGGATGCCGCCCATGCGATCGGCGTAGTAGCCGCCCACCACCCGGATACCCGAGCCCATCAGGGCGGCCAGCATGGTCAGGCGCCCGGCCTCGACCTTGGTGACGCCGAACTGCTCGTAGAAGAACGTCGGTAGGAAGTTCGACAGGCCGATGAAGCCGCCGAAGGTGATGATGTAGATGAGGTTGAACGACCAGCCGTCCTTTTGAAACAGGCAGGCGATGTGCTCCTTGAACGACTGGTGCTCGGCATCCGGCGGCTCCTTGGCGAAAAGGATCATCACCACGAGGGGGATCGCCATGACGCAGCCGGCAAAGCCGTAGACCGTCTGCCAGCCATAGGCCTGGGCCAGCGGCGGCGCGAACAGCACGGCGAGCACGGTGCCGGAATTGCCGGCCCCCGCGATGCCCATAGCCAAGCCCTTGTGTTCCTTGGGGAACCAGCCCGACCCCAGCGACAGGGCGACGCCGAACGAGGCGCCGGCGATGCCGAGGAGCACGCCCATGGCGAGCACGTCGTTGTAGGTGTGGACGAAGAAGAACCCGTAGGCCATCGCCGCCATGATGATCGACATCTCGGTCACCGCGGCGTTCTTGCGGCCGATATACTGGGCGAGGATGCCCAGCGGAAAACGCATGATCGCGCCGGCCAGGATCGGCAGCGAGATCATGAACCCGGTCTGGGCCGGGCTGAGCCCGTAGGTTTCGGTGATGAACGGCCCCATGGCGCCGTTCAGGACCCAGATCGCGAAGCAGAAATCGAAGTATAGGAACGCGGCGAACAGGGTCGGGGGGTGACCGGATTTCATCACGGTCTTGAAACTGGCCATGGAGTGCTCGTCTCGAGGTTCGCGGGTCCGCGCGGCGCGCGGTCACTGATGCCAAGGGATTCGGACTCGCGCCGTCCGCCTCGCGGGGCGCCGTTGCCCTGCCTGCCGCCGTGACGGCAACGGGAACGAGGAAGCATCGGCCGTGCCAGACTTGAGACGAGCGGTCGAGCGTCCACGGCGAGGGCTTCGGTCGCGCCGACCACCGGCCGCGAAGCGGTGGCGATGCGGTCCAACCCGCAGGCTGCCTAGTTCGTGGGCATCCCGCCATCCACGATCCGCACGACACTGCGGCCGTTGCCCCGCTTCTCGACCCGGACCTGCACGGCGATGCGCTCGATCATCGCCGCCACGTGGGTGATGACGCCGACCTTGCGGCCCCGTCCCTGCAGCGTTTCGAGGGCATCGACGGCGAGATCCAGGGTCTCGGCATCGAGGGAGCCGAAGCCTTCGTCGATGAACAGGGTGTCGACGAACGAATCCCGACCCTCCAGGCCCGACAGGGCGAGCGCCAGGGCGAGGGAGACGAGGAAGCGCTCGCCGCCCGACAGGCTGCGGGTGGCCCGCAGGTGGTCGCCCATGTCGCGGTCGAGGACATGGAGCGCCAGATCCGACGTGGTGCCGCGCGCAAGGCGGTAGCGTGGACTCAAGGCCGCGAGCTGCGCGTTGGCGAGGTGGACGAGGTGCTCCAGGGTCACGCCCTGAGCGAAACGCCGGAACTTGTCGCCGCCCGCGGAGCCGACGGCGTCGTTCACCGCGTCCCAGGTCTCGAAGACGGCCCGCGCCGCGCCGATCTCCTCGCCCAGGCCGGCGGCCTGGGCGCGCGCCGCGTCGTCGCGGGCGAGATCCGCCGCGATGGCGCCGAGGCGCTGCTGGTGCTGCGCGATGGCTTCCGCGCCCGCTTCCGCTTCGGCCCGGGTCGCTGCGACATCGATCTCCGGCGTCGCGCCATGCGCGTCGCGGTCGGCGCGGCGGGTGGCGAGGGCGGTGGTGGCGGCCTCGACGTCCCGGTCGCGTTGATCCGCATCCCGCCGCAGGCCAGCTCGAATCGCAGGGTCCTGCGTGAGCAGGGCGACGACTGCGTCGGGCATCCGCGTCCCGCATGCCGTGGCGAAGGCGGCGCGGGCCGCCGTGTGGCGGGCGATGGCGGTCTCCCTCCGGGCGGTCGCGTGTTCGGCGGAGCTGCGCGCGCCGGCAAGGTCCGCCAGGGCCGACGCATGGGCCTCCGCCGCGGCCTTGAGAGCATTCTGCGCTGCGAGCCGGTCGTTGTTGATCCGGCTGCGATGGACGCTCGTGTCCTCGCCATCGAGGAGAGGCGCGCGCCGTGCCCGGGCCTCGGCGAGGGCTGCCATCCGGCCGGTGAGGGCGGCTCGCGCGGTCTCGCGGATCGACTGGGCGCCGACGAGGGCCGATACGGCGCTGGCTTTCTTTTCCGAGAGGGTGCGGACTTCGGCCTCGAGCGCGAGGCGGCGTTCGCCGAGAGCCCGGTGCTGCGCGACCGCCGCCGCCACCCGGCGCACGGCCGCCGCACCGTCGCGGTCGAGGTCGGCCAGGGTCAAGTCGGCCGCTGCGAGGGCCGAGGCGGCCTCGCGCCCGAGGGATTCGATGCGTTCCGCCAAGCCCTCGGCACGGGTCCGCGCCCCCTCGGCGGCGAGTTCGGCCGCCTGGACGGTGGTGCGCGCCTCGGTGACCGACGCCCCCGCCGTTTCCATCGACGCTCCGGCCGCCTCGGCGGCCCGGCCGAGAGTCTCGATGTCGCCGCGCAGGCTCTCCGCCGCATCCAACGTCCCCCTCGACGCCTCGCGGGCTTGGCGCGCCGCCGCCGCCAGGGCCGTGAGGGCATCCGTGGCGAGCCGCACCGGAACCGGTAGGGCGATTCCGGCGCCGGTGCTGCCTGCCACCAGGGCCGGACGCAGCACCTCGTAGGCGCTGGCGATGCCGTCGAGGTTGGTCCGCGCGGTTGCCCCCGCCCGGAGGGCTTCAGCGTGGCGGGCCGCCGCCGCCGCCGCGGCCCCGGCCGCACGCGCACGCGCGGCGCCGGCTCGCGCGAGGGCTTCCTCAAGTTCGGCACGGCGGGCGCGCAATGTTTCCGCATGTCGGCTCAAGGCATCGTCCGAATGGGCGTGCGGATGGTCGATGCCGCCGCAGACCGGGCAGGGTTCGCCCGCTGCGAGGAGACTGCGCAGCTGGGCCGCCCGCTCCGACACGCTGGCCTCGGCGCGCTCGGCCATGGCGGCGACTTCACGGCGCCCGCCCATGGCTTCGGCCTCGTCCCGTTGGGCCGAGGCTCCCTCGGTCTCCGCCATCAGCGCCGCCTGCCCGGCCGCCTCGGCCTCGGCCTCCGCCGCCGCCGCCTCTCGGACCGCTTCGGCATGGCGTCGGGCCAGGGGCAGCGCCTCGCGCAGGGCGTCCGAAACCTCGTCGAGCACGGCCGAGCGCCGGCGGGCGGCCGGCTCGTCGAGGGCCGCGAGACCGGCCAAACGCTCCGCGCGCTGCGCCAGGGTCCGGGTGCGCGCCTCCCGAGCGTCGCGGATCTGCGCTTCGGCTTCGGCGATCACACGGGCTCCGCGTTCCGCCTCGGCTTTCGCCCGCTCCCGCTCCGAGATCGTCGTGGCGAGCTGTGACCGCAGGGCGGCGCGCTTCGCGAACAGGCCCGTGACCTCCTCGGCCCGGCCAGCGAGATACGCACCACCCCGATCCGCGTCGTGCCGGGCCGCCACCTCGGCGCGGGCGGCCTCCGCCGCATCGTGGCGCTGACGCAGATCGGACAGTTCGGCCTCGACGGCCTCCGCCCTACCGGTGGCGGCCTCGGCCCCGGTCTCGGCCTGCGCGGCCTCGCGGGTCGATTCGACGATCACGACGTCGAGCTGTGCCGCCTCGGTCCAGACGGGCGCGAACGCCTTGAACAAAGTCTCGGCCGCTTCGTCCGCCATCCGCGCCCGGCCTTGGACCTCCGTCGCCGCCGCGGCACGGGTCTCGGCTTCGGCGAGCCGCGCGCGCGTCATCGTCAGGGCGATGTCGGCGGCCTCCACCTCGGCCCGCGTGGTGGCGACGGCATCGGAGACCGTGCGCAAGGGCTCGACGGCATCGAGCTCCGTCAGCTGCCGCCTGTCGGCCACCGCCGCCGCCTCGGCGGCCTGGGCCTCGCTGAGCCGGGTTTCCGCGGCGGCGACCTGAAGCCGGGCCTCGGCGAGGCGGGCGGCGCCGTCGAGGGCGGCCCGGAGCGCGGCTTGGTGGTCCGACAGGTTCGCGAGGGTTTTCGCGATGGCGGCACGCTCTGTGCCGATCCGTTCCCGCGCTTCGGTGTCGAGGAGCCCAACGGCGTCGCGGCGGGTCTCAAGGATCTTCAGGGCGGCGCGCTCGGCCTCGGCGCCTGCGTGAACCCGCTTCGAGATCTCCGTGTAAATGCCCGTGCCGGTGATCTTTTCGAGGAGTTCGCCACGCTCGCCCTCGGCCGCCAGCAGGAAGGCGTCGAACTCGCCCTGCGCCAGGAGCACGGTCCGGCGGAACTGGTCGAAGGTGAGGTCCGTCAACGCCTCGACGGCAGCCGTCACGGCGGTCTTCTTGCCCCCCTCCACGGCACTGCCGTCGGCGAGGCGGTGCAGGGTGCGCCGGTCGGCCTGGAGGCGCCCGTCCGCCTTGCCCCGGGCGCGGATCGTTTCCCAGCGCACCCGATAGGCGACGCCGTCCTGGCCGACGAAATCCACTTCCGCCCAGCCCTGCGCCGCCCCGCGCCGCAGGATGGCGCGTCCGTCGCTCGAACTGACGGCTTCGCCGCTGGGGTCCGGTGTATCCTCCCGCCGTCCCGAGGCGACCCGCGGATAGCGCCCGTAGAGCGCGAGGCACAGGGCGTCGAGGATGGTCGACTTGCCCGCGCCGGTCTCGCCCGTGATGGCGAAGATGCCTGTGGCGGCGATGGGGCCGCTCGCGAGATCGATGTCGAAGGGAGCCGCGAGGCTCGCGAGGTTCTCGCCCCGGATCGCGAGGATACGCAAACGCTGTCACCTGAAGCGGGGGATGGACGGCCCCTGTTCTAGGCCGCCGCGTGCGGCGTGTCCCCCCGGCGGGTCCTGCGGGCTGAGGATAACCGGGCTTGGCGGCCCCGCGTTCAGCCGTCGGCCTGGAACGCCGCCAGGGGGGCGGTGATGCCGCAGGTCACGCCGGTGGGCGGGTAGGCCAGGGCGATGGTGCCGCCGACCTGCCCGGCCAGACCCCGCTCGATGAAGCGCGAGCCGAAGCCCTTGCGGGCCGGTGGCGTCACGGCCGGTCCGCCGATCTCCTGCCAGGAAAAGGTGAGCTGGTCCGCGTCGTCCGCGTACTCCACCGACCAGCGGATCGCGACATGGCCGGTCTCGCGGGAGAGGGCACCGTACTTGGCCGCGTTGGTGGCGAGTTCGTGCAGCATCAGGGCCAGCGACAGGGCGGGCTTCGCCCCGATCTCGAGGTCGGGACCGTCGAGCCGGAAGCGTCCCGGCCGGTCCTCGTGCAGTTTGAGGGCGCCGCGGACCACGGGGCCGATGAGGGTCGAGCCTAGGGCTCCGCCCATGAGCAGGTCGTGGGCCTGTCCGAGGGCGATGAGGCGGCCTGCCAGCACCTCCTTGGCCGTGTCCACGTCGACGGCCGAGCGCATGGTCTGGGTGGCGATGGACTGCACCATCGCGAGCAGGTTCTTCATCCGGTGGCTGAGTTCGCGGTTGAGGAGTTCCTGCTCCTCCTCCGCCCGCAGGCGCGCCAGTGCCACGCGGGTCCGGTCGACGATGTTGCGGGCGAAATCGACGAGATCCGCGGTCCACGCCCGGACCCGGTCGTCCTGCAGGCAGAACACCGCCACCATGCGCCCGCGCTCCATCAGCGGGATGTTGATCATGCTTCGGACGCCGAGGCTGGCCAACACGTCCGTGTGCCCCGCCGTGCGCGGGTCCGTCGTCACGTCCGTGATGACGACGTCCTGCCCGCCCTGCAGCTCCGCGAGATAGGTGCCGTAATCGGAAAAGCGATACCGGCCCTCGCGTCCGACGACGCCCGGCCGGCTCCAGTCCCGGGCGATGTCGAGGTGTTCCTGGGTCGGATCGATGGACCCGTAGGCTGCCCGGGCAAGGCCCAGGGTCCGCCCGGCGATCTCGGCGGCCGTGTACGCGATGGCGACGGGATCCTGCACGTCGCGGAGGCGGTCGCCGAGTTCGACGAAGGCGGATTGGCGCTCCTCGGCGCGCTTGCGCTCGGTGATGTCGATGGAGGCGCCCGGCAGCCGCAGGGGCGTGCCGTCGGTGTCGCGCACGAGGCGCCCGCGCGCCAGCAGCCAGCGATGCCCGCCATCGGCTTGGACGATACGATACTCGCAGGCGAAGTCGTCTCCCTGCGCGCCGGCTCCTTCGGTCGCGGATCCCCCAGCCGCGAGTCCCCCAGTCGTGAGTGCCTCACTCCCACTCGCAAGTCCCTCACGCTGAAGTCCCGCCGTATCGGGCCGCCCGGTTCCCGTGCCGGCGAGCATCCGGTCCAGTTCCGCCTGGAACGCCGGCAGGTCGTCGGGGTGGAAATTGCGCACGTAATCCTCGATCGGCGCGCCCCGGGCGGCCCGTTCCTCGTCGACGGCGTAGATGCGTGCGAAATTCGCGTCGGCGTAGACCGTGTCGGTGGCGAGATCCCAGTCCCAGGTGCCGATCAGGCCGGCGGCGTCGAGGGCGAGTGCGAGGCGCTCCTCGCTGCGGCGCAGGCGCAGGCCGGTGGCCTTGTGCTCGGTGATGTCGGTGACGGTGAGGACGGCACCACCGACCACGCCGTCTTCGACGATCGGTGCGTTGGAGGTGATCACGTCGAGGGGCGTGCCGTCGCGGCGGAAGAACACCGTCTCGCGGTGGCGCAGGGCCACGCCCGCCTCCAGGGCCTGCACCACGGAGCAATCCCCGCGGGGAAAAGGGCGGCCGTCGGCGTGGTGGTGATGGGCGGTCGCGTGGAGGTTGCGCCCGATCAGGGTGCCGGCCGGCCAGCCGAGCATCGCCTCGGCGGCCGGGTTGGCGAAGGTGATGGTGTCGTCGGCCGAGAGGCGGAACACCGCTTCGCTGAGATGATCGGTCACGGTCTGGAGCAGGGCGGTCTGCTGGCGCAGGGCCTCGTCGGCCCGGCGCTGCGCGGTGCGGTCCCGCAGGATCTTGACGTAGCCCTCGTGGGCACCGTCCTCGCCCCTAAGCGGCATCATCTCGCCCATGGCCCAGAAGCGCGAACCGTCCTTGCGCAGGTGCCAGCGCTCGTCGCTGGCCCGGCCCATCTCCCGGGCCAGACGCATCTCGCGCGCCGGCGTGTCCCTGGCCCGATCCTCGGGCACGAAGATGCGATCGGCGGCCACGCCCCGCATCTCGGCCTCGCTCCAGCCGAGGATGCGCTGCGCTCCGATGTTCCAGCTCGTGACGCGGCCGTCGAGGTCCGTGGCGAGGATGCCGTAATCGACGGCGCTCTCGATGATCGCCCCGTTGAGACGCTCCCGCGCGCGGCGTTCCTTGAGGGCCCGGCGCAATTCGAGCTGCGCCATCACCTGGCGCGCCAGGGTGGTGAGGAGGAAGCCTTGGGCCTCCGTGAGGCTGCGCGGTTGCGTATCGAGGACGCACAGGGTGCCGATGGCGACGCCCTCCGCCGTGATGAGCGGCATCCCGGCATAGAACCGCACGAAGGGCGCGCCGGTCACGAGGGGGTTTCCCGCCGTTCGCGGATCGCGCGCGGTGTCGGGAACGACGAAGAGGTCGCGCTGGCGTACGGCGTGGGCGCAGATGGATTGGGCCAGGGGCGGCTCTGGACCGTCGAAGCCGACGGCGGCCTTGAACCATTGCCGATCGGCCTCGAGCAGGACGATCAGCGAGACCGGCATGCCGAGGGCCAGGGAAGCGGCCTTGACGAGGTCGTCGAAGGCCTCCTCGGTGGGAGTGTCGAGGATGTCGTATTGAGCGAGGGCGTTGCGGCGGGCCTCGACCTCGTGCTGCTGTGCGGCCTCGTCGTTGGGCGAACTCATCGGGCTCTCATTCGCGGGCGGCAGACCGAATCAGGCATTGCCCGCATCACTCGGCGCTGGCCGATGGCGCCTTGTGCTGTCTTCCTACGCGAAAACGGTCCGTGCATGCTACCGCGCGGGGCGTGCCGCGAAAGACAATTCGGCGTCCCCTCGTCTCCTGCGAGCGCCGATGAAGCGCTCATACGCCCGTCTCAGCCGGCCGTCGCCATGCCTTCCGCCTCGGCCCGGGCGCGGTGGAACACGGCGAGATGTTCCGGGCCGGGTGCTTCGCCCCGGGTGCGGGCGAAGGCGAGGCGGAACAGTTCCTCCGGGTCGCGTTCGGCGAGACGCACGAGGTTCGGGCCCGCCGTCGCTTGAGTCTCGAGGCCCTCGGGCAGGGGCGCCACCCGCACGTCGACCACGCGAACGGGGAAGCCGTCGGCGATGCGGTCGATCTCGGCGCGGTAGCCGGCGCCGAGGCCGTGCCGCGCGAGGCGAACTTGAACGAAGGGCCGTTCATCCAAGGGATGATCCGCCGGGAGACCGAGGTCCCGCACGAGGATGGTGAGGTGGTCGCTGAGGTCCCCGAGGCGCATGTCTCCCGAGGCCGGCACGCGTAGGAAGGGCAGGGGGCGCGGGATCGGGATGAGTTCGATGTGGGCCGGCCCGTCGCCCAAGGTCACAAGGGTGACCGCATGGGCATAGGGCTGCTCGGCGGCCGAGAGCGGGATCAGGGAACCGGAATAGCGAACGCTGTCGCGCCCGATCCGCTGCGCCTTGTGCAGGTGCCCGAGGGCGACGTAGCGCGCGTCCTCCGGGAATACGTCGGCCGGCACGGCATGCTCGCCGCCCACGAGGATGCGCCGCTCGGCCCCTTCCGATTCGAGGCCGCCGGCCACGTGCAGATGCCCGGTGACCACGAGCGGCAGACCCGACAGGTGGGGGCGGGCCGCCGAGAACAGGTGTTCGTAGAGGGTCCGAACGGCCCCGACGATGGGCGAGCCGCCACCCTCCGTCGCCCTCTGGAGCGGGGGCAGGCAGGCCGCCGTGGGATAGGAGACCGCGAGCACCTGCGCGGCGATCTCTCCGCCGCGCCGCAGGGGCACGAGATGGTGCTGCAGGTCGACCACGCCGTCGCGGCGGCGCACGTTGCCGACCACGTGGACCCCGATGGCCTCCAGGAGCGGACGCGGCGCCTCCAAGCGGCCGGCGGCATCGTGGTTGCCCGCCGTGATCACGATGGTCATCCCTGGCCGCGCCCGGTTCAGGCGCATGAGGACCTCGTAGAACAGGCGCTGGGATTCGCCCGACGGATTCTGGCTGTCGAACACGTCGCCGGCCACCACGAGGGCATCGACTTCGCGTTCGGCGACGATCCGTTCGAGATGGGCGAACGCGAGGGCATGCTCGCGCATGCGGCCGTAGCCGCGCAGGGTCTGCCCGATATGCCAGTCGCCCGTATGCAGGACGCGGATCACGCGCGAACTCCGGGGCGGGTCACCCCACCCGATCGAGGATGGCGAGCCTACGCCCGCCGGACCGAAGGGAGGCTTGTAGCGGCACGCGCGTCCGGATTCGAGGGGTGGGCCCGGCGTCGTCCCCACCTCGCCGCTGTTCGATGAACCCGGCGTAGCCTCAGGGGCTTCGGTGCACGCTCACCGGCACGTGGTGACGGTCCGCACCGTCCAGCCTTCGCCCGCCCGCCACAGCTTGCGCCGGGCCTGGGTGCAGGCCAGGGGTTCCGGCTCGGCCGAGGTCCATGCGGTGCTCGGCCCATCCGGGCGGGCGGGGCCTGCCGGGGGACCATTTCGGCCCGGCCCAGCCGCCTCGGCCGGCAAGGTGCCGAGGAGGACGCCAAAGAGAGCGAGGAAGGAGAGCGGAAGGCGCGCAAAGGCCGGCACGGGGAGTGATCCATCATGGGAGACGGCCCGTCGCGCGAGGGTCCGGAGGGACCGCGTCGGGGATGGCCTCCCACGTCTATGTCGCAACGGCCAAGCTCGTTGCAATGGCAAAGCTCTGGGCAATCGCCGGATCCGGCGATTTGCATCGATATGGTGAAGACTGCGCTCAGAACGGTATTCGTCCGCCGGTCGAAACTTGCCCGAACGCGGGACGCAGAGCTGATAAGTCATCTGCACGGCGTGACGTGGGCGTCCGGTCTTGCTAGGCCCACGCCCAAGCCTTTCGAAGTCAGGCCTGACCCCGGGGCGAGCCAAAGCCTCGCGGTCGGCCGGCCTCCCCCAAACCCAAGAAGACGGCCCGAGCGACCCGATGTCCCGTACAGCCCCTCCGACCCGCCGCATCCTTCTCACGGGTGCCGCCACGAGCCTCGCCCTCCTCGCGGGGCCGGGCGGTGCCCTCGCGCAGGGACGTGGGCGGTTCTTCGACGACGGAATCGATGGGGATCTCCCCTTCGACGACGAGCGCCTCTACCGCGACGAGGACGGACGTCTCTACCGGCGCCGCGGCGGACGATACGAGCCCTATTCGGAGCGCGGGGTGGACCCGCGCGCCGCGCGCCGCGAGCCCGTCGATCCGGCTTACGAGGAGCCCGACCTGCGCCGTCGTCCGGCGCCGGGCCAGCCGACGCAGCCGACCCAGGCCAGCCGCCCCGTGGATGACGGTCCCATCGACTACGCCCGCGCCTACGCGGCGATCACCGACGAGCCGTTCCCGGTCAACGCCTTCAACTGGCGCAAGGCCAACCCGGCCTTCCTGCGCCAGGAGATCGCCTATACGGGCCGCGAGCCCGCCGGCACCATCGTGGTCGATCCGCGCGCCCATCACCTCACCCTGGTCCAGGCCAACGGCCGCGCCCGACGCTACGGCGTCGGTGTCGGCAAGCAGGGCTTCTCGTGGTCGGGCGTCTCGACGGTGAACTCCAAGCAGATGTGGCCGGACTGGTATCCCCCGAAGGAGATGATCGCCCGCACGCCCAAGCTCGCCCGGCAGGTGAGCCAGCTCCAGAGCGGGCTCGGCGTTCCCGGTGGCTCGCGCAATCCCTTGGGCGCCCGGGCGCATTACCTGTGGCAGGACAACAAGGACACGCTCTACCGCATCCACGGCACCCTCGAGCCGGAATCCATCGGTCGCAGCGTGTCGTCGGGCTGCATCCGCATGATCAACCAGGACGTGATCGACCTCTACGGCCGCGTCGAGATCGGCAGCCGCGTGGTGGTGCTGACCTGAGGGTCGGCACCCGGCGAGGCTCAGTGCCCGTCGAGGAAGTCCAGCACCGTCGCGTTGAAGCGCGACGGGGCTTCCATGTGGACGAGATGCCCGATGCCCGGAAAGACTTCGGCTCGGCCGTCGGGCATCCGCACCGCGAGTGCCTGAGCGTGCGCGGCGTTGTCGCCCATGCTGGCGCGCAGGGGTTCCGGTGCGAAGGCGCGGCCCGGCGCGTTTCGGTCCCGCTCGCCCATCACGAACAGGGTCGGCGCCCGCACCAATGGAATCTCGTGGACCACGGGTTGGCCCCAGATCATCTGGTAGGAATTCACGAACGACCGCAGCCAGCGCGGATATTCGCCCGAGCCCTTCACCCGCTCGCGTAGGGAGACGAACGGCTCGATGGCCGCCTCCGGCAGGGACAGGCTGTAGCTCGTCATGAGTTGGCGGCGATAGACATCAGCGGTCACATCGGCCTCGATGCGCAGGAGGCGCTCGGTCGGCACCGGCGGAACGGTGAAGCGATAATCTTCCAGGCCGATGGGCGCCTCCAGCACGAGGCTGTTGACGCGTTCGGGCGCGGTGCGGGCGAGACGCACGGCAAGCATTCCGCCCATGGAGTGGGCCACCACATCGACACGGGGCAGGCCGAGGGCATCGAGGAGCGCCGTCGTGTCGGCCGCCAGGGTATCGAACGTGAACGGGCCGACCGGCTTCGACGACTTGCCGAATCCGAGCTGGTCCGGTGCCACCACGCGGTAGCCCGCCGCCGTCAGGGCCGCGATCACGGTCTCCCAATAGCTCGACGGAAAGTTGCGCCCGTGCAGCAACAGGACCGTGCGCCCGTTGGGCGTGCCGCCCGCCGGCACGTCCATGTAAGCGAGACGCTGCGCTTCGCCGTCCCGAGTCAGGGCGAGGTAGAAGACCGGGTAGGGATAGGCGAAGCCTTCCAGGGCGATCCCGAGGGGCTCGTCGGCGGCAAGCGCAGGCAGGGGCGTGCCCGCGAGGCCGAGGGCGAGTCCGCAGGCGACGAGGAACGTGGACGCGTGCATTCGGCTAACCTCTGAGGCGACCGGGACGAATGTCATCCGCGGCGGGATCATTGCGAGGTGACATAGAGCACTTGTCACCGGATGGGGAACCGTCACGGGTGCGCGCATGACCGAGCCGGCTCCGAATCCCGTCCTCGGGGCGCTTCCCCCGGATCCGACCCAGGACGGTTTGCCCGTGCGCGCGCGCATGCTGGCACTCCTCGCCATCGGGCTCGCCATGACCATGGCGGTGCTCGACGGCGCCATCGTCAACGTCGCCCTTCCGGTGATGGCCCGGGATCTCAAGGTCGACCCTTCGGCGGCGATCTTCGTGGTGAACGCCTTCCAGATCGCGGTCACGGCCGCGCTGCTGCCCCTGGCGTCCCTCGGCGACATCCTCGGGTATCGCCGGGTCTACCTGTCGGGGCTGGTGGTGTTCACCCTCGCATCCGTGGCCTGCGCCTTCGCGCCATCCCTGCCCCTGCTGGTCGCCGCCCGAATCGCCCAGGGACTGGGTGCCGCCGGGATCATGAGCGTCAACATCGCGCTTGTCCGGTTCATCTATCCGCACAAGCTCATCGGGCGCGGCGTCGGCAACGTCGCCCTCGTGGTGGCGATGGCGTCCGCCGCCGGGCCGACGGTCGGCGCCGCCATCCTGTCCGTGGCGAACTGGCCGTGGCTGTTCCTCGTCAACCTGCCGGTGGGCCTCGTTGCCCTGGCGGTGGGCGCCCGTACCCTGCCGGTGACGCCGCGCAGCGGCGCGCGGTTCGATTATCGCAGCGCGGTACTCAACGCGCTCACCTTCGGCCTCCTGATCATCGGCGTCGACGGGCTCGGTGAGCCGGGCGGGCATTGGCTCGCCCTGGCCGAGATCGCCGCCGCCCTGGCGATTGGAGCCGTGTTCGTCCGCCACCAGCTGCGTCTCCCGGCGCCGCTCCTGCCCGTCGACCTCCTGCGCATTCCGGCCTTTGCCCTGTCGATGGCGACCTCCATCGCGGCGTTCGGAGCGCAGATGATGGCCTACGTCGCCCTGCCGTTCTACTTTCAGGATGTGATGCGCCTCTCGGAAACCACGACGGGCTTCCTCATGACGCCCTGGCCCATTGCGATCGCGATCGTGGCGCCGCTGTCGGGCCGCCTGTCCGATCGCTACGCGCCCGGCCTGTTGGGAGGGATCGGTCTCGCGATCCTGGCCGCCGGCCTCGTCGCCGTCGCCCTGTTGCCGGCCGATCCCAGCGCCCTCGATATCGGTTGGCGCCTCACCCTGTGCGGTCTCGGTTTTGGTCTGTTCCAGTCACCCAACAACCGCATCATCATCACCAGCGCTCCACGCGATCGCAGCGGAGGCGCCAGCGGCATGCAATCGACGGCGCGCTTGACCGGGCAATCCCTGGGCGCGGCCGGCGTCGCCGTGGTCTTCGGCGTGTTTCATGGTGGAGCCGCGGATGCCGTGACGACGGCCCTCTGGTGTGCGGCCGGGCTAGCTGCCTTCGGGGCCATCGCGAGCGTTCTGAGGCGCCAGCGCGGCGAGTGAGGCCCGTATGGTCAACAGAGTGTTTCATGTGAAACACTCCCGTCCCCGATCCGTGCATGGCCGCCGTGCCGATGACGCCCACTCCCGCACACACCACCACCTTCGTGCGTTGACCCGGCATCCTCCCAAGCAAGGACACCTGCCATGAACTTGGATCTGACCGGAAAGCGCGCACTCGTCACCGGCTCGACCGGTGGCATCGGCTACGCCATCGCCAAGGCCCTCGCGGAACTCGGTGCCACCGTCGCCATCAACGGGCGGGCCCAGGACCGCGTCGCTGCCGCGATCACGCGTCTGAAGGCCGAGACCGGAACCCACGCCTTCATCGCGGCCCCTGGCGACATTTCGACGGCGGATGGAGCCAACCGCCTCGTCGCGGGCCTCCCGGACGTGGACATCCTCGTCAACAACACCGGCATCTTCGAGCCGAAGCCGTTCTTCGAGATACCGGACGAGGATTGGCAGCGCTTCTTCGACACCAACGTGATGAGCGGCATCCGCCTGTCGCGCGCCTATACCCCCCGCATGGTGACCCGCGGCTGGGGCCGGGTGGTGTTCATCGCCTCCGAATCCGCTCTGAACATCCCCGTGGAAATGGTCCATTACGGGATGACGAAGACGGCCCAGCTCGCGATTTCGCGAGGCTTGGCCGAGACCGTCTCCGGCACCGGTGTCACGGTGAACAGCGTCCTGCCCGGCCCGACCCTGTCGGAAGGTGTCGCCGACTTCATGAAGGCGATGGCGCCAGGCTCAGGCGAAGCAGACCTCGATGCGCTGGGCCGTGCTTTCGTCAAGGAGCATCGCCCGACCTCCCTCATCGGCCGCCTCGCCACGGTGGACGAAGTCGCCAACATGGTTGCGTACGTCTGCAGCCCGGCGGCGAGCGCCACGAGCGGTGCCGCCCTGCGGGTCGATGGCGGCGTGCTGCGCTCCATCGCCTGAGATACGAGGCGGTTCAGACCGGCCAGACCGCCTCGCGGTAGGCCCCGTCCCAGAACAGCCATTCGAGGCGGGTCGCCTGGGCGTAGGCGTGGTGCATGCGGGCCAGGATCTTCGGCGAGGCGTCGACCGCCGCCTCGTCGGTGGCGGCGATCATCTCGGCCACCGCCTCGCCGAACTCCTCGCCCGCATAAGTATCGATCCAGGCCCGATACGGGTTGTCGGCCCCGGCCCGGGAAAAGATATCCTTGCCGACCTCGGCATAGATCCAGAAGCACGGCAGGAGCGCGCCGAGCACCACTTCGTAGGGTTCGGCGTAAGCGGTGGCGAGCAGGTAGGAGACGTAGTGATCGCAGGGCGGCGACAGGGGCGTCGCCGCGAAGGTCTCGGGTTCGATGCCGTAATCGCGAAAGAACCCGCCATGCAGGGCACGCTCGACCACGATGGCGGTCTCGGCGGCGCGGGCGAACTGGACGATGCGGTCGGGATGCGGCGCCTTGGCGGCGGCGAGGGCGAGAGCCCGACCGAAACCCGTGAGATAATGCGCGTCCTGGACGATGTAATGGGTGAACCGGGCCCGGCTCAAGGTTCCGGCGGCGAGCTCGGCGTTGAACGGCATGGTGCGGATCGTCTCGTAGGCCGTTGCATTGGCGGCCCAGGCGTCGGCGGAAAAGGTGCTCATGGGGCGGCGGCCTCGCGGGACAGGGTGACGCCGTGGCGGGCACGGCCTTTCGGCGCCAGGAGGCGCTGGGAGTCGCGGCGCGCCAGTTCTCCGGCATAGCCGGCCCAATCGGCATGACCGGTCCAGCATTCGAGGGACAGGAACGGCGCGGTCGGTTTCGTCCACACGGCGAGATGCGGGAAATCCGAGACTTCCATACGGATTGCGCTGCCGTCGGGCGCGCTGAACCGCATCCATTCGCTGGCGGCGTCGCGCAGCACTAGGGCCTCGGTGAACAGGTCAGGGGCGAGGGGCAGGGTCGCGCCCTGGAGGGGGATCGCCCGCTCCTTGCGCAGGAGCAGGCCGCCCGCGCCGACCTCCGGCACCAGGGGGCGCTCGGGATTCTGGAAATCAACGCGGTAGCCACCGTCCGCCGCCCGCTCGCCGCCGGCGAAGGGCCACGGAAAGGCCGGGTGGAAGCCGAGTGCGTAGGGCATCGGTGCCGGGCCGGTGTTCTCGATCCAGATCTCGAAGTCGAGGATGCCGGGGCCGACCCGGGCGGTGATGTCCAGGCGAAACGGGAACGGATAATGCGTGAGCGTCGCCGCGCTCTCCTCCAGGCGCAGGGTCACGCTGTCGTCCGTGCGCTCCAGAACCGTGAACGGCAGATCGCGGGCAAAGCCGTGCTGGGCCATGGGGTAGGATTGGCCCGCCACCGTCACAGCCCCGTTGGTCGAGGCACCGACCACGGGAAAGAGCCAGGGGGCGTGGCGATCCCAGTGGACCGGGTCGCCGCTCCAGAGGTACTCGGTGCCGCCGACATGCCAAGAGACCGGCTCGGCGCCGTGTGTGGCGATGACCGCCTGCGTGCCGTCCCCGGCCGTGATGGTGATCCGTTCGCCCATGGCGATCCCCGCTCGTTCCGCTATCCGTCCTTGTGGGCCGGGCGCGCGCCCGACGCCAGCCGCCATGCCTCGAAGGCGAGGATCGGCCAGAGGCCGACGGCATGGTTGCGGGTGCCCGTCTGATGCTCCGCGAACAGGGCACGCACCCGTGCTCGGTCGAGAAGTCCGCCGCCGAGGTCGGGACTCAGCAGAAGGTCTCCGGCATAGGCCCGCAAGGGGCCGCGCAGCCAGGAGGCCAGCGGCGGGGCGAAACCCTGCTTGCGCCGCTCGAAAAGGATGCGGGGCACGTGCCGGGCGAGCACCTCGCGCAAGAGCCATTTGCGGCGGCCATCGCGCACGAGGAGGTGCGGCGGCAGGCGCCACGCGAATTCGACCACCGAACGGTCGAGGAGGGGCACCCGGGCCTCGAGCCCCGCCGCCATGCTGGCGCGGTCGACCTTGGTCAGCACATCGTCGGGCAGGTAGGCGAGGGTGTCGAGGCGGCGCATCCGGTCGAGGAGCGAGCCCGCGCCGGGCCAGTCCATCGGACTCGGGACACCGGACACGCCATTCGCCAGAGTGCGGGCGTCCGGATTGAGGGTGAGAAGCCGGCTATAGAAGGCGAAGCCGTCGCCGGGCAGCTGTGCGGCGGCCTTGCGCAGGCGGTCGGGGGCGTCGGGGCCGCCCCACGGAGGGGGAAGGGCGCGCGCGGCGAGGGCCAGGGCGGCTTGCGGCATCCGCCCGGCGGCCCCGGCCGCCGCTCGCCGCAGGAACCTCGGAATTGGTTCGATGCGATCGGCGAAGCGGGTGGCCAGGGCGTAGCGGTCATAGCCGGCGAACAGCTCGTCGCCGCCATCCCCCGATAGGGCGACGGTGAGGCCCGCTCGCCGGGTCGCGGCGCAGAGGAGGGCGGTGGGCAGGCCCGAGGGATCGGCCAGGGGCTCGTCGTAGATCTCCGGCAGGCGGGCGACGAGGGCGAGGGCGTCGGCCTCGCGCACCGGGATGGTGGTGTGGTCCGTACCGAGATGGCGGGCGACGGCCGCCGCGTGGCCGCTCTCGTCGAAACGGGGATCGTCGGTAAAGCCCGCCGCGAAGGTTCTGGGCGCCCCTCGGGCGCCGACCATGAGGGCGGCGACGAGGGAGGAATCGATGCCCCCCGACAGGAAGGCACCGAGCGGCACGTCGCTGGCCATCTGGCGACGCACGGCACCGGTGAGCAGGCCTTCGAGTGTCTCGATGGCGTCGGCGTCCGAGCCCGCGAACGGATCGGCGCGACCGGCCGCGATGACCGCGTCGAGGCTCCAATAGGGAGCGACGGAGGGCCCCTCGCCGGGACGCCATGAGAGCAGGTGACCGGGTTCGAGCTTCCTGACGCCGAGATAGATCGACCCCGGTGCCGGCACGTAGCCGTGGCGCAGCAGGCTCGACACGGCCGCTGGATCGATGGTGAAATCCGCAGCCTCGCAGGCCGTCAGGGCCGCCAGGGTCGAGCCGAACAGCAGGCGCTCGCCCGTGGCCGCGTAGAACAGCGGCTTCACCCCCATCCGGTCGCGGGCGAGCCAGAGGCAGCCCTCCGCCCGGTCGTAGGCCGCGAAGGCGAAGATGCCCTCGACCCCGGCGAGGGCTCCGGCGACGCCGTGCCGGGCGATGAGTTCGACGAGGATCTCGGTGTCGGATTGCCCGGCGAAGGCATGTCCGGCCGAGGCCAGCGCGGCACGCGCGTCGTGCGTTCCGTAGAGTTCGCCATTGTAGGTCAGCACCCAGCGACCGTCGCGCGAGGGCATGGGCTGGGCCCCGGCGGGGCTGAGATCGCGGATGGCGAGGCGCCGATGGCCGAGCGCGACGCCACCCTCGCCCCACACACCCCGTCCGTCCGGCCCACGATGGCTGAGCGCATCGGCCATGCGGCCGGCTTCATCCGCGAGGCGGCCGGGCGAGAGGCGTGGATCGGCGATCCCGGCGATGCCGCACATGGGGTATTGTCCGAAAGACCGTCAGGGACCGGTGGCGGCCTCGGCGCCGGGCACGCCAATCCCGACGTAGCGGAAACCGTGCCGAGCGACATCGTCCGGTCGGTAGACGTTGCGCAGATCGACCACCGTGCGGCCGGGCATGCGCTCGGAGAGCAGGGCCCAGTCGAGGGCGCGAAACGCGTTCCACTCCGTCACGATGACGAGGGCGTCCGCTCCGGCCGCGCAAGCGTAGGGATCCTCGGCGTAGGCGATGTCGGGCATCAGCGCGCGGGCGCCCGCCATGCCTTCCGGATCGTAGGCCCTGACCCTGGCGCCGCCATCCTGCAACCCGGCGACGATGGCGAGGGAGGGCGCATCGCGCATGTCGTCGGTATTGGGCTTGAAGGTCAGCCCGAGGAGCGCGATGGTCTTGCCGCGCACGGAACCGCCGCAGGCGGTCGCGATCTTGCGGGCCATGGCGCGCTTGCGCTGGTCGTTGACGGACACGACGGCTTCGACGAGGCGCAGGGGGGTGCCGCAATCCTGCGCGGTCTTGACCAGCGCCAGGGTATCCTTCGGGAAGCACGAGCCGCCGTAGCCCGGCCCGGCATGCAGGAATTTGCCGCCGATGCGGTTGTCCAGACCGATGCCGCGCGCGACCTCCTGCACATTGGCACCCACCTGCTCGCAGAGATCCGCGATCTCGTTGATGAAGGTGATCTTGGTGGCGAGGAACGCGTTGGCGGCGTATTTCGTCAGCTCGGCCGTCCGCCGGCCGGTGACGAGGATCGGGGCCTGGTTGAGGTAGAGCGGCCGGTAGACTTCGCGCATCACCGATGCCGCGCGTTCGTCCTCGGCGCCGATGACGATGCGGTCGGGCCGCTTGAAATCCGAGATCGCCGCGCCCTCGCGGAGGAATTCCGGGTTGGAGACAACGGCGAACGCGGCGTCGGGCCGAGCTTCGCGGATGATGCGTTCGACCTCGTCGCCGGTTCCCACTGGCACCGTCGATTTCGTCACCACCACGGTGTAGCCGGAGAGCGAGCCGGCGATGTCGCGGGCGGCGGCGTGAACGTAGGACAGGTCGGCGAAACCGTCGCCGCGCCGGGACGGCGTGCCGACGGCGATGAACACCACCTCTGCCTGGGCCACGGCCTGCGCGACATCCGTTGCGAAGGTCAGCCGGTTGTGGCGGACGTTGTCGGCCACGAGGGCGTCGAGGCCCGGCTCGAAGATCGGGATGCGCCCGGCCTCGAGGGCGAGGATCTTGGCCGGATCGGTGTCGACGCAGCACACGGTATGGCCGAAATCGGCAAAACAGGCCCCGGAGACGAGCCCGACATATCCGGCGCCGATCATGGCGATCTTCATGCGGTGATGTCCTTCGCCCTCGGCGGTGGCGCAGCCTTATCGTCCCGGGTGACCGAATAATAGTCCCGCAGCAGGGACCGATAGCTGGCAAATCTGATGTTGGTCGGCACTTTTGCCGACGAAGTATCGGAGAGATCGAGGGACAGCAGGCAATCGTTGAGCCGGCCTGGATCGTTGGCGAGGGCGGGATCGAGGCAATGGCCGGCGCCCGCGGCGCGCAGGCGGTCGGCCGGCGCACCAAGGTCGAACACCGCTACGGGAAGTCCCGAGACCAAGGCGATGGACAGGGTGTAGCAGTAGGTTTCCGGCCAGATCGATGGGATCAGGATCAGGTCGATCTCGTGCTGGGCGAGAAGGGCCAGGGCTTCCTCGCTGCCCGCGTAGCGCCCCGTCTCGGCGATGCCGATGGCGTCCATCTTCTGCGGAATGTCGGAATAGCCGACGATGGTGAAGTCGATGGCGAGACCTCGCCGTCTGGCGTCGCGGGCCAGGGCATGGATCACGTTCGATCCCTTGTGCGCGCCGATGGCGCCGAGCACCCCGATCCGGCGGACGGAACCACCGCGCGGTGCCGCGCGCGGGGCAGGCGTGGGCAGATCTTCCTCGTGGGGGGCGACCGTGATGGCGAGCGGCCCGAAGATCGCTTCGATGCGGGTCGCGACATCCTGCGACGGGGCGAGGAGACGGTCGGCCGCTCGGTAGAACACGCCGTAGCGGGCCATCCGGTCCTGGCCCGGTCTGGCTTCGGCGCAATCGCAATCGGCGCAGGGGCGCCCGCCCGGCAATCCGCAATACAGCCCCTCGCGGGTCACGAGATGGTTGCGCAGGCAGACGCTGGAGTAATCGTGCAGGGTGACGACGGTCTGCCCGGGGGCGGCCTCGATCAGGTCCATCAGGACGGGTACGGCCGTCCCGTCGAGGCCGTAGAACGAGTGAACGTGAATGAAGAGCGGGCCAAGCCAGGAAAGGAATCGCGCAAGGATGCGGTAGTCGTCGTGCACCGACAAGGCGCGCAGGGATGGGGTGTAGGGGCCTTCCGCGCCGAAAAGCCCGACCTCGACGTAGGCTCCCTCGGTCACCGTGAGGGTGACGACGCGGACCCCCTCGTCGGCGAGGCGCCCGGCGAGGTGATCGGCATGGACTGAGGCGCCCCCACCCTTGGCGTGGACGACGAACACCGCGGCGCGCGGTCCCGCCGCCCGCGCCAGACGGTAGAGATCCAGGTTGAGACGCACGTCGGCGGCCGGATCGGTGGCGACGAAGCGCTCGATGCGCAGGGTATAATCGGGGTGCTTGGCAAGCAGCGCGGCCTGGCCCTGCGTATACTCGGAATCGTAGACCTCCGAGAACGACACCTTGCCCGAATGGTAGACGAACACGTCCGCCGCGAGGATGTTGCGTCCGCCCGCCTTGAGGACGCGCATGCAGTAATCGTTCTCTTCGCCGTAGCCCTTGCCGAAGGCGTCCGCGTCGAGGGGGCCGAGCTGCGCGATGAGCGATCCGCGCATGTAGAAGCAGAAGCCGACACCCGTCGGCACCTCGACCCAGCGGCCCGCATTGGCGGCCGCCGCCCCTGCGTCGAGGGCCCGGGGCGAGAGTTCGAGGGCAACCGTGTTGTTGCGGTCGGAATCGGGATAGCTGCAGATCGTCGCGTTGTTGGAAAACGGCGTGATCGTGCCGACCCGTGGATCGCGCGCCGCATGGGCGAGCAGGCGGTCGATCCAGTCGCCGAACACGATGGTGTCGCTGTTGAGCAGGATCACGTCCCGCGCGCCCGTCATGTCGAGGGCGCGGTTGATGGTGCCGACGAAGCCGAGGTTGGTTGGGTTCTCGTAGTAGGTGAACAGGCCCCGCGCGGCGAGCGCCCGCAAGGCATCCGTCAGGGGCGCATCGGGACTGCGGTCGTTGAGCACGAGGAGAGCGAAGGGCGCCGCCTGCGGCTCCGCCAGCACCGCGTGGAGCGCGCGCAAGGTCTCGTCGTAGCCTTTGTAGACCGGCACCACCACGACGACCCGGGCGGCGTCGAGGGCGGCGGCGGCCGGGACCGCATCCCATTCGGCGGCACTGGGTGCCCGGGTCGGTGGCCACTTGGTGTTGCCGAGGGGGTTGGGCTTGCGCCCCTCCGCCCGGCCGAAGCGCAGGTAGTGGAAGAACGGATTGGTGCCGCTGAGGATCAGATCGGGATTGGTCCTGACGTAGTACGATGTCCAGAACAGCTCCGTCGGATCGCGGCCCTCCTTCCAGCCGTGGCTGGCATAGTGGGTCGCGGGGTCCATCCCCGAGGCCGCCACGTCGGCGTAGCTCGCCCGGTAATGGGCGGCATCGAACTCCGGTCGAATGGCCGCGACGATGTCGGAGAGGGGGGTCCGGTCGCCATGGGCCTGCCCGAAGGCCGGTGCCGTATTCGTCGAGACGTAATGATAGAAGGGACTGACGTTCAGCAGGCGGACCTGCGGGTGGGCGTGGAGATAGGCGGTCCCGTCGAAATCCGGGCGCGGGTCGAGGCCCCGCCGCCACCCCACCGCCAGATAATCGAGGAGGGCCGTTTCGGGATCGACGATACCCGTGAGCGAGCCGTAGTACCGCGCGTCGAAATAGGGGCGGACCACATCGGCCTGTACGGCGTGGAACGCCTCGGGCGTTGCCGGCCAGGTCTGTCGGCCGGCACGGGCCGCCCCCGCCTCGACATGGGCTTCGAGGGGGTTCCGCTCGATCCCGGCGGTCTTGAGGTACCTGTCCTTGTAGTACAGGGTCGAGAAGTTCGGCGCCGGGTCGCGGCCCTCGCGGAATCCGTGCCGGAGATAATGATCCAGCGGACCGCCACCGTAATCGCTGACATCAGGGTACTGGGCAGTATAATAGCCGGGATCGAACAGCTTTTGAATACGTCGCGAGCGTATCGAGAAGAATGAATACGCTTTCTGCCTCATGGCTTACTGTGATCCTCCCCCGGCAGCGTGTTCCGTACGCGCTCGCGGTCCGATCGGTCAACCCGCGCGAGGGCGCGGCCCCTCACGTGGCCGGCACTTTCGCGAGGGGCGCGACGACGGCGCTGCGGAAGGCGCGCAGGAGGTCGACGTCGAGTTTCGGACCCATGTCCCGCATGATCTCGTGCGCCTCCTCGTGAGGCAGCGGATCGCGGTAGGCCCGCCGCTCCGTCAGGGCGGAATGGATGTCGCAGATGGTGACGAGGCGCACGAGGTCGGGAATCTCCTGCGCCGACAGGCCGTCCGGATACCCGCTGCCGTCGAGCATCTCGTGGTGGTGTCGCACCACGGCGAGCATGTTCGCGTCGAACCCCCCCTGCGCTTCCAGGAGATTGGCGCCGACGGAGGGATGGGTGCGCATCACCGCCATCTCGTCGGGGCTGAGCCGGCCGGGCTTGTTGAGGATCGCCAGGGGGATCCGTGATTTTCCGATATCGTGCAGCAGGGCGGCGCGGGCCAGACGCATCTGGTCGGCCCGGGCGAGCTTCAACCCGCCCGCGAAGGCGGCGGCATAGCCGGCCACGCTCAGGGAGTGCTGGTAGAGTTGCTGGTCGTAACTGCCGATGACCTCGAGCCAGGTCCGGATGCCGCATTCGGAGATCGTTTCGAGGATCACCTCGGTGCCGGCATCGACGGCGGCAGGGGAGACGGCTTCACCGCGGCGTGCCGCATCGAAGGCCTCGCCCACGGCGCGATTGGCCAGATCGGCCTTGGCGGTAAAGCGGGCCGTGCGGTCGAAAGCCCGTGTCCGGGCGGTCTGGACGACATCCATGAGACTGAAGACCGCCGCGAGCACGGTCTTGCGCGGCGTGTCGGTGGGCAGGAACCGCGTCGGGGCCGGGCGCGTCGTCATGGGCTGGAGGGCGAGTTGCAGGCTCGGGATACGCAGGCCATGCAGGCGGGCGACCCAGGCCTCGGCCGCCGCCTCATCGCGGCTGACGTCCACCACCGCGAGCAGGGGGCGCTGCGCCGGCATTCCCGCCCCGGCCGCGATCTGCCGGCAGGCGACGACGGTGTCGATCGCCTGCACGAGGAGACCCGCCTGCTCCGGGCGGTCCGAGATGACGAGAACGGAGGATTCCTGTGTCACGCGTGCGTCCGCTCGCAATGGCGCACGTTCCAGTCCCGAAACGGGCGAACTGTCACCTCTATCAATATCATTATCGAACACTTCACTACAAAATGTTTCACGCACCCGGGTTTTCGCGTTGGGGCAAGCGAAGGCCGGGCCAGGGCTTGTGCTGGCCCGGTCCGCTTCCTACGGCCCCCGGCGATCCGCTGCCGGCGCGGCAGGCTTGCCGGGTCCTTACCCCCATGCCACATGCCCGGCTCGATCGCGGCGGGGACGAACACGGATGGTGGAGCGGATCTTCGAGCGGGTGCGGTTCGCGAGCCGGTGGCTTCTCGCCCCGTTCTACGCGGCCCTCGGCATCGGCATCGTGGTGTTGCTGGTCAAGCTCCTCCGGGAGCTGGCCCATTTCGTCCTGCACATGTGGGACGCCACCGAATCGCAGGTGGTGCTCGGCGTCCCGACCATGGTCGACCTCTCGCTGACGGCCTCGCTGCTCATCATCGTCATGTTCTCCGGCTACGAGAACATCGTCTCGAAGATCGACCATGCGGACCACAAGGACTGGCCCGCCTGGATGGGCACCATCGACTTCACCGCGCTCAAGCTGAAGCTCGTCTCATCCATCGTGGCCATCTCGGCGATCTCGCTGCTGAAGGCGTTCATGGACCTGAAGGCGATGAGCGATCGCGACTTGTACTGGCGGGTGGGCGTTCACATGGTCTTCGTGGTCTCGGGTCTGCTCATGGCCCTCACCGACCGAACCATCGCCGGGCACCACGAGTGGTGAACCGGGCGAGCGCCCCACGGACTGGTTCCTGGAGTGCTTCATGGACCGGCACTTGAACCGGCGCGAGGCGGTGGCGGCCGCCCTGCTGCGCCTCGCGCCCCGCCTGCCCGAATTCGAGGCCGGCGCGATCCTCGACCGGGCACTGGCGAGTCCCGGTCTGCGCGGGGCGGCTCCGGAGACGGCCGCTTGGCTCTGCCTCGTGGCCTATGGCCGGCACGTCTTCACCGACTACGATGCCCTCCTGGACGACGGCTACGATCGCGACAGCGCGCGCCACTTCGTGCTCGACGATCTCAATGCGGCCCTGGGAGCCTGGGGCGTGCGCCGGCTGATCTCCGAGGAGGAAACCGACCGGGAAACGGACGGCGAGGGCTGACGTCGGTCGCGGGCTTGTGCCGTGCCGGCCCTCGCGGCAGTCTCGCGTGGGCAGGCGGTCTCGCGTGGGAAACGTCGGACCTGGGCCGGCGGGCGGAGGCCGGGATTCATGGGGCTTGGTGAATGCGATATTCCGGAGAACCAGATCGGCACCCGGACGGATCTATCCGTGGCGTCGGTTTGAGGCGGATGCGCATCGCCGCCGCCGTCCTGCTCCTCGCAGCGGGCACCGCCGAGGCACAGGAGCCGGCCCGGTCCGCCGAAGTACCACCCGGCGCCTCGGCCGATTCGGCGGCCTGCACGGGCTTCGACTGGGCGCTCCTGCGCGAGCAGGCGTGGTTCGCGGCGCCCGGCCTGCCGCAGGTGGCGAGCGGCGGCACCCTGCCGGTGGGGATGCCGGGCGCCCTGCTCGGTCTGAAGCCGCAGGCGGAGGTCGCACCGCCGTTTCCGCCCTCCCGCGAAGCGAAGCCCGGGACCTATGGCGGCGTGCTGACCGTTCCGGCTCCGGTCACGCCGGGCCTGTATCAGGTCACCTTGTCCGACCGCGCCTGGATCGATGTCAGCCAGGATGGCAAGACCCCGCGGTCCCCGGTGGCCCACACCATGCGACCGGGTTGCGCGGTCCTCGCCAAGAGCGTTCGCTTCCAGCTCGGCGCCGTGCCCATCACCATCGTGGTGAGCGGGGCCGAGGCCGATACGATCCGCATCGCCGTCGCGCCCGCCGAGTGAACGTCCCGCGCCGCCCCTCGGTCGAATGTCGGTTTCCGGCCCGCGTGCCGCGGCGCGCCGAAGGTTTTGTTGCGCACACGCGGTCGCGCCGCCGCCGCCGATGGGCTAGCCTCGCGAACCCACCCTTCATTCCCGTGCCTGGAGCGTAAGCCCCTGTCCCTTCGCCGGTCCCTTCGTCCGATCCGCCTCGCGACCCTCGCGATCCTCGCCCTCGGCACGGCCGCGCAGGCTCAGGATCGGGGAACCCTCGACCCGAAGCCCCTGCCGCCCCTCGCCGATCCCGACGCGCCCGGCACCCCCGCCAAGGCCCTGTTCGGCCGGGCGACATCGCCGGCGCCCGGCCCCGCGCATGCGTACGGCTCCTATGCCAAGGGCTGTTTCTCGGGTGGCGAAGCCCTGGCGGTGGACGGGCCGACCTGGCAGGTGATGCGCCTGTCGCGCAATCGCATGTGGGGCACCCCGCCCCTGGTGGACTTCCTGGAGCGGCTGGCCGCCAAGGCGCCGCGGGTCGGCTGGCCCGGCCTCCTCGTCGGCGACATGTCGCAGCCGCGCGGCGGCCCGATGCTGACCGGCCACGCCTCGCACCAGCTCGGTCTCGATGCCGACATCTGGCTGACCCCGATGCCGGACCACCGCATGAGCCGGCGCGAGCGCGAAGAGACCTCCGCCACCAACGTCGTCCGGGCCGACCGCCTCGACATCGACCCAGGGGTGTGGGCGCCCGAGCACCTAAAGCTCATCCGCCTCACGGCGCAGCAGCCCGAGGTGGCGCGCCTGTTCGTCAATCCGGCGATCAAGAAGGCCCTGTGCCGCGAGGCCGGTGGCGACCGTGCCTGGCTGTCCAAGGTGCGGCCCATGTACGGGCACAACTACCACTACCACATCCGCCTCGCCTGCCCGGCGGGGCAGGACCAGTGCGGCGACCAGGCCCCACCGCCCGGCGGCGACGGCTGCGGCGAGGAGCTCGCCTACTGGTTCAGCGACGCGGTGCTGAACCCGCCGAAATCGACGAAGCCCGGTAAGCCCCGGCCGCCGATGACCATGGCGGCGCTGCCGGCGGCGTGCCGGGCTGTGCTCAAGGCACGCTGAGGCCTCGGTGTGGCCGTCGAACCGGCGCGCCACCTTCCCAAAGTCACGCCCCGGTCCAGTTAAGGCGCCATGCTCAACGATCGTCGCCTCGCGCAGCGCGCCCTGCGCCGCCCCGACCATCCCAGTCCGATGGTCGATCGGCCCGGCTTGCGTAAGATCCTGAGCTGGAATCTCCTGCGGCGCACGGGGGCCAACGTCGCCGTGCTCGCCACCCTGATCGAGCGCGAGAAACCCGACCTCGTGCTCATGCAGGAGGCTACGAAGGAGATCGCCGGGCTGAAGGACCGGCTGGGGGGGGATTATGCTTGGGCACCCCTGCCGGGCCGAATCCATGGACCGGCTCTTTGGAGCCCGACGCCGTTCCTCGCTCCACCGACCATCGTCGAACTGCCGTCGGGGGCGATGTTCGACCGGGTCTGCCAGATCCTCGACCTCGGCGGGTTCGGCGTCGCCAATGTGCACCTCTCCCACGGACAGATGCTGAACCGGCGTCAGTTGCGCCGGATCGCCGAGAACCTACCGGATTGCGCGGCGGTGATCGGCGACTACAACCTCGTCGGCCCGCCCATGCTGGCCGGGTTCCGGGATGTCGGGCCGCGCCTTCCGACCCATGCGATGGCTCGACTGGTTCCCTTGCGACTCGACCGCTGCCTCGTGCGTGGGCTCACCTGCCACGCCTCGGCGGTCCTGCCGCGCGGCCCCTCGGACCACCGCCCCATCATCGTCCACCTGTCGCCCACCCCCCTGCAGGCGCGGCGGCCGGACCGCGACGCCGCACGGAGCTCGTTCGATCGGTTCGCGATGCGGATCTCGGCGTCCCTCAGGGGCCGCGCGCGCCGGCCCTAGCCAGGCTGGATCACAGGTACGGCAGGGCCAACCGGACGCCCGCATCCCGCAGCCGCACGGGCAAGGCGCGCGCAGCCAGGTGCTCGCGCGTCAGGCGGACCTCCATCTTGGCGCGCATGATGGCGTCGAGGGCCTCCGCGAGATCGGGATCGTACAGCTCGACGTTCACCTCGAAGTTGAGGCGAAAGCTGCGCATGTCCCAGTTGGCCGAGCCGATGAAGCACCACGTCCCGTCCACGACGAGGAGCTTCGAATGGTCGAAGGGCGGTGCGTCGAGCCAGATCCGGACCCCGCTGCGCAAGAGCGGATCGACATGCGCCCGCGTCGCCCAATCCACGAAGCGGTGGTCGCTGACCTTCGGGATGACGATGTCGACGCGGATGCCCCGGTTGGCCGCGAGGCAGAGGGCGCTGGTCAGGATCTCGTTCGGTAGGAAGTAGGGTGTCGAGAGGCGGATGCTGCGTGTGGCGCAGGCCACGGCCTGGAGGATCACGAGCTCGATCTTGCGCAGGTCCGCGTCCGGTCCCGAGGTGACGACCCGCGCCGGGATGGTACCGGCCGGTGCGAGGCGTGGGAACCATGCCTCGCCGGTCAGGTCCTCGCCCGCCACGAAGATCCAGTCGCTGGCGAACGCCGCCGCCAGCTGGTCGACCACCGGCCCTTCGAGACGGAAATGCGTGTCGCGGATCGGATGGGGCGGGGCCCGCGAAACCCGGTTGCCGTCGGCGATGTTGAGGCCGCCGGTGAAGGCGGTCCGGCCATCGAGGATGAGGAGCTTCTTGTGGGTCCGCATGTTGAGGAACGGCATGCGCCAGGGCAGGGCCGAGTGCATGAATCGGCCCGCCGGCACGCCGGCCCGTTGCAGGCGCCGGGTGATGCCGGGTGGAAAGTAGCCGCCGCCGATGCCGTCGATGATCACCCGAACGGCGATGCCGCGTCCATGCGCCTCGATGAGGGCGTCGCAGAAGGCCCGGCCCGTCGCGTCGTCGCGGAAGATGTAGCTCGAGAGCGCCACCGAGGCCCGAGCCGCGGCGATCTCCGCCAGCATCACCGGATAGGCGGCGTCGCCGTTGCGCAGCACGGTGACGGAATTACCAGGCCGCAGGGGCAGCCGGGTGATCAGCCGCACGGCGTGGTCGAGGGGCCGGAAGGCTTGGGGCAGAGGCGGCGGTGTCGGATCGTCGTCGGGCGAGACGGCGGACCCGGCGGCTTGTGTGGGCCGGATGCGCAGCTTGTGCGCCCGGCGCGTCACCCGGTTGACGCCGAACAGGGCGTAGAGCCCGGCCCCGAACATCGGTGAGAGCCAGGCGAGCCCGATCCAGCCGATGGCGCCCCCGACCTCGCGCTTGCGCAGGAGCACGTGCATGGTCACGACGACGGACAGGCCGAGCCCGAGGACGGCGAAGACTTCGGATCGGATCGACAGCATGTCGCCGATCCATCTCAGTAGGGCCTGTTCCAACACCGTTCCTCATCCCGCAGCAGGCACGTGGGATACGAGAAACGTCCGGCCGCTCCAAACGCCCGGTCAGGGCCGGGCGAGATCGGCGAGCAGGCTCGATGCCACCGTCGCCTTGGACACCGTGAGGCCCGAGGCCGCGATGGCCTCGACGGCACTGCGGATGCGGGTGAGGGCGGGGCCACGCGCGGCGCTCCAGGCCTCCACGGCCTCCGGCCCCGTTCCGACATCGGCCACCACCTCCGCCGTGAGGCGGCGGTGGGCGGTGGAGAGTCCGGAGATCGCCCGCTCCAGGGCGACCCGGTCGAAGGTGTCGTCCACCGGCACCTTCCGCGCGGCGGCTACGAGATCGTCGAGGCTGAAATGCCGGGCGAGGGCGAAATGCGTCGCCGCGATGCCGGCCACCGGCTGCCCGCCATCCTCCGCCACCCGGACGATGTCCGGGCCGGCGGCGAGTGCGGCCAGGGAGGCGAGGCGTTGAGCGGCCTCGGGAGGCAGGCCGTGTCCGACGAGTTCCGCCTGCCGGGCGTCGAGGGCGCCCTTCGCCTCCGGGCCGAGAATCCCGGGAAGTGCGGCCATCACGGCGGCGATGCCTTCGCGGTAGCGTGCCACCAGGGGCGCGACGCTGCCCGAGAGGTCGAGGTTGCGGATGAACCACACGATGCGGCCCGTCAGCAGATCCTGCACATCGGCGTAGAGGTCGAGCTGGGCCTGGCCCGGCACGGCGCCGGCGAGTTTATCGATGGCGAGATTGAGCTCCATCAGGCCGAAGGCGTCGCGGGTCACCGCGTAGGCCTTGGCGATGGTGGCCGCATCCGCCCCGGTCTCGTCGATGAGGCGGGTGACGAGGGAGGGACCGCCGCGGTTGACGATGATGTTCGACAGCGCCGTGGCGATGATCTCGCGGCGCAGGCGGTGGCCCTTCACCGCATCGGGGAACTGCCGGCGCAGGGCTTGCGGGAAGTAGCGCTGCAGTTCGCGGTCGAAATACGGGTCATTGGGCACCGGGCTCGCCAGGATCGCGTCGTAGAGCGACAGCTTGGCGTAGGCCAGAACCACGGCGTATTCCGGCCGCGTCAGACCCTCGCCCCGGCGCATGCGCTCGGCGATGGCGGCATCGTCGGGCAGGAACTCCACGGCCCGGTCGAGGCGACCTTCGGCCTCCAGGGCCTGGAGGGTGCGAACCGCGAAGCCGGTCTCGCCGACGCCGCGGCGCAGCGCGAGCGACAGGGCCAGGGTCTGGAGCTCGTTGTTGCGCAGGACCAGGGCCGCGACCTCGTCGGTCATGCCGACGAGGAGCGCGTTGCGGGCGGCCGCGTCGAGGCGTCCGTCGCGCTCCGGCACCATCAGGGCGATCTTGATGTTCACCTCGACGTCGGAGGTGTTCACCCCGGCCGAATTGTCGATGGCGTCGGTGTTGAGGCGGATTCCGCCCCGCGCCGCCTCGATCCGCCCGCGCTGGGTCAGGCCGAGATTGGCGCCCTCGCCGACGACCCTGACACGCAGGACCGAACCGGTGATGCGCACGGCGTCGTTGGCCCGGTCGCCGGCCTCCTCGTCGGTCTCGGAGCCGGCGCGGACATAGGTGCCGATGCCGCCGAACCACAGGAGGTCGACGGGGGCCTTGAGGATCGCCTGCATCACCTCGGCCGGCGTCGCCTCGGCGCGTTCGAACCCCAGCACGGCCTGGATCTCGGGCGAGAGGGGGATCGTCTTCAGGCTGCGGGAAAACACGCCGCCGCCGGTCGAGATCAGCCCGGTGTCGTAGTCGCGCCAGCTCGAACGCCCGAGGTCGAACAGACGCTGGCGCTCGGCGAAGCTCGCGGCCGGATCGGGCGCGGGGTCGAGGAAGATGTCGCGGTGGTCGAAGGCCGCGACGAGCCGGAGGCTCCGCGACAGCAGCATGCCATTGCCGAACACGTCGCCCGACATGTCACCGACGCCCACGACGGTGACCGGGTCGGCCTGGACGTCGACATCCATCTCGCGGAAGTGGCGCTTGACCGCTTCCCAGGCGCCCCGCGCGGTGATGCCCATGCGCTTGTGGTCGTAACCCTGGCTGCCGCCCGAGGCGAAGGCGTCGCCGAGCCAGTGGCCGCGCTCCAGGGAGAGGGCGTTGGCGATGTCCGAGAAGGTGGCGGTGCCCTTGTCGGCCGCCACCACGAGGTAGGCGTCGTCGGAATCGTGGCGCACCGTGTCGGCCGGCGGCCGGATCGCATCGTCGACGATGTTGTCGGTGAGTTCCAGCAGGGTGCGGATGAAGACGCGGTAGCTCTCTGTACCTTCCGCGAGCCAGGCTTCGCGGTCGGAGGCCGGCGGCAGGCGCTTGGGGAAGAAGCCGCCCTTGGCGCCCACCGGCACGATGACGGCGTTCTTGACCTGCTGGGCCTTCACCAAGCCCAGGATCTCGGTCCGAAAATCCTCCGGCCGGTCGGACCAGCGCAGGCCGCCGCGGGCCACGTAGCCGTAGCGCAGGTGCACGCCCTCCAGGCGCGGCGCGTAGACGAAGATCTCGAAGAACGGGCGTGGCAGGGGCATGCCGTTCACCTTGGCGCAGGCGAACTTGAACGCGATGGTTTCGCGCATCCCGCCGTCGTCGTGGCGTTGGAAGAAGTTCGTCCGTACGGCGGCTTCGACCAGATTGACGAAGCGGCGCAGGATTCGGTCTTCGTCCAGACTGGTGACCTCGCCCAGCGCCGTCTCGATCTCCGCCCGGATGGCGGCTTCGCGTGCCGTGCGGTCCTTCCCGGCCTCCTCTTGTCCCGCCGGATCGAACCGGGCGTGGAACAGGGCGACGATCCGGCCGGCGATGGCCGGATGCAGGCTGAGGGTCGCGGCGAGGTAATCCTGCCCGTAGCGGATTCGCAGCTGGCGCAGGTAGCGCCCGAGGCCGCGCAGGAGGGCGACATCGCGCCAGCCGAGGTCGCCCTCCAGCACGAGGCGGTTGTAGCCGTCTGAGTCCGCTTCGCCCGCCGCGATGGCGAGGAGCGCGGCTTCCAGGGGGGCTTCCAGCCGGTCCCGGTCGATGGGCGCCCCGGTGGCCCGCTCCAGCAGCATGTCGTGGAGCCAGACCTGTGCACCGTCCGGCCCGTCCCCGGTCCGGACGCGATAGGTCCGCTCGTTGATCACCCGGAAGCCGAGATTCTCAAGGGCCGGCACCCGGTCGGACAGGGAGAGCGATGCCCCCCGCGAAAACACCTTGAGGCGGATCTGGTGAGCCGGGTCGGTGTCGCGCCGGCCGATATCGACGGCGCGCGGGCGCGCTTCGCTCAGGGCTTCGAGGATGGCGATGTCGGCGATGGCGACGGCGGGCGCGAAGTTTTCGCGATACGCGGCCGAGAACGCGTCTGTGTAGCGGGCGGCCAGCGCCCGGGCCTGCCGGCCGGGCATCGCCTCCGCGAGGGCGAGACGCAGGTCGTCGCTCCAGGTTCGCACCAGGGCGCCGATCCCCGCCTCCAGGCTGGCGGGGTCGCGCTCGGCCGCGCCGTCCTCGGGCAGGCCGATGATGTAGTGGGTCCGGGCGAGCGGGCCTTCGGGGAAGTCCGGATAGGCCGCCGAGAGCCGGCCGCCGTATTCCCTGGCGAGGTAGGCGCCGACGCGCAGGCGGACCTGTGAATCGTAGCGGTCCTTCGGCACGTAGACGAGGAGCGAGACGAAGCGGCCGAAGCGGTCGGGCCGGGACAGGACGCGGATGCGCGGCCCTTCCGCGAGGCTGCCGATGGCGAGTGTGAAGCGGTAGAGGCGATCGACGGTGATCTGGAACAGGTCGTCGCGGGGATAGGTCTCCAGTACGTTGAGCAGGCTGCGTCCGGCGTGGCTCGTCGGGTCGAGGCCGGCCTTCGCGACCACGGCGGCGACCTTTTCGCGGAGGTAGGGGACTTCGCGTGCCAGGGCGGTGTAGGCGGCGGCCGTGAACAGGCCGACGAGGCGGACTTCGCCGGACAAGGTCCCGTCCGGGGAAAACAGCTTGACTCCGACATAGTCGAGATGGGCGGCGCGGTGGACCCGCGACTTCACGCTCGCCTTGGTGACGAGGAGCGCCTGCGGTTCTTCGAGGAAGGCGCGGATCTCGGGCGTGTCGTCGGCGAGCGTCCGTCCGCGCCGCAGGACTTCGACGGCGGGGTCGCGCAGGACGCCCCGGTTGGCCTCCGGCACCACCGCATGGGTGCCGCCGGTGAGGTCGTACTCGCGCAGGCCCAGCAGCGTGAAGTGGCCATCGCGCAGCCATTCGAGGAAGGCGTGCGCCTCCCGGACTTCAGCCTCCGGCAGGGATGTCCGTCCCGTCGCGTAATCCTGTGCCAGGGCGGCGAGGCGCGCCAGCATGGCGTCTCCATCGTCCGTCGCGCGGGCGACATCGCGGAACACGGCCGTGAGGCCGGCCTCGAGGCGGTCGCGGGCCTCGCCGGCATCGAGGCGGTCGAGGTGGAGATGGATGAAGCTCTCGCGCGTGAAGGCCGCGTGGGCGTCCGCCGTGGTCTCGCCGACCACCCGCACGAGGTCGCCGTCCGCGTCGCGCTCCACGCCAAGGATCGGGTGGGCGACGAGGTGCGGTGTCAGCCCCTGTTCGGTCAACTCGGCGAGCGTCGAGTCGAGGAGGAACGGCCGGTTGTCGTTGACCACTTCGACGACGGTGAGTTCACGTGGCCGGCCGTCCCGGTCGACGGTCAGATCGGACAGGCGCAGGTCCGACGGGGCGCCGGCCCTGCGGGGCGCGGCCAGATGCTGACGGGCGGCCAGCGCCAGATCGGCCAGGGCGTCCGGTGTATAGGGCGCCAGATCCTCCGGCGAGGTGCGCCCGAACAGGTCGCGCACGAAGCCGCCCGGACCGTCGCGGCGATCGACGATATCCGCCGCCGCGTTGAGAAGGTCGTCGCGGATCGAGCGCGCCTGGGCACTGGCCAGGGCCGTGGCTGCTTCGCTGCCCATGATCGTCGATCCTTTCACGCGCTCGAACCATCCTCGCACCTCCGCGTGACAGGCGGACGGGCGTCGAGTTGCGGTCAACCGGGCCGATCTTGGCCGGAGGCGGCGGATCATGCGCAGGGTCGGCAGCCGGTATCAATCGGTCCCGGTGGGCGCCCGCATGACGTTGGGGCTACGGTGTCAGTCCCCCTGCCGGGGCCGGGGGCGGACGGGCCGGCTGACGAAGCGCGATCCCGCGACGAGGAAGCGCCAGGGCGTCTCGACGGCGCGGGTGAGGCCGATGCGGCCGCAGGCCACCACCGTGCCGTCCGGCGCGCCGAAGGCGAGGTGGAACGGCGCACGGTCCAGTGGAACGCCGTCCTGCGCGTCCGTCACGCCGAGCGCCTGGCACAAACGGCCCGGTCCGGCGCAGAGCCGGCGCGGATCGTCGAGGCCGCGCCGTGCCGCCATCGTCGCCGGATCGTACCGCGGCTCGAGGGCGCGCAGGAGCACGGCGCTGCCCGGTTCGCAGACGAGGTTGAGGCACCAGTGCAGGCCGTAGGAGCGGTAGACGTAGGCGTGACCGGCGGGGCCGAACATGCTGGCGTTGCGCCGCGTCGGGCCGGCGAAGCTGTGCGAGGCCAGGTCGGTCCGGTCGTAGGCCTCCGTCTCCACGATGGGCCCGCCGACCCCGTCGACCCGCAACACGCAGCCGACGAGATCGCGCGCGACCTGCACCGCCGGCCGCGCGAAGAAGGCCGCCGGCAGCGCCGCTGCGGTCACGGGAGCTTCGCGCCCTTGGCCGCTTCGCGGGCGCGGGCGAAGGCCTCGGGGCCGAGATGGAGGGCGACGCGAATCGCTTCCTCGACGAAGGCCGGCGCCGTGAGGCCGGCGGCCTTGGCGGCGCGGGAGACGTCGAGGCCGAGCGCCAGATCGACGGGAATCGGCGTGGTGCGGGGCGGGGCCGCCATGGCGGCGGCCAGCGCCGCCGTCCCGGTGAGGCGGGCCGGGGCGGGCGGGCTCGGGATCGGCGCGGCCGAAACCGAGGCCGGAAGCGTGGTGGTGGTCGTGGCCGTCCCGACGGCCGATCCGGCGGGGGCCGCCAGGGCCTGCCGGCGTCCTTGCGCGGCGAGGCGGTCGGCCCGCTCGTTGCCGGCCTCGCCGGTGTGGCCGCGCACCCAGGTCCAGCGCACGTCGCGCCGGGCCGCCAGGGTGTCGAGGGTCTGCATGAGATCGACGTTCTTGACCGGGCCGGTGCTCGTGCGCCAGCCCTTGGCCTTCCAGCCCTTCATCCATTCCGTCACCGACTTGATGACGTACTGGCTGTCGCAGCGCATCTCGAGGGCGGCCCCCTCGGGGAAGTGGGAGAGTGCGCTGATGGCGGCCGTCAATTCCATGCGGTTGTTGGTGGTGGAACGCTCGCCGCCGCACAGCTCGATGGTGCCGGTCTCGGCCTGGATCACCACGCCCCAGCCGCCGGGGCCGGGATTGGGGTCGCATCCGCCGTCGGCGTAGACGATGGTTCGCATGGGGGCTCGATCCGTTGGGCGGATGGGATTGGGGCGCCGCCCATAGCACGGGCCGCCCCCGCTCCGGCACCCCCGCCGGGCGGTTCGCTCAGCGCGGATTCTGCCAGGTGGTGGCGGGCTGGGTGGTGGCGGGCGGGCGCGGGGCCGTCACCGATCCCGTGGTCGCCGCGGCCGGGATCGGCCGGCGGGCTTCCTCGCCACGCTCGGCGACGTTCACGGGCCGGGCCTGCGCCGCCTGGCGCCGTGTGCGCACGGCCTTGGCCCGGCGGACGCGGCGGGGCCGAGCCCGCTCGGAATTGGAGCCGACGACGCCGCCCACCACCGCGCCGACCACGGCCCCGATGGGACCGCCGACCACGGCACCCGCGACGGCGCCCGTGCCGACGCCGACTACTGTGTTGCTCGCCGCCTGCACGGTCGCCGGCACCGCCAGCAGGCCGAGGAGCATCCCGCCCAAAACACGTTTCTTCATTGCTCGGACCTCTCCGACGGGGGCTGCCAGCGTCCGCCCCGGGGGGCGAGGCGGCGCGAAGAGGGCGCGTCGCCGGACGTGTCCCGATGTGGGACATCGGGTTCGAGAGGCTCGTGTGGCGCCTCACCGTGACCAAATCGGGGCCGGGTTCGGATGGGCGTCACGCTCGTATCCCTCCCGAAGCGTCGCCGGGTCGCTCAGTCGCCCATGCGCTGGAAGCTACAGGTGCCCAGGCCGGTATCGCGATAGCCCGCCGGGCAGTCCCCGACGCAGGTGCCGGCCGCGAACTTGAGCGGCGGCTCGCACAGGTGGGCGAAGCCGTCGTTCCGCCGCGCGGCCGGCGCCGAGTCCCGGTGCGCGCCCTGCACGGGCGTGCCGGCCGGCAACGCCGCCGCCAGTGTCAGGAGGGACGCGAGGGCGAGGCGACGGGTCAGCGGGCGCTCCCTCCGGTCGGGCAACCGGCCGCGGTGCGTGGGCCGGAGCCCTCCGACCTCGCCCGGCGCATGGTGCCTCAGGCGGCGCAGTCGAGGAAGCCGGCGCGGATCGCTTGCCCGTCGAGCTTGCGCCCGATGAACACCACCCGCGACACGCGGGCCTCGCCGTCCTTCCACGGACCCTGGAGGTCGCCGTCGAGGATCTGGTGGACGCCCTGGAATACGAAGCGCTGGGGCTCCTCCGGGAACGCGACGATGCCCTTGCAGCGCAGGATGTCCGGCCCCTGCACCTGGGTCAGGGTCGAGATCCACGGCATGAACTTTTCGGGGTCCACCGGGCCGTCGATGCGGGCGGAGACCGACTGCATCTCGTCGTCGTGATGGTGATGGTGGCCCTCCTCGAGGAAGTCGGGCTCGATGTCGAGGATGCGCGACAGGTCGAAGGCGTTGCGGTCCAGCACCTGATCGAGGGGCACGTCGCAGCGGCTGGTGCGGTGAACCTTGGCGTAGGGGTTGATCGACCGGATCAGCCCCTCGACGCGGTCGAGGTCGGCCGGCTCGACGAGATCGGCCTTGTTCAACAGGATCACGTCCGCGAAGGCGATCTGATTCTTGGCCTCGGGGGCGTCCTTGAGCCGGTCGGCGAGCCATTTGGCGTCCGCCACCGTCACCACGGCGTCGAGGCGGGCGGCGCCGCCGACATCCTCGTCGATGAAGAAGGTCTGGGCGACGGGGGCGGGGTCGGCGAGGCCCGTGGTCTCGACGATGATCGCGTCGAACTTGCCGCGCCGCTTCACCAGGCCGTCCATGATGCGGATGAGGTCGCCGCGCACGGTGCAGCAGACGCAGCCGTTGTTCATCTCGAACACTTCCTCGTCGGCGCCGATGACGAGGTCGTTGTCGATGCCGATCTCGCCGAACTCGTTGACGATCACCGCGTAGCGCTTGCCGTGGTTCTCCGTGAGGATGCGGTTGAGGAGCGTGGTCTTGCCGGCCCCGAGATAGCCCGTGAGCACGGTCACGGGGATTTTTTGGGCGCCGGCGTTCGGGCTGTCGGAGTTCGGGCTTTCGGACATGGCGGCTCTTTTCGGGTTTCCGGGGACGGCTTTGGCCGGGTGTCGGGGTGTTATATTGTATCATCGCCTTGCGATGGAAGGCCGTCCCGGCTCGGCCGGCGCATTACTCCAGCCTTCGCTTCCTCGCTGCGGGCTGGTGGATCCATACATCGGCGAGAGCGCCGATCGCTCCGAGCGAGGTACGGGGGCTCCTCCTTCTCCCTTGTGGAGCGGGGGCGATGGGGTTCCGCCCGCCTCCGCAGGGAGACAGGCACACGCGGTCGCTCCCCACCGGCGAGGAGGGCCGCGTCGCGTTAAAATCCAGGAATGCGATCGTCTGCGAGGAGGTGAGGGAGTGCGCGAGGGTGGTATCCCGCCGTGCGAGGTCCGTAGCCTGGAGAAGGGACTGGAGGTGGAGCCCGCACTGTCGACGCGCCGTGTGGCGACGTTCGTCGCGGACATCCGAGGCTCGCTACTCCGCTGCCGAGGCCGCATGCGACCCGTGTCAGGCATGCTGAAGTTCGCTAGCATTCCTTCGAAGCCGACATTTACCGGTCGCTATTCGACGTTGGCTCGGAGCGGCGAGGGGACCGAAGCACCATGCCCATTCGTGCCGGGAAAGACGCTTTGATTGGGGTCGGGCTCGCGTTCACCGCGGGGTTCGTGGACGCTGCCGCCTTCATCGCCCTGACCGGCCTCTTCACGGCGCATGTGACAGGCAACTTCGTTCTGATCGGTGCGGAATTGGTCTCCACCTCGACGGGCGTCCTCGCCAAGCTGCTCGCCCTACCGATGTTCATCCTCGCCGTGGCTGTGACGCGCCTGATCGCCTTGGCCCTGGAGAGAAGAGGATCGCCGCCGCTGCGCCCCTTGCTGGCGCTCGAAGCCACCGTCCTGATCGCCTTCGCCATCGCGGGCGTGGCCATGTCGCCGCTCGGCTCACCGGATGGCGCGAAGGCGATCGGCGTCGGCATGCTCGGTGTTGCCGCGATGGGCATTCAGAACGGCATCGGGCGTCTCGTGATCGGCCACCTGGCGGCGACGACGGTGATGACCGTGAACGTCACGCAGGCCGTGATCGACGTGACCGACCGCCTGTGCGGGGCGAAGCTCGATGAGCAGGTCAGCACCCGCCTGCGGCGTACGCTGTCCGCCGTGGCGGCCTTCGCGGCGGGCGCACTGGCGGGAGCCTTCGGGATCGCCGCCTTGTCCTTCTGGTGCGTGCTCGTGCCGGCCTTCGTCCTCATCGGGCTGCTGATGGTTCCCGACCGGAAATCAGGTTCGTGAGCAGATGTTTCGGGGCCGGACGTGTCGAACGGCCTTCGGCATGGCGCCCATCCGGGCATTTCAGATGACGTTCCATGCACCGCGGATGGCGGGTCGCCCGCGCGAACCGGGGGGCTGGAAAACCCTTTCCCACCCTATGACGACCTCGAGGTTTCCACACAGCCCGGATCGGGAAGTACTGGTTCGGCAGACCCATAGGGGTGCATCGGCACGCGGCGAACGTTCGTCTCGGCCATTCGAGCACAGCGATCGCGTGCCGCCCCTTCCCGGAGAGAACGTATGTTCACGCACGTCATGATCGGCAGCAACGATCTGGAGCAGGCCCGTCGCTTCTACGACGCCACATTCGCCGCGCTGGGAGGCAAGCCCGGCGAGATGGATGCCAGGGGCAGGCTGATCTACGCCCATGAGGGGGGTCGACTGATGATCACGAAACCCATCGACGGCAAGCCGGCGACCGCGGCCAATGGCGGGACGATCGGTCTCGCCGCAGCGAGCCGCGAGCATGTTCTCGCGTGGCACCGGGCCGGCACCGAGCATGGCGGTGCCGCGATCGAGAGCCCGCCCGCAGAGCGCCCGAACGGGGCGTTCGTCGCTTACCTTCGCGATCCGGACGGAAACAAGCTCACCGCACGGACCCGGCGGGTGACGTGACGGAAACCGCGGTCATCCTTGCCCGTTTCGGCCTAGGGGCGGGGGCTGACGTTGCGCCTCCGACAAGGGTCGGCAGTCGGTGCGGCGACCTCGGCTGCTGCTTCCCTCCCCTCTCGCTCGGGCCCGGACAGTCACGACCCCGCCCGTCTCGAACGCTTCGAGCGCGTGCCATCCGTCAGGTTCGCGCCACTCGACCGGCACGGGGCGGCCGCAAGGCGTCGCACAGGGCGCCGAGGGTTTCCCGGAATCCCGTCGTGCCGGCGAGCACGCGTTCCAGGAGAAGCGCGCCCTCCAGGGTCGCCACCACCAGCCGGGCCGATGAGGCGGGGATCACGTCCGCCCGCACGCCGCCGTCGCGGAGCCCGTCGGCGAGGACAGCCTCCAGCCAAGCGATGTGCTTGTCGAAGAACCGGGTGACGGCGATGCGGACGGGCTCCGGCAGGGTGTCGCGCTCCACCGCCAGCACGGCGCACAGGCAGCCGAGGTCGTCTTCGACGCCCCCGAGATAGAGCCGGCCATAGGCCTCGATCCGCGCGACCCCGTCGGTCGTCTGGGCCAAGATCGCCGCGAGGGCCGCATCGTAGCGGGCGTCGTAGGCCCCCACCAGGGCGAGGGCGAGATCGGCCTTGGTCGGGAAATGGTGGTGGATGCTCGCTTTGCGGATACCCACCACCGCGGCCAAGTCGGCGTAGCTGAAGCCAGAATACCCCCGGCCCCGGATCAGGGGCTCGGCCTGGAGCAGCAGTTCCGCACGCGTGTCTCTCATGGACGGGGCAAATCTCCTGGGCGAGCCGAATTTCCTGAGCGAGCCAAGTTCCAGCGCGGCTCGAATTCCAGCGCGGCAATGGGACGAGGAATAATTCCGGTTTCGGGGGTGCGTGAGGAACGTATTCGCAGGCAGGAAAGGAAAGGTCGCGAAAATGTGCCATTGACGGCAGAATAAATCTACCTACTAAATGGTAGTCAAGAAAACAAGCGGAGGACGTCTCGTATGCCGGCCCAGGATGGCCTCGTGGATCCGCGCCCCATTGCGCGAAGCCTTCGATCGAACCGGCGCCAGGCCCTGCGCGGCGGGCTGGCCCTGTTCGGTGGCCTGTGCCTGTGCTGCCTGCCGACCCTCGGGCGCTCGGCGGAGGGGTTCGCCCTGGACGAGGTCGGCCCCGGCATCTTCATCCGGCGCGGGCCCGACGCCGAGGCGTCGCCCGACAACGACGACGCCATCGCCAATATCGGTTTCATCGTCGGCGAGACCTCCGTGCTGGTCACCGAATCCGGCGGGAGTCTCGCCGATGGGCAATGGCTGCGCGGGCAGATCAGAGCCCGCACGGACAAGCCCATCAGCCACGTGGTGCTCACCCACGTCCATCCCGACCATTGCTTCGGGGCCGAGGCGTTCGCGGCGGACAAGCCGGTCTTCATCGGCCATCATGCCCTGCGCGCGGCCCTGGATGCGCGCGGCGACTATTACCGCACCCGCCTCGTCGAGATTCTGGGGCCCGAGAAGGCCGGGCGAGTGGTGTATCCGACCCTCGAAGTCGCGGATCGCGCCGAGATCGATCTCGGCGGGCGCCGGCTCACCTTCCACGCCCACGGGGTGGCGCACACCAATTGCGACCTCTCCATGCGGGATTCGGCCTCCGGCATCCTGTTTCCCGCCGACCTCCTGTTCGTCACCCGCATTCCGTCCCTCGACGGCAGCCTCGTCGGCTGGCTGAAGGAGGCGGAGGTGCTCAAAGCCATGGGGGCGACGAAGGCGGTGCCGGGCCACGGCCCGACCCTGGTGGAGTTCGCGCCCGCCCTGGCCGACCTGACCCACTACCTCGCCACCCTGCGCGACGAGACCCGCAAGGCGCTGGCCGGCGACATGCCCATCGAGAAGGCGGTGGCCACCATCGGCCGGTCGGAGGCCGACAAGTGGGCGCTGTTCGACCTCTACAACGGCCGCAACGTGACCCAGGCCTTCAAGGAACTCGAATGGGAGTGATCCCGCCCCATGTTACCCTCAAGAGGAGACACGCCATGAAGCCGTTCACCGCCGCCCTCGCCCTGTCGCTCGCCGCGTCGCTCCCGGCGGCCGCCCTGCTGGCCGGTCCCGTTCTCGCCGCCGGCGCCTCGGACACGGACGCCGAGCGTCAAGCGCGCTGGAACGAGATCCGCACCTCGATCTTCGGCGACAAGGCCGTGCAGCACACCGACACCCTGGTGAAAGTCGACGCCCCGGTCCGGGCGTTGGACGCCGCCCTGGTGCCCATCACCCTGACCATGCCGGAGAAGGATAAGGTCGCGGGCGTGTCCCTGGTGATCGACGACAACCCGTCGCCCTACGCGGCCAACATCACCTTCGGCCCCGCCGCCGATCCGGGCGAGATCAAGCTCCGGGTGCGGGTGAACAATTACACCAACGTCCACGCCGTGGTGCGGACCAAGGATGGCGGGCTGTTCGAAACGACGAAGTTCGTCAAAGCCTCCGGCGGCTGCTCGGCCCCCATGGGGATGAGCGACGAGGAGGCGATGAAGGGCATGGGCGACATGCGGATGAAGTTCGCCGAAGGGGCTCCCGGGGCCAAATCCACGGAGGCGACGCTGATGATCCGCCATCCGAACTTTTCCGGCATGCAGATGAACCAGGTGACCCGCGACTACACCCCGGCGCGCTACATCCAGAAGGTCGTAGTCTCGCAGGGCGGGCGCAACATCCTGACCCTGGACGGGGACATCTCCATCGCGTCGAACCCGGTGATCAACTTCGCGTTCCTGCCCGAGGGCCAGGCGCCCGTGACGGTGGTCGCCTCCGACAACCAGGACGGTCGCTGGGAGCACAGCTTCCCCGTGCCGGCCCCGAGCAACTGAGCGGGAGGTCCGGCATGATGTTCCTTCCTCGCCTCGCCGCCGCTGCCTTCCTCGCCCTCGGGACCATGGCGGCGGCCCCGGCCGATTCGCCCGTCGACGTGCCCGAGCCCGAGGGCTTCCACACCGGGCCGCAGCAGGGCTACACGCCGCCGACCCTGAAGGGCGCGGTGGTGCTCGACATCGACGGCCTCGACCGGGTGGTGGCCGAGGCCAAGCCCGTGCTGATCGACGTGGCCCTGGCGGACCGGCGCCCCGCCGGCATGGCCGCCGACAAGCCGTGGCTCCCGGCCCATCGCAGCATCCCCGGCGCCGTATGGATGCCCAGCGCCGGGGCCGCCCCCCTCGACCCCGCGCACGAAGCCCTGTTCCTCGCCCGCGTCGCGGAACTGACGGGCGGCGACAAGGCAAAGGCCATCGTCACCTTCTGCCGCCCCGATTGCTGGGGCAGCTGGAACGCCGGCAAGCGCCTCGTCCAGGCCGGCTACACCGGCGTGCACTGGTTCCCCACGGGGATCGAGGGCTGGCAGGAGACGCACGAGACGACCGTGGTGAAGGAGGACCCAGCCTGGGCGGCGCGGGGCCGCGGCGAGGCCCAGCGCTAGGGCCTCGGCCCGTTCGACGGCGGGGGATCGTTCACGCCGCTCGTGCGATGCCGCCGGCTGGCGTATGCTGCGCGCCAGGCACACGGGAGACCGGATTTGTACAAGGTCAAGGCGAACGATCACCTCGGACGGAGCGCGACCTTCGCGTGCGGCACCGCCGATCAGGCCCTCGAGAAGACCTGGGAACTGGCCCGGCGCGGCTTCAAGGACATCCTCGTCATCGATCCCAAGGGACAGGAATCGAGCGCCAGCGCCTTCGAGCGGACCATGGACCTCGATTGAGGGCCCACCGTCTCGAAGCGGTCCAGGGCTTCCGGACGTGGGTCATGGCTTCGAACGGACGGATTTCAAGCCGGGACCCTGTTCGCAGTTGACACCGGCCGGGTTGTGGCGGAAGAAAGGCGCGCACACGGCGCCCCAAGTCTAGGGAGGGAACGCCCACCGAAGAGTGCGGGACGGCGACGCCATCGCCCGTCACCGCAGCGGGTGAGGCTCAGTGTTGTCCAAGTAATTTACATCACAAAGACCTTTCAAACTCTGCGCTTCGTTCGCGCGGGAGCGCGCGTTTCGTGCCGCGCGGGTGTATGACTCGTTCCACCTGTGCCCGCTTCCTTCTGGCGGGTGCCCTGCACCCTCGAGGGGTGCCCTGCGCCCGCCCTGCGGGGGCCGTGAGCCCGGTGGAGTCCGATGTCCCAAGTTGTCCAGTCGCGCCGCATCCGTGCCGTCGATCTCGCCAAGCGCAAGGCGGCGGGCGTCAAGATCATCGCGCTCACGGCCTATCACGCCCACACCGCCGGCATCCTCGATCCGCATTGCGACTTCATCCTGGTCGGCGATTCCCTCGGCATGGTGATGCACGGCATGGAATCGACCCTGCCGGTGACCCTGGAGATGATGATCGTCCAGGCCCAGGCCGTGATCCGGGGGACGTCGCGCGCCCTCGTGGTGGTGGACATGCCGTTCGGCTCCTACGAGGCGAGCCGCGAGCAGGCCTTCCTCAACGCCGCCCGCGTGCTGAAGGAGACGGGCGCCGGCGCCATCAAGATGGAAGGCGGCGCCAAGTTCGCCGACACGGTGGCCTTCCTGGTCGAGCGCGGCATTCCGGTCATGGGCCATATCGGCCTCACCCCCCAATCGGTGAACACCATGGGGGGCTTCCGGGTGCAGGGCCGCGAGGCCGACGGCGAGCAGCGCCTCCTGGCGGATGCCCGGGCCATCAGCGAGGCCGGCGCCTTCGCCATCGTTCTCGAAGGCATCGTCGAGCCCGTGGCCCGCGCCATCGCCACGGCGCCCGGCATCACGGCGGCCACCATCGGCATCGGCGCCAGCACGGCCTGCGACGGTCAGATCCTGGTGCTGGAGGACATGCTGGGCCTGAGCGACCGCGTCCCGAAATTCGTCAAGCAGTTCGGCTCCCTGCGCGCCCAGATCGAGGGCGCCGTGGCGGCCTATGCCGAGGAGGTCCGCGCCGGGCGCTTCCCCGCCGACGAGCACACCTATCCGCCAGCGTGACTGTACCCGCTTGCATGCCTCCGCCCGCGTGTCCCCGGTGCGACACCGCACGGGATCACCCCCGGGCGGACGCCGCGCGCTTACCATTCATCAACCGTTCGGTGTCCAGATTTCACCCTGACGCCCGATGCTTGAGAATCACGAAGGACACGACGTCATGAAGCGGACCCTCCTCGGCGTGGCCATGGCCGGCACGCTCCTCGTCACGATGACGCCCGGGGCGCAGGCCCGCGACGGCATCGGCCCCGGCGGCGCCGCGGCCCTCGGCGTGCTCGGCGGTCTCGCCATCGGGGGCGCCATCGCCTCCTCGCAGAACAACGGCTACTACCCCGGCCGCCCGGTCTACCGCGAGCCGCGCCCGGTCTATGTCGAGGAAGAGGTCTGCCACACGGAACGCCGTGGCTACATCGACGCCTACGGCGACGAGCACATCCGCCGCGTCCGCGTCTGCGAATGATTTTTGCGGGGCGGCGGGACCGGGGGTGAGCCCGGTCCACGCCCAGAACGGCTCATGCGACAGCCGCGAAGGTGGGCTCGGGATTGCCCGGTGGGGCACTCGAGCCCACCTTCGCGGCTGTGCTCGTTCGAGGGGGACGTGCGACGCCCCTTACCAGCGGTAGCCTAGGCTCGCGGTGATGCGCCGCTGGGTGCCGTAGAAGCAGGCGTTCGCGCTGGAGCATGACGAGACGAAGCGCTTATCGCCGGCATTCTGGAGGTTGACCGCCGCACGCCAGCCGTCGCGCTCGTAATGCACCACCGCGTCGAAAGTGACGTATTCGGGTACCGTGAGGGTGTTGGCGACATCGGCGTAGGAGCGCCCGACATAGTTCACGCCGCCGCCGAAGCCGAAGCCTTTCCAGTCGCCGACCGGGATCGTGTAGTCGGCCCAGAGCGAGGCGAAATTCTCCGGGATGCCCACCGGGACTCGGCCGAGGTCGAGATTCGTCCCCTCGATCGTCCGTAGGCCGTAGATCGTGTAGGACGCGATGAGGTTGAGCCCCTCGGCGAGGTTCGCCGTCGCCGAGGCCTCGAAGCCGCGCGAGCGCACCGCGCCGATTTGCAGATTGGTGAACACGTTGGCCGGGTTCGGCGTCAGCACGTTGGAGCGCACCAAGTCGAACGCCGCCACGGTGAAGAAGGTATTCCAGCCGACCGGCTGCAGCTTGGCGCCGACCTCGATCTGCTCGCCCCGGTCTGCCTTGAACGGCCGGTTGTTCGCATCGACGCCCGCCGTCGGGTTGAACGAGGTTCCGTAGGTCACGTAGGGCGCGAGCCCGTTGTCGAAGTTGTAGATGAGCCCGAGGCGCCCGGTGAAGGCGGTCTCGTCCCGCACCGTGGAGTTCGCCAGCACCAGCCGGTCCTGCACGACGTTGCTGACGAAATCCTGGCGGCCGCCGACGAGGAAGGTCAGGCGGTCGGTGAGCGCGACCTGATCCTGGAGGTAGAGGCCGGTCTGCTGGAGCTGCTGATTGACCACGCGGTAGGGGGTCGGCGTGGAGCTGAACTGGAAGTAGCGCGGCGACAGGATGTTGAGCGACGGCACCGGGAATTCCGGTGGGAACGGCGTCGATCCCTGATTGTCCGACAGGCTATAGCGTTTGTAGTCGACGCCCATCAGCACGGTGTGGCCGAAGAACCCGTCGCTGAAGCGCGCCTGCGCCTGGTTGTCGACGGTGAACAGCCCGGCGCGCGGCGTGGTGAGGAAGCCGTAGCGGGCGAGCTCGGTCTGGGCGGTGTCGGCGTAGCCGTTGCCGACGTAGCGCTGGTCGCGCACCTCCGTGAACGAGAACCGGAAGTTCTGGCGCACGGTCCACACGTCGTCGACGTGGTGCTCGAACTCATAGCCGAGATTGGCCTGGTTGCGGGTGTATCCGTCGATCAGGGGATCGCTGGCGTTGAGCTTGCGGTCGATGCGCAGGCCCGAGGCGTTGGGGCGAACGGTGCCGAGATAGGGCAGGAACTGGCCCGCCCCCCCGGTGTCGTCGCGCTGGAAGCTCGTCAGCACCGTGAAGGTGGTGGCGCCGTCCGGCTTATAGGTGAGGCTCGGCGCGATGTAGTAGCGGTCTTCCGGTGCGAACCGGACCTGGGCGTCGCTGTTCTGCAGCTTGCCCGTCAGGCGGTAGAACCAGTGGCCGGAACTGTCGGCCGGGCCGCCGACGTCGAAGGCGGCGTAGCGCTGGTTGAACGAGCCGCCGCCGAGTTCGACGTAGCGGAACGGCTCCGTCGTGGGGCGCTTCGACACGATGTTGACGAGGCCGCCGACGGGCGAGCCGCCGAACAGGGTCGCGGCCGGTCCGCGCAGGACCTCGATGCGCTCGGCGCCGAACGGATCGATGCGGTAATTCGCGAACGCGGTCTGGAACAGCTGCAAACCATCGCGGAACAGGCCGGTCTCCGTGGCCGAGAAGCCGCGAATGAGGAACCAGTCGAGGCGCGTGTCGGGACCGAACTGGTTGGCGTAGATGCCCGGCGTGTAGCGCACGGCCTCCGAGATCGTCTGCGAGCGCTGCGCCTCGATCTGTTGCGCGCCGATGACGCTGATGGATTGCGGCGTGCGGATGAGGGGCGTGTCGGTCTTCGTCGCCGTGGCACTGCGGCTGGCGACGTAGCCGGGCACGGGGCCCCGCGCGGTCTCGGGCTGGCTCCGCCCGGGCGCGCCGCCGCCACCGGGGCCGGCGCCGCTGCCCTCGACGCTCAGGGTCTCGAGGGTGACGGCGCTCTGTTGGGCCTCGGCCACGCCGGCGAGGGCGAGGAGCGAGACACCCGCGAGGGCAAGGCGGGCGATGGCGGAGGCCGCAGGGACAAAGGCTATAGGGGCAGGTGTCACGAGGGCGGACATGGCGAACTCTCCGTCGCGCAGGCACGCGTCATCGCGTGCGCCTGAGGGCGCGCGGGAGGGCACAGCGTGTTGTTTAGAATTATGATAAACTGTTGTTTTTCAACGGCTTATCGAGCACCGCTAAGCCCCGGCCCGCCGCCATGCAAGACCTCCCCGATCGTCTTTCGACAACCGTGGCGGTGGGATCACAGGCAATCGCCCGGCTGACGCAACCGTTGGGTATTCAACCGCGCTGACGCGTCTCTCCAAGGCGTTCGAGGAAGCCGATGGCGAGGCGACCGCGCTCGGCTGCGCATTCGCTCCCGCGACGCAGCAGAACCCGGCGATCCTTGCGCATCAAGTCTTCGGCCACGGGCACGAGCAGGGCTGGGGCATCCGCATGGAGGTCGGCCGCCAGTCCCTGGGGACCGCCGCTGAGCCGCGCGATCCCGAGGGCGCAGCAGCCGACCCGCAGCCGGGCGAGGGTGAAGAGATCGTCCACCGCCGCGGGCAGGGGGCCGAACCGGTCCTCGACCTCGCCGCGCAGGGCCTCCACTTCCTCCAGGGACCGCAGGCGCAACAGCCGGGTGTAGAGGCTCAGGCGCAGCTCGGGTTCCGGTACGTAGTCGGCCGGCACGCTGCCGGTGAGTCCGAGGCGGATCTCGGGCGTCCAATCCTCGGCGGTTTCGCCCTTGGCGGCCCGCAGGGCGAGCTGGAGCAGATGCTGGTAGAGGCCGAGTCCGATGAGCTTCACGTGCCCAGCCTGGTTCTCGCCGACGAGGTCGCCGGCCCCGCGCAGATCGAGGTCGCGGGCGCTGATGGCGAAGCCCGCTCCCAGGCGGTCGAGGGCCTCCAGGGTGCGCAGGCGCTTCTCCGTCGCCGGGGTCAGGGGCTTCTCGGGCCGGCTCAGAAGGTAGGCCACCCCGCGCCGCTGCCCGCGCCCGACCCGGCCGCGGAGCTGATGGAGCTGGGCCAGCCCGAAGCGTTCGGCCTCCCACACCAGCATCGTGTTGGCGCGCGGAACGTCGAGGCCGCTCTCGATGATGCTGGTGGCGAGCAGCACGTCGCCTTCGCCGTCGGCGAAACGGACCATGACGTCGTCCATCTCGGCGGCCTTGAGGTCGCCGTGGGCGACCAGGGTCTCGAGTTCGGGCACCAGGGCGGCGAGACGCCTGGCCATGGGGGCGATGTCCTCGACGCGCGGGCACACGACGAAGCTCTGGCCGCCGCGCCGGTGCTCGCGCATCAGCGCGGCCCGCACGGCGCCGTCGTCGAACGGCATAAGCACGGTGCGGATGGGCTGGCGCACGCTCGGCGGGGTCGCGATGACGCTCAGCGATTGCAGGCCGACGAGGGCCGATTGCAGGGTGCGGGGGATCGGGGTCGCCGTGAGGGTCATCACGTGGCCGTCGCCGGCCGCCTGGCGCAGGCTCTGCTTGAGCTTGGCCCCGAAGCGCTGCTCCTCGTCGATGACCATGAGGCCGAGATCGGCGAAGGCGACGCCCTTGGCGGCCAGACCCTGCGTGCCGACGACGAGGCGGATGGCGCCGGAGGCGAGCCCCGCCTTCACCCGCTTGGCCTCCGTCGGGGAGACGAGCCGCGACAGATGGGCGACCTCGATGCCGAACCGACTGAAGCGGCGCTGGAAGGTCTGGACGTGCTGGCGCACCAACACGGTCGTGGGGGCCACGACGGCGACCTGCTTGCCGGAAAACAGAGCGGCCGCCACGGCGCGCAGGGCCACCTCGGTCTTGCCGAAGCCGACATCGCCGCAAACGAGCCGGTCCATGGGGCGGCCCGAGGCGAGGTCGGCGAGCGCGCTCTCGACGGCGCTGGCCTGATCGGCCGTGAGGTTGAAGCCGAAGCCGGCGGCGAAGCGCTCCATCTCGCGCTCGGGTGGGGCCAGCACCGGAGCCATGACGGCGCTGCGCGCCTCGGCATCCTTCAGCATCTGGCGCGCGGCCTTGGCGAGGGTCGCCTCGGTTTCCAGGCGCCGGCGCCCCCACGAGCCGCCGTCGAGGCGGTCGAGGGTCACGGCGTCGGGCTCGGAGCCATAGCGCCAGATGCGGTCGGCCTGGCTCACCGGCACCATCAGGACGGTGTCGCCCGCGAACCGCAGGCGCAGGGCGTCCTCCGTGCCCTCGCCCGTGCCGACGGATTCCAGACCCTCGAACACGCACAGGCCATTGTCCCGGTCGACGGCCACGTCGCCCACCCGCAGATCGACCTCGCCCATGGGGAGGATCGCGGCCTGCCCGCCGCTGGCCGCGGCCACCCGGCTGCCGAAGAGATCGGCCGCCGCGATCACGGCGATGCCCTGGTCGGGTACGCGGAATCCCGCTTCGATGGGCGCGGCGAGGACGAGCAGGTCGCCGGCCGGCGCAGCGTCCACATCGGCCCAGCCCGCGACCTTGCGGGCCTTGCGGGACAGCGCCTTTTCGGCGGCGCGCACGAGGCGGGGCAGGGCCTCCGTCGGTCCCGTGAGCAGCACGCGCTCCCCCGCCGCGACGTGGCCGCGCAACGCCTCTGCGAAGGCCGGGCCGGGCCGCGCCTTCGTGACGAAGGTCGGCAGGGCGATGGACTCGGCATCTGCCGCGGAGGCGGTCGCGACGGGGCGCGCACTCTGAAGGGCGGTCCATTCATCGGGGGTGAGATAGAGGTCGTAGGGCAGGGGGGCCGCAAGGCCCGCACCCTCGCGCCCTTCCGCGATCTGCTCGAAGAACGCGGCGGCGCGGTCCTGCGCTCCGGCTTCGATCACCAGGCGGGCGCCGGGCACGTAATCGAGGGGCGTGACGAGGTGCGGGTACAGGCGGGGCAGCCCATGCTCCTGGCCGGTGAACGGGCGCAGGGCCGTGCCGGTGTCGCGGGGCAGGACGATCTCGGTGGCCGGATCGATGACCAGGACCGCCGCATCCGCGAGCGACCGTTGCGACACGGGATCGTAGGAGCGGATGGCGGTGACGCGGGCGTCGTCGTGCTCGATTCGGCACGGGCGCTCGGCGGCGGCCGGGAACACGTCGACGGTGCGTCCCCGCACGGCCACCTCGCCGGGCTCGTCGACCCGGTCGTCGAGGATGTAGCCAAGGCGCTGGAGGTCCGTCGTCAAGGCTTGCGGATCGAGGCGGTCGCCGACGCGGATCTCCAGATGGGCGTCGGCCCAGGTCTCCGGCGGCGGCACCCGCTGGATCAGCGCCGGCGCGGTGGTGAGCACGATGTCGGGCAGGTTCTTCGCATCGGTCAGCCAGCGCAGGACGCCCGTGCGGGCTCCCATGGTGCCGCGCGAGGGCGAGGCGCGGTCGAACGGCAGGCAGTCCCATTCGGGATAGATCGCGACGCTGCGCTCGGGCGCCAGCGCGCGCAGGATGTCGGCCAACGCCCCGAGGCGATGGCGTTCCCGGGCGATGTGGACGAGGGGACGCGCGTCGGTCTCGCGGTCGAGGAGCGACACCGCCAGGGCGCCCGTGGGGACGAGGGGTGCGACGTCGGAATCGTGGTGGGCGGGGGCCGTCTTGGTCCTGCGCTTAGCCATCGAGGATGCGTCCGCCCTGTTCTTTTTGCCTTGGGCAGGAGGAACGCGCCGGTCCGCGCCGGGCTCCCAATCGAATCGGGTTGTCCCCTGTTTGCCGCAGGCCGGGGACGGGACCGCGCGATGGTGCCGCAGGGCCTTTGAACTCGGGAACGGTTCGGCTTTAAGCTCCTGTCCGATCCGGCCCCGCGGCCGGCGCGGAGAGATGAGCACGATGACGCCGAACACCGTGGCGACGACCCCGTTCCTCGACCAGAAGCCGGGCACCTCCGGCCTGCGCAAGAAGGTCGTGGTGTTCCGTCAGCCCCGCTACGTCGAGAACTTCGTCCAGGCGATCTTCGACGCCATCCCCGAGCGCGCCGGTGCCACCCTGGTGATCGGCGGCGACGGCCGCTTCTTCAATCGCGAGGTGGTGCAGACCGCCCTGAAGATGGCGGCGGCCAACGGCTTTAGCCGGGTGCTCGTGGGGCGGGGCGGCTTGCTCTCGACGCCCGCCGCCTCCTGCGTCATCCGGAAATACGGCGCCATCGGCGGCCTCGTCCTGTCGGCGAGCCACAATCCCGGCGGGCCGGACGGCGATTTCGGCATCAAGTTCAACACCGCCAACGGCGGCCCGGCGCCGGAGGACGTCACGGCGGCGATCTTCGCCCGGACCCTCACGATCGACACGTACCGCATCGTCGAGGTGCCGGACCTCGACCTCGACGCCGTCGGCGAGGCCCGCATCGGCGACATGGTCGTGTCCATCCTCGATCCCGTGGCCGACTACGCCGAGCTCATGCGGACGCTGGTTGATTTCGATGCAATCCGCGCCCTGTTCGCCGGCGGCTTCCGAATGCGCTTCGACGCCATGAGCGCGGTGACGGGCCCCTACGCCCACGCCATCCTCGAAGGCGAACTCGGCGCGGCGCCCGGCACCGTGGTCAACGGCACGCCGCAGCCGGATTTCGGCGGGCATCATCCCGATCCGAACCCGGTGCATTGCCACGACCTCTACGACCTCATGCTCGGCCCCGATGCGCCGGATTTCGGCGCGGCCTCGGACGGCGACGGCGACCGCAACATGATCGTGGCGCAGGGCCTGTTCGTGACCCCGAGCGACAGCCTCGCGATCCTGGCCGCCCACGCCCACCGAGCGCCGGGCTACGCATCGGGCCTTGCCGGCGTCGCCCGCTCCATGCCGACGAGCCGGGCCGTGGACCGGGTGGCAGCGTCGCTCGGCATCCCCGCCTACGAGACGCCGACCGGCTGGAAGTTCTTCGGCACCCTGCTGGATGCCGGCCGCATCACCCTGTGCGGCGAGGAAAGCGCCGGCACCGGCTCCGACCACGTGCGGGAGAAGGACGGGCTCTGGGCGGTGCTCCTGTGGCTCAACGTACTCGCCGCCACGGGCCGGCCGGCCCACGAACTCGTGCACGCGCACTGGGCCCGCTTCGGGCGGGACTACTACACCCGACACGATTATGAGGAGATCGACGCAGAGGCCGCCAAGACCCTGATGGAGGGTTTGCGGGGCAAGCTCAGTACCCTGCCGGAGCAAACGTTCGGTGACCTGACCGTCGCGACGGCGGACGACTTCCGCTACGTCGATCCCGTCGACGGCTCGGTAACGGCCCAGCAGGGCGTGCGCATCGGTTTCGCCGAGGACGCGCGCGTGGTCTACCGCCTGTCGGGCACCGGCACTGCGGGGGCGACCCTTCGGGTCTATGTCGAGCGATTCGAGGCAGCCCCCGACCGTCTCGACCGCCCCGTTGCCGAGGTGCTGGCCTCGGCGGTGGCCGCTGCCGAGGCCATCGCGGACATCGCCCGGCTCACCGGCCGGGACGCCCCCAGCGTCGTGACCTGATCGTGTCCTCGGGCATGGCATGCCAGCCGTGCCCGAAGGCCCCTATCCCGAGCCGATGGGTGGCGTACAGGAGGGCGCAGGCAGGGACGGGGCAGACGCGGGTGACGGATCAGGAAGCGGCGCGCCGGCGCGTCGGCATCGCGCTGATGTGCGGGACCCTGGCGTTCTTCGCCTGCCTCGACGCCTCGGCGAAAAGCCTCGCCCGCCTCGGCGTCGATCCCCTGCTCACCACCTTCATGCGCTACGCCGTCAGCGTCGTGGCGATTTTCCTCGTCATCAACCCCGTGACCTCGCCGGGGGTGATGCGCACCAGCCGGCTCCGGCTGCAGATCCTGCGCTCGCTGCTGTTGTTCGGCTCCACCGCCCTGAATTTTCTGGCCCTGCGCCATCTGCAACTCGCCGAGACCCTGTCGATCCAGTTCGCCGCGCCCCTGGCGGTGGCCCTGCTCGCCGGGCCGGTGCTGGAGGAATGGACCTCGCCCCGGCGCCTCGTCGCCATCGGCATCGGCTTTCTCGGCGTGCTCGTCATCGTTCGGCCGGGTGTCGGGCCGGTGCAGCCGGCGGTGCTGCTGAGCCTCGGCAACATGCTGTGCTACGCCCTCTACATCCTCACCACCCGCAAGCTCGCCGCCCACGATTCGACGGCGACCACCATGGTGTATTCGGGGCTCGCCGGCCTCGCCCTGATGACGCCCCTGCTGCCGTGGATCTGGACCGCACCGGCGACGTGGCTCGCCTGGGCGCTCCTCGTCGGGGTCGGCCTGTTCGGCACCCTCGGGCACTGGCTCCTCGTGCTGGCCCATGCGCGGGCACCGGCCAACGTGCTGGCGCCCTTCATCTACACCCAGCTCCTGTGGTCGGTGATCCTCGGCTACCTCGTCTTCGGCGACGTGCCGAACCGATGGACGCTCGTTGGTGCGTCCATCGTCGTGGGCTCCGGGCTCTATCTGCTCATGCAGGACCGCCGCAGGACGCGGCCTCAGCGGTGATGGCGGTGGTGCCGGCGCGACTTCAGCCGCGTGCGGTAGGCGCGCCGGCCAGGATCGATGCCGAGTGCCCCGTTCACGGTGCCGACGGCGCCGCCGACCGCGCCGCCGACGATGCCGCCCACGGGTCCGGCGACCCGGTCGCCCTCGGCCGCACCGCGGCGGACGCCGCCCGGAAGTCCCTGGGCCTCGGCGGCGCCGGAGATGGCAAAGGCGGACAGGACGAGGGTGGCGGCGAGCAGGGCTTGTCTCATGGCGGGTTTCTCCGTTGATGCGATCGCCTTTCGGCGGGTGTTGTCAACGGCCGAGCTTGGAAAAGGTCCCCGGCACGATCCCCCGCGAAAGCTCGCTGGTCTCGCGCACCCGGCGCTGCTAGAAGCCGGCGCATGTGCGCTGAGGCCGATCCGCGCGGCCCGGACTCCGCGCGAGTCCCCGGCCGCCTGCGAATTACAGGCCCGGCCTCCGTCTGAGGGCCGCCGCGGCGCGCGCCTCGGCGGAGGCCGGGAGGGCTATCGATCGCCCCTTCCGCCACCGGTCCCCACGGACCGCCCCCGCTTGAAGCGCCCAGACCGACAGAGACCCATGAGCGATCCCACAGAGTCCGCCGGCGCCCCCGTCTGCGACTATTCCAAGACCCTGTTCCTGCCGCAGACCGACTTTCCCATGCGGGCCGGCTTGCCCGTGCGCGAGCCCGTATTGCTGGAGCGCTGGGCGGCGACGGACCTCTACGGGCAGATCCGGGCCCAAGCCGCCGGCCGGCCGAAATTCGTGCTGCACGATGGCCCCCCCTACGCCAACGGCAACATCCACATCGGCACGGCCCTCAACAAGATCCTCAAGGATTGCATCGTCCGGGCGCAGGGCGCGCTCGGCTTCGACGCCAACTATGTGCCGGGCTGGGACTGCCACGGCCTGCCCATCGAGTGGAAGATCGAGGAAGCCTACCGCGCCAAGGGCCGGAACAAGGACGACGTGCCCGTCCTCGAGTTCCGCCAGGAATGCCGGGCGTTTGCCGGCCAATGGCTCGACACCCAGCGCGCCGAGTTCAAGCGCCTCGGCGTCACTGGCGACTGGGACCATCCCTACGCCACCATGACGTTCCCGGCCGAAGCCACCATCGCCCGCGAACTGATGACCTTCGCCACCACCGGCCAGCTCTATCGCGGCTCGAAGCCGGTGATGTGGTCCGTGGTCGAGAAGACGGCTTTGGCCGAGGCCGAGGTCGAGTACGAGGATGTGGTCAGCGACACCATTTTCGCGGCGTTCCGGCCCACCGCCGGGGCGGCGGAGGATCTCGCCTCGGCCCGCGTGGTGATCTGGACCACCACGCCCTGGACCATGCCGGGCAACCGCGCCGTGGCCTACTCGAAGCGCGTCGCCTACGGCCTCTACCGCGTCACCGCGGCGGCGGCCGAGAACTGGGCCAAGGTCGGCGATACCTATCTCCTGGCCGACACCCTCGCGGGTTCGGTGTTCGCCGCCGCGCGCGTCGAGAGCTTCGAACGCCTCCGCGACGTGACCCCGGCGGAGCTTGCCGGCCTCACCCTGGCGCATCCCCTCGCCGGCCATATCCCCGGCTACGAGTTCGCCGTCCCGCTCCTCGACGGCGATCATGTCACCGACGAGGCCGGCACCGGCTTCGTCCACACGGCGCCGGGCCATGGCCGCGAGGACTTCGAGGTCTGGATGGCCAATGGCCGTGCGCTCGCCGAGCGCGGCATCGACACCCGCATCCCCTACACCGTGGATGCCGACGGGTCCCTCACCGGGGACGCGCCCGGTTTCACGGGAAAACTCGTTCTTAACCACAAGGGCGAAAAGGGCGACGCCAACAAGGCGGTCATCGCGGCTCTGACGGAGGCCGGCGCCCTGGTGGCGCGCGGCACCCTCAAGCACAGCTATCCGCATTCCTGGCGCTCGAAGAAGCCGGTCATCTTCCGCAACACGCCGCAATGGTTCATCGCCATGGACCGGCCGGTGGAGTCGCTGGGCAACCGCACCCTGCGCGAGACGGCCCTCCAGGCCATCGACGACACCCAGTGGGTGCCGCCACAAGGAAAGAACCGCATCAACGGCATGGTCGGCAACCGCCCCGATTGGGTGGTGTCGCGCCAGCGCGCCTGGGGCGTGCCCATCACGGTGTTCGTGAAGAAGGGCACCCATGAGGTCCTGCGCGACGAGCGCGTGAACGCCCGCATCGTCGCGGCCTTCGAGGCGGAAGGCGCGGATGCCTGGTTCACCGATGCGGACGGCGCCCGCTTCCTCGCGCCCGACCACGATCCGGCGAACTACGAAAAAGTCACGGACGTTCTCGACGTGTGGTTCGATTCCGGCTCGACCCACGCCTTCGTGCTCGACGATCCCGAGCAGTTTCCGGGCTTGGCCGGCGTGGTGCGCAAGCGCGACGGCGGCGCCGACACGGTGATGTATCTCGAAGGCTCCGATCAGCATCGCGGCTGGTTCCAGTCCTCCCTGCTCGAATCCTCGGGCACGCGCGGCCGTGCGCCCTACGACATCGTTCTCACCCACGGGTTCGTCCTCGACCCCAAGGGGTTGAAGATGTCGAAGTCGAAGGGCAACGTCGTCGCGCCCCAGAACATCATCAAGGATTCCGGCGCCGACATCCTGCGCCTGTGGGTGGCGGCGTCCGACTATACGGACGATCTCCGCATCGGCCCCGAGATCATCAAGACCTTCGCCGAGACCTACCGCAAGCTGCGCAACTCGCTTCGCTGGATGCTCGGCTCCCTCGCCCATTTCGAGCCCGGCCCCGAGATCCCGCACGCCGAGCTGCCCGAACTCGAGCGTCTGATCCGGCACCGCCTGTCGGAACTCGACGGCGAGATCCGCGAGGCCTACGCGAGCTTCGACCTCAAGCGCGTCGTGGCCCTGCTCAACGGCTTCATGACCGGCGACCTCTCGGCGTTCTACTTCGACGTGCGGAAGGACGCGCTCTACTGCGACCCGATCTCGTCGCCCGTCCGGCGCGCCGCCCTGCAGGTCATCGACGAGACGCTCCGGCGCTGCACCATCTGGCTCAGCCCCGTCCTCGCCTTCACGGCGGAGGAGGCGTGGCTCGACCGGTATCCCTCGGAGGCCGGCTCCGTGCATCTTCAGACCCTGCCGGAAACACCGTCCGCGTGGCGCGACGAAGCCCTGGCCGCGCGCTGGCACAAGGTGCGCCGCGTGCGCCGGGTCGTCACCGGCGCCCTGGAGATCGAGCGCGCCGCCAAGCGCATCGGGGCGAGCCTGGAAGCCGCGCCGACGGTGTACGTGGCCGACGCGGACCTGCTGGCCGCCCTCGACGGGGTCGATTTTGCGCAGGTGTGCATCACCTCCGACATCCGCATCGCGTCGGGCGAGGGCCCGTCCGACGCCTTCCGCCTCGACGACGTGCGCGGCGTCGCCGTGGTCCCGGCCCTGGCGGAGGGGCGCAAATGCGCCCGGTCCTGGCGGGTCGCCCCGGATGTCGGCACCGATGCGGCCTATCCCGACGTGACGCCGCGCGACGCCCAGGCCCTGCGCGAATGGGATGCCGCCCACGGCACCGCCGCGTGAGGCCACGACGATCATCGACCCTCACGTCCCCACAACGGGGGCGAACGCCGCGGCGGAGCCGATCATGACCCCGTTCCGCCTCGGCCTGCTCGGGCTCCTCGTCACCCTGGGCCTCGATCAGGCGTCGAAGCTCTGGCTCTATCTCGGCACCGATCTGGTGCTGACGCAGCCCTGGCGGGTGGCGCCGTTCGCCGAGTTCCTCGTGGTGTGGAACCGGGGCGTGTCCTACGGGCTGTTCCAGCAGGACGGCGGGATCGGCCGCTGGCTCCTCGTCGCCGTCTCGGTCGTGGCGGCTGCAGGTCTCGCGGTGTGGATGTCCCGGACCCAGACCCGGCTGCTGGCCCTGTCCCTCGGCCTCGTCGCCGGGGGCGCCATCGGCAACGCCATCGACCGGGCCATGTACGGGGCGGTGTTCGACTTCGTGCACCTGCACTGGCGCACCTGGTCCTGGTACGTCTTCAACGTCGCCGATGCGGCCATCGTCGCGGGCGTCGTCGGCCTCGTCCTCGACAGCCTGCTGCCGGACCTGCGCGGCGAGGCCCCCAGCAACACCAAAGCCTCCGACAAGATCACGATCCCCAACGAGACCACGCCCCCCAACGGGACCACCACACCGCACCCTTAAGGCCGGCGTTCCACCGCCCGGCAACATCTCCGACTGTGTGATGTGTAAACCACATCGGGGATCGTTGGGGGATGGTCGAGGGCTCGAGACTGGCGCCCTGCGGTCAAGGCGCCATACGATCGCCCGAAACCGGGATCAGGCGTTCGAGGCCGGATCAGGATCGCTCCTTGAACGCGACCATTCGAGCCCGGACACGGGGCGCGAAGACCGGGCAGGCATCGGGGGCGGCATGATCGGACAGCGCGGGTTCCTCTACTCCGTGACGGGCATCCTGGTAGGCTTCAGCGCGAGCGTCGGCGGCGCGCAGGCGCAGCAGGGCGTGTTCATGCGGGATGCGCTCAGCAACATCGGCCTGATCGAGCCCGAGAAGCCGGCCATCACCTATCGCGAGCGCGCACCCCTGGTGATGCCGCCGAAGCTCGACGGCAAGGCCCTGCCGCAGCCGCGCAAGGCGGAAGCCTCGCCGCAATGGCCCAAGGACCCCGAGATCGCCCAGCGCGAGCGTGAGCGCGTCGAGGCGCGCAAGCCCATCGTGCGCGGTGCGCAGGGGCGCACGGACGACAACAACATGACCCTGTCCATCGACGAGATGCGCGGTGGACGCCGCGCCGACGCGCAGGTGCGGACGGAGACGGGCCGGCCCGAGGGCGAGAATGCCGACCGCAACTCGTTCTGGTCGAACCCCTTCGGCCTGCGGTCCGACGCGGTGGCCGAGCCGTCCCTGGCGGAGCCGGACCGCGACGTGCTGACCGATCCGCCCACCGGCTACCGCAAGCCCCCCCGCAAGGTCGCCAAGACGAACGGCGACCCCGTCAACAATCCCTCGCGCGAGCGTGAGGAATCCGATCCGGGTGCCTATATCCGTAGCCGGAACTGATTTCCGCGCCGGCGACGGGCCGGTCCACGGGCGTGGCCCGGCCGTTGCGGCGGGTGCCAGAGCCCGGTGTGACGCTCAACGAGACGGACGGTCCCGTGCGGACCGAACGCTGAAGGAAAGCTCTTCGATGCATCTGTTCCGGAAGGACGTGCCCCTCCTCGGTCCCACCCGCCGCCATGCCAGCGCGGGCCGTGCCGAAGCCGCCCCGTTCGGGCGCTCGGAGGCCGGCGGTCCCGATGTCGGCGCCTTCACCCTCGACAACGGCCTCGACGTCGTCGTGGTGCCCGATCACCGCGCCCCCGTGGTCACCCACATGGTGTGGTACCGCAACGGTTCGGCCGATGACCCGTTGGGCCAGTCCGGTATCGCCCACTTCCTCGAGCATCTGATGTTCAAGGGCACCGAGCGGCACCCCGTCGGCGCCTTCTCGAAGGCCGTGTCCGGCCTCGGCGGCCAAGAGAACGCCTTCACCAGCTACGACTACACCGCCTATTTCCAGCGCGTGGCCCGCGATCACCTCGAGACCATGATGGCGTTCGAGGCCGACCGCATGACCGGCCTCGTCCTCGACGACGCCGTAGTCGCGCCGGAGCGCGACGTGGTGTTGGAGGAGCGCCGCATGCGGGTCGAGACCGACCCCTCCGCCCAGCTCTCCGAGGCCATGGCCGCCTCCCTGTTCGTGCACCACCCCTACGGCACGCCGATCATCGGCTGGATGCACGAGATCGAGGACCTGAACCGCACCCACGCGCTCGATTACTACAGGCGCTTCTACACCCCCGAGAACGCCATCCTGGTGGTGGCCGGCGACGTGACGCCCGACGACGTCCGCCGCATGGCCGACAAGACCTATGGCCGCGTCACGCCCCAGGGCGCCCGGCCCGTGCGGGTGCGGGCCCGGGAGCCCGAGCCGAAGGCGCTCCGCCGTCTCGCCGTCGCCGACCCCAAGGTCGAGCAGCCGACCCTGCAGCGGCTCTACCTCACGCCGTCCTGCATCACGGCGCGTGACGGCGAGTGCCACGCCCTCGAACTGCTCGCCGAGGTGATGGGCGGCGGCTCGACGTCCTACCTCTACCGCAAGCTCGTCATGGAGCTCGGCGTCGCCGTGAATGCCGGCGCCTGGTACATGGGCTCGGCCATCGACGACACCCGCTTCTCCGTCTACGCCATCCCCGCCGAGGGGATCAGCCTTGAGAAGCTCGAGGAGGAGGTCGACCGCGTCCTGCGGCGCGCGCCGTCCGAGGCCCTCACCCCCGAGGCCATCGAGCGGGCCAAGACCCGCCTCGTGGCCGAGACGGTCTATTCGTCGGACAGCCAGTCGTCGCTCGCTCGCATCTACGGCTCGGCGCTCGCCATCGGCGAGACCATCGAGGAGGTGCGCCGCTGGCCGTCCGACATCGAGGGCGTGACCCAGGCCCGCCTCGCGGCGGTGGCCGAGCGCTACCTCGTCCCGCAGCGTTCCGTCACCGGCTATCTCACCAAGTCCCGCGATACCGAGTCCCGCGACGCCGACGCCTGAACAAGGCGTCCCGCCCGGATTTCAGGGCCGTGGCGCGACGCGCGCGCCGGGCCCGACCCAGCACAACGAGGTTTCCATGACCATGGCTCCCCAACTGGTCGACACCGCCATCCGCTCGGCCAACTCGCCGACGCAGGCCGTGCCCGTCGCCACCGCCGCCGGCATCGAGGCCTGGCACGTCGAATCCCAGGTGGTGCCGCTCATCGCCATCGCCTTCACCTTCGAGGGCGGCGCGGCCCAGGACCCGGAGGGCAAGGCCGGCGTCGCCCAGATGCTGGCCCGCCTCCTCGACGAGGGCGCCGGGGACCTCGTCTCCGATGCGTTCCAGGAGCGCCTCGCGGCGCGTGCCATCGAGCTGTCGTTCCATGCCGGGGCCGATGCGCTGGGCGGCTCCCTCAAGATGCTGGTCAAGCACGCCGACGAGGCCATCGATCTCCTGGCCCTGGCGCTGGCGAAGCCCCGCCTCGACCCCGACGCCATCGAGCGCGTGCGGGCCCAGACCCTCGCCGGCCTGCGCTACCAGCAGAACGACCCCGGCGTGATGGCCTCGCGCCGCTTCTTCGCCGAGGCTTATCGCGGCCATCCCTACGCCCGGCCGTCCTCCGGCACGGCCGAGAGCATCGCCGCCATTACCCGCGACGACCTCGTGGCCATGCACCGCAAGCTCGTCGGCCGCGGCGCCGTGAAGGTCGCGGCAGTGGGCGCCATCGACGCCGCGCGCCTCGCCGATGCCCTGGAGCGTGCCTTCGGCCGTCTCGATCTCGCCGAGCCCCTCACGGCGGTGCCGCAGACCGAGGTGCAGAACCTCGGCCAGCGCCACGTCGTCGATATCGACGTGCCGCAATCGGTCCTGCGCTTCGGCATGGGCGGCGTACCGTGGCGCGACCCCGACTTCATCCCGGCCTACGTGCTGAACCATATCCTCGGCGGCGGCTCCTTCACCTCCCGCCTGTTCCAGGAAGTGCGCGAGAAGCGCGGCCTCGCCTATTCGGTGGGCACCTCCCTCGTCAGCCACCGCGCTTCCGCCATGACCTGGGGCTACACCGCCACCAAGAACGAGCGCGTGGCCGAGGCCCTGTTGGTGATCGGCGACGAGATCGGCCGGCTCATCGCCGAGGGGCCGTCCGACGAGGAATTGCAGAAGGCCAAGGATTACCTCACCGGCTCCTACGCGCTGGGCTTCGACACCTCGACGAAGATCGCCCACCAGCTCGCCCAGATCGCCTTCGAGGGCTTGGGCATGGACTATATCGCCCGCCGCAACGACCTCGTCGCCAACGTGACCCAGGCGGACATCCGCCGCGCCGGCGCACGCACCTTCGCCGACGGAAAGATGCTGGTCGTGGCCGCCGGCCGGCCTACAGACTTCTAGGATGGCGCCGGAGGCATGGCGGTTGCTACACTGCGCTCGCCTGCCACTGCTCCCCGGATCCGCGATGCTCTTTGCCCTGCCGACGCTCTTCGCCCGCGCGGCGATCCTACCCCTGGCCCTGGTGATCGCCACACCCGCCCTGGCTCATCCGGGGCACGAGGCGACGACCCTGCAGCAGGGCTTCCTCCATCCCCTCGGCGGCCTCGACCATGTCCTCGCCATGGTGGCCGTAGGGCTCATCGCGGCGCGGATCGGCGGGCGGGCATGCCTCCTCGTGCCGGCGGCGTTCCTCGCCATGATGGCGGTCGGCGGCGCGGCCGGTGCCGCCGGCCTGAGCTTTCCCTACGTGGAGACCGGCATCGCCCTCTCGGTCGTCGTCCTTGGGGCGGTCCTGGCCCTGGGCGCCGTGCCGCCCGTCGCTGGCGCCATGGCGCTGGTTGGGGCGTTCGCGGTGTTTCACGGTTTCGCGCACGGGGCCGAGATGCCCGGCGCCGCCTCGGGGCTGGCCTACGGCCTCGGCTTCCTCATCGCCACCGCGCTTCTCCATGCCGCCGGGCTCGGCCTCGGCTTTACGGTCACGCACCATAAGACTCGCCCTGCGCTTCGGGTTGCCGGGGCAGGCCTCGCCGCCGCTGGCCTGGGTCTCCTCGTCGGGGCGTTCTGAGGGCGCTACACCACGGAATCACGGCCAGGGAATCCGCTTCGGCGCGCCCCCTGAACGGGTCTTGCCGGGCGCCGCCGCCAGCCTCCCGCGGAACAGCAGGCTTCTCGGCGATATGGGAGCGAGCCGGTGGTCGCGCCTGTGCGGGGTCGTAGATGTGCGATGCTGTGCCTGTGCGGCCTCTGCCTATGCGAAGTCGTGCCGTTCCGTGGGTTCGCGCCGGATCCCGCGGAATCGCCGCCAGCACAGGCGTGGCGCGGATTCCAGGGGATGGGATCGCCCACCAGCCGAGATAACGGGATCGCCGTCCAGGCCACCCCGCGGCTTTGTCATTCGCGGCGGCCGGCCCCATCTGATCCCCAACTCTCCTCGCGCCACAGGCCGGACCCGCCCGATGCAACTCACCGGAATCCACCACCTCACCGCCGTCACGGCGCGAGCCGCCGACAACGCGGCGTTCTACACCCGGACGCTGGGCCTGCGGCTGGTGAAGAAGACGGTGAACCAGGACGACGTCTCGGCCTACCACCTGTTCTACGCCGACGGCCTCGCGTCGCCCGGTACGGACCTGACCTTCTTCGATTGGCCGGCGGCGCCCGAGCGGCGCGGCACCAACAGCATCACCCGCACGGGCCTGCGCGTGGCAGGGACGGCATCGGTCGAATGGTGGCGTGCGCACCTCGCCCGGCAGGGCGTCGCCCATGCGGTGCCGGTGGAGCGCGACGGGCGCCTTAGCCTCGATTTCGAGGACGCGGAGGGGCAGCGCTTCCTGCTCGTCGACGATGGCGGCGAGGGCCCGGCCCACCCCTGGGAGCACAGCCCCGTGCCGGCCGAGCACCAGATCCGCGGCCTCGGCCCGATCCGCCTCACCGTGGCACAGGGCGAGCGCACGGAAGCGGTGCTGGCCGACGTTCTGGGGATGAGTCACGACCGCACCTACGAACTGCCGGAGGGCGCCATCCGTGTCTGGCGCATGGGGGAGGGGGGACCGGCCGCCGAACTCCATCTCCTGTCGCAGCCGGACCTGCCGCCCGCGCGCCAGGGGGCGGGCAGCGTCCACCACGTCGCCTTCCGGATCCCGGATGCGGATTACGCAGCCTGGGCCGACCGCCTGAAGGTGAAGCGCATGCCGACGAGCGGCCCCATCGACCGGTTCTATTTCCAAAGCCTGTATTTCCGCGAGCCCAACGGCATCCTGTTCGAGATCGCCACGGACGGCCCCGGCTTCACCGCCGACGAGCCCCTGGAGACCCTGGGGCAGCATCTGGCACTGCCGCCCTTCCTCGAAGGGCGCCGCGCCGAGATCGAGGCGGGGCTGAAGCCGCTCTGACCCGGCACCCGGGCGCATCCGGAGCCTTTGGATTAATTCAGAGCGATTCCAAACGGTTGCAGCCAAACTGTCCGCACCCGGGTGGTGCGGGGCACCTGCGCGCCCGGACCGTCTTGACGCGGGCGCCGCAGGTGCGAGAAGACCCCGCAAAGCTTCGAGATTCGAGACGGACCCGGCGATGAGTAAGTTCAACGAGGAGCGCGTGCTCTCCGTCCACCACTGGACGGACACCCTGTTCTCCTTCCGCACCACCCGTGATCCCGCCTTCCGCTTCCGCAACGGCGAGTTCGTGATGATGGGCCTCGAGGTCGAGGGCCGTCCGCTGCTGCGCGCCTACAGCGTCGTGTCGGCCAATTACGAGGAGGAGCTGGAGTTCTTCTCCATCAAGGTGCCGAACGGCCCGCTCACCTCGAAGCTGCAGCACCTCAAGGTCGGCGACCCGATCATCGTCGGCAAGAAGCCCACCGGCACCCTGGTGCTCGACAACCTGATGTCCGGCAAACACCTCTACCTGCTCGGCACCGGCACCGGGCTCGCCCCGTTCATGTCGATCATCAAGGACCCGGAGACCTACGAGCGCTTCGAGAAGGTCGTGCTCGTTCACGGCTGCCGGCAGGTGCAGGAACTCGCCTACGGCGAGACCATCACGCAGGATCTGCCGAACCACGAGTTCCTCGGCGAGGTGATCAGCGCCGGTCTGATCTACTATCCGACGGTGACGCGCGAGCCTTTCCGCAACCGCGGCCGCATCACCGACCTGATGACCTCCGGCAAGCTGTTCGAGGATATCGGCCTGCCGCCGATGTCGGTGGAGAACGACCGCTTCATGCTCTGCGGCTCGCCCGACATGATCCGCGACACCCGCCAGCTCCTCACCGATGGGGGCTACGAGGAGGGCAATCACGGCGAGGCCGGCCACTACGTCATCGAGAAGGCGTTCGTGGAGAAGTGAGTGGCCGCGCCGTCTTCGTCGCCGGCGCCGGGACCGAGATCGGCAAGACCTACGTCACCGCGGCCCTGACCCGGTGCCTGCGGGCGCAGGGGCACGGAATCCGCACCCTCAAGCCCGTGGCGAGCGGGGTGCCGCCCGTCGATGATCCGGCGTTTCGGCAAAGCGACACGGCGATCCTCCTGGAGGCGCAGGGGCTCGGCCTCACGCCCGGCAGCGTCGCCGCCTGCTCGCCCTGGCGCTTCACCGCGCCCCTCGCCCCCGATCTCGCCGCCGCGCGCGAAGGCCGGACCCTGGCCCTGGCCGATCTCGTCGCCTGGTGCCGGACCGAGATGAGGGCGGCGCCGCCGGGCACGACACTGCTGATCGAGGGCGTCGGCGGCCTCATGAGTCCGGTGACGGACGACCACACCGGCCTCGACTGGCTCAAGGCCCTGTCCGTGCCCGCCCTCCTCGTCTCCGGCTCCTATCTCGGCGCCATCAGTCATGCGCTGACGGCCGCCGAGACCCTGCGCGGCCATGGGGTGGCCTTGCGCGGGGTCGTCGTGTGCGAGAGTCCGGACGCCCCGACGGGTCTGGAGACGGTGGCGTCGGCCATCCGCCGGCACGTCGCCGTTCCGGTCCACGGGATCGCGCGCGGTGGCATCTGTTCCGACGATCTCGCCGCGCTGATCCGGACGGACGCGTAAGAGGCTCAGCCGGACCTGCGTGACACGTCCGGATGCTCGCTCTCATCCCTGGACGCAGGCCCTCGATCCTCCTACCTCGGCGGAGAAGAGGCGTCGCCGAGGCGCCCTGCCGGAGATCCGAACTTGTCCCAAGATCAGACCCGGTCGCGAGATCGGACCCGGACGGGGCAGGCGGGGCTCGCGCGCCCGGCCGCGCTCGTCGGCGCCCTCGGCATCGTCTACGGCGATATCGGCACGAGCCCGCTCTACGCCTTCAAGGAGGCGGTGCGGGCGGCGAGCGCCGGCGCCCCGCCGACCCCCATCGCCGTCACGGGCGCGGTGTCGCTGATCCTGTGGGCGCTGATCCTCATCGTCTCCATCAAGTACGCGGTGTTGATCCTGCGGGCCGACAACCGGGGCGAGGGCGGCATCGTCGCCATGCTGGCGCTCCTCGGGGCGCGCCACGCGAAACCGGGCTCGTGGGCCGGCGTGCTCCTCGTCGTCGGCCTCGTCGGCGCGGCGCTTCTGTATGGCGATGGGGCGATCACGCCGGCCATCTCGGTGCTGAGCGCCGTCGAGGGCCTGAAGGTCGATGCGCCCGGCCTGTCGCGCTTCGTCGTCCCCATCACCCTGGCGATCCTGGTCGGGCTGTTCCTCGTCCAGAGCAAGGGGGTGGCCTTCATCGGACGCATCTTCGGGCCCGTCATGCTGGTCTGGTTCCTCGTCCTCGCGCTGATGGGGCTCGGCGGCATCGTGCACGCGCCGCAGATCCTCGGCGCGGTGAACCCCCTGCGCGCCGTCGATTTCCTGCTGCATGCCGGCTGGCACGTCAGCTTCGCCATGCTGGGCGCGGCGTTCCTGGCGGTGACCGGCGGCGAGGCGATGTACGCCGATCTCGGGCATTTCGGCGCCGGCCCGATCCGGGTCTCGTGGTTCGGCCTCGTGCTGCCGGCCCTGGTGATCCACTATTTCGGGCAGGGCGCGCTCCTGCTCGCCGAGCCCGACGCCCTCGAGAACCCGTTCTACCGGCTTGCCCCCGACTGGGCGCATTATCCGCTCATCGGGCTCGCGACGCTCGCCACCGTCATCGCCTCGCAGGCGATCATCTCGGGCGCGTTCTCACTGACCCAGCAATCGATCCAGCTCGGATTCCTGCCGCCCATGCGGGTGGTGCACACCGCCCGGCACGAGCGCGGGCAGATCTACGTGCCGGTGGTGAACTGGCTGCTCGCGGCCGCCACCATCAGCGCCGTGCTGATCTTCGGCTCGTCCGATGCCCTGGCGGGGGCCTACGGCATCGCCGTGTCCTCGCTCATGGCCATCACCACCCTGCTGGCCGCCCTCGTGGCGTTGAAGTGGGGCTACAACCCCGTGGCGGTCTTCGCCGTCAACGGGTTCTTCCTCGCCATCGATCTCGTGTTCCTCAGCGCCAACAGCGTGAAGCTGTTCGAGGGCGGCTGGTTTCCGCTCCTACTGGCCGGCCTCGTCGCGTTCCTGATGCTGACCTGGCGCAAGGGCACCCAACTGGTGGAGGCGGCGCGGGTCCATCTGCGCCAGCCCGAGGCCGAGTTCCTTGAGCAGCTGCGCCGCGATCCCCCGCTCATCCTGCCGGGCCGCGCCGCCTTCCTGTCCTCGGCGACGAGCGGCATCCCGCTCCACATGTCCCGCTTCGTCGAGCGGTCCCACGCCCTGCACAAGCGCATCCTCATCATCACCGCCCTCTACGAGGAGGCGCCGGTGGTGCCACGCGACGGGCGGGCCCAGGTCTCGGCAGTGACGCCGGACATCACCCGGCTGACCCTGCGGTACGGCTTCATGGAGGATGCGTCGATCCCCGAGGGGCTGGCCTGCGCCGTCGAGGCCGGCAAGCTGCCGGCCGAATGGGTGGAGGATCTCACGATCTTCATCGGCCACGAGACCATCATCCCGAAGAGCGACCATCGCGGCATGGCCGATTGGCGCGAGGGCCTGTTCGCGTTCCTCCTGCGCAACGCCGAGCGCACGGGCGCGCATTTCTGCGTGCCGACCCGCCAGCTCGTGGAAGTCGGGACCGAGATCGAGATCTGATGCGGCGCCCGGTCGAGGGGCGATGAGAATCGAAGCTGCGCGCCAGGGATTTGCGCCGAAGCAGGGGCACCGCCGCGGCGGGCACGGGTTCGTGCCCTTGCGAGGCGCCGCCAAGGGCCGCAAGAAGAAGCCTGAACGCCCCATCTCAAGTCCGGACCCGTGATCGTATGCCCGAACTCGCCCCCAAGGCCCTGGCGATCCGCCTGCGCCAGCAGGCGATCCTGTCCGATTTCGGCGTCGAGGCCCTGCGGGCCACGGAGTTGCTGCCCCTGCTCCAGCGGGCCACGGAACTCTGCGCCGAAGGCATGGAGGCCCAGTTCTGCAAGGCGCTGGAATACAAGCCGTATCAGGATTGCCTCCTCGTCTGCGCCGGCGTCGGCTGGGCGGCGGATGCCGTCGGCACGGCCATCATCGGGGCGGACCTCGCCTCGCCGGCCGGCTACGCCCTCAAGACCGGCCGGCCGGTGATCTCGAATCACCTCCAGGACGAGACGCGGTTCCGTACGCCGAAGCTCATGGCCGACCACGGCATCCGCCGGGCCATCAACGTGCTCATCGCCAACCGCGACGGCAATTACGGCGTCCTGGAAGTCGACGACACCCGCGAGGGCCAGTTCGAGGAGGCGGACATCGCCTTCATGCAGGGCTTCGCCAACCTCGTCGGCGGCGCGATCGAGCGCCAGCGCGCCGAGGCCCGGCTCAAGGCCGCCGTGGAGCGTCAGGAACTCCTGTCCCGGGAGATGAGCCACCGGGTGAAGAACAGCCTCGCGGTGGTGGCGGGCTTCCTCGGGCTCCAGGCGCGGGGCTCCGACAACGAGGACGTGAAGGCGGCGCTCGCCGACGCCCGCACCCGGGTCGAGGCGGTGGCCCAGGTTCACGACCAGCTCTGGCGCCAGCCGAGCCTGGAGGCCATCGACGTCGCGGGGTTCCTCGAGGCGCTCTGCGCCCGCCTGCAGGAGAGCGCACCGCACCACACCCTGGTCTGCCGGGCGCAGACGGTGAACATCCCGGCGGACCTCGCGATCCCGCTCGGCCTGTTCGTCAACGAGCTCGTGACCAACGCCATCAAGTACGCCTACCCGGAGGGTGCCGGCGAGATCCGCATCACGGTCCGCGACGTCGGCGCGGACGACGGTGCTGCGGGCGGCCTCCACCTCTCCGTCTCCGACGACGGCGTCGGCCTGCCGGAGGGGTTCGACCCGACGGCGCCACGCCGCGCCAGCCTCGGCATGCGGATCGTCAACAGCCTCGCGCGCCAACTCGGCGGCCCCCTCGAAATCGCCACCGATCGCCCGGGCGCGCATTTCTCCCTACGGATCGCTCCCACCATGGCCGACTGACGGCCCGGCGAGTCGCCTTCGCCGCCTGGTTCCGGGCGGCGAAGGTCAGGTCTCGGTTCAGGTCCGATCAGTCCTCCGACGCCGCCGAGGCCGCCGTCAGGGCCGTCATGTTGACGATGCCCCGCACGGTGGTGGTGGGCGTGAGGATGTGCACGGGTTTCGCCGCGCCGAGCAGGATCGGGCCGATGGAGACGCCCTGGCCGGACACAACCTTGAGGGCGTTGAAGGTGATGTTGGCGGCCCCGAGATTGGGCATGATCAGCAGGTTGGCCTCGGCGCTCAAGGTGGTCTCCGGCTTGAGCCGGGTGAGGATCGTCCGGCTCAGGGCCGCGTCGGCCGGCATCTCTCCGTCGATCTCGAGGTCGGGCGCGCGGGCGCGGATGAGCGCGAGGGCGTCCCGCATCTTGCGGGCTTCCGCGTCGTCGGCGCTGCCGAAGCTCGAATGCGACACCAGGGCGACGCGCGGGGTCTGGCCGAAGCGGCGCATCTCGGCCGCCGCCAGCACCGTCATCCCGGCGATTTCCTCCGCGCTCGGATCGGCGTGAATGTAGGGATCGCAGATGAAGACCGTGTGGCGCGGCAGCTGCAGCAGGCCCATGGCGGCCAGGTGTTCGGCACCCGCTGCCCGGCCGATCACCTCGGAGACCTGGGTCAGGTGTCCCGCATAGGGGCCGAGGGTGCCGCAGAGCAGGCCATCCACCCGGCCCTCGCGGAGCATAGTCGCGGCGGCGCGGGTGGCGTTCCCCTCCGCTCCCACCACCTCGACGGTCTCGCCGACCTTGAGGCGCAGGCTCAGGGACTTGATCCGGGCCGCGATGACATCGGAGCGGCCGACGAGCACAGGGAACGCCAGGCGCTCGTCGACCACCACCTGCGCGGCGCGCAGCACCCGGTCGTCCTCGCCCTCGGCGAAGGCGACCCGCTTGAGGCCGGATTCGGAGGCCGCCGCGAAGACCGGCTGCATCACCGTGCCGGAGGTGTAGACGAAGCGCTGGAGCGAGCGGCGGTAGGCGTCGAGATCGGCGATGGGCCGGGCAGCGACGCCGCTGTCCATGGCGGCCTTGGCGACGGCGGGCGCCACGGAGGTGATGAGGCGCGGATCGAACGGGCGCGGGATGAGGTAGTCCGGGCCGAAGCTCAGGTCCTGCGCGCCGTAGGCGGCGCTGACCACGTCGGAGGATTCGGCGTGGACGAGGTCCGCGATGGCGCGCACGGCGGCGAGCTTCATCGCCTCGTTGATCTCGGTGGCGCCGACATCGAGGGCGCCGCGGAAGATGAACGGGAAGCACAGGACGTTGTTGACCTGGTTCGGGTAGTCCGAGCGGCCCGTGGCCATGAGGCAGTCCGGCCGCACGGAGCGGGCGAGATCGGGCAGGATCTCCGGATCGGGGTTGGCGAGCGCCAGGATGATGGGCCTCTCCGCCATGCCGGCGACCATCTCGGGCTTCAGCACGCCGCCCTGCGACACGCCGAGGAAGATGTCCGCCCCCACGATGGCGTCACCCAGGGTGCGGGCCTGGGTGTCCCGCGCGTAGGCTGCCTTCTGGTCGTCGAGGGCGCCGAGGCGGTCCGTGGAGATCACCCCGCGGCTATCGCAGACGAGGATGTTCTCACGGGCCAGTCCGAGGCCGACGAGGATGTTGAGGCAGGCGATGGCCGCCGCACCGGCGCCCGAACAGACGAGGCGGACCTGCTCGATCGGTTTGCCCACCACCTGCAGGGCGTTGAGCAGGGCGGCGGCCGCCACGATGGCGGTGCCGTGCTGGTCGTCGTGGAACACCGGGATCTTCATCCGCTCGCGCAGGCGGGTCTCGATGGTGAAGCACTCGGGGGCCTTGATGTCCTCGAGGTTGATGCCGCCGAAGGTCGGCTCCAGCTTGGCGATGATCTCGATGAGCTTCTCGGGATCGGTCTCGTCGATCTCGATGTCGAACACGTCGATGCCGGCAAACTTCTTGAACAGGCAGCCCTTGCCCTCCATCACGGGCTTGCCGGCGAGCGCACCGATGTTGCCCAGGCCCAGCACGGCGGTGCCGTTGGTGATCACGGCGACGAGGTTGCCGCGCGAGGTCAGGCTGTAGGCCTCCTCCGGGTCGTGCTTGATCGCCATGCAGGCGGCCGCGACGCCGGGCGAGTAGGCGAGCGCGAGGTCGCGCTGGGTCGACATGTCCTTGGTCGGCTGGACCGAGATCTTACCGGGCGTGGGAAAGCGGTGATAGTCGAGGGCGGCGCGCTCCAGGGCGGCCTCGGTGCCCGCATCGGCATTGGCGACGGCGCCGGGCGCCCGCAGGTCTGCTTCGTTGCTCATGATCTCGTACGGTCCACGCGTCGGTTGCTGATGGGGGACGCGAGGGGGCCGGTCGCGGGCCGCACCCCCTGTCCGTGCTCGGCACGGCCGTCCCCGTCCCCCGTGCCGCATGGCACGGAGGCTGGGTCGTCCTGTCGGCGCGGCCCCCAAATGGGTCGCCGCGCCGGTTCGATAAGGTCAGTGGGCCTTCTTGGGCCCGTCCTTCCTGGGCATGTAGAGGTCGGTGATGGTGCCCTCGAAGGCTTCGGCCGCCAGCCCGATCGTCTCCGACAGGGTCGGGTGCGGGTGGATGGTCAGGCCGATATCCTCGGCATCCGCACCCATCTCGATGGCGAGGGCCGCCTCCGCGATGAGGTCGCCGGCCGACGGGCCGACGATGCCGCAGCCGAGGATGCGGTCGGTCTCGGGGTCGAACAGCACCTTGGTCAGGCCCTCCTCGCGGCCGAGCGCCAGGGAGCGCCCGGAGGCCGCCCACGGGAACACGCCCTTGCCGACCTTGATGCCCTTCGCCTTGGCCTCGTTCTCGGTCATGCCGACCCAGGCCACCTCCGGGTCGGTGTAGGCCACCGAGGGGATCACCTTGGCGTCGAAGACGCTGCTCTTGCCCGCCGCCACCTCGGCCGCGACCTTGCCCTCGTGCGTCGCCTTGTGGGCCAGCATCGGCTGGCCGACCACGTCGCCGATGGCGAAGATGTGGGGCACGTTGGTGCGCATCTGCTTGTCGACGGCGATGAAGCCGCGCTCGTCCACGGCGACGCCCGCCGCCTCCGCGCCGATGCGCTTGCCGTTCGGGCGCCGCCCCACCGAGACCAGCACCTTGTCGAAGATGTCGGTCGCCGGCGCGGTACCGCCCTCGAACGACACCTTCAGGCCCTCCGGCGTCGCCGCGACGGCCGTGACCTTGGCCTTGAGGTGGATGGCCTCGTACTGCTTCTGGATCCGCTTCATCAGCGGCGTGACCATATCCTTGTCGGCACCGGGGATGATCTGGTCCATCAGCTCGACGATGGTCACCTTGGAGCCGAGCGCGTGGTAGACGGTGGCCATCTCCAGCCCGATGATGCCGCCGCCGATCACGAGCAGGCGGGCCGGCACGCCGTCGAGTTCGAGCGCCCCCGTCGAGTCGATGACGCGCGGGTCGTCGTGCGGGATGAACGGCATCTGCACCGGCTCGGAGCCGGCGGCGATGATGGCGTGGTCGAAGCCGATCACGCGGGTCCGGCCCTCGTGCTCCACCGCGACCTGGTTCGGACTGACGAAGCGGGCCTCGCCCGTCACCACCGTGACCTTGCGCTGCTTGGCGAGACCCGAGAGGCCGCCGGTGAGGCGCTTGACCACGCCGTCCTTCCATTCGCGCAGCTTGTCGATGTCGATCTGCGGCGCGGTGAAGGAGATGCCGTGCGCCGCCATGGCGTGGCTCTCGTCGATGACCTTCGCGGCGTGCAGCAGGGCCTTCGACGGAATGCAGCCGACGTTGAGGCAGACGCCGCCGAGACTGGGCCAGCGCTCGACGAGCACCACCGACTGGCCGAGATCGGCCGCCCGGAACGCGGCGGTGTAGCCGCCGGGCCCGGCGCCGATGACGAGCACCTGCGCCCGCATCTCCTCGCCGGAGACCGCCGCCGCGCCCTTCGGTGCGGCGGCCTCGGCGGCACCGTGGCCGCCCTGGGTCGCGGCCGAGCCGTAGCCGGCCTGGCCTTCGCCTGGTGCGTGGGCTGCGGCGGCGCCCATGCCGGCCGGGCTCGGCTTCGGCGTGCCCGTCGCGGCGGCGGCCTCGGCCATCACCAGGATCAGGTCGCCCTGGCTGACCGTGTCGCCCGCCTTGATCCGCACCTCGGCCACCGTGCCGGCAACCGGGGACGGGATGTCCATGGTGGCCTTGTCGGATTCCAGCACGACGATGACGTCGTCGACGGAAATCACGTCGCCGGGGCTGACGCTGACCTCGATGACGGGCACGTTCTTGAAGTCGCCGATATCCGGCAGATGGATGCTGTTGCTGCTCATCGTGTCACCTCACTTGAGTTCGCGCTGGCCGGGTCTCGTCAGACGACGAGGCGCCGGACGTCCTCGAGGACGTGGGCGAGGTGGCGGGCGAAGCGCGCGGCGAGCGCGCCGTCGATGACGCGGTGGTCGTAGGAGAGGGAGAGCGGCACGATCAGGCGCGGCTTGAACTCCGTGCCGTTCCAGACCGGCGTCATCTTGGAGCGGGCGACGCCCAGGATGGCGACCTCGGGCGCGTTGACGAGCGGCGTGAAGGACGTGCCGCCGATGCCGCCGAGGCTGGAGATCGAGAAGGTCGCGCCCTGCATGTCGGCGGCGCTGAGCTTGCCGTCGCGGGCTTTCGCCGAGATCGCGCCGAGATCGCGGCTGATCTCGACGATGCCCTTGCGGTCGGCATCCTTGATCACCGGGACCACGAGGCCGTCCGGCGTGTCCACCGCCACGCCGATGTTGTAGTATTGCTTGAGGATCAGCGCGTCCTTCTCGGGCGAGAGCGAGGCGTTGAACTCGGGGTGCTTGCGTAAGCCAGAGACCGCCGCCTTGATCAGGAAGGCCAGCAGGGTGACGCGGTAGCCCTTGTCCTTGAGTTCCTTGCCCGCGTTGTCGAGTTCCTTGCGGTAGGCGTCGGTCTCGGTGATGTCCGATTCGTCCTGGTGGGTGACGAGCGGCACGTTGAGCCAGGACCGGTGCAGGTGCGCGCCGGAGATCTTCTTGATCCGCGACAGGGGTCGGGTCTCGGTGGGGCCGAACTTCGAGAAGTCCACGGCCGGGATCTCGGGGATGCCCATCCCGCCGCCCGAGAACGCGGCCGTGCCTGAGGCGCCGGGCGCCTGCGCGGCGGAGCGCGTGAGGTGACCCTTCACGTCCTCCTTGGTCACCCGGCCCTTCTCGCCGGTGCCCTTGATGGTGGTGAGGTCGATCCCGAGTTCGCGCGCCAGGCGGCGCACGCCCGGGCTGGCATGGACCTGGGAGAAGTCCGGAATGCTGCCGGCGGGGGCTGCCGGGGCGGGGGCTGCCGGGGCAGGGCTCGGAGCGGCGTTCGGGGCCGGCTCCTGCTTGGCGAGCAGTGCGGCGCTGTCGGCGCCCGCGGGCGCGTCGGCGGCCTTCTCGGCCGCGGCGGTGTCGCCCTTGGCGCCCTCGCCCTTGAACACGAGGAGCGGCGAACCCTCGCTCACCTTGTCGCCGAGCTTGACCAGGATCCGCTCCACCACGCCCGCGCTCGGCGAGGGCACGTCCATGGTCGCCTTGTCGGATTCGAGCGAGACCAGCGGATCGTCGGGCCCGATCGTGTCGCCCTCCTTCACGTGGATCTCGATGATCGGGATGTCCTTGAAGTCGCCGATGTCCGGAATCTGGATCTCGATACCCACTGCGCAATCTCCCTGGTTGAGTCGGAGCCTCTCGCGGGCTCCCTCGTGCGGTCCGTCGATGGAAAGGGTCGGGAAGTCTCAAGGCGTCGGCCGCCGGGATGCGGCGGCCGACGGGGCGCGGATCAGACGGTCCAGGGTGCCGGCCGGTCCGTGTCGATGCCGTACTTGGCGATGGCGTCGGCCACCGTCTGGGCCGGGATCACACCCTCCTCGGCGAGGCTGTGCAGGGCCGCCACCACGACCCAGTGCCGGTTGACCTCGAAGAAGTCGCGCAGGCGGGCCCGGTAATCCGAGCGGCCGAAGCCGTCGGTGCCGAGCACACGGTAGCGTCCGGGAACCCAGGTGCGGATCTGGTCGGCGAACAGGCGCATGTAGTCGGTGGCGGCGACCACCGGGCCGGTGCGACCCGAGAGGCAGGTCTCGACGTGCGAGAGGCGCTTGCCCTCCAGGGGGTGGAGCAGGTTCCAGCGCTCCGCCGCCATGGCGTCGCGGCGCAGCTCCGTGAAGCTCGGGCAGCTCCAGATGTCGGACGCGATCCCGAAATCCTGCTCCAGCAGGTCTGCCGCCGCGATGACCTCGCGCAGGATGGTGCCCGAGCCCAGCAGCTGCACCCGGTGGCCCTTGGTCTTTTCCGCAGGGCCTTCCTTGAACAGGTACATCCCCTTGATGATGCCGGCCTCCGCGCCCTCGGGCATGCCCGGGTGCTCGTAGTTCTCGTTCATCACGGTGATGTAGTAGAACACGTCCTCCTGCTCGGCATACATCCGGCGCAGGCCGTCCTGCACGATCACGGCGACTTCGTAGGAGAAGGTCGGGTCGTAGGAGACGCAGTTCGGGATGGTCGACGAGATGAGGTGGCTGTGGCCGTCCTCGTGCTGCAGGCCCTCGCCGTTCAGGGTGGTGCGCCCGGCGGTGCCACCGATGAGGAAGCCGCGCGCGCGCATGTCGCCCGCCGCCCAGGCCAGATCGCCGACCCGCTGGAAGCCGAACATCGAGTAGTAGACGTAGAACGGGATCGTCGGCGCGTCGGAGTGCGAGTAAGAGGTCGCGGCCGCGATCCAGGACGACATCGCGCCCGGCTCGTTGATGCCCTCTTGGAGCATCTGACCGTTCTTGTCCTCCTTGTAGTACATCAGTTGGTTGGCATCTTCCGGCCGGTAGAGTTGGCCCACCTGGGAGAAGATGCCGAACTGGCGGAACATGCCCTCCATGCCGAAGGTGCGGCTCTCGTCGGGCACGATCGGCACGATGCGCTTGCCGATGTTCTTGTCGCGCAGCAGCGTGTTGAGGATACGCACGAACGCCATGGTGGTGGAGATCTCGCGGCCCGCGGTCTCCTTGAGCTGGGCCGAGAACGCCGAGAGTGGCGGGATCTCCAGGGCGTGCGACTTCCGACGCCGCAGGGGGAGGGGACCGCCTAGTGCCTCGCGCCGGGCCATGAGGTAGCGGTGCTCGGGGCTGCCTTCGGGGAACCGGATGAAGGGGATCTCCTTCAGCTGGTCGTCGGTGAGGTCGATCTGGAAGCGGTCGCGGAACTGGCGGAGCACCGCCTCGCCCATCTTCTTCTGCTGGTGGGTGATGTTCTGAGCCTCGCCCGACTCGCCCATGCCGTAGCCCTTGACGGTCTTGGCGAGGATGAGGGTCGGTTGGCCCTTGTGCTTGGAGGCGGCGCTGTAGGCCGCGAACACCTTGCGCGGGTCGTGGCCGCCGCGGGTCAGGCGCCAGATGTCGTCGTCGGTCCAGTCGGCCACCAGGGCCGCCGTCTCCGGATACTTGCCGAAGAAGTGCTCACGCACGTAGGCGCCGCTCTTCGACTTGAAATCCTGATACTGCCCGTCGACGCATTCCTCCATGAGGCGCGCCAGCATGCCGGTGGTGTCCTTCTGGATCAGGGCGTCCCAGCCCGAACCCCACAGCACCTTGATGACGTTCCAGCCGGCCCCCCGGAAATCGGCCTCGAGTTCCTGGACGATCTTGCCGTTGCCGCGCACCGGCCCGTCGAGGCGCTGCAGGTTGCAGTTGATGACGAAGACGAGGTTGTCGAGTTTTTCACGCGCGGCCAGGGCAATCGCACCCAGGCTCTCGGGCTCGTCCATCTCGCCGTCGCCCATGAAGGCCCAGACCTTGCGGCCGTCGGTCTTGGCGAGGTCGCGGTGATGCAGGTAGCGCAGGAAGCGGGCTTGGTAGATCGCCATCAGGGGGCCGAGGCCCATGGAGACCGTGGGGAACTGCCAGAAATCCGGCATGAGCCAGGGATGCGGATAGGAGGAGAGGCCCTTGCCGCCGACTTCCTGGCGGAACCCGAGGAGCTGCTCCTCGGTCAGGCGCCCTTCGAGGAAGGCGCGGGCGTAGACGCCGGGCGAGGAATGACCCTGCACGTAGATGAGGTCGCCGCCGTGGTCGGCGTTGGCCCCGCGCCAGAAATGCATGAAGCCGGTGTCGTAGAGGGTGGCGGCCGACTGGAAGCTGGCGATATGGCCGCCGAGCTCCGAGGAATCCTTGTTGGCCCGCAGGATGATCGCGATGGCGTTCCAGCGGATCGCCGAGCGGATGCGGTGCTCGATGGCCCGGTCGCCCGGATGCGGATCCTGGTTCTGGGGCAGAATCGTGTTCAGATACGCAGTGTTGGCCGAGTACGGGACCGGGGCGCCCTTCTTGCGGGCTCCGTCGATGACTTGCTCGATCAGGTAATGCGCCCGCTCCGGCCCGTCGACGTCGAGGACGCCATCGAGTGAGTCGAGCCATTCCTGCGTCTCGACGGGATCGAGGTCGCGGCTACGCTCCATGGTATCCTCCCTAGTGTTTCTTGAGCGGATCAGACGCGTTTGCCCGCTCTTTGTCAGTATGATTTTGCAGGAAGTGGACCAAGTCCAGTCCATTTAAATTAAATCACTGAAACAATGACTTGAATGATTTTTGGGTTTTGCGGCAGTGCGGCATCCCGCACGTATTGTCCGGCCCCTGTCCGAAACTTCGGACAGGGGCGTGCGTCACGCAGAATGGAGGGCGCGCAATCGCGGAGCCGCGGAATTCGGCTGTTTTGATCGAATCGGGCACGTGCGAGCCCAGCCGGAGGTGGGTGCTCCCGAAAGACCGGCGCGTGGTCGGCGCCTCAGCGCCGCATGGTCAGGCGGCGAGGGCCAGGGCCCGGGTCACGGTGGAGCGCAGATCCGCGAGGGAGAAAGGCTTGGTGAGCACATCGGTGACGATGGCGTCGAGGCCGCGCGCGCGCTCGCGCTGATCGGCGAAGCCCGTCATCAGCAGGATGGTGAGGTTGGGAAAATCGCGCTTGGCCGCCAGTGCCAGGGCGATCCCGTCCATCAGCGGCATGCGGATGTCCGTGAGCATCAGATCGAAGGCGCCGTCGGCTTCGATGAGACGGTCGAGCCCGTCGCTGCCATCGGTGGCGGTGACCACGGCATGGCCATCGATCTCCAGGCCCCGCTTGAGGAATCCCCGGACCGTCTCTTCGTCATCCACGAGCAGGATGCGCGCCATCGTTCGTCAGGTTCTCTCGCAAGGGAAGGGATTTCAGTCACGCAAGCGAGCGGGCGCCCTGTCAAGGGACAGAGCGCCACACGGATGCGCCTGCGGACTTTTTTTCGTGCCGGGACCGTAGTCTTCGCCGGGTGGTCCGCTCCGGCGACCGTCCCTCGATCAGGTGCCGCCGAACAGGTCCGCTTCGGGGCTGTCGTAATCCACGAGGCCGACGAAGGGCAATTGCCGGTAGGCGTGCGCCACGTCCATGCCGTAGCCGACCACGAAGACGTCGGGGCAGGTGAAACCGACGAAGTCGGCGTCGATGGTGACGGCGCGCTTGCCCGGTTTCTCGAGGAGCACGGCCGTGAGCACCCGCTTGGCCCCGCGCGCCATCAGCAGATCCTTGGCGAACACGATGGTCCGGCCGGATTCGAGGATGTCGTCGATGAGCAGCACGTCGCGCCCGCGCACCTCGCTCTCGACGTCGCGCAGGATCTCGACCTGTCCCGACGAGACCGTGGCGGTGCGGTAGCTCGACAGATGGACGAACTCCGCCTGCGGCTCCAGACCGGCCCGGTGCAGGGCGCGCAGGAGATCGGCGGCGAACATGAAGCTGCCCTTGAGCACCGCCACCACCAGGAGGTTCTGGGGCTTGGCCGCCGCGATGGCGGCGGCGAGTTCCTCGGTGCGCCGGGCGATGGCGGCTTCGTCGAACAGGACGCGGACGCGTCGGGAAGGAGTCGTCATGGACACCTCATATCACGGGTGGCCGCGGGTGCCATCGGTTTTGGCGACCGCGTCGGCCCGTTGCACCGAAGGGGCTTGCGAGAAACGCACGTGGATCGCGCGCGCCTCGGCGGGCGGCGCCGACAGGCTGGCCCGGAACCGCGCGGTCTCGCGGTTCTCGAGGCTGCGGCGCGGCGGGACCACGCTCCAGCGATACAGGGGCTGGTCGCGCCCGTCCCGCACCTCGATCTCGATGGGGGGGACCGCCGCGCCGTCCGCCGCCACCCCGACCACGTCGCCCTCGACCACGAGCTGGGCGCCGTCGCCTTGCGTCTGAAAAGCGACCACGTCGCGCAGGTCGAGGCCGCGGAGATTCACCGGCAGGCCGATGCGGGCGTAGAGCCCGGCGGTCTGGGGCATCGCCCGCACCACGGTCGTGCGTCCGAGAACCGCGAGGCCGAGCCCGGCCACCACGGACAGGCCGATGGCGGCGGTGGGCGAGAAGCGTGGCCGCCCGACGGACTTGACCGGGGCCTTCGGTCTCGGGCGAGCGCGTGGCTCGGAGGGGAGCGCCTCCGCCGTGGCCGATGCGGGCCCGGAATCGGATGCCCCCGTCTCTTCCGCCATTGCCGCCTCCCAGGCGTCGAGGGAGGCCTGGGCCTCGGCCCGCGCCTTGGCGTCCTCCGGGCCGGCCTGGACCGCCTCCATCATGGCAGCCGTCATCTCGGCCTCGAGGGCGGCCGCGACATCGTCCGGGGAGATGAACCAGGTCTCGCGGCAGGCCGCGCAACGCACGGAGCGTCCCTCCGCGCCGACGCGATCGGTGTCGATCACATATTCGCTTGCACAGGATGGGCAGACGATCAGCATGGCGAATCGGCGCCCCGGGGTCTCGATCGGCAGTTGCCGGCTCGGTCAAAAAGACTCACACGGTTCTGCGCGAACGCGGTTAACCATCCGTGAAGCGGTGACGCCGGACGCGTGCGCCGCGTTCTCGAGGGGATGCGCGACCGCAATCGGGCAAGCGTGATGAGGCAAGAGCGCGTGATGAGGCAAGAGTGATGGGGTGCGCGTGGCGGATCGGGTGAACACGGGCAGCCTGCTGTCCGGGGCGGAAGAGCCGGTGGTCCAGTTCGAGAATGTCGGGATGCGCTACGGCCTCGGTCCGGAGGTGCTCAGCGACGTGAGCTTCCAGATCGCGCCGCGCTCGTTCCAGTTCCTCACGGGACCGTCGGGGGCGGGCAAGACCACGCTCCTGCGCCTCATCCTCCTGTCGGTGCGCCCGACGCGGGGACTGGTCTCGGTGTTCGGCGAGGAGGTCAGCGGCATCTCCAGCGAGGCGCTGACGGGCCTGCGCCGGCGCATGGGCGTCGTGTTCCAGGATTTCCGCCTCCTCGACCATCTCACCACCTACGAGAACGTCGCGCTCCCGTTGCGCGTCCAGGGCCGGGCCGAGACGAGCTACCGGGCCGAGGTGGTCGAATTGCTGCGCTGGGTCGGCCTCGGCGAGCGCATGCACGTGTTGCCGCCGCTCCTGTCGGGCGGCGAGAAGCAGCGCGCCGCCATCGCGCGCGCCCTCATCGCACGACCCGAACTGCTCCTCGCCGACGAGCCCACGGGCAACGTCGATCCGGGGCTGGGACGGCGCCTCCTGCGCCTGTTCATCGAGCTCAACCGCCTCGGGACCTCCGTGCTCATCGCCACCCACGATTTCGCCCTGATGGATCTCGTCGATGCCCGCCGGCTGGTGCTCGGCGACGGCCGCCTCGCCGTGGAGCGTCCATGAGCCGATCCGTCGCCCCCGCCGCCAGCCGACCCGTTTCCCCGCCGCGCACGGCGTCGCCTCCGCCGAGCCCGCTGCCCGCGACCCTGCGGCGCAACGCCCCCCTGGTCCCGACGGATTCCTCGGCGAGCCGGGCGCTCGCCGCCGTCATCGCCATCCTCACCTTCCTCGCCGCCCTGTGCGCGGGGGCCGCCGAGATCGTGGCCTCCAGCGCCGACCAGTGGCAGGGCGCGGTCGCCCAGGAAGTGACGATCCAGGTCCGCCCGAGCCCCGGGCGCGACCTCGACGCCGACGTCGCCCGGGCGGAAAGCCTGGCCAAGGCAACGCCCGGTATCGCCACCGCCCGGGTGTTCTCGAAGGCCGAGGCCGAGCGGCTGCTCGAGCCCTGGCTCGGCAGCGGCCTCGATCTGTCCGACCTGCCGGTGCCGCGCCTCGTCACCCTCCGCCTCGCCGAATCCGCCCGGCCCGACCTGAAGCCCCTGCGCGCGTCGCTCGCGGAGGCGCTCCCCGGCGTCGCGAGCCTCGACGACCACGCCCTGTGGCTGCGCCGGCTCTCGACCATGGCCAACACCTTCGTGGGCGTCGGCGTCGGCCTCGTCGCCCTCGTCCTCGTCGCCACGGGCCTCGCGGTGGTCTTCGCCACCCGGGGTGCCATGGCGGGCAATCGCGAGGTGGTGGAAGTGCTGCACTTCGTCGGCGCCGACGACGATTTCATCGCCCGCGCGTTTCAGCGGCGGTTCTTCCGCCTCGGCCTGCGCGGCGGCATCATCGGCTCCGTGGCGGCCCTGATCGCCTTCGCGATCGCCGGCTTCGCCGCCGGCGCCTGGCGCTCCGGACCGGCCGGCGAGGAGATCGAGGCCCTGTTCGGCGCCTTCCACATCGGCTGGCGCGGCTATGCCAGCGTGCTCCTCATCGGTGTGATCGCCTCCGTGGTCACCGGCATCGTCTCGCGCCTCACCGTGCGGCGCTTCCTGGCCTGACCATGTCCGGGGCGCACCTCACGGGATCGCGTTAACCCTCCGTGAACCTTTCCGGGAGGAGATACTTGCCTCGTCACGGCCTCAATCGGGGCTATCTTCACGGAGAATGACGACGCGGATGTCAGGCAGCCACACCATGAGGCCCTCCGAGGCTTTCGGCTGGGCCTGGACCGATGCACCCCGGCGTGCGGAGCCCGCCCTTCGCCTATCGGTGCGATCCCCCGGGCGCACGATGAAGGCGGTCCTGGGGCTCGCCGGTCTCGGCGGAGCGGTCCTGTTCGGTGGTTTCCTCACCTTCGTCGCCTGCGTCGAGCGCGACCAGCGTGCGCCGGAAGGCCGGGCCGACGGCATCGTGGCCCTGACGGGAGGCGCCCAGCGCATCGGCGATGCCATCGATCTCCTGGCCAACGGTTACGGTCGGCGCCTGCTCATCACCGGCGTCAACGAGCGCACCAGCCGCGACGAGATCGCCCGCCTCAATCCCAATCAGCGCCACTGGATCGATTGCTGCGTCGATCTCGACTACCGGGCGCGCAACACCATCGGCAACGCCATCGAGACCCGGCGCTGGATGCGCCTGCACCGCTTCAGCACCGTGGCGGTGGTGACGTCGAATTACCACATGCCCCGCACCCTGGTGGAGCTCGATCATGCCCTGCCGGGCATCGACCGCGTGGTGCCGTATCCGGTCGTGACCGAGGGGTTCGATGCCGGTCGCTGGTGGCAGCAACCGTCCGCGGCCCGGCTCCTCGCCTCCGAATACCTGAAGTTCCTGGTGGCCTGGGTCCGCACTCGCTTCGAGGACGACCCCGAGCGGTCCCGCGCGGCGATCCTCATCGGGCGCGGCAAACCGATCAAGGTCGTGGCCGAACCGCTTCTCCTGCGCGGCCAGCACTGAATCGTCCGGGGCCCCTGGGCAATCGGTTCGTCCCGCGGCCGCGCCAGAGCGTGGCGCGTCGGCTCACACGCCTTTGCAGCGGCTCTTGATCAGCCCCGAGAACTCCTTCTCGGAGCCCACCACCTGGGCCAGCCGCTCGCTGCGCTCGGCCCCGGACAGGCAGCGGCCGTAGACGCCGGCCACCCGGCGCATGGTCTCGACGTGGCGACGCCAGATTCGGCACAGTTCGGCCTCGTCGCTGCCCGTCTGTTCGAGCTGGTCGATGGCTTGGCGCTGCATCGAACTCGCCACGAGGACGTCGCGCGCGCAGGCGGTGTCCGTCGGACCGGCCGCGGCCGGGACGCCCAGGGCCAGGAGACAGCCAGCGGCGGCGGCCGACCGGAATCGCGAAAGGAACGGCATCGGGATCACGCCGCCTGGGACGCCGACGTGTGGGTCAGGAGGGCATAGAGGGCGCTGGCGTCGCGGGCGGCGCGGATGCGCTCGAGGATGCCGGGTTCGCGCAGGAGCCGGGCCACCTGGGCCAGGGCCTTGAGGTGATCGGCGCCCGCTCCCTCGGGGGCGAGGAGCAGGAAGGCGATGTCCACGGGCTGGCCGTCCAGGGAATCGAAATCCACCGGCCGCTCCAGGCGAGCCACGAGGCCGAACAGGCGGTCCAGGCCCGGCAGCTTGCCGTGCGGGATCGCCACCCCGTCGCCGATGCCCGTCGAGCCGAGTCGTTCCCGCTGCAGCAGGGTCTCGAACACCTCGCGCTCGTCCAAAGCCGGCAGGTGCCGCACGGCGTGGGCGCTCAACTCCTGCAGGATCTGCTTCTTGGCGCGGGCGCGCAGCGAAGGCACCACGGAATCCGGATTGAGGAATTCCAGCACTGGCATGAAGGACCGCCGCCCCTTCGGCGGTGACCGGAACGGCCACCGCGGAGTAAAAGGTCGGACCGCGCACGGTCCAAGATCACCTAAGGATCAATCGCTGGGTTCCGATGTCAGTTCCGGTCAGGCGCTCAAGCGTTGGCGTCCGCCGGATCGACCCAGCCGATCGCTCCGTCACTGCGGCGGTATACGACGTTGATGCGCCCGGTGCCAGCATGAACGAACACGATCACCGGCGCCCCCGTCAGATCGAGGGCGGTGACCGCCTCGCTCACCGAATGGCGCTTGAGCGTCTTGGTGCTCTCGGCCACCACGGGGGGATGATCCGTTCCATCGTCGGGCTGATCGCCGTCGAGATCCTCCGCGTCGCGGTCGTCGTCGTCCGCCGACTCGGCCTCGCTCGGGGACGCGAACACGGCGTAGGCGGCCTGCACGGTGGCGCCCTCGTGGGCGGCCGCACCGTGGTCCTTGAGCCGGTGCTTGTAGCGGCGCAGGCGCTTCTCGAGGCGGTCGGCCGTCTGCTCGAAGCTCGCATGGGCATCGTGTGCGGCCCCCGAGGCTTCCAGGGTCAGGCCGGAGACGAGGTGCAGCACGCAATCCGTCCGGTAGGCCGTCCCGTCCCGCCGCAGGGTGACGTGGCCCGAGCAGGTCCCGTTCATGTGGCTGTCGAGGTATTTCGAGAGGGTCGCCGCCATCCGCTCTTCGACCCGGCCCCGCAGGGCTTCGCCGAGGTCCAGGCCATGGCCCGTGACGCGTAGTGACCCCATGTTCCCTCCGGTTTTTGTCGCCGTTGCGGGTCGAGTTAAGGAGCCTGCGCGAGAGAAGTCAACGAAGTCGGTCGCGTCGGCGAGCCGGGGCGGTCCGGCGTTCGGGAGCCAGGGCGAGCCCGATCCCGGTCCGCATGCGCCGGGGCGAATGTTTCCCCCGTGGGCAGAGGTTTTCACCCCGATCGGGCGTTTTCTGTTCGGGTGGGCGTTTTCCCCGGCGGCCGATGGGTTCAAGCTGTGCGAGAATCGCCCGCGGGAGCGTCCGCCCGGTTGGCCGTCCCCTCGTTTTTATCGGCGATCGGTTCTTGCCACGCCGCCGTTCTTGTCATTCAGCGTTCTTGCCGCCAGCTGTTTTTGCCGCCAGCCGTTCTTCCCGTCCCATAACTCTTGCCGTCCCATAAGTTTTGAGTCCCGATGGTCATTCTCCGCTCGATCGCCTTCAGCCTCGCCTTCTACCTCGCCACGACGCTCATCGCGGTGCTCGGCCTGCCCGCCCTCGTCTCCCGCCGGGCCGTCATCCGCCTCGCTCAAGCCTGGGCGAACGTCACCCTGTGGCTCCTGCGGGTGATCGGCGGCGTGGCCGTGGAGTTCCGGGGCCTGTCCAACATTCCGCAGGGTCCCGTCCTCGTCGCGGCCAAGCACCAGTCCGCTCTGGAGACCCTGGCGCTCGTCACGGTGTTCCCGGACTTCGCCTACATCCTCAAGCGTGAGCTCCTCTGGATTCCCCTGATCGGCTGGTTCCTATCGCGCTCCGGCATGGTCGCCATCGACCGCTCGAAGGGCACGCGCGCCATGGCGGCGATGAACGAGGCCGCCGCCGACGTGATCCGGGCGGGACGCCAGCTCATCATCTTCCCCGAAGGAACGCGCCGCCCACCCGGCGCCCCGCCGGCCTACAAGCTCGGGCTGACCCACCTCTACGCGACCCTGGGTGTGCCCTGCCTTCCCGTGGCCCTCGACACCGGCCTGTACTGGCCGCGCCGCAGCCTGATGCGCCGGCCCGGCACCACGGTGATCGAGTTCCTTCCCCCGATCCCGCCCGGCCTCGACCGCGCCCGCTTCCTCGACACGGTCCAGGCGCGCATCGAGGGCGCCTCCGACGCCCTTCTCAGTGCCGGCCGGGCCGACCTCGCGGCCCGGGGCCACACCGTACCGGCCCCGGTGCAAAGCGCGTCGCCCACCGCCTGAGGCGTTGCAGGGCGCGCTCCGGCATCGGCGGACACCCGGGCGAAACCTTCGTGGGGTCGCGGGCATGGAATCGCGGGCATGGAATCGCGGGGATGGGGTCGTCGGTGCCCGAACGTTCTCGCCCGGGAACGGCGGCCTTGACGGTAACCCTTTGTTAGGAATAATTTGGAACAAACAGCGAACGAAGGGTCCTGTCCCGGTCCGCTCCCAGCGGAACTTCGCGGATGCCCGAGCACGGAGACGACCGATGCGCGAAGAACGCCTCAGAACGACCGCCGGTCTGCGTGGAACCCCCGCCCTGCTGCTGAGTGCATGGCGTGGCCGGTCCGGCCGTCGCTACATCGTCGGCATCCATGATCTCGTCGAGCCTGAACTCGACGACATGGACGACGCGGTGATCCTGGCGGTGCGCCGCGACGCGGACGGGCATGGCGAGCTCGTCAGCGTCACCTCCGCCGGGGAAAGCCCGCGGGAGCGTCTGACCCGCGGCTGGCTGGCCCGCGCCCGGCATCGCGGCGCCAACGAGATGCACGTCCACCGCCTCGCCGAGACCGAGGCCGAGCGCCGCGCCATCGTGGCCGACTTCGACGCCGACGCGATGGCCGACGCCTGAACCCATCGGCCATGCTTTCGCCGCCAAGACCCTGATAGGCCATGCCGGACGAACGTGGCGGGCCTGCAGAGGGGCCGCCTCCGAAAGATCGACGGCGGCGGGGACCCGATGACAACGACGACAACGCCGGCCGCGCCCCGCGCGCATTCGCGAAAAGGCCTGTTCGTCCCCTTCATCCTGCTCGCCACCCTCGTGGTCCTGTGGTCCGCCGCATGGGTCTGGGTCCGCGACCGGGCGGGCCGCGAGATGGATGCCTGGCTCGGCCGGGAGGCGGCGGCTGGCCGGACCTGGATCTGTGCCGACCGGTCGATCTCCGGCTATCCGTTCCGCATCGAACTCCGCTGCGCGTCTCTCGCCTTCGCCCGTGCCGACAGCCGCTTCACCCTGGGGCCGATCACCGCCGTGGTTCAGGTCTATCAGCCGCGCCAGGGCATCCTGCAGGTGGCCGGGCCGTTCCACGTGGAGCAGGGCGATCTCACCGGCGACGTGACATGGACGTCCCTGGAGGCGAGCTTCCACGGCGCCTCCGAGGCGTTCGTGCGCGCCTCCGTGGTGGTCGACGCCCTGAAGGGCACCGTGCGCGGACCCGGGCAGCCCGACATCGCCTTCGACGCCCAGCACCTCGAGGCCCATGGCCGGCCGACCCCCGGCCGCTTCGCCGCCGAGGGAGCCGTCGACCTCAGCCTGCGCGTCGCCAAGGCGGCGGTGCCGTTCATCGATCCCTACGTCGGCAACGCCGACCCGACCGACATCGCCCTCGACGCCACCGTGAACCGGGCCGCGACCCTGCACACGGGAACGGTGGCACGGGAACTGGAGGCCTGGCGCCAAGCCGGCGGCAGCCTCGACATCGCCCTCCTGTCGCTCGCCAAGGGCAATCGTCGGGCCCAGGCCCACGGCAGCCTGAGTCTCGATCCGAGCCATCGTCCGGAAGGACAGATCGACGTGCGCGCCGCCGGCGTCGAAGCCATCGTCGGCCAAGTCATGGGCCAGCGCTTCGGCGCCGAGAAGGGCGCCCTCATCGGCAACCTCGTCGGCCAGTTCCTCGGCGGCGGCCGCCGTGCCCGGGCGGAGGCGGCGGCGCCCGACGCGGTGCCCCCGGCCGACCCGGCCCTGAAGGCCCTCCCGCCCCTGCGGATCGCCGACGGTCGCCTGATGCTCGGCCCGTTCCCGATCCCGAATGTCGAGGTTCCGCCGCTCTATTGAGGCGGAGTGGGGCCGGTCGGCGGACGGGATTAAGTGAAAATCGGCGGGTTCGAGAAAATCTCGGTCCCGTCCGGTTGAACGGAATCCGATGCGGGGCGTTTGAACGGTCAAGCTCAAGCCGAAGCGGTTGAGCGCGCCCCGGAGTTCCGTTCCATGACCTTGACCACCATCCTTCTCATCATCCTCATCATCGCGGTTCTCGGCGGCGGCAACTTCCTCGGCGGCGGCGCCTATCGCGGACAGAGCTTCGGCCTCGGCGGTATCCTCGTGATCATCCTCATCGTGCTGCTGGTGACCGGACGACTCTGAGCTTCCGAACCTCGTCTCGAGACACTAGCCAAGCGAGATCTTTGGGACTTGTCGGCGTATCGGCCCGAACGCGAAGCTCGCCGTTCGGGTCGCTGCGTTCAAGGCTGGCAGGTGATTCCGACCACGGCGCCTGCCAGCCGCGCAACGACGGTTCCGGACGGGCTGCTCCCAGCGGTCGCGGTCGTCACGCCGGCCGAAGTCAGGAACGCGCCGATCCGGTCGGCCGCAACCGTTCCGTACCGCGCGGGCGGCACCACCCCCGCCACCTTGCGCGGCGCGCTCGGATAGCTGGCAACGAGTCCGGAGAGCGCCCCGCTGGCGTCCAGGATCGGTGCCCCCCCGGCGCCCGGCTGAAGAGGCGCCTCGATTCGCCCGTCGCTCCCGAGAAAGCCGGGCGCCGCCGCCACGGCGCCGTTCCCCTCCGCCCCCATCACCAGCACGGATCCCGAGGCCGTCGCGCCCGCCCCCTGCAGGGCCGGCGGAGCACCCGACTTCGACGGGCCCGATACATCCAGAAGCATCAGGCCGCCGTCGCGCATCGCGATGCGGGCGGCTCCACCGTTGACCCGCGGGATGGCGCAGCCGTCGAGGGCGGCGGCACTCGTGAGCATACGCCCCGGCGCCACCAGCAGCCCCGTCGCGAAGGGCGCGGCGGGACGGTCGATCAGGGGCGGCGGGATTGGAGCGGCGCGGGCGACCGGAGCCGCGGGCGCCGCGTCCGGGAACGGCACGAAGCTGTTGGCGATGGCGATGACGAGGCGGTCGAACGTCTCCGAGAGCGCTTTGTCGTAGCCCAGGGTCAGACCGCGCAGGCCAGCTTCCCCGGCGGCGTAGCGGATGTAGGACTTGCCCGCGGGTGTCTCGGCGGTGACCACGAGGAAGTCCGGCCGCTGAAGCTTGTACGTCACGCGGCGCTCGGGGGTCGGCGCGGTGAGGCGGGCGAACATCGCTTCGAGGCTCGACTCGCCGGGGGCGAACGACTTCGTCTCCACGGTGATGCGGCCATCCGCGCTCTGCCAGCGGGTGCCGCCCGGGATCGCTCCGCGCTTGGGCAGCAACCGCTCGGGCAGGCCCAGAACCGTGCCGCTCGCCGGATCGGGCTTGATGAGGAAGCCGGCCGCCGCGCGCGCGGCCGCACCGGCCTTGAGCAGCCCCGCGCGGCCGGTCGCGTCGAGGAGGCCGCCCCCGCCGCCCGTCCGGGCCCGGTAGGCGTTCAAGGCGTCGTAGGTGCGCTTCCCGAACGTGCCGGTGACGACGGCGTTGGAATCCCCCGTCCAGACCAGGGCGTCCTGGAGGGCCTTGCGTTCGGCTTCCGGCAACGCCTCGTACGCCGCCTTGGCCGCTTCGAAGGCCGGGTCGGGCGCAGCCGCCCTCGGAGGCGGCCCGGCGGGCCTCGGTGCCTGGGCCAGGGCCAGCGCCGGGGCGAGACCCAACACGACGCAGCCCATTCCCAAACCGGCCCGAACCCGTCGCACCATCGATCCGTGCCTCCGAAACGCGGGATGGAGCTTGGCAGAGGCGCCGCGTGAATTCCAGGGCGTCGATCCCGGATTGCGGGCGGGAGGCGAAGTGCTACGGTCCCGGCCCGGAGCGCCGTGCGGGCGGGGTCGAGTCGATGGGGTTGGCGATGGCGGGATCGACGGGGCACAGGCGCACGGCGCTCGTGGCAGCGGGCGCGTTCCTCCTGGCCGGCCTGTTCGACCCGCCTGCGCAGGCGCAGGCACCCCTGGGCCAACCCACCAGGACGGGCCTGAAGGCCCCGGCCCCCAAGGCCTTTCAGCGTGAAACCCTCGCCAGCGACGGCGTACGCCTCGAGGCCGCCCTCAAGGCCGAGGCCGGCCCGCCGCGCCCGGCCGCTCGGGCACGGGCCGAGGGCGCGGCCCTGATGGAGGCCGAAAAACCCCTCGAGGCGCTCAAGCCCCTCGGGGCCGCCGTCGCCGCCGAGCCGGGCAACCCCGAGAACTGGCTCGCCTACGCCCGTGCCGCGAGCGCCGTCGGCACCGGTGAGACCGGCGATTACAGCAGCCGGATGCGTCTGCGCCGCAACGCCAGGGCCGCCGCCTACGTGGCTTACCTGCGCGCGGCCACCGCCGCCGCCGAGGCCGAGGCGCTCGCCACCCTCGGCGAAGTCCAGGCCGCCGAATCCGAGTGGCGCCCGTCCCTGGAAGCCTACCGCGCCAGCCTCGCGCTCGCCGACGACGCGCAGGTGCGCGAGACCTACGAGGGGCTGCGGGCCGAGCACGGCTTCCGTGTCCTCGACTACAAGGTCGATTCCGATGCCGCCGCCCCGCGCGTCTGCTTCCAGTTCTCCGAAGGGCTGGCCGCGAAGACCGATTTCACCCCCTTCGTCGCCGTCTCGGGCGCGGCCAACGCCGCCGTCACGGGGAGCGGCCAGCAGGTCTGCGTCGACGGACTCAAGCATGGTGAGCGCTACGCCTTCGTCCTGCGCCAGGGGATTCCGTCTGCGGCCGGCGAGACCCTGCTGAAGTCGTTCGACTACGAGGTCTATGTCCGGGACCGCTCGCCCCAGGTGCGGTTCACCGGGCGCAACTACGTCCTGCCGCGCACGGGTCAGGCCGGGGTGCCCCTGATCTCGGTGAACGCAGCGAAGCTCGACGTCGAGGTCCTGCGCATCGGCGATCGCGGCCTGCTGCCTTCGCTCCGCTCGGAAGATTTCCTCTCCCAGCTCAACGGCTCGACGGCGAAGACCATCGCCGAGCAGAAGGGCCAGCGGGTCTGGAAGGGCGTGCTCGACACGGCCAAGGCCGAGCCGAACGCGGAAGCCGTCACGGCCTTCCCCGTGCTTCAGGCGGTGGGCAAGTTGGAACCCGGTCTCTACGTCATGCTGGCCCAGCCCACCGGCGTCGCCGGCGCGACGGACGAGGAGGGCGGCTACGAGCAACAGGCGACGCAGTGGTTCGTGGTCTCGGACCTCGGGCTGACGGTGTTCAAGGGCCGCGACGGGGTCCACGTCTTCGCCCGGTCCCTCGCGTCGGCGGCCGTGGTGGCGGGCGCCGAAATCCGGCTGGTGGCCCGCAACAACGAGGTCCTGGCGACCGCCAAAACCGACGCGCAGGGCCACGCCGCCTTCGCGGCCGGTCTCGCGCGCGGGGAGGGCGGGATCGCGCCGGGTCTCGTCGTGGCGCAGATGGGCGACGATTACGGCTTCCTCGACCTGAACCAATCCGCCTTCGACCTGACGGATCGCGGCGTGAAGGGCCGGCCCCAGCCCGGGGCCGTCGAGGCCTACGTGTTCCCCGAGCGCGGCGTCTACCGCTCGGGCGAGACCGTGAACCTCACCGCCCTGCTACGCGACGCCGTGGGCGTCGCCGTGCCCGACCTGCCCCTGACGCTTGTGCTCAAGCGCCCCGACGGCGTCGAGGCCCGCCGCGTCGCCGTGCCGGATGCCGGCCTCGGCGGGCGCTCGCTCGCCGTGCCCCTCCTGGCCGGGGCCATGCACGGCACCTGGCGGGTATCGGCCTATACCGACCCCAAGGCGCCCGCCATCGGCGAGACGAGCTTCCTCGTCGAGGATTACGTGCCCGAGCGCCTGGATGTGACGCTGTCGAGCGCGACCCCGAGCCTCGTCCGGGACGCGCCGGCCACCATCGATGTCGCGGCGCGCTACCTCTACGGCGCGCCGGGCTCGGGGCTCGAAGTCTCCGGCACCGTGCTGGTGCAGCAGGCGGCGGGCAGCGGCATCAAGGGGTTGGAGGGCTTCTCCGTCGGCCTCGACGACGAGCGGGTCGAAGCCGTCTCCCAGGAGATCGAGGCGCGGGCCACCACGGACGCGCAGGGGGCCGCCCGCCTCACCGTGCCGGTGCCGGCGCTTGCCGCCCCGCGCCCCACGGAGGCCCGCATCACCCTTCAGGTCGGCGAGCCGGGCGGCCGGGCGCTCTCGCGCACCCTCACCCTGCCGATCCTGCCCGCCGGCCCGGTGCTGGCGATCCGCAAGACCTTCTCGGGCGACCTGCCCGAGGGCGGCACCGCCGGCTTCGAGGTCGCCATGGCGGCGCCCGATGGCCGGCGCTTGTCCCAAGCGGGCGTCGCCTGGACCCTGCAGAAGGTCGAGAAGACCTACCAATGGTACCGCGAGGGTGGGCGTTGGTCGTTCGAGCCCGTCACCAGCACCCGGCGCATCGCCGACGGGAAACTCGATCTCGCGTCCGACACCCTCGGGCGGATCAATTCCGTGGTGAGCTACGGCACCTATCGCCTGGAGGCGAGCGTGCCGGGCCGGCCGCAGGCCACCGCGAGCGTCACCTTCACGGTCGGCTGGGGCGGGGGCGAGACGGCGGACGTGCCGGACCTCCTCGATCTGCGCCTCGACAAACCGTCCTATGCCACCGGCGAAACCCTGCGGGCCCGCCTTCAGCCGCGCTTTGCCGGTCAGGCGACCCTGGCGGTGGTGAGCGACAAGGTCCACGCCGTGCTGACCGTGGCGGTGCCGAGCGGCGGCACCACCGTCGACATCCCGGTCAAGCCCGAATGGGGGGCCGGTGCCTATCTCGTCGCCACCGCCTACCGGCCCCTCGACCAGGCGGCCAAGCGCCTGCCGGGCCGGGCCCTCGGGGTGGCGTGGTTCGCCGTCGATCCGGCGAGCCGCAGCCTCGCCGTCACCGTGGAGGCGCCCGCCAAGGTGCGGCCCCGCGAGACCCTCACGCTTCCGATCCGCCTCGCGGGCCTCGGCTCCGGAGAGACGGCCCGAGTCAGCGTGGCGCTCGTCGATGTCGGCATCCTCAACCTGACGCGCTACGAATCCCCCGATCCGTTCCGGCACTTCTTCGGTCAGAAGGCCCTCGGCCCCGAGATCCGCGACGTCTACGGCTACCTCATCGACGGCATGCAGGGGACGCTCGGCGCCATCCGCTCCGGCGGCGACGGCGGTGCGGCCGAACTCGCCGACACGCCCCCGACCCAGGCGCCCCTGGCGCTGTATTCCGGCCCCGTCACCGTCGGGCCCGACGGCCGGGCCAGCGTCAGCTTCCCGCTCCCGGCCTTCAACGGCACCGGCCGGGTCATGGTCACGGCCTGGAGCCGGTCGAAGGTCGGCGCGGCCCAGGCCGACGTGATCATCCGCGATCCCGTCATCCTCACCGGCACCCTGCCGCGCTTCCTCAACGTCGGCGACCGTTCGCGCTTCCACATCGCCATCGACAACGTCGAGGGGCCGGCGGGCGACTACACCGTCGATCTCGGCCTGACCGGTTCCGTGGTGGTGGGGGCCGAGGCCCTCCACAAGACCCTGCGACTGGAGGCGGGGGCCAAGGGCGCCCTGGTGATTCCCATCACCGCCGCCGGTCCCGGCACGACGCGTCTCGACGTGACCCTCACCGGCCCCGGTCTGCCGCCCGGCATCGGCCAGAGCTTCGCGCTCGGGATCGGCGCCGGCACCGGGCCCTTCGCGCGCCGCACGGTGCAGCCGCTCGCGCCCGGCGCGACCCTGCGGGTGACGGACGAACTCCTCGCCGACATCCTGCCCGGCACCGGGGCCGTCTCGGTCACGGCCTCGACGCTCGCCGGCCTCGACGTGCCGGCCCTGCTCCAGGCCCTGGAGCGCTACCCCTACGCCTGCTCCGAGCAGACCGTGAGCCGGGCGATGCCGCTTCTGGCCCTCAGCCGCGCGGCGCCCGGGGACCGGATGGGCGTCGACGACGCCGTGGACATCCGCATCCGCGAGGCCATCGACCGGGTGCTCGCCCGCCAGGGCTCGTCGGGCGAGTTCGGCCTGTGGTCCGTCGGCGGCCAGACCGATGTCTGGCTCAACGCCTACGTCACCGACTTCCTCACCCGGGCGCGCGAGCGAGGCTTTGCCGTGCCACCCACCGCCTTCGCCAGCGCCCTCGACAGCCTGCGCAACGCGGTGGCCAACACGAGCGAGGTCCGGGACGGCGGCATGGACATCGCCTATGCGGCCTACGTGCTCGCCCGCAACGGCCGACCGGTGATGGGGGATCTGCGCTACCTCGCCGACACCAAGCTCGACGCCTTCGCCACCCCCCTCGGGCGCGGCCAGATCGCGGCGGCCCTCGCCCTGCTGGGCGACCGTGGCCGGGCGGCCAAGGCCTTCGCCTCGGCGGTGACGGCACTCAAGGGGCCGGGACCCACGGACCGGCCGGATTACGGCTCGCGCCTGCGCGACGGCGCCGGCCTCCTGACACTGGCCGCCGAGACCGGGCTCGCCCGCGACGCGGTCCAGCCCCTGGCGACCGTCATCGCCGAGGAGCGCCAGGCGGGGCGCCCGACGAGCACCCAGGAGAACGCCTGGATGGTCATGGCTGCGCAGGGGCTGGCCAAGGATTCCGACGCCCTGCGCTTCACCATCGACGGCGCATCCGCGACCGGTGCCCTCGCGCGGCTCTATCGCGGCGATGCGCTGGCGGAAAAGCCCGTCGCCATCGTCAACGCCGGCACCACGACGGCGCAGATGGTGGTGAGCGTGATCGGCAACCCCATCGCGCCCGAGCCCGCCGAATCGCGGGGCTACGCCATCGAGCGGACCTATCACCGCCTCGACGGCAGCCCCGTCGATCTCGCGCAGGGCATTCGCCAGAACGACCGCCTCGTAGTCGTTCTCAAGGTGACGGAGGCCAAGTCCAGTCCCGGCCGCCTGTTGCTGGTGGATCGCCTGCCGGCCGGCCTGGAGATCGACAACCCGAAGCTCCTCGACGCCGATGCGCTCACCGGCCTCGCCTTCGCCAAGTCCGACGTGGCACCGGTGTACACGGCGTTCCGCGACGACCGGTTCGTCGCCGCTTACGAGCGGACGACCGAGCAGTCGGCGTTCTTCCGCGTCGCCTACACCGTGCGCGCCGTCTCGCCCGGCACCTACGTCCACCCGGCCGCCACCATCGAGGACATGTACCGGCCCGAGCGCTTCGGGCGCACGGGCTTCGGGTCCGTGGTCGTGAGCGCGAAGTAGGGCGATGACGCGCGAGGGTCCGCCCTTCGGTTCCTCAGCCGTCGAGGACGCTCACGCCTCCTCCACGGCGGGCGATGGCCGTCATGTCGAGGCGAGCGCGGGTCCCCTCTCCTGGGGGGAGAGGGACAGGGTGAGGTGTGTGACCTCTCCGGGGATGGACCACACCTCACCCCAACCCTCTCCTTCCAGGAGAGAGGGCCTGTCGCGGTCCAGGCGATCGACGAGGACAGTTGCCGCGGGGCTGTTCGTCTTCTTTCTGACGACGGTCGCCATCGCCACCCTCGCCCTCTGGCGATTCGTCGCCATCCTCCCGCCCCTCGATCTGACGCAAGCCGGCTTGCGCTCCACCGTGGTCCTCGACCGCGACGGCGGACTCCTGCGCCCGTTCGCCACCGTGGATGGGCGCTGGCGCCTGCCGCTCTCCGCAGGGCAGGTCGATCCGCGCCTACTCGCCATGCTGACGGCCTACGAGGACAAGGGGTTCGACACCCATCCGGGCATCGACCCGGCCGCCACGCTCCGCGCCGCCGGGCAATGGCTGCGGCACGGCCGAATCGTCTCGGGCGGCTCGACCCTGTCGATGCAGGTGGCCCGCCTCGTCGAGCCCCGCGCCGCGCGCTCGCTTACCGCCAAGCTGCGCCAGATGGTACGGGCGGTGGAACTGGAGCGCCGCCTCGGCAAGGCGGGGGTGCTCGACCTCTACCTTGCGCTCGCCCCCTATGGCGGCCCGGTGGAGGGCCTGCGGGCGGCGAGTCTGGCCTATTTCGGGCGCGACCCGGCCCGGCTTTCCTTCGCCGAGGCGGCTTTGCTCGTCGCCCTGCCGCAGGCCCCCGAAGCGCGTCGGCCCGACCGCTTCCCCATGGCCGCCCGGCATGCCCGCGACCGGGTCCTCGACCGTGTGGCCGCGCAAGGGATCATCACGCCGGCCGAGGCGAAGGCGGCCAAGGCCGAACCCGTGCCGCAGAGGCGAAGGCCCTTCCCGATGCTGGCGGCCCACGCGGCGGAGGCGGCGGTCGCGGCCGATCCCACTTCGAGGAGCATCCGCCTCACCGTCGACGGGCGCCTGCAGGCGAGCCTCGAGGCACTGGCCACGGAGCGTGCCGCCGCCCTGGGCCCAAGCCTGTCCGTCTCCATCCTAGCCCTCGACAACCGCACGGGCGCGGTGCTGGCCCAGGTCGGCAGCCCGGGCCACGGCGATGCCTCACGGTCGGGTGCCATCGACATGACGGTGGCGATCCGGTCGCCGGGCTCGGCCCTGAAGCCCTTCATCTACGCGCTGGCCTTCGAGCAGGGGATCGCCCATCCAGAGACCCAGCTCGACGACCGGCCCGTGCGCTTTTCCGGCGCCTACGCCCCCGAGAATTTCGACCTCGGCTACCAGGGTACGGTGACGGCGCGGCGCGCCCTCCAGCACTCCCTCAACGTGCCGGCGGTGGAGCTGCTTCAGGCCGTCGGGGCGGCCCGCTTCATCGCCCGCCTGCGGGCGGCGGGGGCGCGCATCGAGCTGCCGCGCGACACCGCCCCGGGCCTGCCCGTGGCCCTCGGTGGCCTGGGCATCACCCTCACCGACCTCGCGCGGCTCTTTTCCGGGATGGCGCGCGGCGGTCTGGTGCCGCCCCTCCTGCGCCGCCTCGACGGTCCCGCCCTCGGCTCTCCCGATGCCCGCATCGCCGAACCCGTGGCGGCTTGGTACGTGGCCGATACCCTGCGGGGAGCCCCCCCGCCCGAGAACGCTCTTCCCAACCGCATCGCCTACAAGACGGGCACGTCCTACGGCTATCGCGATGCCTGGGCCGTGGGGTTCGACCGGCGCGTCACCCTGGCGGTCTGGGCCGGGCGCCCGGACGGCAACGCCGTGCCGGGCCTCGTCGGCCGGGTTGTGGCCGCCCCGGTCCTGTTCGACGCCTTCGCGCGCTTCGGTGGCGAGCCCGAGCCCGTGCCGCGTCCGGCCGACGCCCTGGTGACCACCAATGCCGGCCTGCCGCCGCCGCTGCGCCACCTCCGCCGCGACGCGGCGAAGACCGTCTCGGCCGCCCTGGGGGCCACCCTCAAGATCGCCTACCCGCCCGATGGCGCCCGGATCGATCTCGGTGTGCCGGACACCGGTTTGGAGGGCGATCTAGCGGGAAGCGCGCCTGACACGGAACTCCGTGCGAGCCTCGCCCTCAAGGCTCTGGGCGGTGTTCCACCCCTGACCTGGATGGTCGACGGCCTGCCCGTCGCCGGCGGTGCCCGGCGCCAGGCCGCGTGGCGCCCCGAAGGCGCCGGCTTCGCTCGCATCTCGGTGATGGACGCCAGCGGGGCTTCCGATTCCGTCATGGTGCGGATCGAGTAGGCCACCGTCGGGGGCCGGCGCGCTTCCGCCGGGACCACCGCTCTCGACCCGGTTCCGGCCGTTGCGCTTGGCCGCGTAGAGGGCCGCGTCGGCCGCTCGCATGAGTCCGTCGAGGTCGTGGCCGCAGGCCTCCGTCGTCGCCAACCCCACGCTGACGCTGACGTGCAGGTCCGGCAGGGTCGGCACGGCGAGGCTCGCGACGGCCCGGCGCACCATCTCGGCGCGGGCACGCGCATCCTCGGTTCCGGTCAGCAGGCAGGCGAACTCCTCTCCGCCCATGCGGCCGAAGATCGTGCCGGGGGGCACCAGGGCACCGGCGGTGTGGCAGAATCCGACGAGCACGGCGTCGCCGACGGCATGGCCGTAGGTGTCGTTGATGCGCTTGAAATGATCGAGATCGAACAGCAGCAGGGTCGCGGTCCGGTTCGAGCGGCTCAACGCCGACTGGGCTTCTGCCACGAAGGCCCGTCGGCTGGCGATGCCCGTGAGCGGATCCGTGTCGGCGGCGAGGCGCTGCAGCCGCTCCGCGCGTTCCTTCGTGAGTGCCATGAACACGAAGGCCAGGGCCAGGGTGAACAGCATCCCGAGGCAGGCGAGGATGGCGAACGCACTCGTCTGCAGGGGATGCACCCCCACGGGTTGGGGCGGGATGAGGAGGGCCATGGGAACGCGCACGGCGTACATCCCCCCATAGGCCAACAGCAGAAAGACGGCCGGGTAGCGGGAAACCAGGGGCTCGGTTCGCTTCTTCCAGATCAGGGCCGCCATGGCGAAGCAGAAGCTCGCGGCCATGCCGGAGGCCAGGACGATGCGCGCCGGAACGGAGGCGAAGAAATCCGGCACCAGGCATGCGCCGCTCCACAGGGCGACGCAGAGGATGACCGGCCGGGGGCGCAGGCGCCGCCCTTCGAAGGCGAGGATGCCGTTCCAGATCATCCCATACGCGCCGATGATCAGGGCGTTGGCGAGCCCGATGGACAGCGGATCCGAGATCAGTCCGCGCATGGCGAGGAGGGCCGAGCCCACGCCGCCGACGAGGTGGGCGAGCCCCCAGATCGCCAGGGCGTGCATCCGTCGGGCCTGGCTCCACGACAGAAGAAACAGGATCCCGACCGTGAAAGTCAGGATGACCGTTACCAGGAGCAAGGTCGGGGCATCGAGCCGCATCGATCAGTTCCAAGCCGCAAGGCCTTCGCCTCCAAGCCACGAGGCTTTCGACTGCCTTCGCATGCACGAGCAGGTTGCGCAGCGCAATCGTGAAGACGCTCAATCTACCTTCGCGAAAACAAAGCAACGGTGCCGACTCGGCTCCTTTCCCGAGAGATCACGAGAATGTCATGCCGATACGGTGAATGCGCTTTCCGTGGCGAAACACGCAGGCATCGAATGCCGCCTCATGCCTGGACTTCGGTGATCAGGTCCCGGATCCGAACGGCCAGGGACTCCATGACGAAAGGCTTGGTCAGCACCTGCATGCCCGGTTCCAGGGTGCCGTTGCCCAGCACGGCGTTCTCGGCGTAGCCGGTGATGAACAGCACCTTGAGGCCGGGGCGGACGGCGCGGCCGGCATCGGCCATCTGCCGGCCGTTCATGCCGCCTGGCAGGCCGACATCGGTGACGAGGAGGTCGAGGCGCACGTCCGAGCGCAGGACCTTCAGGCCCGCCGCCCCGTCCGCCGCCTCGATGGCCGTGTAGCCGAGATCCTCCAGGACTTCGGTGACCAGCATGCGCACGGTGGGTTCGTCGTCGACGATGAGCACCGTTTGGCCCTGCTCGGCCCGGGGCGCATCGGCGAGATCGGCCGGCGTCTCGGCAGCCTCGGCCTGTCCGTAATGCCGCGGCAGGTAGAGGCACAGGGTCGTGCCCTGTCCGACTTCCGAATAGATTCGGACCTGCCCCCCCGACTGGCGGACGAAACCGTAGATCATCGACAGGCCGAGACCGGTGCCCTCGCCCAGGGGCTTCGTCGTGAAGAACGGGTCGAAGGCGCGCGCCGCCACCTCGGGCGTCATGCCCGTGCCCGTGTCGGTGACGCACAGGGACAGGTACTGGCCGGGCTCGAGATCGCGCTCGCGGGCGCCGCGGGTGTCCACCCACGTGTTGGCGGTCTCGATGGTGATGCGCCCGCCCGCCGGCATGGCGTCGCGGGCGTTGATGCACAGGTTGAGGAGGGCGTTCTCGAGCTGGTTCGGGTCGACGAGCGCCGTCCACAGGCCGGCTGCGCCCACCACCTCGATGGTGACGGCCGGGCCGACGGTGCGGCGGATGAGCTCCTCCATGCCGGCGACGAGGCCGTTGATGTTGGTCGGCTTCGGGTCGAGGGTCTGGCGGCGCGAGAAGGCCAGCAGGCGGTGCGTCAGGGCGGCCGCGCGCTTCGAGGCGCCCTGGGCCGCGTTGATGTAGCGGTCGAGATCCGTCAGCCGCCCTTGGCTCATCCGGGTCTGCAGCAGTTCGAGGCTGCCGGAGATGCCGGTCAGCAGGTTGTTGAAGTCGTGCGCGAGGCCGCCGGTGAGCTGTCCCACGGCCTCCATCTTCTGGGCTTGGCGCAGGGCTTCCTCGGTCTGGCGCTGCTCGGTGATGTCGCGCCCGACGATGTAGAAGTGGTCGCCGCCGGGGGCCGCATTCCACATGACCAAGCGCTGGCGGCCGTCCTTGCAGAAGATCCGGTCGACGAAGCCCGTGACCGTTTCGCCCGCGGCGAGGCGCCGGACCACGGTCGCGGTCTCGGCGTGGTCCGCCGGATCGATGAGGACGAGGAAAGGCTGCGCGAGAAGCTCCGTCTCGGACCAGCCGAGGGTCCGGCTCCAGGCCGGATTCACGGCCTTGAGGTAGCCATCGAGGCCGGCCGTGCCCATCAGATCGTGGGTGGTCTCCCAGATGCGGTCGCGCTCGCGCGTGCGGTGCTCGACCTGATCGGCGAGGCGGGCGTTGAGGCGGGTGAGTTCGGCCGATGCGGTACGCTGATCGTCGATGTCGGTGTTGGTGCCGACCCAGCGGACGATGCTTCCGTCATCGGCGCGGATCGGTTCGGCGCGCACCAGGAACCAGCGATGGACCCCGTCCCCGCGACGGATGCGGAACGAGGTCTCGTAGGGCGTGCCCGAGGCGAGCGCCGCGCCCCAGCTCACGACCACGCCATCGAGATCGTCGGGATGGATGATGCTGCCCCAGGCCGCCCCGTCGAGTTCGCCCGGCCCCGCGCCGCTATAGGCGTAGACCTGCGCGTTGAACCAATCGAGGTGTCCTTCCGCCGTCGCCGCCCAGACGTGGTTGGGCACGGCCTGGGCGAAGGCGTGGAACTGCGCATCGCTGGCGCGGCGGGCGGCTTCGGCACGCACGCGCTCCGTCGCGGCCCGGACACGCTCGGCGACCTGGCGGATGAACGCCAGTTCTTCCGCCGGCCAGGCGCGCTCGGTGGCGTGGTTGAGATAGAGCAGGGCGACGAAGCCGCCATGCTCCGTCAGGGGCATGTTGACGAAGGACAGGGCCGAGATCGCCTTGAGCGCCTCGGCCGTGGCGGCGGTACGCGGATCGGTCTCCGCATCGACGCAGATGACGGTCTCGCCGCGCTTGAGGTCCTCGATATACGAGCCGTAATCGCGAAACCGCAGGATGCCGGCGAGGCTGGTGATGCCGGGTGCATTCCAGTCGCGCTCGATGGCGATGGTTTCGGTGGCCCGGTCGATGGTGCCGTAGCCGGCGCGGCTCACCCCGAGGGTTCGCCCCAAAATCTCCGCCGCCACGAATGCCATCTGGGCCGTATCGTCGAGGTCGCGCAGGCGGTCGCCGAGGTCGGACAGCGCCAGGCGCCGGCTCTCCGCGGCGTGGCCCTCGCCGATATCGACCACGATGACGAAGAAAGTCTCGACCGTTCCGGCCGCGTTCCGGCGCGGCACGTAGTCGATGGTACAGGGCCGGCGCCGGCCGCCGCCATCCGGCAGAAACCCGGAGACGGTGATGGCCTCACCCGCGAGCGCCCGGTCCATGAAGGGACGACGCTCGGCGAACGCCGCCTCGCCGAGGACGTCGCGGACGTGGGCCCCCGTGAGACCCTCGGCACGGCGCCCGAACCACGTCTCGTAGTGCCGGTTGTTGAAGCGGTACCGGTAATCGGGCCCGATCTGGGCGACCAGGGCGGGAAGGGCGTCGGACAGGAGCCGGAGATCCCCCGTCTCCTGTCCGAGGGGCGACTCGCTCACCCGTGTCACCTCGGCCTCGAGTTCGCGCACGCGGCGGCGCAGGGCCTCGATCTCCGTGTCGCCCCGCGCCGAGGCGGCTTGTCCGGATGGATCGGCGTGCGGAAGATCTGCGCCCGAAGCCGTGGTCACCGGCTCAACCGGCGCGCAGTTCGTCGGCGAGGAAGGCCCGCACGTCGCCGGCGTCGATGCCGGGCGCGATGAAGCTCTGGCCGATCCCGCGGGCGAGGATGAAGGTCAGGGCCCCGTCGCGGACTTTCTTGTCCTGGGCCATGGCATCGAGGAGGGCATCGGCGTCGCCGCAACCGCCCGGCACCGCCCCGAGGGTGGTGGGCAGGCCTGCGAGCGCGAGGTGGTTGGCGACGCGGCCCGCATCCTGGCCCGGACACAGGCCGAGGCGGGCCGAGAACCGGAACGCGAGGGCGAGGCCGATGGCGACGCCCTCGCCGTGGACGAGGCGGGCGGACTCGTACCCCGTCAGGCGTTCGAGAGCGTGGCCGAAGGTGTGGCCAAGGTTGAGCAGGGCGCGCTCGCCGTCCTCGCGCTCGTCGCGCACCACCACGCCGGCCTTCGCCCGGCAGCAGATCGCCACGGCTTCGTCGCGCTCCGGGCCGCCGGAGAAGAGACCGGCCCAGTTCGCCTCGCACCAGTCGAAGAACGCCGCGTCGGCGATGAGTCCGTATTTGGCGACCTCCGCGTAGCCGGCGCGCATCTCGCGCTCCGAGAGCGTGTCGAGGGTACCGGTGTCGGCCAGCACTAGGCGCGGCTGATGAAAGGCCCCGATGAGGTTCTTGCCGAGGGGCGAATTGATGCCGGTCTTGCCGCCCACGGACGAATCGACCTGGGCGAGGAGCGAGGTCGGGGCCTGAACGAAGCGGACGCCGCGCCGGAGGGTGGCGGCGGCGAAGCCCGCGAGATCGCCGACGACCCCCCCGCCCAGGGCCACGACGATGTCGCCGCGCTCGACCTTGTGGGCGAGGAGCCCGTCGCAGACCTCCGCGTAGGTGGCGTAGCTCTTCGAGGCTTCGCCCGGCGCCACAGTGACGAGGCCCGCGCGCAGGCCCGCCGCCTCCAGGCTCGCGCGCAGGCGGTCCGCGTAGAGAGCGGCGACGTTGGAATCCGTGACGATCACGGCAGCCCGTGCGCCGAGGGCCGCGATGCGCGTTCCGGCTTCGTCCAGGAGGCCCCGGCCGATGAGGATGCTGTAGGCACGGCCCTGGTCGAGGGGGACGTCCACCGTCAGGCGATCGGTCACTGGGCGGCGATTCCTTGCGGGTCGTGTCTTTGGGCGGGGCGCCCGCTCAGATGGGCGTCGAGGGCTTCCATCACGTCCTGCACCACCCGATCGTGGGCGACGTCGCGGGAGAGGACCACCACGTCGGCACCGGCGTAGACCGGATGCCGGAGTTCCATCAATCCGCGCAGGGTCTCCTCGGGGTCTTCGGTCTGGAGGAGGGGGCGGCCGCCGCGCTTGCGCACCCGACGCATGAGCACGTCGAGCTCGGCCTTGAGCCACACGGAGACGCCGCGCTCCGCGATCCGCTCGCGCGTGCTCGCCCGCATGAAAGCGCCCCCGCCCGTGGCGAGAACGAGGGGGCCCTCGCGCATGAGCCGGGCGATCACCCGCTCCTCGCCATCGCGAAAGCTCGGCTCGCCGTAAATGGCGAAGATGTCCGGAATCGTGAGCTTGGCCGCCGTCTCGATCTCGATGTCGGCATCCCGGAACATCAAGCCGAGGCGCGAGGCCAAGCGTCGCCCGACCGTGCTCTTGCCGGCTCCCATGAGGCCGACGAGCACGATGGATCGATCGCCCAGGGCACGGCGCAGGCGCAGTTCGATGGGGTCGCCCGGGGGCGGGGTGCCCTGAGGCTCGGCTTCGGTCATCGGTTTCTTCGCATCGTTGCGCCGGTCTTAGCGCGTTTTGCGAGGCGGGCGAAGCGGTGCGCGTGCGCGCCGCACGAAAACCCCGGGGCTGGTCCGGTCCCGCCCCGGTGCGCCGGCTCCGGCGAATGCGGCGCACCCTGTGGCCGGGAAGTCATTGCCACGGCGCGTCCTGCATGGTGCAACCGATGACTTTCATTGCGCACTCCGCGCCGCATTTCCCCTCACGCCCCGCGACCGAGGTTCGTCCGAGTGCCGACCCTGTTCCGTTTCCTCGCCACCCTCGCCATCCTGGGTGGGCTCGCCTTTGCGGGCCTGTTCGCCCTGGCGACTCTGGTGGTGCCGACACCGCGCGAGATGAGCGTGACGATCCCCGCCTCGAAGCTCCAGCCGCCGGGCCGGTGAGCGCGGCGTCATCCCCGGAAGAGTCCTCGCCGGAAGACCCGTCGGGCGAGGCGCTGATCCAGGGCTACCTCGACATGCTCGCCGCCGAGCGTGGGGCGGCGGCCAACACCGTGAGCGCTTACCGCCGCGACCTCATCGATTACCTCGCCGCCCTGGCACGGGACGGGCACGATCCCGTCCGCCTCGAGGCCGGCCCCGTGCGGACCTACATGGCGGATCTGGAGACGCGGGGATTGTCCGCGGCGTCCGCCGCGCGGCGGCTGTCCTGCATCCGGGGCTTTCACCGGTTTCTCTACGCGGAAGGCTTCGCCGAAGGCGACCCGAGCGCGCCCGTGGCCGCACCCCGCAAGGGCCGGACGCTGCCCAAAGTGCTGTCGGTCTCCGAGGTCGATACCCTTCTGGCCACGGCCCGAAATCTGGCCGAGGCGGACGGGACGGGGCGGAGCCGGCGGATGCTGTGCCTCATCGAACTCCTGTACGCCACGGGCCTGCGCGTTTCCGAACTCATCGCCCTGCCGCGTGCGGCGGGATCGACGCGGGAACGCTACCTCGTGGTCAAGGGCAAGGGCGGGCGCGAGCGTCTGGTCCCGCTGACCGACATGGCGCGGGGCGCCATGCGCGACCACCTTGCCCACCTTGCTCCCGGGGGCACGTGGTTGTTTCCCGCCGACAGCGAGAGCGGCCACCTCACCCGGCAGGCCTTCGCGCGCGACCTCAAGAACGTCGCCACCCTCGCCGGACTTCGTGCCGACCGGGTCAGCCCGCACGTCCTGCGCCACGCCTTCGCCAGTCACCTCCTGCAGAACGGCGCGGACCTGCGCATCGTGCAGGAACTCCTCGGGCACGCCGACATCGCCACGACCCAGATCTACACCCACGTCCTCGACGAGCGCCTGAAGGGGATGGTCCGCGACCTCCACCCCCTGTCGGACGCCGAGGACGTGGAGTGATCGCGAGGTTTGGCCAGCAGGCGGCTTGCCCCGGCGAGGACGCTCGCCCGGCTCAGGCCTCGGCGTCCTCGTGCAGGATGTCCTCGATGTAGAGCTGGGCGAGCAGCACCTTGATCACCGCCATGAGGGGCAGGGCGAGCGCGATGCCCCACAGGCCGAACAGCACGCCGAGGATGAGCTGCCCGGCGAAGATGGTGGCGGGCGGGATGTCCAGCGCCCGCTTCTGGATGTACGGCGTCAGGCCGTAGCTCTCCAGGGTCTGCACGGCGAGGTAGACGCCGACGGCGCCGAGCAGAGCCGTGAGGCCCGAAGCCAGGGCCGCCAGCACAATCACCACGCCCGCGATGAGCGGCCCGATGGTCGGGATGAAGGCGAGGAGGCCGGCCTGGAGTCCAAGGATCAGCGCGCCCCCGATCCCGAGGAAGCTCAGGCCCGCCCAGGTGCACAGGAAGATCACCGCCATGGTGATGAGCTGGCCGAACAGCCAGTGCCGCAGGGTCTCGCCCATGCCGTCGAGGAGGGCCCTGGCCCGTTCCCGGTGGCGGGGCGGCACGAAGCGCACGGCCCCGTCGCGGTAGGCCGCCGGATCGGCGGCGCACGAGAGGCCGAGGAACACGATGACCAGGACGTTGCCCAGGGCGCTGAACAGGGCGATCACCACACTGGCCGCGGGACCGAGGACGCTGCCGGCATCGGAGAGGATCGAGCCCGGACTCTCCATCGCACCCGAGGCGAGGCCGGCGAGGCCACCGGTCTTCTGGCCCTTCGGTTCGGTGGAATCCTTGTCGCCCTCAGGCGCGGCCTGTCCCTCCGGCGCCTTCTTGGGTGCGGAGAGGCCCGGCACGTCGATGCCGTAATCCTTGAGACGATCGCGCACGGTGCCGGCCTGCGAGGCCACGGTCTGACCGAGTTCGCGGCCCTGCTGCATCACCGTGGCGCCGCCGAACGCGATCATCGCCAGGCTCAAGCCCGCGAGCGCGAGACTGACGAGGCTGAGGCGCAGGCCGCGGCCGGCGGGCATTACCTTGCCGAGGAGCTGCGTGAGCCCATCGAGGAACACCCCGAGCAGGATGCCGGCGAAGACGAGGAACAGGGTCGAGACCGCACTCCAGGCCAGCGCCAGAAAGGCGGCGAACGCCACGATGGCGATGCCCGAGACGGCATGAGACCAGCCCCGCGGCTGCGGGCCGGCACCCTGGGGAGCCGCTTGGGAATCGGGCCTGAGGCTGGACATGGAAATCGGGTGAACTCCTTCGGATCGGGCGCAACCCGGCACATGCGGGGCCGGCGGGCACAAGGTCCATCCGTCGGGTTGCCTGTGGATGCTCAGAGCAGGCCGCGCGAAAGCGGGTTCCGGTTCTGCGACAAAAACCGTTTCAGGCCCATCGCGCGGCGGCGTCGTCGTCGGCCTGCGTCGCCTCGACCCAGCCGCCGATTGCGCCGCCGACGAGGTGCTCGCGCTTCCAGAACGGCGCCTGCGTCTTGAGGTAGTCCATGAGAAAGCTCGCCGCCTCGAAGGCCGCGATCCGATGACCGGCGGCCGCCACCACGAGGACAATGCCGCCGCCCGGCGCCACGAGGCCGTGGCGGTGGATCACCCGAACCGCCTGGAGCGGCCAGCGGGCGCGGGCGGCCTCGACCACCCGGCCGATCTCCGCCTCGGCCATGCCGGGGTAATGTTCGAGTTCGAGGCCTGCGAGACGCCCGTCCTCGTCGCGGCACAGGCCGGTGAAGGTCACGATGGCCCCTGCCCGGCCGTGGAGGTCGCGGGTCAGAACCGCGATCTCGTGCGCCACGTCGAAGGGCTCGGCCTGGATGCTGACGTCGGGGATCTGTGCAGTCATGAAAGCTCGCTGCGGCATGACGGTTGATCGAGGCGCGGCGACAGGAGCTTGCTAAAGCCCGCGCGTCACGCGACCCGTGTCCCGAACGCCCTTATCCGCCGCTTCGTGGCCGGGCATGTCCGCCCGGTCCCAAAGGACCTATATGCCCCTCGTCCCGGTCCGCGCCACCGGGCTTCGAAGGAGACCGTCCGCGTGACCCCCGACCTGATCCTGCCCCATGACGGGGTCCTCCCGGTCTTCTCCGCCCGTCCGGTCTGGTGCGGACGCGGCAGTACGGTGATCGGCACCGCCACCCTCGGGGCGCAGGCCTGGCTCGGGGACGACAGCGTGATTCGTGCCGACGGCCAGGTGGTGACCGTCGGTGAACGCTTCTGGCTCGGCCACCGCTCCACCGTCCACATCGCCACCAACACCTACGCGACCGTCGTCGGCGACCGGGTCACCGTGGGCCGCAATGCCGTGGTGCATGCCTGTACGGTCGGCTCGGACGTTGTGATCGAGGACGACGTCATCGTCCTCGACGGGGCCACGGTAGAGGACGGCGTGCTCATCGAGGCCGGCGCGACGGTGTTCCCACGCGCGCATCTGGCGGCGGGGTTTGCCTATGCGGGGAGCCCGGCCAAGCCTCTCCGCCCCATCTCCCTGCCGGAGATCGCCGAACGGGCCGAGCGTCTGCGCGAGGCGTCCGGCGACCTTCCTCCTCTGCCCGAGGCCGACACCCCCGAGATCGAGGCGAGCGTGTTCGTCGCCCGCACGGCCCGCCTGCGCGGCCGCATTGCTCTGGGGGCTGGGTCGAGCGTGTTCTTCTCGTGCGATCTGCAGGCCGAGGGCGGTGCCATCGTGGTCGGCGCCGACACCAATATCCAGGACAACACGGTGATCCGTGCCCGATCCGAAGGCGTCGTCATCGGCCGCGACACCACCATCGGCCACAACGTGCGGCTCGCCGATTGCCGCATCGGCGCCCGCAGCCTGATCGGGATCGGCTGCGTCGTCGCGCCCGGCACCGTGGTGGCCGACGACGTGCTCCTGGCGGCCGGTGCCACCACCGAGCCGGGCCAATTGCTGGAGGGCAGCCACCTCTGGGGCGGCCGACCTGCCCGGGTTCTGGGTCCCCTCGACGAGGACAAGCGCGCGATGATGACCCGCGTCGTCGAGGGGTACCGCGAGCACGGGCGTGCGTATCGCCTGGCGCAGGACGCGATGCAGTAGGGCGGCTCGGACCAAATCCGTTCGATCCCTTCGGGATGGCGGATGCGGGCGTCGCGCGGGCCTGCCGATCCGGGCTCCGCTTTGATCGAGTGGAGCCGCTCTCAGAGCGCCGGGGCGATCGCGTCGGCGTCCGCCTCGTCCTCGTCGATCTCTGCGTCGCCTTCGACCTCGTGGCCGAGGGCGCCGGAGATTTCGGCGAGATTGCGCGCGGCCTTGCGCAGGAGCTTGCGCAAGCGGCGGCGCTCCTTGCCGTCGAACCCGGCGAGCAGCTCCGCTTCGACCTCGTCTCCGATCCGCTCGATGGCCTCGGCCTTGGCAAGCCCCATCTCGGTCAGCCGGACACGTACGATCCGCCCGTCGCCAGCCTCGGCCCGCCGCTCGACGAAGCCGAGGGCAGCGAGGCGCGAAATCGTCTTCGACGCCGTCGGCGGGCGCACCCGGAGGGTGGCGGCCAAGTCGCCCATGGTCATGGTGCCGGAGGCCGCGAGTGCCTGGACCACCTGCTCCTGGCCCGCGAACAGATCGAGGGCCGCCAGCCGGTCGCCGACCCGAGAACGGTGAAGTCGGGCCGCCTGGACCAGGGCCCAGCCGACACTCTTGGATCCAGGGACGCTCTTGGATCCAGGGACGCTTTTGGACCCGGGCGCGGTCTTTTCGGGGCCGTTCTTCGAACCCGGCGGGCGGATGCGCTTGTCCGACTTGCTCATGGTCCGCTCGGTAGCCTTGGGGAGGTGAAGGGAAGGAGAGAGGCCGGCGGGGGATGGCGCGCGGCCCAGGACCGCCTCCGTTCGCTCGTCAGCCGCCTGCATTGCCGCGTCCTCTTCACATCATAGCGCGCAATCGGCGGTCGGGCGCCGGGGTTTCCAGACGCGTCCACCGCCGAACCGGCATCTGCCAGGGGAGTCGTGACGCCGATGTGACACGAGCCACGGTTTCCGCCCGCGTCCGCCTTGCCTGGACGGGTAAGCCCCCCTCGACTAATCGTGGGCCGCGGAACGAGGGCGGACGCGGGAAACCATGAAGGCAGTGATCCTCGCGGGCGGTCTCGGGACGCGCCTGTCGGAAGAGACCGTGACGCGGCCCAAACCCATGCTGGAGATCGGCGGACGCCCGATCCTGTGGCACATCATGCAGATCTTCGCCGCCCACGGCGTGCGCGAGTTCGTGATCTGCCTCGGCTACAAGGGCTACGTCATCAAGGAGTTCTTCCTGAACTACCGCCTGCATCTCTCCGACGTCACCATCGACGTCGGGGCGGGCCATGTCGATTTCCACCGCAGCGCCGCCGAGGACTGGCGCGTCTCCCTCATCGAGACTGGCGAGACCACCATGACGGGCGGGCGCCTCAAGCGGGTGCGCGAGTATCTGGGCGACGACGACTTCTTCATGACCTACGGCGACGGCGTCGCCGATGTCGACCTCACGGCGCTCGCCGCCTTCCACAAGTCCCATGGGCGTCTGGCCACCCTCACGGCGGTGACGCCACCGGGCCGCTTCGGCGCCCTCGAACTCGACGATGGTGTGGTTCGGAGTTTTCGCGAAAAGCCGGCGGGCGACGGGGCGACCATCAACGGCGGCTTCTTCGTGCTGTCGCCGCGCGTCCTCGATCACATCGCCGGTGATTCCACCGTCTGGGAGGCCGAGCCCCTGGAGCGCCTCGCCCATGACGGGCAACTCTCGGCCTATGTCCACACGGGCTTCTGGCAGGCGATGGACACCCTGCGCGACAAGAACCACCTCGAGGCCCTCTGGGCCGGGGGCCACGCGCCGTGGAAGTGCTGGTAGGCGCGAACTGACACCGGCGCCGTCCCGGTGTAGGGAGGCGCGATCCGGAGACACGACGGCTTGCAGACTCCTATCCATACGCCGCCGAACGCGGGCGCCCGCAACCCCGACCCCGCCTTCTGGGCCGGACGCTCGGTGCTCGTCACCGGGCACACGGGCTTCAAGGGCGCATGGCTGAGCCTGTGGCTCGAGCGCCTCGGCGCGCGGGTGAGCGGCCTCGCCCTGCCGCCCGAGACGAGCCCGAACCTGTTCGACCTCGCGGGCCTCTCCGGGCGGATGGATTCCCGGCTCGGCGACATCCGGTCCGCCGACACCGTGCGCGACGCCCTCGCGGCCACGCGCCCCGAGATCGTGATCCACATGGCCGCCCAGGCGCTGGTGCGTCCGTCCTACCGCGATCCCCTCGCCACCTACGCCACCAACGTGATGGGCACCGCCCACGTGCTGGAGGCCGTGCGCACCACTCCGTCCGTGCGCGCCGTGGTGGTGGTGACGAGCGACAAAGCCTACGCCAACCGCGAATGGCCCTACGGCTACCGCGAGACCGAGGCGCTCGGCGGCCACGACCCCTACAGCAGCTCCAAGGCCTGCGCCGAGCTGGTCACGAGCGCCTACCGCGCCTCGTTCCTCGCCGAGCGGGATTGCCGCGTGGCGACCGCCCGGGCCGGCAACGTCATCGGCGGCGGGGACTGGTCCGAGGACCGGTTGATCCCCGACATCGTGCAGGCCTTCCTGGAAGGCCGCTCCGTCGAGATCCGCGCGCCCCACGCCACCCGGCCGTGGCAGCACGTCCTCGAACCCCTGAGCGGCTACCTGCGCCTCGCCGAAGCCCTGTGCGCGCAAGACGGCGCGGCCGTCGCCGAGGCCTGGAATTTCGGCCCGGCCGACGAGGATTGCCGCCCTGTGTCGTCCATCGTCGAGACCCTGGCGCGGGAATGGGGCGAGGGCGCCGCGTGGCACCTCTCGGAGAAGACCCACCCGCACGAGGCGACCTTCCTCAAGGTCGATGCCTCCAAGGCACGCGCCTATCTCGGATGGGACCGGCGCCTGCGCCTCGACGCGGCGCTCGCCTGGACCACGGCCTGGCACCGGGCCCAGGCGCAGGGGGCTTCGGCCCTCGACCTCACCCTGGCGCAGATCGGCGCCTACGAGACCCTGGGAGCGTGAGCACCGTGACCCGACCCGCCTGCCGCGCCTGCGGCGCGCCTCTCTCCCGCACCGTAGCCGATCTCGGCCTGTCGCCGCTGGCCAACGCCTACGTGCCGGCAGACCGTGCCGGAAGGGGCGAGATGTTCCACCCGCTCCACGCCTTCGTGTGCGACGTCTGCTTCCTCGTGCAGCTCGAAGCGTTCGAGACGCCGGAGGCGATTTTCTCGGAATACGCCTACTTCTCGGGCTTTTCCGCGGGCTGGCTGGCGCATGCCGAGGCCTATGTCGCTCGCATGCAGGCGCGCTTCGGCCTGGGACCCGACAGCAAGGTCGTGGAGGTGGCGAGCAACGACGGCTATCTCCTCCAATACGCCGTCGCGCGCGGCATCCCAGCGCTCGGCGTCGAGCCGGCGGCCAATGTCGCCAAGGTCGCCGTCTCGCGCGGCGTGCCGACCGAAGTCGCGTTCTTCGGCGCCGAGACCGCCCGGCGCCTCGTGGCCCAGGGTCATTCCGCCGATCTCACGGCGGCCAACAACGTTCTCGCCCACGTGCCCGACATCCACGATTTCGTGGAGGGGTTCCACATCCTGCTGAAAGCGGAGGGCGCCGGCACCTTCGAGTTCCCGCACCTCCTGCGGATGATCGAGGAGCGCCAGTTCGACACCATCTACCACGAGCACTTTTCGTACCTCTCCCTCGGCGTCGTCTCGGGCATCCTGGAGCGACACGGCCTACGGGTGTTCGACGTCGAGGAACTGCCGACCCATGGCGGCTCCCTCAGGGTGTTCTTCTGCCATGCCGGGGCCGGCCACCCCACGAGCCCGGCGGTGGACCGGGTGCGGGCGGCCGAGCGCGACGGGGGCCTGTTCGCGCCGGATGGCTACGCGGCCTTCGCGGAGGACGTGGTGGCCATCAAATGCGCGACGCTCACATTCCTGGCGGATCTGCGCCTGAAGGGCGCGAAGGTCTGCGCCTACGGGGCGGCGGCCAAGGGCAACACCTTCCTCAACTACTGCGGCATCGGCCCCGAACTCGTGGCAGCGGTGGCCGACCGGTCCCCGCACAAGCAGGGCACCCTGCTGCCTGGCAGCCGGATTCCCGTGGTCTCGCCGGAAGACCTGCTGGCGCTACGGCCGGACTACGTCCTGATCTTGCCCTGGAACCTCAAGGACGAGATCGCCCGCGAGATGGCCGCCATCCGCGATTGGGGCGGCCGCTTCGTCACGGCGATCCCGCACCTGACCGTGACCTGACGCCATGCGGTTCGAGGAAACGCCGCTGGCCGGGGCCTACCGCGTGTGGCCCGAACCCATCGCCGACGATCGCGGGTTCTTCGCCCGCACCACCTGCACGGACGAGTTCGCCGCCCGGGGTCTCGTGGGGGGCTTCGCGCAGTCGAGCGTGTCGTTCAACGCCCGGCGCGGCACCGTCCGGGGGATGCACTTCTCGGTTCCGCCCCACGCCGAGACCAAGCTCGTGCGCTGCACGGGGGGCGCCATCCGCGATGTCATCGTCGATCTGCGGCAGGATTCTCCGAGCTATCTCAAGAGCTTCGCCGCCGATTTGACGGCGGGCAACCGTTGCGCCCTCTACATCCCGGCCGGCTTCGCCCACGGTTTCCAGGCCCTGACCGACGCGGCCGAGGTGCTCTACATGATCGACCGCGCCTACGTCGCCGGAAGCGCCCGAGGCCTGCGCTGGAACGACCCAGCCCTCGACGTGACCTGGCCCGAGCCCGTCACGGTGATCGCCAAGCGCGATCTCGCCTATCCGGACTGGAGCGCGTGAAGGTCCTCGTCACCGGTGCGTCCGGTTTCGTCGGGCGGCACGCGCTGCCGGCCCTGGAGGCGCGCGGGTTCGAGGTCCACGCCGTGGCGCGCAGTCCCATTCCGGGGGCCGTGGTTCATGCGGCCGACCTGCTCGACGCGGCCGAGCGGCGGGCCCTCCTCGCCGACGTGGCGCCGAGCCACCTCCTGCATCTGGCCTGGGACGCCGAACCCGGTCGATACTGGACGTCGCCGAGCAACCTCGACTGGGTCGCAGCCAGCCTCGACCTCGCCCGAAGCTTTCACGACATTGGCGGGCGTCGCTTCGTCGGCGTCGGCACCTGCGCCGAGTACACCTGGGGCGATCCCCGCTTCGACGAGGCGACGAGCCCTTGCCGCCCCGCGACCCTCTACGGGGCCGCCAAGGATGGGACCCGGAGAATACTCGCGGCCTACGCCGAGAGCGTCGGTCTGTCCTTCGCGTGGGGGCGCCTGTTCTACCTCTACGGTCCCGGCGAGCGGCGCGGCCGCCTCGTCTCCGACGCCGCCCACGCCCTCCTGACGGGTGCAGAGTTCCCCACCTCGCCGGGCCACCAGCGCCGTGATTTCCTGCATGTCGTTGATGCGGCGGGCGCTTTGGCCGCGCTCCTCGACGGTCCGGTGACGGGGGCCGTCAATATCGGCTCGGGGGAAGCCGTCCCGGTGCGGACCCTTCTCGATGGTCTGGCCACACGCACCGGCCGGTTCGATCTCGTGCGTTACGGGGCCCGGACGCTGGGTCCGTCCGAGCCGGCCGCGATCGAAGCCGCCGTTGCGCGCCTTTCCGGAGAGGTCGGGTTCCGGCCGCGCTTCACCCTGGAGACCGGCCTCGACGACACCCTGAGTTGGTGGCGGAACCGTCTCGGGGCAGCCGGCTCAGCAGGGGAGTAACCCCTTGAGCTGACTGAGGATGTCTTCGCCGGTGCACGGGCGGGCGATGAATCGGGCGCCCGGCGGCATCCGCTCGGGGTCCGGCGCGGCCCGTCCCGAGACGATGACGATGGGCAGTTGCGGACGCGCTGCCGCGACCGCGTTGGCAAGCTCGAACCCGTTGGTTTTGCCCGACAATTCCACGTCGGTGACCAGGCCGCAGATGTCGGGCCGGGCCTTGAGGATGCCGAGCGCCCGCTCGGCGGAGGCGCATTGCACCGTCTCGTAGCCACCGTTCTCCAGGACGTCGCCGAGGTCCATGATGGTCAGCGCCTCGTCCTCGACCAGAAGGATCACCGGCCGATCGTCGCCTGGGCCCGTTGTCTCATCCACCACGATGCACCCTCCGCCCGTTCCATGGGATGCGGCCCGTAACGTTCCACGGGGTCGTGCGCCGCTCCCGACCCTGGTCCAACGAGAAAGCGCGCCGGGAGTTGCAGCGCTCAGGTCCGTGTCACGTCGCACACCACCGCGACGACGGCCTCGACGAGCTGGTCGAGGTCGGTCGAATCGATGGTGAGAGCCGGGGTGAGGTAGACGATGTCGCCGAACGGGCGGACCCAGACGCCGCGCGCGAGGAGGCGCCGCTTCAGGTCGGCGAGGTCCGGCACCTGCGTCCACTGCACCGCCCCGATGGCCCCGAGTACCCGGACGTCGGCGAGGCCGGGTCGGCCGCGCAAGGGGGCGAGGCCCGCCGCCAGGCGCGCCCCGATGGTCCGGACCTGGGCGAGGCGGGGTTCGGTCTCGAACAGGTCGAGGCTGGCGTTGGCGGCCGCGCAGGCGAGGGGGTTCGCCATGAAGGTCGGCCCGTGCATGAGGGCGGCGGCGGGGTCGTCGGAGAGGAAGGCCTCGAACACCGCGCCCGTCGCCACCGTGGCGGCGAGCGGCAGGGTGCCGCCGGTGAGCGCCTTCGACAGGCACAGGATGTCGGGCACGAGGCCGGCCTGCTCGCAGGCGAACAGGGTGCCGGTGCGGGCGAAGCCGGTGAAGATCTCGTCGACGATGAGGGGCAGGCCGTGGGCCCGAGCGAGGCGCGCCACCTCGGCCAGCACGTCGGGGGCGTGCATCCGCATGCCGCCGGCGCCCTGGACCAGGGGCTCGACGATCACCGCCGCGAGGGTTTCGCGGTGTCGAGCGAGGCAGGCGTCGAGGGCCGCGATCCGTTCGGCATCGGTCGGGAGGTCACAGAAGATCTGCTCCGGCAGGTAGGCGCCGAAGCGCCGGTGCATGCCGTCTTCGGGGTCGCAGACCGACATCGCCCCCATCGTGTCGCCGTGGTAGCCGCCCCGGAAGGCGAGGAAGCAGGTGCGCCCCTCCACCCCCCGGTTGAGCCACATCTGGGCGGCCATCTTCAGGGCGACTTCGACGGCCACCGACCCGGAATCGGTGAAGAACACGTGGTCGAGGTCGCCCGGCAGCAGGGCGGCGAGGCGGGCGGCGAGGCGTTCGGCCGGCGCGTGGGTGAGGCCGCCGAACATCACGTGCGGCATCGCCTCCAGCTGGGCGGCGACGGCGGCGCGGATGTGGGGATGGTTGTAGCCGTGCGCCGCGGTCCACCACGAGGCGATGCCGTCGACGAGTTCGCGCCCGTCGGCGAGCACGATGCGGGTCCCGTGGGTTCGCACCGCCTCCAGGGGCGGCGCCGCCGTCTTCATCTGCGTGTAGGGCCGCCAGAGGTGGTCGCGCCGGGGTTCGCTCATGCGGCTTCGATGGAAGCCGGACGCGCTCGGGTCAAGGCGGTGCGTTCGCGCCCGATCCTGCCACGACCCTGCCGGCACGGCTCCGGCGGCACCGGCCCTCCGACGGTCCACCGGCGGATCTGTCGGGACCGGGGGTGCGCCGGCGCCTCAGACGGGGCGTACGGCGCGCAGGACGAAGCCGCTCCTCGGGCGCGCCGGAATGTAGGCGAGGTCGATCCCGAGATCCTGGGGCGGGACCTCGTAGCGCATCGACGTCGCCAGCAGGCCGGCCGCCGTGATCAGCAGGGTCTGGGTGATGCCCTCGCCGGGGCACCGGTGTCCGTCCATCGCCGCGCCGCCGCCATGGGAGATCAGGTCGAACGGATCGAGGGCTTCGGTGCCGAAACGGTCCGGATCGAAGCGCTCCGGCGTCGGCCATCGGCTCGGGTCGTGATTGGTGCCGTAGAGGTCCATGAGAGCCCAGTCGCCGACTTCGAACGCATGGTCTCGCCAGGCGAAGGGCTCGCGGACCCGCCCGCCGATGAACGGGATGAACGGAAAGGCGCGCCGCACTTCCCAGGCGAAACGCTGGCGCGTGCCCGCGTCCGCGTCGGCGAGTGCCGCGACCCAGTGCGGGTTCTCGTGGAGCGCCAGGGCGGCGAACACCACGTAGCGCGCGTTCGCGACCGTCGGGCGCAGCAGGTTGATGAGTTCGACGCCGGCCGTCCTGACGTCGAGACGACGCCCATCGGCGTCGCGGTGGGTCGCGACGGTCCGGGCAGCGCCCGGGGGCACGTCGCGGCGACCGCTCCGGATGTCTTCGATCATGCGCCGGGCCCAGCGCTCGGTGCGGGCGCGAAGGAGATGCCCCCGCCAGTTGCGCGGTCCGATCGCCCCCGTGCCGGCGACCATGGCGGCGAACTCGGCCGCCCGTGCCTCGATCTCGTCCGGGGGCAGGGCGAGGCCCACCCACGCGCACACCGTGGCCGTGATGACGCGGTGCGCCTCGTCGAGGAGCACCACGCTGTCCATCGTCGCCCAGCGCAGCACGGCGCGGCGCCAATGCTCGGCAAGCAGGTCGGAGAAGCGCCGGAGGGCGTCCGGCCCGACGAGCGACAGGAACATCTCCTTGCGGTGGCGATGGGCGTCGCCGTCGAGGACCATCACGCTCCCATGGTCCTGGATCAGCGCGAAGGTGGTCGGCGGCAGCGCGTGTCGTCGGGTGAAGCGATCGCCGTCGTAGAAGTGCGACGCCGCCTCCCGGCCGGACATGCAGATCACGGGACTCAGCATGAGCCGGGCCGCGAACACATCCGATCCGTACCGTCGGCAACGGTTCGGGATGAAGGCATAGCCTTCGGAGAGAAGCGACAGCGTACTGTCCGGTGCCCGGTCCCGGGGAATCGCGGAGCCGTTCAGCCGCTTGGTCTTCATGGGGGATCCACTCGTGTGGCTGATACAGGTCATGTCCTGGCACCGACTGCCGGCACCGACGCCGAGCGCGCGGGGTCAGCCCGTCCGGTCCTCGTCGTCCTCCTCCGGGACGATGTCGCCGAACGGCACCATCAGAACCCGCCGCGCCCGCTCGTCCTCGATCTCGAACGAGCAGGCGAACCAGTCGCGCACCGCGAAGGAGGGGGACCCGGCGACCAGGTCGCGGGCGCATTGCAGGGCGTGCCGGCGGGCCGCCTCGTCGTCGGCGAGCTCATCGCCCTCGGGGTCGACGGCCAGTTTTTCGGTCCCGCGCCCGTATCGGAGGTGGAAGAAGTAGCGCGGCATCTCAGGCCCCCTCGATCAGGCGGGCATACTCGGCCTCGGGCGTGCCATAGCCGCCATCCGCCATCTCCTCCAGGAGTTCGCGGTTCACCACGGTGATGCGCCCGCGTCTGGCTCGGATGCGGCCGGCCCCTTCGAGCTGCTGCATCGCCAGGGTCACGCCCGAGCGTCGCACGCCGAGCATCATCGACAGGAAATCGTGCTTGAGCAGGATCTCGTCGCCGTCCACCCGGTCGTGGCACATCAGCAGCCAGCGCGCGAGGCGCGCTTCGATCTCGTGGGTGGCGTTGATGAAGGCCGTCTGCCGCACCTGGATCATCTCGGTCAGAACGTAGCGCAGGAGCAGCTTGCGCAGTGTCGGGCTCTCCTCCACCGCGGCGGTGAGGGCATCGGTTCGGATTTGCAGGGCACTGCCCGGCATCTGGATGAAGTGGTTGTGCGGGATCCGATCGGAGCCGAGCAGCACCGGGGTGATGCCCACCGCACCCTCCCGCCCGATGATCCCGACTTCGACCCGGCCGTTGGCCCCCTCGGCGGTGATGGACGCGATGCCGGTCTCGATGAAATGGATGTGTTCGGTCCGCGCGTTCGGAGCGAGCAGGATCTGTCCCGTCAGGAGATCCACCGGCTCCAGGTGCGGTCGGAGGCGGGCGAAATCCTCGGGCGGCATGACCTTCAGCAGGCGATTGTGGGCATCGCAGTGTCGACCGTGAGTCATGAGCCCTCGTCTCCACCTCGGAGCAAGAGCGCGCGCTGTCTCCCAAGCGCCCGCGCTCTGATCCGTATGCGGACGATGGGAAGAAGATAGGATCGTCTCCGACAAGTGACAATACGGATCTTTGGAGAATAAAAACGAATTAGCATAGGTTATTGACGGATAAATCGGGGTGGTACCCAGATATTGTGGAGGTTCGATAGCGCACCGGACGTGACAGTAGACTTTCGTGCGGCATAAAAGCTGCCTATAGCTGGGGCATCCAGCCTTGCCCGCGCCCGTGGCGGTCAAGTACCGTAACTTCTGGAGCCTTGAATGCATCTCACCGCCCAGCAGCCCCTCGTGCTGCTTGCCGAAGCCAACGCCCTGGTCGGCGTGGACCTCGGCGACGCTTTGGTGCAGGCGGGCTACCGTGTGATCGGTCCCTACGCGACGGCCCTCGACGCCTTGGATGCCCTGGAGCGCGAAAGTCCCGTCCTCGCCGTCGTGGACGTCGAACTCAAGGACGGCGTCTGCACCGCCCTCGGGCAGGAGTTGCGCCACCGTGGCATTCCCTGCCTCGTCCACTCGAGCCTGCTGCCGAACGAGCCCCAGGCCATCGGCTTTCAAGGCGTGCCCTGGATCTGCAAGCCGGCGTTCCCGGAGGATCTGATCGCCCTCCTGGACGAGTTGGCGTTCCTGCCGCCTCCGTCGGCGCGGATCGAGGCCCTGCCCGTCGGGTTCGCCCGGCCGGCGGAGACAAGGGGCAATCCCCTCGTGCGCAAGCTCGAGGGCTTCGTCGCGCTCTCGGAGGCGGACCGGGCGATCCTGGAACGGATCAGCGCCGCTCCGCGCATCGTCGGACCGCGGACGGACCTGATCCAGGAAGGCGATACCCCCAGGGGCGTGTTCCTGATCATGGACGGCATGGCCTGCCGCTACAAACAGCGCAGGGACGGGGCGCGCCAGATCCTGGCCTACCTGCTCCCGGGAGATTTCTGCGACCTGGACGCGGCGCTCCTGAGCGCGATGGATCACACCATCAGCACCCTGTCCGGGTGCCGGGTGGTTCATATCGCGCCGGACCTCATCGCCGAGCTGATGCGCAACCATCCGCAACTCGCGCGGGCGATGCGCATGACGACCCTCGTGGACGAGGCGACCCTGCGCGAATGGCTGTTGAACGTCGGCCGCCGGTCCGCCCTGGAGCGGCTGGCGCACCTGTTCTGCGAGCTCTACCTACGCATGAAAGTGGTCGGGTTCGTCCATGACGAAAGTTACGGTCTGCCGATTACGCAGTCGGAGCTGGCCGACACCGCCGGCATCACGATCGTTCACGCCAATCGCAGCTTGCAGGAACTCCGCCGGCGCGGCCTCATCGAAATGAGGGGTCGGTCCCTGAAGATCCTGAACTTCGATCGGTTGAGGCAGCTTGCGGAGTTCCGGTCCGCGTACCTGCACCTGGACGGTCGTGCCGCCGCATGAGTCTCCTCTTCCAGCCCGTGCAGGTTGCGACGGGGAGTTCCGACAGCGAGAGCCGCCTCGTCTTCGACGATGGTTTCCTCGTCGCGATCCTGGTGCAGCTGTGCACGCAGCATGGCGATCAGGCGGGCCGGTGGTTCCTGGAGGCCGGTTTCGGTCGCGTCGAGCATGCGAACCCGCCCACCTTCGCCGATCTCGACGTGGCGCAGGACTGGATCGAACGGCAACTCGCCAGTGCCGAGGACGTCTGATCCCGACGCCACGGCCCAGGGAAGGGGCCGGACCCGCGGCAGGTTTCGCGAAAGTGGTCACCGGTCTTGCGTCGAAGACCTGCTTAACGGATGAGCCAGTTTCCGACGAAGGACAGCACGCCCGAATAGACCACGTGTCCGTCCTCGTCCGAGACGAGAACCGTGACCGCATGGTGCTCTCCGTCGGCCGGAACTTCGTCCAGCGCGATGACGGGCAGCAGCTTCTTGGCCTCGCGCACGGCGCTCTGAAGATCGGCGCAGATCACGCCCTCGTCGTCGCGCTCGTGATGGCAGCCTTTGAGGTCGAAGAAATAACGCGGCATCGCAATCTTCGTGCACCCGAAACGCGAAGCCTCAGCATTCTTCAGCACGGGGTGGCGGTCAAGGGACGCTCGGGTGCCGCGCCGATATGACGAACGTCCGATAACCTGATCGCGCGGGAGTGCGGTGCGGGTCTGGGCCGAATGAAGTCTGCGATCCGGAGGCGGACGATCTTGGGAAACCTGGTAGCCGAAGCAGAGACCTTGCCGCTGGAGACACGCCCGCTCCAGGTTTTGGTGATCGCCGGATCGGCGAGGCGGCTCGACGGATGCCCCGGCATGGACGGCAAGGCCCGCTTCCTCATGCACCGGATGCTCGGGCGCCTGCCGCCCCGCTGGCAGGTCGACCACGTCGACATCGGCAACGCGCACGGCAAGCCCAAGATCCAGGGCTGCAACGGCTGCGTCGGAAGCTCCATGGCGCTCTGCGTCTGGCCCTGCAACTGCTACGGTCCGGACAGCGACCACCAGCCCGACCTGATGTGGAACGAGAAGCTCTACCAGCGTCTCGCCCGGGCCGACGCTTGGGCGATCATCGGCCCTGTCTGGTGGTACGGGCCCTCGACCAACCTCAAGGCGATGTTCGACCGGCTCGTCTGCATGAGCGGCGGCAACCCGCGCCCCGACCTCATCGACAAGAAGAGCACCCTGAAGGCCCAGGCCCTGGAGAAGAGCCCGCTCTGGAAGGAGCTGACCCGGAACCACCTGGAAGGGCGCACCGCCGGGTTCTTCTGCTACGGCAACGAAGGCGGCAACGAACTCGACGACGGCCGTCGTCCGCGCATCCTCCGCCACAAGGCGTGGTTCGACCCGGCCCGGGAGCCGTACCAGGGCGACGAGCGGAACGCCTACCAGGGCCTCGTCTGGCAATGCCGCTACAGCGGGATCGAGGTGCCGGACGACCTCTGGCGCCACGCCTCCGTCGGCCTCGGCCAGCCCTACGCCGACGATCAGGCCGACGACATGGTTCGCGAGCCCGAGGCCATGGCCTGCTTCGACGGGTGGGTCGATGCCTTCGTGGGGCACGTGACGGCCAAGGGCATCGTGCCCGGGACGACCGAGGCCGAACGAGGCGCGCAATCCACGACGGATTGACGGCCCGAGCCCCGGGTCCTCTCCGCGATGCGGCCGCGGATGCGCGGCGCGAGCATCCCCGGTCATCCGCACCGTCTTTCGGAGAATGCGGGCGTCGGCCGGCCGGGGGAGCCATCCACCGAAGGCGTTAGGGCAAACGTCGAATGGCATAGGGATTAAAGCGGGCCGGTCGCCGGTACACGGTTGGGCGTGCCTCGGGGTTCGGTGCGCGCCCGCTTGCCCGGCCCCCGCTCCCCCGACCTCACCGGAGAGATCGCCCATGACGCTCGTCCTGCGTCACCCCTTCTGGGAACGCCTGCTCGCGAGTTCCCCCCGGGGCATCGCCCTGGCGGTGTCCGGCCTCCTCCGGCATCCCGTCGCCCTGCGCCCGCTGCGCGAAGCCCGGCCGAACAGCGCCCTGGGCCGGCTCCTGAGGGGCCGCCCGGAGGTCTGGGGCATGGTCGCCACGCCCTACCTCTGCGCCCGCTGGAGCGCGGCCGAACGCCTGACCCGCATCGCCGGGCATTGCGCGGCGGTCGAGCGGCTCGGCCCCCTGCTCGATACGCCCCTCGACGCCTTCGTCGACCTGCTCGACCTGCCTGAGATCGATTCCGCCCATCGCATCGTCCTCGACCAGCCGCACTGGCTCCTGCGCGACGGGCAGGCCACCTTCAGCCTGTGGGACGGCGCGGACCGGCTGATCTCGCTGTCCTACTGCCTGTCCTTCGACGGCGACGGTCTCACGGCCTATGTCGGCGGCCTGCAGGGGCGCAGCGAGGCGGGCGTGCTCGACCGCTACCGCCGCTTCACGAAGCAGGCCGAAGGCCTGCGGCCGACCGACTTCACCATCGACCTGTTCCGGGTGTTCTGTCGCGGCCTCGGCGTGACGCGCCTTCTCGCGGTCTCGGACGCGATCCATCATCGCCGCAGCGCCTACTTCGCGCGCCGGTCGGATTCGACGGCGGCCCATCTGAGCTACGATGCGCTCTGGCACGGACGCGGCGGGGCGCTGCGGCCGGATGGCTTCTACGCCCTGCCCCTGGCCGATGCGCGGCGGCCCGCGGGCGCGATACCGGCCAACAAGCGCGCGATGTATCGCCGCCGCTACGCCATGCTCGACGCCCTGGCGGTCCGCCTCGATCGGATCACCCGCGACGGCGCCGATCCCGTGCGGGTGGGGTTTCACGGACGCGTCGGCCCGGCGAGTCCCGGCCCGTTCGGCCGCGGCCCCGGCCGCCCGGGGTTGCGCCCTTTCGCGGGTTCGGGTTCCGCAGCGGGCGCCGTCCCGGCCGCAGGGCGAGGGCGGCACTTGGAGTGGGGCTTGGGACCAGACTTCGGGACGGACCTGAGGCGCCCGCGGCCGGTGCGGCCTTGACAAGGCGTGGGCCGGGGGTGCCATCAGCCCCCATGTTGCGCCCCCAGACACCCGGCCCGGACCCGTCCAGCCTCGACGCCTTCGCGGAGGCCGGCCTCGCCGAGCTCGACGCCAAGGCCCTGCGCCGGCGCCTCGTCGCGACGGCGCGGGCGCCGGAGGCCGGGGCGGAGCGGGACGGGCGCCGCCTCGTATCGTTCTCGTGCAACGACTATCTCGGCCTCAGCCAGGATCCCCGGGTGATCGCGGCGGGGCAGGCGGCGCTCGCGCGCCACGGCGCCGGGGCGGGGGCCTCGCGCCTCGTCACCGGCAACCACCCGCCGCTCGCCGCCCTCGAAGCGCGCCTTGCCGCCCACAAGGGCAAGGCGGCGGCCCTGGTCTTCGGCAGCGGCTACCTCGCCAATCTGGGGATCGTGTCGGCCCTGGCGGGGGTGGGCGACCTCGTCCTCGTCGATGCCCTCGGACATTCCTGCCTGTTCGCCGGGGCGCAGCTCTCCGGCGCGACGCTGCTGCGGTTCCGCCACAACGACGTCGCCCACCTGCGCGCGATCCTGGCGGCGCGCCGCGCCCGGCACGGGCGGGTGCTGGTGCTCACCGAGCGGGTGTTCAGCATGGACGGCGACCGGGCGCCGCTCCCCGAGATCCTGGCTCTCGCGGCCGCGTACGACGCCTGGACCCTGGTCGACGACGCCCACGGCCTCGGGGTGGTCGAGGCGGGCGCCCGCGCGCCCCTCGAAATGGGCACCCTGTCGAAGACGCTCGGCTCCTACGGCGGCTACGTCTGCGCCTCGCGCGCCGTCGTCGACCTTCTCACGAGCCGGGCCCGCAGCTTCGTCTACACCACCGGCCTGCCCCCGGCCTCCGTCGCGGCGGCGCTGGCCGCCCTCGACATCGTGGAGACCGAGCCCGCGCGGGCCGCCCGGCCCCTCGCCCTCGCGCGCCGCTTCACCGCCCGCCTCGGGTTGCCGGAGGCCCAGAGCCCCATCGTGCCGATCCACGTCGGCGAGGCCCCGGCGGCCCTGGCCCTCTCGGCGGCCCTGGAGGCGCGCGGCTACCTCGTCGTCGCCATCCGCCCACCGACGGTGCCGGCCGGCACCGCCCGCCTGCGGGTGGCGTTCTCGGCCGCGCACGACGCGGCGCAGGTCGACGGCCTCGCCGACGCGATCCTGTCCCTGCGGGCGGACGCCGACGCGCGGTCCGCCTGAACGGAGCCGGGCGGCGCGCCCTGCACCGGGAGAGCTTCGTTCATGGGCGGCAGACGTGCGCTCCCGCCTTCCGGAGTATCGCCGGGGGGCGTGATCGTCTGGCCCATCCTCATACGGTGCTGCCTCATACCGGTGCCGCTCGGCAGCATCGCTTCCGGGCAGTGGCTCCGCCACCGCGCCTATCGGCAGGCGGCGCTGAACGCTCGCTCGCAAAGGCAGGGCACCGGCGGCCGGTCCACTCGCGGCGGGCCGTATGAAAACGGCCGCCGTTCGCCCGGGCCGCGGAGGTCCGCAGCGTTGCGCTCATCCGGGACCTCGACTGTCGCCGCCCCTATGCCGCTCGCTGCCCCGTCCCGCGCATCGGTCCGAGGGGCGAGGTCCCGGCGGTCGCGACATCCGGATCGCGCCAGCCCCGCATGACGACCTCAAACCGCGGGTGGATCGAGGAGCACCCAAAGGCGCGCGATCCGACCATCCACGATCTCGGCAACATCCGCTCCGGTCACGAGGACGGGCCCGCCTTCCGGACCTGCCTGCCACTGCAGCGAACCCAAACCGTGATGGCCGACGGCCTTGCGGGTGGGCGTGAACCGGAACGTCGGACCGAACTGATCCAGGAGCTTGCCCGCCACGGTCGCGATGGCCGCGCGTCCCCGAACGACGCCCGTCGGTTCGTACATGACCGGCTCCTCCACGAAGAGGTCGGTCAGCGCCGAGGCCCGGCGGAGCGGGTCGCGCTCGTTGAAGACACGCTCCAGGTTCGCGCGGAGCAGCGCGTCGTGATCGGGTTCTCCCGCGGCTCCCATCGTCTGCTCGGACTCGGGCATGGGGGTCTCCTTCCGTCGGGATGCGACTGCGCGGCCTATCGGATCCGCCGCGGCGGAGCGCCGGCAGAGGGCTTCCGGGAAACTGCACGAACCGGTATCCGAGCGCGAGTGGTCCGAGGCCGGAAACCCGGGCCGGGTCGTCGGCGCTCCGACCTTCGCCCACGTCGCGTCGCAATCGCCCGAGCGCACAGGGGTCTCGAGGCCAGCAGCGACAACCCTCCGCGCTGCCGTTCGCGGCAAGGCGGCGCTCGGCCCGGCTGTCATCCGCACGTCGAACTCCACCGCGGCGGTCTCGACGACGGAGGTTTCACGAACCGGATGGCATGCCGTTCACGCGGCCAGGCCATCGTGCCTGTGCCCTGCCGGTGGGCTCGATGTCGCCGAGAACTCCCGAGCGCGGGCGTTTGCGCGCTCGGGGCGTGCCGAGCTAGTTCGGGATCAGCTCACGGGCTGGCCCCCCGGTCTCCTCGCCCCGCCCCTGGGCATAGCCCGGCAGGGCCGGGTTCCGGGCGTTGCCGCTGTCGAGGTCCGGGCCGCCGAGCCAGTCCGCGGACCGAGCCTGCGGCCGGATCGAGCCGGTGATCGCCGGGCTCTCCAGCGAATGCGTGACGGTTCGGGCCTGGGAGACCCCGGTCAGAGCAGCGAGGGTGCAGGCGGACGCGAAAGCGACGGCAGAGACGGTCTTGAGCATCGTCATGTCGGATCTCCGGTGTTTCCCGCCCGATCGAACGGCGCCGAGCAGGGATGCCGGACAGACGACGTCTTCGGCCGCTTATTCCCCATGCCGTCGAAGAATTCGGTTCTCGTCTTGAGCACCGTCCCCCAGAGACTCGGTGTCCGGTGCGCGCGTGAGAAAGTTTGGTGCGAGCGTGGAATAATCCCGGACCGGCGGCGTCCATGCCTCTGTCGTCGGCTGTCATCGGCCGCGGATCAGGCTCGCACCGGTCGGCCTGCACACGGAGGAGCCCCGGCCATGCCAGGAGATCGGACATGACGGACATGATGCGCCTCATCGCGCCGCTGATCCCGGCCCTGCGCCGCTACGCCCGCGCCCTCCTGCGCAATCCCGCCGATGTCGACGACCTCGTGCAGGACTGCCTGGAGCGCGCCGTCGGCCGCTGGCACCAGCGTCAGGCGGGCGGAGACGCGCGGACCTGGCTCTTCGCCATCCTCCACAACCTGGCGGTGACGCAGATGCGCCAGCGTGCCCGCCGCGGTGCCCACATGCCGATCGAGGACATGGCGGAGGCCACCCTGGCGGTGGCGCCGACGCAGGAGAGCGCCCTGCGCCACCGCGACCTGATGTGCGCGCTCGACGCCCTGCCGGAGGAGCAGCGCAGCGTCCTGCTGCTCGTGACGGTGGAGGGTCTGTCCTATTCCGAGACCGCCGAGATCCTCGCCATCCCGACCGGGACCGTGATGTCCCGCCTGTCCCGGGCCCGGGACCGGATGATCCAGTCGATGGACGGTGCCGAGGCGGCCGTTCCGGCCAAGCGCCCGCTCCTGCGGAGGGTGAAATGACCATGCGTCCGATCGGCGAAGACGACCTCCAGGGCTTCGTGGACGAACGGCTCGATACCGCCCGGAGGCGCGAGGTCGAAGCGTATCTCGCCGACCATCCCGAAGCGCGGGCGCGCGTCGACCGCCTCGTCGACATGGGCGACGCGATGCGGGCCGCCTTCGCCCCCATCGCCGCCGAGCCGGTTCCGGCGCGGCTGAACCTGACGCGGATCGTCGAGGCACGCCGTCGCCCGCAACGTCCAGTCTGGCAGGCGATGGCGGCCGGGCTGCTTCTTCTTCTCGGCGGGGCCGCAGGCTGGGGACTGCGCGACGTGGTCTCGCCGGTGCCGACCGGCATCGCGGCGCTGGCCCAGGCGGCGAGCATGAACTACGCGGTCTATGCCCCCGATCACACCCGGCCCGTCGAACTCGCTGCCGCCGACCGGAACGAACTCGCCGGCTGGTTCTCGGCCCGGCTGAAGCGAACGGTCGGCGTGCCGGACCTGAGCGGCGCCGGCTATCGCCTCATGGGCGGGCGCCTCGTCGCGACGCAACAGGGGCCCGCCGGCCTCCTGATGTACGACGACGGGCACGGCGCCCGCTTCGTGATGCTCATGCGGCCCATGTCCGTGCCCGGGGACGCACCGATGCAGCCGCACACCTCCGGGACGTCGAACGGCTACGCCTGGGCCCAGGACGGGCTCGGCTACAGCCTGGTGGGAGCGGCCGACCCGGCCGTCCTGCACCCGCTCGCCGACGCGATCCGCCGCGCCACCAGCCCCAAAGCCATCTGAAGGCCCGCCATGTCCCTCCTCGACGACCTTGCCGGCGCCGGTCCGGCGATGCGACCGCGCGCCGTCATCCTGCGGCTCGGCGCCATCGCGGCTCTGGTCGCCGGCACCGCCGGGGCCTTCGCGTATGCCGGCGGCTGGCTCTCGCCGCATGACCTGACCCCGGCGCGGATCGTCGACCGCTTCGAGCGGGTCAACGGACCGCATCCGGGGTTCCGGCGCAACCACACCAAGGGGCTCTGCCTCGCCGGCCGCTTCGAGAGCAGCGGCCGGGGCGAGCGCCTGTCGAAGGCGTCGCTGTTCGCCCCGGGCCAGATCACCCCGGTCACCGGGCGCATCGCCCTCGCGGGCGGGCGGCCCTACGCCGCCGATGCGGCCACCACGGTGCGCAGCCTCGCGCTCCGCTTCCACCTCCCAGACGGCGAGGAATGGCGCACCGGCAACAACGACATCCCGGTCTTCCCGGTGCGGACCCCGGAGGCGTTCTACGCCCAGCTCCTCGCCGCCAAACCCGATCCGGCCACGGGCAAGCCCGATCCCGAGGCGCTCGCAGCCTTCTTCGCCGCGAACCCCGACAGCGTGAAGGCGGCGGCCCTGATCAAGGCGCGGACCCTCACCGCCGGGTTCGCCGACGACACCTTCCGGGGCCTGAACGCGTTCCGGTTCGTCGCCAGGGACGGCAGGCAGACGCCGGTGCGCTGGGCGTTCGTGCCGGAGCACGCCGCAACGGCGGAGAGCCCGGCCCAGGGGGGCCGCGCGGACGAGAACTTTCTGTTCGACGGTTTCGCGTCCGCGGTCCGTCGCGCGCCCGTGCGCTGGCACCTCGTCGTCACGCTCGGCGAGCCTGGCGACCCCACGGCGGATGCGACGCGGGCTTGGCCATCCGAGAGACCGAGCCTCGATGCCGGGACGGTGATCGTTTCGGAGACGGAGGCCGAGGCGGACGGCAATTGCCGCGACGTCAATTTCGATCCCCTGGTTCTGCCCGCCGGCATCGAAGGCGGGGACGACCCGCTGCTCGGCGCCCGCTCGGCGGCGTACGCGCAGTCCTTCACGCGCCGCGCCGGTGAACCGAAGTCGCCGAGCGCCGTCCACGATGCCCCCGTTGCAGGAGCCGGATTATGAGCAACACCACGCACTTCAACCGGCCGGCCCGGCTGCTGCACTGGACCATGGCCGGCATGATCCTGGCCATGCTGTTCATCGGCGTGGCGATGGTGACCTCCCTCGCGCACTATGACGCGCTCGTGGCGCTGCACCGCCCCCTCGGCATCGGCATCCTGATCCTCGCGGTGCTGCGCCTCGTCAACCGCTGGCGCCATCCGCCGCCGGCATTGCCGCCAGACCTTCCGGGCTGGCAGCGGCAGGCGGCACACGCCTCGCACCGCCTGCTCTACGGCCTGATGCTCGGGCTGCCGCTGATCGGCTGGGCGATGCTGTCGGCGGCCGGCTATCCCATCGGGCTCGGCGGCTCGGTGGTGCTGCCGCCGATCCTGCCGCGCGATCCCGCGATCTATGCTTGGCTGCGTCCGGTCCACTCGGTGCTGGCCTACGCCCTGTTCGGCCTCATCCTCGCTCATCTCGGCGCCGCCCTGATGCATGGGCTGATCCGCCGGGATGGCGTCTTCTCCAGCATGGCCCTGCGCGCGACGGCGCCGCGCTCTTGACGACGACGATCCGGGCAACGAGGCGAGACGGCATGGACGACAGCGCAACACGCCGGGTGCTCATCGCCGGGGGCGGCATCGCCGGCCTTGCCATGCGGCGAGCGCTGCAGCGACGCGGCCTTCCCTCGCTGACCCTGGAGCGACGACGGACGTCAGCCGATGCGGGCCTCGCCATCAATCTGCCGGGAAACGCGGTCCAAGCCCTGAGGCAGCTCGGCCTGAGCGACGCCCTGCGCAGGGTCGGCTCGCCCGTCCGCCGGCGCGAATACCGCACCGGGAGCGGGCGCCTCCTCTTCGCCATCGACGAGACGGCGTTCTGGGGGGAAGAGGCATGCCCGCATTGCCTGCGTCGCGCCGACCTGCTGCGCCTCCTGACCCGCGACCTTCCCCCGGCCGATCTCCGGCACGGATCCGGGATTCACACCGTCCGGCAGGTGCCGAAGGGCGTCGCGATCGAGACCCGGGAGGGGATGGTCGAGACCGGCGGATTCCTCGTCGGCGCCGACGGCGTCCACTCGCGGGTTCGACGCCAGACGTTCGGTGATTCCGTGCTCGGCGCGGCGATGTTGGCCCCGGCGAGCTGGCGCTTCATGGCACCGAACCCGGGCCTCGACGCCTGGACGCTGTGGGCGGGATCGGACGGATTGTTCCTGCTCATCCCCGTCGACCACGGCGAGGTCTACGGGTGGGTCTCGTTGGGCGCGGCCGCCGGACGGGGGCGGGATCTGGCCGCCTTCCGGACGGCCTTCGCGTCGTTCCCGCGCCTCGTCCGCGACACCCTCGCGTTGGTTTCGTCCGAGCCGGGCGCGCTCCATCACTCGCCCCTCGAAGAGGTCCGCATTCCGACCTGGACCCGGGACCGGGTGGTGCTGGTCGGGGATGCCGCGCACGCGACGGCGCCGGTCTGGGCCCAGGGCGCTGCCATGGCTCTCGAGGATGCCCTCGTGCTGAGCTCACTGCTCGCCGGGAGGGCGGACTGGGGCGCGGTCGGTCCGGACTACGAAGCCCTGCGCCGGCCCCGCGTGGCCCATGTCCAGGCCATGACCGATCGCCTGTCCCGCACCGCACGGATGCCGAATTGGGCCAGAAGCCTCTTGCTCCCCGTGATCGGGCCGCGCAGCTACCGCGCCACTTACGCTCCCCTGCGCACACCGGTCCCGGCCTGAGCACCGGGCCACGGCGATCCCGTGCATTCCCGACGGTCCCGGACGGGGCCGGACACGGAACCAGGATACTTCCCCGACGACGACAGCCGGATCCGTCCCTCGACGTCCGGCCGCGTCCTCGAATGTCGCGAGGCGGCTCCGACGGTGGATCGGCGCGCCGGATGTCGCTCCTCTCCATCATGCGGGCGACGTCTTTCGGGCGACGTCTTGGGGTGCCACGTCTTGGGGGGCGACGTCTTGGGGGGCGACGCTGGTTGCGTCGGACTCGGGGGCCGGCGATACCATGGGGCGGTGACCGAGGATCGAACCGATGCGCCGAAGGCCACCGAGCCTCACGTCGTTGGGCTGGCGGTTGAGCCTCTTCACGCTCCTCTACCTCTACCAAGGCGTCGTCGCGGGCTTCGCGCTGACGGCCCTGGTCAACCACTTCGCCACGGCCGGTGCCTCCACGGCGGAGGTAGGCCGGCACCTTGCGATCGTCGGCCTGCCCTGGGTGCTGCAGCCGCTGCTCTGGGGGCCGGTGATCGATCGCGCGACCCCCGCCCGGATGGGGCCTCACCGCTTCTGGCTCGTCCTGTCTCTGGCCTGCGCGCAGGTGGCTCTCGCGGGCCTTCTCCTGCTCGGCGCGGCCCCGAGCTTGACGGCTGTCAGCGCCGTGCTGTTCCTGCACAGCCTCGCGGCCTCCCTCGCCGATACGGCAACGGACCGCATGATCGCCGGCAGCGTACCGACCGGCGAACTGGGACGCACCAGCGCCGCGACGCGGGCGGGCTTCGTCACCGGCGGTGCGGCGGGGGCTGCGATCTTCGCCTGGCTGCTCGCCGCGAACGGCTTGCCCGCAGCGGCCGGCATGCTCCTCGCCCTGACGACTCCGCTCGCCCTGGTGTCCGTTCTCGTGCGCGAGGCGCCGACCGACCGGCTTCTCTCCCTTCGCCGCGGACCCCCATCGCGGGCGCCGGACCGGGGTCGGGCGTCCGAGGCGGTCGCCTTCGCGCGTCGGCTCCTGACTGCGTTCCGGACGCGCGACGCGGCGACCCTCCTGGCGATGTGCTTCGCGATCGATCTCGGTCTCGCGGTGTTCCAGGTGCCCTTCGCCGTCGCGCTCGTGCAGGTCCACGGCTGGAACGCGGTCGATCTCTCGCGCCTCCAGGCGGGACTGGCTCTCCTCGGCGGGACCCTCGGCGCGGCGGGCCTCGGCACCGCCGTCGACCGCTTCGGGCCGCACCGTGCCCTCCGTGCCCTCCTCGTCGCCTGCGCGGGAGCGTTCGGGATCGCTGGATTGCTGATCGTGGCCGGATTGGAGGCTGCGGCGGGTCCGGTCATCCTCGGGCTGGCGAGCGTGGTGCCGGCCCTGCTCTACGTCGCCCTGCTGCCGACCGTCCTGCTGGCGAGCCGCACCGGACAGGCATCGGCGACGCAGTTCCAGGTCTACATGGCGGCCCTGAACTTCGGCGACGTCGTCGGTTCGGCGCTGGCCGGCGCGCTCGCCGCGGTGACGGCCCCGACGATCGTCGCCCTCGGCGTCGCGGTCGTGTTCCTGATCTGCTCACGCGTCGCTCCGACCTTCGGCCGGGGGCGGTTCCAGCAGGCCGGCGCCGCGTAGATCGGTCCCGCCGAGGCGTGCCGCGACGTCGCCGTATGATCGCTCGACCGAGCGTCCTAGAACATCGCCACGATGGCGACGCCCACGACCATGATCAGAGCCCCGAGGACGCGCCATAGGCTCGCCGGATGAACCTCGAAGCCGACCCAGCCGTAATGGTCGAGCACCAGCGAGGCGACGACGCCCACGGTGACGACGATGCCGAGGAACGAGGCGGCCCCGATGGCCGGGGATGCGTAGAGCTGGGCCAGGATCAGGAGGACGCTGAGGCAGCCGCCCAACCATCCCCACCACGGGACCTGGGCGAGTTGCTGCCCGGACGGAATTTCCAGTTTGCCGAGGGCAAGGCCGCCCACGAGCATCGTCCCCGTGCTCACGAAGAGGATGATGAGCGCGGCCGTGACCGGCATGGCCAGCGACTTCGAGAGAGTTGCGTTCTGGCCGGGTTGGATCGCATTCGCGAGACCGGCGAGGACCGTCAGACCATAGAGATACCACATGCTGTGACAGCGCCTCGGCAGGCCGCCAAGTTTCCCCGTTTTCGCTCCATGCGGCGTTTTGTAAGACCCGTTTGCGCGATCGGGGGGGCGTCCAGGGGCGCTCGAAACGAGCCGCTCCTCCGAGCGGGCGCGCCCGCGGCGGTGGCGGGGCCGGCACTACGGCGACCGGTTCACGCTCGATCACGGCACCGGCGCGGGCGCGTCCGTCCGTGTGCCGCCGACCGGGACGCACGCGATGGTGCGACGGCGAGGAACATCGACGGGCGGCGCGTGGAGACCATCCCCGATTGCCGTCGCGTCCGGGTCCCGCGCCGGCTCGGTGGCGATGGCGTGGAAAGCACCTCCGATCCGCCCGGTGCGCCGACGGGACAGCCTCGGCGGTCGCGATCCGCCGAGACTGTCCCGGCATGCGGCGGGGAGGGGCGGTCGGACCATGCCGAGCCGACGCCGAACACCGCTCCGCTGTGCCGTTGTGCTCCATTGCCCTTAGGTTCGTCTCGGACGGCCACGCACGACCGCTTCCACCGGCCGTTGCCCGGCATGGGCCGGCCTACCCGATCGGGGGACAGCATGACGGACCTTTCGCGAAACAAGGCCACGGTGATCGCCTTCTACGAGCTGATGTTCAACGAAGGCCGGCCGCGCGAGGCCATCGCGCGCTATGCCGGCGACGTGTACATCCAGCACAACCCGCACGTGGCCACCGGCAAGGACGGCTTCATCGCGTATTTCGAGCGCATGGCGCGGGCGTGGCCGGGCAAGCGGGTCACGGTGAAGCGCGCCCTCGCGGAGGGCGATTTCGTCGTGTTGCATTGCCTCCAGCACTGGCCGGGCGACCACGATTACGCCGCCATGGACATCTTCCGCCTCGATGCCTCCGGCCGCATCGTCGAACACTGGGACGTGCTCCAGATCCTGCCCGAAACGTCGGCGCACGAGAACGGGATGTTCTGACGAACGACCCGCCCGAAGAACGACCCGCCCGAAGAACGACCCGCCCGAAGAACGGCCCGCCCGAAGAACGGCCCGCCCGAAGAACGGCGCGGTCCGGGCGGGCCGCCGTGCCGGCTCCCGTGCCGGTCGGGGAAGTTCCTGCGCCGCCGCTGAATTTTTTGTTGCCGATCCGTCTCATGGCGGCGCGCGTACGACAGTGATGGCGAAACATTTCGCGTTGTCGTGACGGTCCGATCCCATCGAGGCTCTCTATTCCTCAAGTCGAAATTTTTCGGTCAGATGTTTTCGGTAGATAGGATCCATATTTACAATTCTCGTCGCGCCGACTGAAGAAATGGCGCCGACGCATATTTTGTTTACCTGATCAACCCAAGAATGAGCCGAACGTCCTCCGGGGCAAAGCCAGGATAACGGCCGTGGGATTCCGGCGCGACGCTTCCGAGGGCGCCGTCGCGACGGGCCGCCCCGCGATCCTCGGTCGAGGGCGATGCGTGGGGGCACGGGGCATCCTGTCGGCCGCCACGATCGATTGGGTTGAGGGTCTACGATGAACATTTCGACCGTCGTCGAAGTCAAGCGGCCGACTTCGTTGAACGAACTCTCGGGCTGGCAAGACGGGTCTTCCTGGCAAGAGGGGGCTTCCTGGCTGGCCGGCGGAACCTGGCTGTTCGCCGAGCCGCAGACTGCCGTCGACACGCTCATCGATCTCGAAAGCCTGGGCTGGGCGCCGCTGACCGCGACGGAATCCGGCATCGAGATCGCCGCGACCTGCCGGATCGTCGACCTGCACGGGTTCGAGGGTCCGCCGGCCTGGCGCGCGGTGCCGCTGTTCCGGCAGTGCATCGACTCGTTCCTGATGTCGTTCAAGATCTGGAACGCCGCCACCATCGGGGGCAACGTCTGCATGTCGCTGCCCGCCGGCGCGATGATCTCGCTGACCGCCGCCCTCGAAGGGGTCTGCACCCTGTGGCCCCGCGACGGCGCGCCCCGCACGGTCACGGTGGCCGAGTTCGTAACCGGCAACCACGCGAACGTGCTCGCCAAGGGCGAACTGCTGCGCAGCATCCACCTGCCCGCCGCGGCGCTCGCGAAGCGCACGGCCATGCGCCAGGTCTCGCTCACCCGCTACGGGCGCTCGGCCGCCCTGATCATCGCCACCGTGGGCGACGACGGCGCCGACTTCCTCCTCACCATCACGGCGGCGACCCCGCGGCCGGTGCAGCTGCGCTTCGCCACCCTTCCCTCCGCCGACGACCTGCGCCGCGCCATCGACGCGCGCCTGGCGCCGGACGCCTACTTCCCCGACGTGCACGGATCGGCGCCCTACAAGCGTCACGTCACGCAGTACCTGGCCGAACAGATCCGTACGGAGCTCGCGTGACCCAGTATTCCATCAACGGCCGCGCCTACGCGGCCGAGCCGGCGCCGGGCCAGTGCCTGCGCACCATGCTGCGCGACCTCGAGGTGTTCGGGGTCAAGAAGGGATGCGATTCCGGCGATTGCGGCGCTTGTACGGTGCACATCGACGGCAAGCCGTTCCATTCCTGCCTCGTCCCGGCCTTCCGGGCCGAGGGACGCGAGGTCACCACCATCGAGGGGCTGGCGCCCTGCGGCGAGCGCCATCCGCTGCAGCAGGCGTTCCACGACGCGCAGGGATTCCAGTGCGGCTTCTGCACCGCCGGCATGATCATGACGGCCGTGACCTTCACGGATGCGCAGAAGGCCGACCTGCCGCACGCCCTCAAGGGCAACCTCTGCCGCTGCACCGGCTACCGCTCGATCAAGGACGCCCTGAACGGGGTCTGCAACATCGAAGCGGACGTCGCCGGCAAGGCCCTCGGGGCGAGCCTGCCCAACCCCTTCACCGACACCATCCTGAACGGCACCGCCCGCTACACCATGGACTTGGCCGTCGAAGACCTGCTGCACCTCAAGGTGCTGCGCTCGCCCCACGCCCACGCGCGCCTCGTGTCCATCGACCGCCAGGCGGCGCTCGCCGTGCCGGGCGTCGTCGCCGTCTACACCTGGGAGGACGTGCCCAAACGCCGGTTCAGCTCGGCCCTGCACGAGGACCACCTCGTCGATCCCGACGACATCCTGCTGCTCGACAACGTCGCCCGCTTCGCCGGCCAGCGCATCGCCGCCGTGGTGGCCGAAACGGAGGCCGCCGCCGAGGCCGGCTGCTGGGCCCTGCGGGTGGACTACGAGGTTCTGCCGGCGGTGTTCGACCCCGTCCTGGCCATGCGGCCCGACGCGCCGGTGCTGCACGACAAGGACGGGCTCACCGCGAGCACCAATATCTTCTGCACCCTCCAGGGTGAGATCGGCGATGTGGCCCGGGGATTCGCCGAGGCCGACGCCGTGCACGAGCAGACCTACTCGACCTCGCGCGTCCAGCACGTGCACCTCGAGACGCACGGCTCCATCGCCTGGAAGGGCGAGGACGGGCGCTGGCATGTCCGCACGAGCTCGCAGGGGCCGTTCGCCGTGCGCCAGAAGCTCGCCTACATCATGGGGATCCCGCACCGCGACCTCCACGTGTTCACGGAGCGGGTCGGCGGCGGGTTCGGCGGCAAGCAGGAGATGGTCTCGGAGGACCTCGTCCTGTTCGCCACGATGAAGCTCGGCCGCCCGGTCAAGTGGGAATGGACCCGCGAGGAGGAGTTCATCGGCGCGACCACGCGCCACCAGATGACCACCCGGGTGAAGATCGGCGCCCGCAAGGACGGGACCCTGACGGCCCTCGACGTCGAGGTGTTCTCCAACACCGGAGCCTATGGCGGCCACGGCAGCGAGACCCTGGCGGCCGCCATGGCGAGCCCGATCGCGGCCTACCGCTGCGCCAACAAGAAGGGAATCGGCCACGCCGTCTACACGAACATGACGCCGGGCGGCGGCTTTCGCGGCTACGGCGCCTCGCAGACCACCTTCGCGGTGGAATGCGCCATCGACGCTCTGGCCCGGCAACTCGGCATCGATCCCTTCACCATGCGGCGCCGGAACGTGGTGCAGCCGGGCGACAACATCGAATCCATCTGGAAGGAGCCGAGCGACGCCAGCTTCGGAAGCCACGGCATCGGCGAGTGCCTCGACATCGTCGAGCGCGAACTCGCCAAGGGCAACGGGGTCGCCAAGCCCGAGGGGGCGGACTGGGAAGAGGGCCGGGGCGTGGCGCTCGCCATGCTCGAATGCGGACCGCCGACCGAGCACCGCTCGGGCGCCGAACTCCACCTCAAGGCCGACGGCACCTACTTCCTCGCCTGCGGCTCGACGGAGATGGGCAACGGCATCACCACGGCGCACAAGCAGATCGCCGCCGCGATCCTGGGGACCCGCGCCGACGATGTCGGCATCATCAACGCCGACACCGACCGCACCCCCTACGACACCGGCACCTTCGCCAGCACCGGCGTCGTGGTCGGCGGCAAGGCGGTCCACCTCACGGCCGAGGCCATGGTCGAGGACATCCTGGACTTCGCCAGCCGGCACACGGGGGTGCCCCTGGAGCAGTGCCGCCTCGACGCCGACGGGGTCGTCTGCGGCAACCAGCGCATCACCCTGGTGGATCTGCACGCGGCGGGTACGAAGGTCGACCACCGCTTCACCGTGAGCCGCCGGGCCTACCTCTCGCCCCGGACCATCGCGTTCAACGTGCAGGGCGTGCGCCTCGCCGTGCACCGCGTCACCGGCGAGATCCGGGTGCTGCACAGCGTCCATGCCGCCGATATCGGCCTGCCGATCAACCCGATGCAGTGCCGGGGCCAGCTCGATGGCGCCGTCTCCATGGGGTACGGCTGGGCGCTCGTAGAGAACATGGTCCACGACGACGCGGGCCGGATGGTCAACGCGCAGCTGCGCAACTGCCGCATCCCGACCTTCGCCGACACCCCGCGCACGGACATCTTCTTCGCCGACACGACGGACCGGATCGGCCCCCTCGGGGCGAAATCGCAAGGGGAGTGCGGCATCAACCCCGTGGCCCCGGCCGTCTCGAACGCGCTGGCCGACGCCACCGGCGTCCGCTTCGCCCACCTGCCGTTCACGCCCGACCGCCTGTTCACGCAGCTCGCCGCCCGATGAGCGACGCGGCCCACAGCGTCAGCATCGTGACGCAGACCTCCGTCCGGCCCGAGAGCGCCGAGGCGTTCGCCCAGTGGCAGGGCGGCACCAGCGCGGTGATCTCGGGGTTTCCCGGCTTCATCGAACAGCGCCTGATGCCGCCCCACCCCCCGCTCCAAGTGGATTGGGTGATCCTGCAGCGCTTCGGCAGCCTCGCCGACGCCAAGGGCTGGCTCGCCTCGCCCGAGCGGCAGGCCCGCATCGTCGGCGCCTCTCCGATGCTGGTGGGGCGCGACGATGTCCACATCGTCACGGACGACGCCAGCGCGGCCCGCACCGCGCCGGCCTCGGCGGTCATCAGCACCCGGGTGAAGCCCGGGATGGAGGCCGCCTACCGCAAGTGGGAGCAGAAGGTCGCCGCCGCGCAGTCGAAGGCCGCCGGCCTGCAGGGCTATCGCTTCGAGCCGGCGGTGCCGGGCGTGCAGGAGGATTACGTCGCGATCCTGCGCTTCGACAGCGATGCCAACCTGAGGGCCTGGCTCGACTCGCCCCAGCGCCGGGAACTGATCGAGGAGGCGGTTCCGCTGACGGCGGAATTCCACACCCGGACGGTGCAGAGCGGGTTCGAGCAGTGGTTCCGCGACGCCACGCCGGAGGGCGCCCCGCCGCCCGCCGCTTGGAAGATGAACATGATCGTCCTCCTGACGCTCTATCCCACGGTGTTCCTGTGGGGCCTGTTCGTCGGAACGCCGTTCCTCGGCCGCGTCCTGAACCTCGATTTCCCCGTCGCCCTGTTCATCGGCAACGTCTTCAGCGTGCTGGTGACGGCGCGGCTGGTGCCCTGGACCGCAAACCGGCTCGGCTGGTGGCTGTCGCCGCCGCCGGAGCGGCGCGCCGACACCGACCGCCGGGGCGCGGCCCTGCTGATCGCCGCCTACGCGATCATGATCCTGGTGTTCTGGAAGGTTCTCTGAGCCGGCCTCAGAGGTGACCGTGTTCACACATCGGGCAGGCAGCGCGGGTCACCTGGTCTCTCGGCGTTTCGCCGGTTCGACCGAACTGACCCGTCGCGAAGACACGTTTGGGAAACTCGCACATGCTCGCGTTCGCGCCTCGCGCCGGCCGCCCGGTCCTGACGGCCCTCGGCTTCTCGGCGGCCCTCCTCGTCGCGGACGCCACCGGGGCGCACCCCATCGGGGCCGCCCGCGCGGCCGAGCCCCTGGCGGCAGCCACTGCGCCCGTCGCGCCGCCGTCCCCGCCGGGGTTCTTCAGCTTCTCCGACACCATCGTCAGCTACCGCTTCCAGGGGCCCTCGGCGGAGCCCGGCATCGGCGTGCAGCGCCCCGACGGCACGCCGACGGGCCGGCGGGAGCCCCGCGAGATCCCGAAGAACGTCGTCAACCTGTTCCATACCAACGCGTGGACCTACGGCACCAACCTCGTGTCCCTCGATCTCCTGCGCTCGGGCTCGCAGGACCCGGCCGGCAACGCCTTCGGCAGTTTCCCGGACATCGGCGCGACGGAACTGTACCTCATCTACCGGGGCACCCTGAGCCCGAACCGGATCTTCGACACCGACGTGTTCGCCATTCCGGGCCTCGTCAAGGATATCGGCCTCGCCTTCGGCGTCGACGCCAACGCCAAGAACACCACCTTCAACTCGCAGAAGCGCGCCGGCACCTTCGGCCTCAACTTCGCCTTCGACGTGCCGGCCGGATTCCTCAACCTGAAGGTCCAGGGCTACAAGGAATTCGCCCATAACGGCTTCGCCGCCGGCCGCTTCCGCAGCGTCGAGTTCCAGATGACGCCCGAGTTCGAGCTCACCTACGCGATTCCCCTGCCGTTCACGGGCCTGCCCCTCTCGCTCTCGGGCTTCAACACCATCATCCTGCCCAAGGGCCGCTACGGCCGCACCAACGAGTACGAGACGCAGCTCGAATTCGTGTCGCAGACCAACCTGGTCCTCGATGTCGGGCAGCTCGCGGGCGGCCCGGCCCACCGGCTCGAAGTGTTCGCCGGGTTCCAGTACTGGCACAACAAGTTCGGCGCCGACCCCCGGCGGACCATCAACACCGAGGAGAAGGCCCTGATCGCGGGCGTCTCCTACCACCTCCCGTAGTAGAGGCAGCCCGCCGTAGGGACGGTCCGGGCGCCTCCGCCTCAGCTCCGTCCGGCGCGCAGGTCGCCGGGGGCGAGGCCGAAGCGCCGGCGGAACGCGCGGTTGAAGGTCGGCACGTCGGCAAAGCCGCACGCATACGCGATGGTGGCGATCTTCAGCCCGTCGTAGCGCGACGCGGCGAGGCGGTGGTGCGCCAGGGCGAGGCGCGCCTCCCGGATGGCCGCCGCGATGCCGTCGGTCTCCGAGAACGCCCTATAGAGATGGGCGCGGGACACGCCCAGCACCGCCTGGATCTCGTCGGGGCCGAGGGCCGGGTCGTGCAACCGGCGCTCGATATGGGCGCGGGCGAGGGAAACCACCGCCGCGTGCGAGACGGGCACGGTCGACCGGTCGGCCGGGGCGCGGGGGAGGCCGCGCAGCATGTGGAGCACGCCCTCGACGGCGACCTGCGCCTCGCCCTCGGTCATCCACGCGACGGAGTGGGCGAAGCTGCGAAAGCATGCCTCGAACGCCGCGTTGGCGGGTTCGCCCGCGATGCAGAGGCCGGCGAAGCGGTCGACGTCGCCGATCCAGGCCTCGAAGGTCCGGCGCGGCACCGCGAGGCGGATCTCCTCGTAATCGGTCTGGGTGCCGGCGAGGAGGGGACGGCCGCGCGACAGGAAGCTGATGCCGCCGGTCGCGATCCGGGCGCCGCGATCGAGCTGCTCCTGATACCCGATCCCGTCGAGGGCGAGGCCGATCACCACCATCTCGGGGGCACTTCGATCGACGTGGCGCGACCCGACCTTCAGGCTCACCGGACTGCTCACCGTATGGGTGAGGGCCCAGTCCGCGGTGCCCACACCGAGGCGCCGGGCCCGGAACGGCCCGCGCGGCTGCACGCGGGAGACGTCGCCGAAGGGCGCCAGGGCGGTGGAGCGCCAGAAATCGAAGGCCCATTTCGATTCGACGTGATCCGTCGTTTCGACCACGCTGGGGACGATCGCCAGTCGAGACACGTTGCAAGCTCCGGTGTCCCGCCGCCGGCCGATCGCGGGTGTTCGGGACGGGATCGCGTAGCACACATTACGCCGTGCGATTTCATCCGGGCGATTTCATCCGGTCGCGAGAGGGGACGACGGTCCCGGCCGCATCGGGCGGTGCGCGGAGCGGGGTTCGTGCGCCGCGCCCACACGGGACATTAACGGCCCCGGTGGTCTTAATTCGGGCGCACGCGACATCCGGCGCTCCGTCGGCCGACCGCGTCCACGGACGCCCCAGGCATGAACCCCTACCTGCTCCTCGCCTTCGCGATCACCGCCGAAGTCACCGCGACCCTCGCCCTGAAGGCCGCCGACGGGCTCACCCGCCCGGTGCCGACGATCATCACGGTGCTGGGCTACGGCACCGCCTTCTGGCTGATGTCGCACAGCATGAACATGCTGCCGATCGGCGTGGTCTACGCGATCTGGGCCGGGGTCGGCATGGTCGGCGCGGCCCTCGGCGGCGCGCTCCTGTTCGGCGAACCGATCACCCTCCCGATGATGGCCGGCATCGGCGTGATCGCCGTCGGCGTCACGATCCTGGCCTCGGGCCAGACCGCACCCCACTGACGAGGGTTCGCAGGAGCCGCCACCGGTTCTGCGCCGAGACCCTGCGCCGGACCCGGGACCCGAGCGGGTCCGTCGTGGTACCGCCCGTCCGCATCGATAGCGCAGGGGTAGATGCGGCGGGATTCCTCTCCTGGTGATCCTTGCCCTCGTGATCCTTGCCCTCGTGATCCTCCCCTTTGCGCTCCTTCCCTTCGCGCTTCTCGCCATCGAAAAGGGTTGCCTTCAGGTGTCTGCGAAACCCGGCCCGCGCGCGCGGCTCCGCCCCCGGCTCGTCGGCGCGGCCCTCGCCCTCGGCCTCCTCGCCGGGGCGGCCTGGGCGGCGACCGCGCTCCTCGCCGTGCCGAACCCCGTCACCCTGGCGGCCCTGGCCGTCGTCGAGCCCTCCGCCGTGGGGACCTGGTTCGCGAGCCGGCCGGTGGCGGCGTCGGCGACACCGCGCATCCTGACGGTGCAGCCCCGCCCGCTGCCCGACCGGGTCCCTTGGAAGGGCGCCCTCGTGCCGATCGCCACCGTGCTGGAGGCGACGCGGACCAACGCGTTCCTGGTGTCCCAGAACGGCGTCCTCGTCCACGAATGGTACCGGCCGGGCTTCGAGGCGGCGACGCTGTTCCCGTCCTGGTCCGTGGCGAAGTCCGTGGTGTCGCTGCTCGTCGGGCAGGCCATCGCGGGCGGCCGCCTCAAGGAGACCGACCCCGTCTCGACCCTGCTGCCCGACCTGCACGGGGTGCCGGTCTTCGGCCGCATCACGGTCCGCGACCTCCTCGACATGACGAGCGGCCTCGCGGTGCCGGAGAACTACGACCCCTGGAACCCCCTCGTCGGCACCGCCGGGATGTACCTCACCCGCGACCTGCCGGCCTTCGTCCGCGCGCATGCCGCCCTGTCCTCGAAGCCCGGCAGCAAGGGCGAGTACCGCAGCATCGACACGGAGGTGCTCGGCCTGATCCTCGCCCGGGTGCACGGCAAGCCGCTGGCCGACATCCTGTCGGAGCAGATCTGGACACCCATGGGGGCGGGGGCCGACGCCACCTGGAACCTCGACGCGCAGGGCGGGACCGAGAAGGCGTTCTGCTGCCTCAACGCCGTCGCCCGCGACTTCGTCCGCCTGGGGCTGATGGTGGCCGATCGCGGCCGGGTCGGCGCGGTCGACGTCGTTCCGCCGCACTGGATCGAGCGGATCGAGACGCCGGCGCGGCGGGCCGTCGACGGCTGGCCCTACTCGGCCCAGTGGTGGCACGTGCCGGCCGGCGACGACGACATCTCGGCCATCGGGGTCTACGGCCAGTACATCTACATCAACCGCGACACCGGAACGGTGATCGTCAAGCTCAGCGACCATGGCGCCGAGCAGGACGAGGCCGACACCCTCGCGGCGATGCTGTCCCTCGCCCGCGGCCTCGCCCCGCCGCACCGGTGACGCGCGCCCGCGCCTTCCTGGCCGCCGGGCTCACGGGTCTGCCCGCCGACTCGTTCAGGGGCCGCGCCCGGCCGGCGTGGACCATCACGGCGCTCCCGCTCCACGCGGGCAGGGCGATCGCATCCGAATCGCCGCTATCCCAGCAATCGCCGCTATCCGAGGAACCGGCGCACGAGGAGCTGGGCGAGGTCGCGCGGGGGTTCGGGGGTCAGCACCGCGAGCTTGCGCGAGGTCGAGAGGGACGCGAGGCCGTGCAGGCCGGCCCACAGGGTCGCCACCGCCTGCCGGCGCTCGTCCTCCTCCGGGATCATCGGCTGCAGCACCCGGTCGACGAGGTCGGTGGTGCGCGCCAGGGCCTGGGCGTACCAGTCGGGAAACGCCGAGTCTGGCGCCAGGCTGTGCTCGAACACCAGACTCCACACCTGCGGGTCCGCCTGCACGAAGGCCAGGTAGGCATCCGCCAGGGCCACCGCGTTGTCGCGCGGCGGCGCATCGGGCGAGATCGCCGTCACCAGGGCATCGTGCAGGCGCTCCAGGGTGCGGGCGTTGACCCGCATCACCACCGTGTCGAGATCGCCCACCGCGTTGTAGATCGAGTTCGGGGCGTAGCCGATCACTGCCGCGAGGCGGCGCATGCCGAGGCCGCGCAGCCCCTCCTGGCGCACCAGCCCCTCGGCGGCCTTGGTGACGAGGCTCTGGAACTCTTCCCGGTTGTGGTCGCCGCGCGGCCCCGTTCCGCGTCGTACCGTCTTGGCCAAGCCCCTGCGCTCCCCGTGTCTGTGTTGGACCCACAAAGGTTAGTCTGGCACAGAACGCCCGCTCAACCGTCGGGTTCAGGGCGGGAGCCGGCAAGGATCGGTGCGTTTTGTAAGGGCTTCCCCCTCAAGACGTACGTCCGCGTCCCGCCCGTGCGCCGGCGCACGGGCGGGACGCGGACAGTCACGGAGCGGATTGCGCGCCCCGATTTTTTGAACGACGTTCAATAAGCACGGGTCGTGGCGGGATTTGACGCTTCGCCGACCGCCGGGCAGTCATGGTGCCGCCAAGGAGACACCCATGTTCCGTACGTTGATGACCACGCGCCGGTTCGCGCCACTGTTCTGGTGCCAGTTCTTTTCGGCCTTCAACGACAATTTCCTCAAGAACGCCCTCGTGTTCCTGATCCTGTTCAAGGTCGGCGGCACCGGCGAGGGCTCGGGCATGCTCGTCACCCTGGCGGGCGCGGTGTTCATCGGGCCGTTCTTCATCCTGTCGGGCCTCGGCGGCGAGATGGCCGACCGCTACGACAAGGCGCTCATCGCCAAGCGGCTGAAATTCGCCGAGATCTTCGGCGCCGCCGCCGCCGCCGCGGGGTTCTGGCTGCATTCGGTGCCGGTGCTGTTCGTGGCGCTCGGCCTGTTCGGTACCATCGCGGCCCTGTTCGGCCCGATCAAGTACGGCATCCTGCCCGACCACCTGAAGCGCGAGGAGCTCACCGCCGGCAACGCGCTCGTGGAGGCCGCGACCTTCCTCGCCATCCTGCTCGGCACCATCGTGGCCGGCCTCGCCACCGCCATGGGCGGCGACGCCCTCGCGTTCAGCGCCCTCATCATGGTGTTCGCGGTCCTGTGCTGGCTCTCGGCCCGGGCGATCCCCGCCACGGGCGAGGCGGCGCCGGGCCTGAGGGTCGATCCCAACGTGGCGCGCTCCACCGCCGCCCTCCTGCGCGACCTCTGGCGCGACACGCGGATGTGGCGCGGCGCCGTCATCGTCAGCTGGTTCTGGCTCGTCGGCGCCGTGATCCTGGCCCTGCTGCCGGTGCTCGTGCGGACCAGCCTCAACGGCTCCGAGACCGTGGTGACCCTGCTGCTCGCCGTGTTCTCGGTGGGCATCGCGGTGGGCTCCGGCCTCGCCTCGTGGCTGGCGAGCGGGCGCATCGTACTGCTGCCGACCCCCATCGGCGCCCTGCTCATGGGCGTGTTCGCCCTCGATCTGGCCTGGACCGTCGCCCATCTGCCTCCCATCTCGGGCGCCGTCCTGGGTGCAGGCGACTTCCTCGCCACGGGCACGGGCCTGCGCATCACGGTCGCCTTCGCCGGGCTCGCGGTGGCGGGCGGCCTCTACATCGTGCCGTCCTTCGCCGCCGTGCAGGCCTGGACCGACAAGGACCGGCGCGCCCGGGTCATCGGCGCCGTCAACGTGCTCACCGCCGCCTTCATGGTGGCGGGCGCGCTCGGCCTCGCCGCCCTGCAGGGGGTGGGCTGGTCCATGGCCGCCCTCCTCACCCTCATCGGCGTGCTCAACCTCGTGGCCGGCGTGGTGATCCTCCTCGTCCTGCCCACGAGCCCGTTCCGCGACTTCCTCTCCATCGTGTTCCGGGCGTTCTACCGCCTGGAGGTGCGCGGCCTCGACAACGTCGACAAGGCCGGCCCCAACGCGATCATCGCCCTCAATCACGTCTCGTTCCTCGATGCGCCACTGGCCCTCTCGCTCCTCGACCGGGAGCCGGTCTTCGCCGTCGATCACGGCATCGCCCAGCGCTGGTGGGTGAAGCCGTTCCTCGCCATGACCAAGGCGATGCCCCTCGACCCGACCCGGCCGCTCGCCACCCGCACCCTGATCAAGGCCGTGCGCGACGGCGAGACCCTGATCATCTTCCCCGAGGGCCGGCTCACGGTCACGGGCAGCCTGATGAAGGTCTACGACGGCGCCGGCCTCATCGCCGACAAGTCCGACGCCATGGTGGTGCCGGTGAAGATCGAGGGACTGGAGAAGACCGCGTTCTCGCGCCTGTCGAAGGATCAGGTGAAGCGCCGCTGGTGGCCGAAGGTCACCGTGACGATCCTGGCCCCGGTCAAGCTCGCCATCGACCCGGACCTGAAGGGCAAGCACCGCCGCCGGGCGGCGGGCGCCGCCCTCTACGACGTGATGTCGGACCTCGTGTTCGAGACCGCCGACATCGACCGCAACGTCATGAGCGCCCTCATCCAGGCCGGCAACGACCACGGCTGGCGCCGCAACGCCCTCGAAGACCCGGTCACCGGCAAGCTCAGCTACGCCCGCCTGGTGATGGGCGCCAACATCCTCGGCCGCAAGCTCATGCCGCTCGCCCCCGAGGGCAGGCCCATCGGGCTGATGCTGCCCAACGCCAACGGCGCGGCGGTGACATTCTTCGCGCTCGCCAGCGCCGGCCGGGTGCCGGCGATGATCAACTTCTCCGCCGGCCCCGCCAACGTGCTGTCGGCGTGCCGGGCGGCGCAAGTCGAGACGATCCTGACCTCCCGCGCCTTCATCGAGAAGGGCCGCCTCGGCCCCCTCGTCGAAGCGATCCAGGGGTCCGTGAAGCTCGTCTACCTCGAGGACGTGCGCGCCACCGTGACCACGGGCGACAAGATCCGGGGCTTCCTCGCCCCCCGCAAGCCCCTGGTGGCCCGCCGCGGCGACGACCCGGCCGCGATCCTGTTCACGTCGGGCTCGGAGGGCGCGCCGAAGGGCGTGGTGCTGGCCCATCGCTGCATGCTCGCCAACACCGCCCAGGTCGCCGCCCGCATCGATTTCGGGCCGACCGACAAGGTGTTCAACGTGCTGCCGGTGTTCCACGCCTTCGGCCTCACGGCGGGCCTGATCCTGCCCCTCGTCTCCGGGGTCCCGGTCTACCTCTACCCCTCGCCGCTGCATTACCGGATCGTGCCGGAACTCGTGTACGGCTCGAACGCCACGGTCCTGTTCGGCACCGACACCTTCCTCACGGGCTACGCCCGGATGGCCCATTCGTACGACCTGCGGAGCTTGCGCTACATCGTGGCCGGCGCCGAGCCGGTGAAGCAGACGACCCGCAAGACCTATTCCGAAAAATTCGGCCTGCGCATCCTGGAGGGCTACGGGGTCACGGAATGCGGGCCGGTGGTGGCCCTCAACACGCCGATGTTCAACCTCTTCGGCTCCGTCGGCCGCCTGCTGCCCGGCATCCAGTATCGCCTGGAGCCGGTCCCCGGCATCGACGAGGGCGGACGCCTCCACGTGAAGGGGCCGAACATCATGCTCGGCTACCTGCGGGCGGAGAAACCCGGCGTGCTGGAGGCCCCCGTGGACGGCTGGCACGACACCGGCGACATCGTCGCCATCGACGCCATGGGCTTCGTCACCATCAAGGGCCGGGCCAAGCGCTTCGCCAAGATCGGCGGCGAGATGGTGTCGCTCGCCGCCGTCGAGTCCCTCGCCGCCGAGCTCTGGCCCGACACGCCCAGCGCCGTCGCCGCCGTGCCGGATGCCCGCAAGGGCGAGCGCCTGATCCTGTTCACCGAGCAGGCGGACGCCACGCGCGCCGTCTACCTCACCTACGCCAAGTCCCGGGGCGCCACGGAGATCGCGATCCCCGCCGAGGTGGTGGTCGGCAAGGTGCCGATGCTCGGCACCGGCAAGGTCGACGCCGTGAGCGTGAGCCGGATGGCCCGCGAGCGCGCGGGCAGCGACGCCACCGCGGCGGCTTGAGGCCGTCGTCGCCGGTTCGGGCCCCTCGTACGGGCCGGAACCGGCGCCCCCCAGGAGCGCCCCGGAGCCGCCCGTTGAGCCAAGCCCACGTCGACACCGTCGTGCCCGATGCCGGCCGGCGCGTTCCCACGGGCGAATCCGTCGCCACGGTGGCCCAGCGCCTCGACGGCCTGCCGCTCACCCGGCTCCACGGGGCGATCCTCGCCGTCTGCACCTTCGGCCTGTTCACGGACATCGCCGAAGTCGCCCTGAGCAACGCGCTCGCGGCGATCTTCAGCGCGCCGCCCCACGACATGCCGCGCGGCGGCCTCGCCCTGCTCCTGGCGTCGGTCTTCGCCGGCGGGGCGGTGGGCGCGCCCGTGTTCGGCCTGCTCGGCGACCGGATCGGGCGTCGGCGCGCCCTCCAGGCCTCGCTCGCGCTGATGGCCGTGGGGTCGCTCGCCGCCGCCCTCAGCCCCGGCCCCGCGTCGCTCACCCTGGCGCGCGCCCTGTCGGGCTTCGCCATCGGCGGCTTCCCGCCCCTCGCCGCCACCTACCTCACCGACGTGATGCCGCCGCGCCGGCGCGGGGCGATGCTGCTGGTCTGCACCGGCCTCGGTTCCCTCGGCGGTGCCGCCGTCCTCGGGCTGATCTACGCCCTGGCGCCGGAGCCTCCCCTCGGCGTCGAGCCCTGGCGGTGGGCGCTCGGCCTCGGCGCGGTCCTGGCGCTCCTCGGGGCCGGGCTGTTCGGGCTGGTGCCGGAATCGCCGCGCTGGCTCGCCCTGGTCGGCCGCAGGGCGGAGGCCGACCACGCCTGCCGGCGCTTCGAGCGCGCGGCCCGGATCGCGCCGCCGCCCGTGGCGGACGGGGCCGGACCGGCACCGGCGCCTCCCGTGCGGGCGGGGTTCGCCGCGCTCCTGGCCGACCCCGGCCACCGGCGCAGGACCGGCCGGTTCCTGGCCCTCTACGCCATCGCCCCCTTGGCGACCCTGGGGTTTCCCCTGCTCAGCACGGTGGTGATGCTGCAGAAGGGGTTCCGGATCCACGAATCCCTCGTCTTCGGTGCCCTGTCGCTCCTGGGGCCGCCCCTCGGCACCACCCTCACGGCCCTCGTCGTCGACCGCCTGGAGCGGCGCGCCTGCCTTGTCGCCCTGGCGGCGGCCATGGCGGCCTTCGGCACGGTCTTCGCCGGGGCGAGCACCTTCCCGGTCCTGGTGGGGGCCGCCATCGCGTTCAACACCGCCGCGTCGATCTACGGCGGCATCCTGGCGATCTACGCGACGGAACTCCTGCCGACGCCCGTGCGGGCCACGGCCCTCGCCTGTGCCTGGGCCGGGGGGCGGGTCTCGGCCGCCCTGGCGCCCATCGTCCTGCTGCCGATCCTGGCGGCCTTCGGGGCCCACGCCATGTTCGGCGCGATCACCCTCGCCCTGGCGCTCAGCGGCCTGCTGCTGCTGCGCGGGCCGGGTGGCCTGTCCGGCCGGGCGGTGACCTGAGCGGGCCGAAGCGCCGGCGCGAACCCACCGTGTTCGGCGCGACCCCGCCGCGTCCGGCGGGGCCTCGGGGATTCACCAGCCGTTGGCGTCTTTGCCCTAAGGGTCGATCCGGTGACGCGTCGCGCGGCCGGTTGGGAGACGAACATGCTCTTGGGGCTCTGGCTCGATCAGCCGATGTGGCTGATGGTGGGCCTGATCATCCTGTTCTTCGTGATCGTCTCGGGGATCATGATCGCGATCACCGCCCTGCCGTTCACACGGCCGACGTTCCTGCGCGTCGTCGACGGGGTCGTACCGGCCTTCTTCAGCGCGATCAGCATCCTGCTCGCCCTGCTCACCGGCTTCGTCGCCAACGACGCCTGGGAGCGCCAGAAGCAGGGCGCCCACGTGGTGGAGAAGGAGCGCGCGAACCTCATCGCGGCCTTCGACCTCAGCATCGAGACAGCCTCGAACATGGCCGGCATCCGCCAGGCGCTGCTCACCTACACCGAGCGGGTCATCGACGACGAGTGGGCGAAGATGGCGAATGGCGGCCAGAGTTCGGAATCCGCCGGCGCGGCCTTGAGCGGCCTCATGCGGATCCTCGCCGATCCCGCTCTCACGAGCGAGGCGGGAACCGTCGCCCACACGGCCCTGATGACCGTGGCCATGACCCTGCGCGACGCGCGCGGCGAGCGCCTGGCCCTGAGCGCCTCCAAGGAGGACGATTCGAAGTGGCTGACCCTGCTCTTCCTCGCCGCCCTCACCCTGGTGTCCATCGGGATGGTGCACGGCGACAAGCACCGCGCGCAGGTCCTGACGCTGTTCCTGTTCTCGGCGGCGATGGTCGTCACCCTGTGCGTGATCGCCCTGCACGAACGTCCGTTCGACGGACCCCTGGCCATCGGGCCCGGGGCGCTCGAGCGGGCCAGGCAGGTGATGCTCGCGCACCAGGCCGGCCAGATCGGCGGCCTCGCCCCGGCGCCGCTCCCCGGGAGCGGCGGCCAGCCGGTGCCGCGTTGACCGTCGTGTTCCAAACCTGCGCGTCCCGAACCCGCGCGCGCCAGATCGGCGCGCCCACGCCGACACCGGCGGAGATGGGACAGGGTGGACAACCCTCCCGCTTGCCCGGACAAGATCCCGGCAGGACATCATTCCGTCGGCGCGGGACACCGGCGGCCGCGACCCCTTCGCCGAGGGATCCGTCGCGGCGGTGTTTCTTTCGTGCGTCGCTGCGGTGTTTCTTTGCTGCGTCGCGGCGGCGTGTCCTTCGTCCGTCACGTCCGTTGGCCGGCGCGCCCGGGGGAGTGTTCGCGTGACCCACCCGTCGAATCCGAGCCGCCGGAGCGAGGCCGCGCCCGGCCCGCCGCCCCTCAGCCCAAAGGAGCAGGGCCTCCTGGGCCTCGCCGCGGGGGCCCCCGCCGCCGCGGGTGTTCCGGCGGGCCGGTCCGGGGCCTGGACGCCGCGGGCCCTCCCGCTCTGGCTGCTGCTGGTCGGACGCGAGGCGGTCCACCGGCGCTGGGGGTTCGTCGCCGGCGTCGGGCTGGTGTGGACCGGTCTCGGCGGCGCCCTGGTGATCGATGCCCTCGACGGCGCCACCCACGTCCCCGATCGCTGGTTCGGCCTGCTCCTCGTGGTCGAGGCGGTGACTTCCCTCGTGCGCGGACTCGTCGCCACCGGGGCCGCGCGCCGCCTGCGCCTGCTCAAGGCCGGCATGCTCCTCGTGGTGGCGGTGCTGACGATGCTGGCCTCGGCCTCGAGCACCTTCCTCCTCGCGATGCTGTTCGGCACCGCCTTCCTGTTCGACGGCCTGTCGCGGATCGTCCTCGCGCACGTCCTGCGCTTTCCCGGCTGGCGCTGGTCGGTGGCGTACGGGGGCCTCGGCGCGGTCCTCGGACTCCTGACCCTGCAGCCCTACCCGACCTGGTACGCCGGCACCGTCGGCTTCAGCATCGGCGCCTTCCTGGTGCTGTCCGGGATCAAGGTCACCGTCCTCGGCCTGCGCCTGCGCCGTCCGCCGGACACCCTCGGGACCGCCGCGTCGGGGGCGGGCTCCGACACGCTCACGGTCCATGTCTGGACGCCGACCGGAACGGCGACGATCCCGGCCCGGCAACGCCTCGTCCACCGCTACGTCGTCTCGGTGAACGGGGTCGGGCACGTCTCCACCGGCCACGCCGCCCTGGAACTCGCGGGCGCGCCCGGGGAAAGCCCCCTCTATCTCAGCCACTATCCCGCCGTGGAGATCGACCGCTCGCCCGACAACCTGCGGGCGATCCTGCGCGCCGGCCCCGAGAACGACGTGCCGGGCCGCTTCCTGCCGAGCTACCGCGCGGAGGCGGACGATTGGTGCGAGGCGACCGTGACGGTCACCCTCCAGGGGGTCGACGGGGCCCGCCTGCGCGCGTTCTGGGACGGGTATCGCCGGGACGTCACCTACAATCTCGTCGGCCGGAACTGCTCGACGGGGGTCGCCAACGCCCTCGACGCCGCCGTCGAGGGCAGCTTCGCCCGCGACGGCACCCCGTGGCGCCGGCTGGCCCGGGCGGTGCTGAGCCCGGAATTCTGGGCGGCCGCCCTCATGCGCAACGGCGCCGGCGCGATGACGTGGACCCCCGGACTCGTGCTGGACTACGCCCGCGCCCTCAGCGCCCTCATCGATCCGGTCTCGCCGGTGCCGGCCATCCGCTGGCAGGGGGTCCGGCGGCGCCTGCTGCGCAACTGGCGGGCCGAGACCGTCGCGCGCAAGCGCGGACTGGTGGCCAGGACCGAGCCGGCCACCCGCGCGGCCTGAAGCGGTGGCCGCCGCGACCCGCGACCGATCCGATCCCCCGGACGCCGCGTGGGTCCCGGCGCGGTGCCGGCACCCTCAGCCGATGGCCCCGGCCGCGCGCAGGGCCGCCAGGGCCGGGGCGTCGAGGCCGAGCCAGTCGGCCAGCACCGCCCCGGTGTGTTCCCCCAGGGACGGGGGCGGACTCGCATAGGTGACGGGCGTGCCCGAGAGGTTGAGGGGGTTCGCCACCAGCGCCACGGTGCCGGCCCGGGGATGGGGGAGGTCGACGCGCAGGCCGCGGGCGATCACCTGGGGATCGGCGAACACGTCCGCCAGGGTGTTCACCGGCCCGCACGGCACGCCGACGCGCTCCAGGGCCGCCACCCATGCGGCGGTGCTCCGCTGCCGGGTCGCGGCCCCCATGAGGGGCACCAGCAGGGTGCGGTGTTCCACCCGCGCCCGGTTGGTGGAAAAGCGCGGGTCCGTGCCCCATTCGGGAAAGCCCAGCACCGCGCAGGCCCGCGCGAACTGCCCGTCGTTGCCCACCGCCAGGATCATGGCGCCGTCCTGCGTCGGGAAGTCCTGATAGGGTACGATGTTGGGATGCGCGTTGCCGAGTCGCCCCGGCGCCACCCCGGTGGTGAGGTAATTCATCGCCTGGTTGGCGAGGCTCGCCACCTGGGTGTCGAGGAGGGCGAGGTCGATGTGCTGGCCCGTGCCCGTGCGGGCGCGGGCGGCGAGCGCCGCCAGGATGCCGATGGTGGCGTAGAGGCCGGTCACGATGTCGGTGATGGCCACGCCGGCCTTCTGCGGTCCGGCGCCCTCCGCGTCCCCCGGCGCGCCCGTGATGCTCATGAGCCCGCCCATGGCCTGGATCAGGAAATCGTAGCCGGCCCGCGCCGCATACGGGCCGGTCTGGCCGAAGCCCGTGATGGAGCAGACGATGAGCCGCGGGTTCAGGGCCCTGAGGGCGGCGTGGTCGAGGCCGTACTGCGCCAGGCCCCCGACCTTGAAGTTCTCGATGAGCACGTCGGCATGCGCCGCCAGCGCCCGGATCAGGTCCTGGCCCTCCGGCGTGGCGATGTCGACGGCCACGGATTTCTTGTTGCGGTTGGCGCAGAGGTAATAGGCGGCGACATCGGTCTCGCGGCCCTCCGCGTCGCGCAGGTAGGGCGGCCCCCAGCGGCGGGTGTCGTCGCCCTCGCCTGGCCGCTCGACCTTGACCACCTCGGCCCCGAGGTCGCCCAGGACCTGACCGGCAAAGGGACCGGCCAGGATGCGCGACAGGTCCAGGACCCGAAGCCCCGCGAGCGCCCCGCCGGGGGCCGGAATGCTGGTCATGTGCGTCGCCCCGCGCGCCGGTGTCGTCGAGGGGGCGCGCCGGCCCCCGAACGGAGGCTCGCCGGAGCCCCGAAAGCGCACCGACCGTAGCGAAGTTTCGCGCGGTCCACGACAGCGGGATGCCGTCGTGGACCGGCCGAGCCCGTGCGACCCGGGTCAGTTCGCCCGGCGCGACAGGGACACGGCGTAGGCGGGCGAGCGGACCGCGAACATCGGATCGGTGGCCGGTCCGGCGACGCCCTCGGGCAGGTCGACCACGGGATCGAAGGTGGCCGCGTCGCAGGTGGCGTCGGGCTCGATCGCCGCGATGGCGACGGTGCCGAGCTTGACCGCCTTGCGGTTCTCCTCCGGCCACGCGACGGTGGGGTCGTTCACCGGATCGTTCGGCTCGCCGAGCAGTGCCACGAGGTCGAAGCTGGCCGGACCCTTCGCCAGACGCTCCTTCAACTCGTCGGCGTAGAAGCTGTCGGGCTTGGCCTTCAGCTCGTCGTCCGTGAGGCCGAGCTGGCCGGCGCTCGCGACCCATTTCAGCTTCGCCACCGTGGCCACGCCCTTGGCGTTCGTCAGGGTGTAGGCGTGTACGCCCCAGTAATCGACGCCGGCGAAGCTCGCCGGCACCGGACGCGCGTTGAGCCACGCGCCCTGGCGCGTCGTCTCGGGGTTGGCGGCGGCGAACGCCTTGATCTTCTCGGCATCCGGCTTCCCGTCCGGGCCCGGCGCCCGCACGGTGGCGAAATCGAGGAGCTGCTGTGGGGTCTTCGTCGAGAACACCGGCGCGGAGATCACGACGAAGACCATGTCGCCCGACGGGTCGGTCATCCGCATGGCGAAGCCGCGGGTGACGGGCTTGGCCTTGTCGGAGATCTTCGCGTTGCTGCCGCCCATGGAGAAGCGGGCCGTGACCGGCACGGTCTTGGTGAAGTGCGGGGCCTTCGACAGGCCGGGCGCCTCGGCGGACGGCGTGAAGCTGCCCTTCACGCAGACGCCCTTGGCGCCGCTCGCGCGCACCTTCGGCTGGTTGCCGCCCGCCGTGACCAGGGCGTTCACGATCGCGCCCGGATCGGCGTCCTGGGCCTGCGCCGCCCCGGTGACGCCGCCGCCGGTGAGCAGGCCACCGGCCAGTACGACGACACCGAGATGGGAATACGATCGTGACATGAAATGCCTTTCCGCGACGGGATTCTGGACGCGGCCCTTCCGTTCGGGCTCGGCGCACGCGTCACCATGGAGTGATTCTAGATTGTGCGCAATTCTTCTCTGCGCGTCCGGACCGTGATTTCGTCGGACCGGGCAGGGGCGCGCCGGATCCCCTCGCTCGGGCCGCGGCGTTCGAGGCGTCCCGGTGGGACCGCAGGGCATTCCCAACGCCGATCTGCCGCCATACTGTTCGAAAAAGTCTTCGTTGCTTGTCGTCATGGGCGCGGAAAGGTTTTATGGTGGCGTGACGACGGAAGCTCTTTAGATCGATTGAAAAATAGGTTCGAACTTGGAATGATGACAGTATGTCCGATGTGAGCGACGCCGGCCGTGGCGACCCCGGCGCTTCGGGCCGGACGGGGGGGCAGCCCGCACAGCCGTCCCTGCCGGAGGGCGGCATCACGTCGGCGGCCCTCCTGCAGGGCCGGCGCGAGATCGTCATTCTCCACGCCGGCTCCCTCTACCGCCTGCGGGTGACCGCCAACGACAAGCTGATCCTCACCAAATGACCGGGCCGCACCTCATCCCCCCGTCCCGCCGCGCGGTGCTCGCGGGCGCCTTCGGCTGCGCCCTGGCGGGCCGGCCCGCCAGGGCTGCGACGCCGGCCACCCGCATCGCTTCCCTCGGCGGCGCCGTGACGGAGATCCTGTGGCGCCTCGGTGCCGGGCCGCGCATCGCCATCGTCGACACCACCAGCGTCTACCCGGCCGAGGTCCTGCGCGAACGGCCGAATGCTGGCTATCTCCGCGCCCTCTCGGCGGAAGGCCTGCTGTCCGTCGGCCCCGATCTCGTGCTCGCCGCCGAGGGTGCCGGGCCGCCGGCGGTGCTGGCCCTGCTGCGGGAGGCCGGCGTGCCCGTGGAGACGATCCGCGAGCCGTCGACCGCCGAGGGCGTCCTCGACAAGATCGCCACGGTCGGCCGCCTCGCCGGGCTCGAGGCGCCGGCCGAGACCTTGAGCCGGGCGGTCGCCGCCCGCTTCGCGACCCTCGCCGGGCAGCGCGCCCGGGTGACCCGGCCGGCCCGGGCCCTCGTGGTGCTGTCGCAGACCGGCGGGCGCGTCATGGTCGGCGGGCGCGGCAGCACGGCGGACGGCATCCTGGCGCTCGCCGGCCTTGTCAATGCCGCCGAGGGCATCGAGGGCTTCAAGCCCATCACCGACGAGGCCATCGTCGGGGCCGCCCCGGACGCCGTGATCATGATGGTGACCGAAGGGCGCACGCCGACGCCCGAGGGCGTGTTCGCGAGCGGCACGGCGCTGGCCCAGACGCCGGCCGCCGCCCGCCGCGCCCTCGTGACCATGGACGGCCTCGCGCTTCTCGGCTACGGCCCGAGGACTCCGGAGGCGGCCGCAGACCTCATGCGGGCGATCTATCCCGACCTGCCGCGTGACTGAGTCCGCCGTGCCGAACCGGCCCGGCGCCCTCGTGTTCGCCGGTCTCGGCGTTCTCGTGCTCGTGGCGATCCTGCTCTCGCTGGGGCTCGGGGCGGTGCGGATCGCGCCGGCCCGGGTTCTCGAGATCCTGACGCCCGGCGCGGCGGAGGCGGGGCGGGATGGCCTGGTGGTGCTCAACATCCGCCTGCCCCGCACCCTGCTGGGCCTGATGGTCGGCGCCGGCCTCGCCGTCTCGGGCGCCCTGATGCAGGGCCTGTTCCGCAATCCCCTGGCCGATCCGGCCCTCGTCGGCGTCTCGGCGGGCTCGGGCCTCGCCGCCGCCGCCGTCATCGTCCTCGGCGACCGCCTCCTCGCCGGGGCGGGGCTGCCGGGGCCGCTGCCCTACGCGGCCCTGCCCGTCGCGGCCTTCCTCGGGGGCCTCGGCGCCACCCTCGGGCTCTACCGGATCGCCACGCGGGCGGGCCGCACCTCGGTGGCCACCCTGCTCCTCGCCGGCATCGCGCTGGGCGCCCTGAGCGGGGCGCTGACGGGCCTCCTCGTCTACGCCAGCGACGACCGGCAATTGCGCGACCTCACCTTCTGGTCCCTGGGCAGCCTCGGCGGGGCGACCTGGACCAAGGTCTGGGCCACGGCGCCCGCCCTGCTGCCGGTCCTCGTCCTCGTGCCGTTCCTGGGGCGCGGCCTCAACGCCTTGGTGCTGGGCGAGGCGGAGGCGTTCCACCTCGGCGTGCCGGTGGAGCGCCTGAAGCGCCTCGCCATCCTCCTCGTCGCAGTGGCGGTGGGGGCCGGGGTCGCGGCGAGCGGGGTGATCGGCTTCGTCGGCCTCGTGGTGCCGCACGCCCTGCGCCTCGTCATCGGCCCGGACCACCGGCGCCTGCTGCCGGCCAGCGCACTCCTGGGGGGCGCCTTCCTCGTCCTGGCGGATGTGGCCGCCCGCCTCGTCGTCGCCCCGGCCGAACTGCCCATCGGCATCGTCACCGCCTTCGTCGGCGCGCCGGTCTTCCTGTGGCTGCTGCTGGGGCGGCGGCATGGCGTTGCCTGACGTCGCCTCCAGGGATGAGCCTGCGCTTCTGGCCGCCCGCGACCTCGCCTACGTCACGGGCGGTCGCCGCCTCATCGACGGTGTCTCCCTCGACGCCGCGCCCGGGACCCTCCAGGTGATCGTCGGCCCGAACGGGGCCGGCAAGTCCACCCTCCTGAAGCTCCTGAGCGGGGAGCTCAAACCCACCCACGGCACCGTCGCGTATGCGGGCGAGGCCGTGGCGGCGATTCCGCCCTGGCGGCTCGCTGGCTTACGCGCCGTGCTGCCGCAGGCCGCGCACCTCGCCTTTCCCTTCACCGCCGCGGAGGTGGCCCGGATCGGCCTCGACGGGATCGGCCGGGGTCTCGGGCCGCGCGACCGCGCCGCGATCCTGGCCGAGGCCCTGGCGCGCGCCGACGCCACGCATCTCGGGCCCCGCGCCTACCCGACCCTCTCGGGTGGCGAGCAGGCCAGGGTGCAGTTCGCCCGGGTGCTGTGCCAGCTCGCCGCCGGGCGCACCCTCGCGCCCGCGCAGGTGCTGCTCCTCGACGAACCGACGGCCAGCCTGGATCTGCGCCACCAGGGCGCGCTCCTCGACGCCGCCCGCGACCTCGCCCGGCGGGGCACCGCCGTGATCGCGATCCTGCACGACCTGAACCTCGCCGCCGCCTATGCCGACGCGATGCTGGTGCTGGAGGACGGCCGCCGCGTCGCCCACGGGCCCCCGGCCGCGGTGATGCGGGACGACCTCATCGCGCGGGTGTTCGGCGTGTCCTGGCCCGTCGGCCGGGTGCCGGAGGGCGACCAGCCCTTCCTGTTGCCGCGCCGGACTGTTGCGGGCTAGCAACGTCCTCGCGTCTCGTCTTGCCAAGTCTGGAACTGCTTCAGGTCAGCGCGACGCTAGATTGGATTTCCGACAATCTGGACCTTCGCCGAGGCCGTTGACCCCGCACCCTCGCGCGCGGCACCTGCGGATCAGCCAGCCAGCCCCATCGCCAGCCAGCCACTCGTCTCGACTGTGCTCTCTGGCGGATGCGTCCATGTCCCGATCGTCCCACCGCGCCTGGCTGGCGCTCGGCTGCTCCCTCCTCACCCTGTCGGTTGCGCAGGCCCAGACGCAGCCCCGGACCGCGTCGCCGGTGCGCCCGGCCGCGCCCGACGCCGATGTCAGCCTCGACACCATCTCGGTGACCTCGACCAAGACCCCGGGCAGCGCCGTCGACGCGCTCTCGGGCACGAGCGTGGTCACCCGCGAGCAGATCGAGCGCCTCCAGCCGAGCCGCCTCTCGGACGTGCTGCGCGATGTGCCGGGCGTGACCACCCAGGAAAACCAGAACGATCCGGCGCAAGCCATCAACATCCGCGGCCTGCAGGATTTCGGACGCGTCAACGTCCTCGTCGACGGGGCGCGCCAGGACTTCCAGACCTCGGGCCACAGCGCCAACGGGGTGTTCTACCTCGACCCCGAACTCGTCGGTGGCGTCGACATCACCCGCGGCCCCACGGCCACCATCTACGGCTCGGGCGCCATCGGCGGTGTGGCGGCCTTCCGCACCCGCTCCATCGACGACATCCTGGCCCCCGACGAGGTGGCGGGCGCCGTGCAGAAGCAGGGCTTCGGCACCAACGGCCAGCGCTTCCTCAACTCCACGGCGCTCGGCGCCCGCATCGGCACGGCGGCGGACGTGTTCGGGCAGTTCGTGTTCCGCAACAACGGCCCCTACCGCGACGGCCTCGGGACCCTGGTGCGCGACACCGGCAACGAGCTCACCTCGGGCCTCGCCAAGATCAACGTCAGGCCCGCCGACGGGCACGAACTCAGCGGCACGGCCCTCGTGCAGCGCTTCGACTTCGCCAATGCGGGCACCAGCAACGCGGGCGCGCGCTTCGCCAACGCGGTGCAGGCCGACACCTACACCCTGGGCTACCGGTTCAGTCGGCCGGACGTGCCGCTCGTGGATTTCAGCATCAAGGGCTATTCCACCACCACGCACAACGACCTGACGTTCCTGCAGGACACGGCGAGCGGCCTCTACGGCCGCCTCGGCACCCGGGCGGGCGACCGGCTCACCTACGACATCGGGACCACGGGCTTCGACAGCCACAACACCGCGCGCTTCGACACGGGGGCGCTGGGCCACGCGCTCACCGTCGGCGGCGATGTCGTCCGCAACGATGTCCGCACCACCGACAATGCCGGCGGCTTCGGCGGCGCCTTCACGCCGTCCGGCCAGCGTTCCCTCGCCGGCGCCTTCGTGCAGGACGAGATCCGCTACGCCGGCTGGCTCCGTGTCATCGGGGCGCTGCGCTACGACACCTACGATCTCTCGGGTGGGGCCTTCCGGTCGAGCGGCGACCGGCTCTCGCCGAAGATCACCGTGGGCGTGTCGCCCTTCGCCGGCATCGAACTCTACGGCACCTACGCCGAGGGCTACCGCGCGCCCTCCATCACCGAGACCCTGGTGCAGGGCATCCATCCCTTTCCCGCCTTCACGATCCTGCCGAACCCGACCCTGCGCCCCGAGGTGGCCCGCACCGTGGAGGGCGGCATCAATCTCAAGGTCAACGAGGTTCTCGTCCCCGGGGACGTGTTCCGCGCCAAGCTCAACGTCTTCCAGAACGAGATCGACGACTTCATCAACATCCAGGCCGTGGGGCCGACCTTCTTCGTGCCGGCGATCCCCGGCATCCCGGCCTCGATCTGCGCCCGCATTCCCGGGCGCTTCCCGTGCGTGATCCCGGTCCAGTCGTTCCAGTACCTCAACATCGCCCGGGCCGAGCTGTCGGGCGTCGAGCTGGAGGGGGCCTACGATTGGGGCGGCGGCTTCGTCTCGCTGGCCGCCACTCACACGCAAGGCCGCGACCGGGCCACGCGCCAGAGCCTGATCACCGTGCCGCCGGACCGGATCAGCACCACCCTGGGTCTGCGCTTCCTCGACGACCGCCTTACGGTCGGAACCCGCCTCAAACTCGTCGACGACCGCACCGACGTGCCGCCCGGCGCCACCATCCTGGCGACCAAGGCCTACGCGTTGGTGGACCTCTTCGCCTCCTACCGCGTCAACGACCGGATCAAGGCGGACTTCATCCTCCAGAACGCTTTCGACAAGCGCTACACCCAGTATCTCAACGCCCTGCCGAACCCGGGCCTCGTCGCCAAGGCGGCGATCAGCATCAAGTTCGCCACGCGTTGAGGAGCCGTGGAGCGGGGGACATCGCCAAGGCAGGGCGCGATCCGATGCCGCTCCGACATCGGGCCCGCCTGTTCATACGAATTTCGTATCGATCGAGACCCAGGAAATATTTGACGTCTCAATATGCCTGACGGATCGTGCGAGCCGGTCCCACGAGCTCGGCTCGTCGCACCGCGCAGGAAGCGTGGCGCGGCATTTGCTGATCCCGACGGGACTGCCGACGCACCAGGGCCGGGCGTTCGGGCAGGATCGTGGCCTTCATAACCAGTGGGAGGTTCGCATGAGACGCTTCTTCGCGTCCCTGTTCGGGCAAGTCGTGGCCGCCCTCGTGCTGGGCGTCGTGCTCGGCATTGTCTGGCCGACCTTCGCGGTGCAGCTGAAGCCGCTCGGCGACGCCTTCATCAAGCTCATCAAGATGGCGATCGCGCCCCTGGTCTTCGGCGTCGTGGTGCACGGCATCGTGGGCGCCGGGGATCTGCGCAAGGTCGGCCGGGTCGGGCTCAAGTCCCTGATCTACTTCGAGGCCGTCACCACCCTGGCCCTCGTGCTCGGCATCGTGCTGGCCTACGCGTTCGAGCCCGGGCGCGGCATGAACGTCGATCCGGCCAGCCTCGATGCCAAGGCCCTGGCCGGCTACACCGACCGGGTCGGCCAGGTCACCGGCACCGTCGACTTCCTGATGAAGATCATCCCCACCACGGTGTTCGACGCCTTCGCCAAGGGCGACATCCTGCAGGTGCTGATCATCGCCATCCTGTTCGGCTCCGGCCTCGCGCTCCTGGGCGACCAGGGCAAGCCGCTGGCCGACAGCATCGAGCGCATCACCAACGTGCTGTTCAAGGTGATCGGCTTCATCGTGCGCCTCGCGCCGCTGGGCGTGCTGGGCGCCGTCGCCTTCACGGTGGGCAAGTACGGCGTCGGCTCCCTGAAGCAGCTCGGGATGCTGGTGGCTTTGTTCTACGCGGGCGTCGCGTTCTTCGTGTTCGTGGTGCTCGGCGCCATCCTGAAGGCGGCGGGCTTCAGCATCCTCAAGCTCCTCGCCTACCTGCGCGAGGAGCTCATGGTGGTGGCCGGCACCGCCTCCTCCGACAGCGTGCTGCCGCAGGTGATGCGCAAGCTCGAACGCCTCGGCATCAAGGATTCCACCGTGGGTCTCGTGATCCCGACGGGCTACTCGTTCAACCTCGACGCCTTCTCGCTCTACCTGACCCTGGCCACGGTGTTCATCGCCCAGGCGACCAACACCGACCTGTCCTTCGGCCATTTGCTCCTCATCCTCGGCATCGCGCTGCTGACGTCGAAGGGCGCCCACGGGATTCCGGGCTCGGCCATCGTGGTGCTGGCCGCGACCCTCTCGGCGGTGCCCGACATCCCGGTGATCGGCCTCGTCCTGGTGCTCTCCATCGACTGGTTCGTCGGCATCGCCCGGGCGCTCGGCAACCTCATCGGCAACTGCGTGGCCACCGTGGTCATCGCCGCCTGGGAGGGCGATATCGACCGGGCGCAGGCCCACCGGGTGCTGGACGGCGATGTCGCCGTCGACACGAAGACGGCCCTCGACGCCCCCATCGCGGCCCCCCGGGCGGCCCCTCGGGCCGCCTGAGGCCATACGCCCGCGACACATCGGAGACACGCCATGAGCGCATCCGCCTACAATCCGCCCTGCGGCGGCCTTCCGCCCCAGACCGCGCTGATGACCGGGCGGGCGGTGTTCACCGAGGCCTACGCCGTGATTCCCCGGGGGGTGATGAGCGACATCGTGACCTCCGTGCTGCCGTTCTGGGAGGGCGCGCGGGCCTGGATGCTGTCGCGCCCGCTCTCGGGCTTCTCCGAGACCTTCGCGCAATACCTCATGGAGGTGGCGCCGGGCGGCGGCAGCGACCGGCCCGAGCCCGACGCGCAGGCCGAGGGTGTCCTGTTCGTGGTGGAGGGGCGCCCGAGCCTCGTCCTGGAGGGGCAGAGCCACGGCCTGCGGCCCGGCTCCTACGTCTACCTCGCGCCCGGCGCCGCCTGGTCCCTGCGCAACGGGGAGGCCACCGCCGCGCGCTTCCACTGGATCCGCAAGGCCTACGAGCGGGTGCCGGGCCTCGACGCCCCCGACTCCTTCGTCACCCACGAGAGCCGGGAGGATCCCGTCGCCATGCCGGGCACGGACGGGGCCTGGGCCACCACCCGGTTCGTCGCCGGGGACGACGTGCGCCACGACATGCACGTCAACATCGTCGCCATGCGCCCCGGCGCCTCGATCCCGTTCGAGGAGACCCACGTCATGGAGCACGGCCTGTTCGTGCTGGAGGGCAAGGCGGTCTACCGGCTCAACCGCGACTGGGTCGAGGTCGAGGCCGGCGACTTCATGTGGCTGCGCGCCTTCTGCCCGCAGGCCTGCTACGCGGGCGGCCCCGGGCCGTTCCGCTACCTGCTCTACAAGGACGTGAACCGCCATGCCGGCCTGACGCTCCGGGGCGCCCGGTGAGCGAACGCCACGTCGTCGCCGAGGCCCTCACGGCCGAGGCCTTCGCGCCCTTCGGCTCGGTCATCGACCGAAGCCAGGCGGCGGCGCGGCCCATGAACGCCGGCAAGGCGCGCCGCTTCCACGACCTGGCGGAGATTCCCGTCGCGGGGGAGGGCGCCCGCGTCGTCGTCGGCCTCGTCGAGGCCGAGCCCTACCCGATGCCCCTCGCCGTGAGCCTCGTCGAGCGCCATCCCCTGGGGGGGCAGGCCTTCCTACCCCTGAACGCCAGGCCGTTCCTCGTGGTGGTCTGCCCGGACGAGGACGGCCGCCCCGGCCGGCCCCGGGCCTTCGTCACGGCGCCGGGCCAGGGCGTGAGCTACGCCCCCGGCACCTGGCACGGGGTGCTCACCCCGTTCGGCGCCCCCCAGGATTTCGTGGTGATCGACCGCGGCGGTCCGGGCGTGAACCTCGAAGAGCACGGGTTCGACGCGCCTTGGACGATCCACCTGCCCGGGTGAGCTCGAAGCCCGGCGGCGTCCGCACACGCCGTCGCCCCCGCCCGCCAGGATGACGTTGACGAAGACGTGGTCCATCGGCGGTCCTGTCGAGGGCCGTATCATTGGCGATCGCGCCCGCGGTACGAGCCCGAGGGGTTGTAGCCCGTGAGGCGTCGCATCTGGCCGGCGAGCCGGCTCGGACTCCTGATCCCGACCCGGAGGGCGGCTTGCGCGATCGTCACGGGCTCGTTCCGCAGAATCGCGATCGCGCGGCGAATGCGTCGCACGCTGATGAAGGCGGAGGGCGTCAGCCCGGTCGCCGCGCGAAAAGCCCGGTGGAGATGCCCGGTCGATACAGCCGCGACATCCGCAAGATCCTGGACGCGGATGCCGTCGGTCATGTGCGCCTCGACGTACTCGGTGATCCGTCTGAGCTGCCAGGCCGAGAGGGGGATCGAGCGTGTCTCGGCGGCCGTGCCGTAGCGTTTGCCGATGTAACGGCCCATCGCGTGCGCCATGTCCTCGCAATAGACCGGCTCCAGCGCGTCCGCCGAATATTGACGAAAGAATTCGGCGGCCAGACCGTGAAGGAACGGATCCTCGCCGTTCGTGAAAGGACGGATGCCGAGATTCTTCCCCGAGGTCGGGGTCCAGCCGATCGAGGCCCACAAGGCCGCGACCCCCTTCATCCGCAAGCGTCGCTCGCATGCAGTCGCAGTCGACGCAGGACGGCAGCTTCAGCCACACCGTGACGTTCCGCGTCGGCGCCGATCTCGATAAGGCGCAGCTCCTGGTGCAGAACCGGGTGGCCCTCGCCCAGCCACGCCTCCCGGAGGTCGTCCGCCGCATCGGCGTGACCGTGGCGAAGAACGCCCCCGACTTCCTGCTCGTCGTGCAACTCGTTTCGCCCGATCGGAGCCGGGATCAGCTCTATCTGTCGAACTATGCGCTTCAACGCGTCGTGCCGGTGCTGAGCCGGCTGCCCACCGTCGGCAGCGTTCAGCCGGTGGGCGCGCGCGAATACGCCATGCGGATATGGCTTGATCCGAACAAGGTCTCGGAGATGGGCATGTCCGCGATGGAGGTCGTGGACGCGCTCCGCGCGCAGAACGTCCAGGTCGCCGGCGGCGTGCTCGCGCAGCCTCCCGCGCCCTCCGGCCGGGCGTTCCAGCCCTCGATCACCGTGCAGGGCCGGTTCCGGCAGCCGGAGGAATTCGAGAATCTCATCATCCGCAACACCGGCGGCGGCCGCGTCGTCCGGCTGAGGGATGTCGGCCGCGCCGAACTCGGCGCACGGAAGTACGGCACCAACGCCTACATCAACGACTCGGCCGCCGTCGCCCTGCTCGTCTTCCAGCGCCCGGGCACGAACGCGCTCCAGGGCTCCGAAACGATCCAGGCCACGGTGGCGGCGCTGGAGCGCGATCGGCCCTCGGGCGTCGAATTCCGAATGACCTACAATCCGACCGAGTTCTTCGTACGCACGTCGATCAAGGCGCTCGAAGTGACGACCTACGAAGCCATCGCCCTCGTCGTCCTCGTGGTCATCGTCTTCCTGCAGAACGTGCGCGCCACCGTCATTCCGCTGCTCGCGATCCCTGTGTCGCTCGTCGGCACGTTCGCCGCCATGGCGATGCTCGGCTACACCATCAACACGCTGACCCTGTTCGCCCTGGTTCTGGACGTTGCCGCTCGCCGTCGTCCTCATCGTGCCGATGTGCTTGCTGTCGGCCATCAGCGGCGTCCTGTGGATGGGACAGGACAACAACATCCTGACCCAGAACATCCTGACCCAGGTCGGCCTCGTCGTCCTCGTGGGTCTCGCCGCCAAGAACGCCATCCTCATCGTCGAGTTCGCCCGCGACCTGGAGAACCAGGGGCGATCGATCGTCGACGCCGTCGTCGAAGCCGGCCGCCTGAGATTGCGACCGATCCTGATGACGTCCCTCGCCTTCATCCTCGGCGTCGTCCCCCTGATGATCGCCAAGGGCGCCGGAGCCGAACTGCGCCACGCCATCGGAACGACCGTGTTCTTCGGCATGGTCGGCGTCACCGTCTTCGGACTGATCTTCACCCCGATCTTCTACGTGTGCCTTCGCGACCTGGCGAAATCGAAACTGACGGCTCGCATCTTCGGCCCCTGAGACGACCTCCGTCGCGATCGATCGAGGCCGGTGCCCGTCCCCTCCGGGGTGGGGGGCTCTGCCCGGCGATCGGCACGCGCAGGACCGCCCATGTGGATCGCGCCTCGCACGGCGTGCCCGCCCTCGCGGACGGGCGGCCATGGAATCCGTCACCGAGCATGGGGTCCGTCATCGGGAAGGTGTCGCCCGTACGCATGAGCATGGGTTCGGGCCCAATCGACGAAGGGATCCGTATCGCGAAGGACCGGTGCGGGAAGGCGCGCTCAATAATGCGGCGGCGGTGGTTCCGGCGCGTTCGAACCGGGACGATGGCCCGCTTCCTCGATCTCCTCGACGAGTTTCGCCATCCGCCGCGACAGGGCATCGATCTGGCGCCACTGTGCCGTGATGGTGGCGTTGAGGTCGTCGATGACGGCGTCCTGCTCGGTCAGGCGCATCTCGAGGGCGTCGATGCGGGTGCCGAGATCGGGCTCGCTCGTCGCCGGATCGCGCATCGCCGGGTCGCTCGTCGCCGGATCGCGCATCGCCGGGTCGATCATCGCAGTGTCTCCGGAGCGTGGTCTGGCCTTTCGACCAGGGCGGGGCCGAGGGCGATGCGACCGTCGAAGACGAAGCAGTCGCCCGTCCAGCGGTTCTGCGCATCCGGCACCGTTTCGAGGTAGCGCAGGATCCCGCCCGCCAGGGTGTGGACTTCGGAAAAGCCGCGCGCCCGCATGTAGGCTCCGGCCTTCTCGCAGCGGATGCCGCCGGTGCAGAACATCGCCACCTTCGGGTGCGCCGCCGGGTCGAGACCGTCCACGTAGGCGCGAAACTCGCTGAACCGCCTCGTGCCGGGATCGACGGCCCCGGGAAAGCTTCCCAGGGCCACCTCGAAGGCGTTGCGGGTGTCGATGAGCAGCAGCCCCGGCGTGTCCAGGAGCGCATTCCAGGCCTCGGGCGCCACGGGACTCGCCGGCGCCAGGGCCGGATGGGTGGCTCCGCCGTCGAAGGTCACGATCTCGGGTTTGACCCGCACCTTGAGGCGCCCGAACGGTGGGGCCTCGGCCGAGGACATCTTGACCTCGACGGCGCCGAAATGCGCGCCGAACGGCGCTCGGTTGCGCAGGGCGTCGAGGAAGGCTTCGATGGCCGGCGCCGCCCCCGCCACCGTGCCGTTGATGCCCTCGCGGGCGAGCACGAGGGTGCCGGTGATCCCGAGGCTACCGCACAGGGCTTCCAGGGGGGCACGCAGCGCCAGCGGATCGGGCAGATCGACGAAGCGATAGAGGGCGGCGACGGTGAGCATCGCGTCGGCATAATCCGGGGCCGCGCATGGGGCAAACCCGTGCGGCCTCCTCACGGGGCCGCGACCCGGCTCACGGGGCCGCGACCCAGCTCACGGGGCCACGACCCGGCGCAGGATGAAGGTGGTGCCGACTTCCGGGTCGCGGCGCCAGCGCCCGTCGCCCGTGGGGATCAGCGTGACCGTATGCCCGCGCCGGGCGGTGAGGGTGAGCCGCCCCCGCGCGAACTGCCAGGACACGGGATCGAACACGCCGAGCCCGGTGTCGCGGCATCCCTCGAGGATGCGGACCGGGGCGGGCGGCTGGGCCGGCGTCAGCTCCAGCCGGCAGGTATCGGGGTCGCGGTACCGGTCGAGGGTATAGATCCCGGCCGGCGGCGGCTCGCCGCCCAGGTCCGTCTCCGGTGCCGCCGGACGCTGGGCGTCCGACCGGGACGCGGCAGATTCCGGTCTCGCCGGCACCGGCACGGCCGGCACCGGCACGGCCGGCAGCATGGCGAGGATCTGGAGGGGGACGAGGCTGTACTGCTCGCCGGATTCGGTGGTGGCGGCGAGGCTGCGCGCGTCGGGCCGGCGGGTGAAGGGCAGGACCGGCCGCACGTTCCTGTCGACGAAGCGCAGGGTGCCGTCGGTGAACAGCCAGCCGGCGACGCCGTTGAGCACCGGCAGGGCCCGGCGGCACCCGGCGGGGAAGGACAGCCGCCGCCCCGCCTCGCCGCTCTCGCTCGACAGGGTGATGACGCAGCGCCGGGTGCTGCCGTCCCGCGACAGGTCCCAGGTGCCCGGCACCCCGGCGATGTCCTTCGGCAGGCTCTCGACGAAGGGCGCGGCGGGCGCGACCTCGGGCGCGGCCACGCCCTGCGGATCCTGAAGGGGGGAGGCCTCTAGCGGCGGCTGCGGCGGTTGTGGAGCCTGCGGCGCTTGCTGAACCTGCGGTGCTTGCTGAACCTGCGGTGCTTGCGCGAACACCGCGCCGCCCACCGTGAGGACCGAGAGGAAACCGAGGATGCGGGCCGGCGCGCGGGGGCTCACGCGCCCGCGCTCCGAAACGTCTCCGGCACTGGCGTCTCCGGCACCGGCGTCAGCGGTCCCCGGCCGTCGAACCAGTGGAGCAGGTTGTCGACGACGAGGCGGCCCATGGCCTCGCGGGTGTGGACGGAGCCCGAGCCGACATGGGGCAGGAGCACCACGTGATCCAGGGCGACGAGGTCGGCCGGCACGTGCGGCTCGCGGGCGAAGACGTCGAGCCCGGCCCCGAGGATCGTCCCGTCGCGCAGGGCCGCGATGAGGGCGGCCTCGTCCACCACGCTGCCGCGCGCCACGTTGATCAGGATCCCCTCCGGACCGAGGGCGGCCAGCACGGCGGCGTCGACGAGGCCGTCCGTCTCCGGTCCGCCGGGCGCCACCACGAGGAGCACGTCGACGGCCCGGGCCATGTCGAGCAGCGTGGCGTGATAGGTGTAGGACACCTCCGGCTGCCGGCGGCGGCCGTGATAGGCGAGGGCGACGCCGAAGCCTTCGAGCCGCGTCGCGATGGCCCGGCCGATGCGCCCGAGGCCGAGAATGCCGATTGTGCGCCCGCGCAGGGTGGGGGTGAGGGGGTAGGGCCGGGTCGGCCAGTGGCCCGCGCGCAGGTAGCGGTCCGCCTGGGGGATCTGGCGCAGGGTGGCGAGCAGCAGGCCCATCGCGAGGTCTGCGACCTCGTCCGACAGCACGTCGGGCGTGTTCGTCACCACCACGCCCCGCGCGGCGGCCGCGGCGGTGTCGATGGTATCGTACCCGACGCCGAAGCTCGCCACGATCTCGAGGTTGGGCAGGCGCGCCAGGAGGGCGTCGTCCACGGGCGCCTGCGCGCCCGTCGCCATGGCGCGGATGCGCGGGCCGACCTCGGCGTAGAACGCCTCCGCGTCCGGAGCCGTGTCGGCCCGGTGCAGGGTGAAGCGCGTCGCCAGGGCTTCCATCACGCTCGGCTGCATGGGTTTGAGCAGCAGCAGATCGACGGGCGTCATGGCGGACCTTCGGGACTCCGGTGCGCGACCCCGGCGGGGTGCCCTTCCGCTTTAGGACTTGGGCCGGGAACGGTCCAGTGAGCCGGCGCGGGTCCCCACAGCCGACGCCCGCCGCCCCACCCCGGCATCGTCCGGGCCGATATGCGAAAACCGCGCCGCAGCCATCCGCCAGAGGGGACGGGCGCCCCACTTTCGCCGGACGGTCTGGAATACTACTAAAGGGAGAACCGGGTGCCCAAGCCCGTCTTCCAAGCCCATCTCCCAAGCCCGTTCAGAAAACGCGAAGACAGCCCGATCATGACCGCGCCGCGCACCCTCTACGACAAGATCTGGGACGACCACGTCGTCGATGTCGAGCCGGATGGCACCAGCCTCCTCTACATCGACCGCCACCTCGTCCACGAGGTGACGAGCCCGCAGGCGTTCGAGGGGCTTCGCGTCGCCGGGCGCCGGGTGCGCCACCCGGAGAAGACCCTGGCGGTGGTGGACCACAACGTCCAGACCTCCGACCGCAGCTTCGGCATCGAGGACCCGGAGAGCCGCATCCAGCTGGAGGCGCTCGCCGAGAACGTGCGCGACTTCGGCATCGAGTTCTACGACGCCCTCGACCGGCGCCAGGGCATCGTCCACGTCATCGGCCCCGAGCAGGGCTTCACCCTGCCGGGCCAGACCATCGTGTGCGGCGACAGCCACACCTCGACGCACGGCGCCTTCGGGGCGCTCGCCCACGGCATCGGTACCTCGGAGGTGGAGCACGTGCTCGCCACCCAGACGCTGCTGCAGAAGAAGGCGAAGAACATGCGCGTCACCGTGGACGGCACCCTGCCGCCCGGCGTGACGGCCAAGGACATCATCCTGGCGATCATCGGCGAGATCGGCACCGCCGGCGGCACCGGCTACGTCATCGAGTATGCGGGCTCGGCCATCCGCGCCCTCTCGATGGAGGGCCGCATGACCATCTGCAACATGTCCATCGAGGGCGGCGCGCGCGCCGGCCTCGTCGCGCCCGACGCCACCACCTTCGCGTATGTCGAGGGGCGTCCGAAGGCCCCGCGGGGCGAGGCGTTCGCGCGTGCGCGCGCCTATTGGGAGACCCTGGTGTCGGACGAAGGCGCGCATTTCGACCGCGAAGTGCGGCTCGACGCGGCGAACCTCCCCCCCATCGTCAGCTGGGGCACGAGCCCGGAGGACGTGGTCTCGATCTCCGGCGCCGTGCCGGACCCGGCGACGATTCTCGACGAGAACAAGCGCCAGTCGAAGGAGAAGGCCCTCGACTACATGGGGCTGGTTCCGGGCACGAAGATCACCGACATCGCCATCGACCGGGTGTTCATCGGCTCCTGCACCAACGGCCGCATCGAGGATCTGCGGGCCGTGGCGAAGGTGGTGGAGGGCCGCCAGGTCCACGCCAGCGTCTCCGCCATGGTGGTGCCGGGGTCCGGCATCGTGAAGGCCCAAGCCGAGGCGGAAGGCCTCGACCGCATCCTCAAGGCGGCGGGGTTCGACTGGCGCGAGCCGGGCTGCTCCATGTGCCTCGGCATGAACGCCGACCGCCTCAGCCCCAACGAGCGTTGCGCCTCGACCTCCAACCGCAACTTCGAGGGCCGTCAGGGCCACCGGGGCCGCACCCACCTCGTCTCCCCCGCCATGGCGGCGGCGGCGGCGGTGGCGGGGCACTTCGTCGATATCCGCGACTGGCCGAGCGCCTGAGGGCAGGCGACACGGCGCGGCGTCCGCAGGGACGCCGCGCCCCGACGCGGACCGGACCGACCGTTTCGTGCGCCACCTCAAAATCACGATTGACGGGTGCCCCCGCGCCGCCTAAACGAACCCACGTCGGCGCCGCACGCGGCCCCGACAGGCCCAGGTGGCGGAATTGGTAGACGCGCTGGTTTCAGGTACCAGTCTTGCAAGAGGTGAAGGTTCGAGTCCTTTCCTGGGCACCAACAGCAGGCTAAGCCGCTGATCCGCAAAAAGCATTTGATCTTGAAGGGTTTTCTCCGCATCTGACTGTTCAACAGATGCGTTCAACATGCCCTTTCGGATGCCGTGCCCCATGAAGCGGCAAGGCAGCACCACCCACCAACTCATCCAGCGCATCTCGGCTGACGTGCTGCCGAAGGTTCGCGGACGGCTTCTCGCTATTCCAATGGGGGATAGCGTGGTCGAGAAGACCATCACGGCCAAGGATGCGGATGTTCGCACCTCCCTGCGGACCCGAGACCCTCAAGAGGCGAAGGCTCGTCAGGCGGTAGCCGTTGCGTACCCGGAGGGTGTTTGGCGTTCCGTGCGCGAGGGACCAAAGCGGCTCACCCACAAGGAGACGGTGGCGCTCGCTGGGGAGGCGTATCGAACCCTCGTAGTGGCCTGCCGCCGGTTCCGTAGACACCCAGTCTGGGTTTCATGATGGAAGCGGAGGTGTGGGATGCAGCCTCGCAAGTTTGGTCGAGAGTTCAAGGTCGAGGCGGTTCGGCTGATCAAGCAGCGGGGCGTTTCGGTCGCGCAAGCTGCCCGTGATCTGGACGTGCACGAGAACGTCCTGCGCAAATGGATCAAGGAGTTCTCGTCCGATCCGGCCGAGGCGTTTCCCGGTCCTGGGCAGATGAAGGCCGAGCAGGTCGAGATCGAGCGCCTGCGTAAAGAGGTCGCCCGTCTGAAGGCGGAGCGCGATAGCCTAAACAAGGCCGCGGCGTACTTCGCGAGTGATGCGATATGAAGTTCGCCTCCGTGGTCAAGCATCGCTCGATCTGGCCGGTTGCGTGGATGTGCAACGCCCTCGACGTCTCCCGGTCCGGCTCCCATGCTTGGCTCACCCGGCGGGCAAGCCGGCGAGTCCAGGACGACGCCGCGATCCTGTCGAAGGTGCGGGCGAGCTTCGCGGCAAGCGACCGCACCTATGGAGCGCGTCGGATCTGGCACGACGTGCTCGCGGACGGCATCAACTGCGGGCTACATCGGATTGAGCGGCTCATGCGAGAGAACGCCTTGCGGGCCCGGCCATGACGGCGCTGCCTGCCCAAGGATGTTGGTGAGCGCTCCGTCGTCTCCCCCAACATCCTGGATCGACAGTTCGAACCGGATCGGCCGAACCAAAAGTGGATCGCCGACTTCACATACATCTGGACGGCGGAAGGTTGGCTTGACGTGGCGGCCGTCATCGACCTGTTCTCACGTCGGGTCGTGGGCTGGTCGATGCAGGCCAGCATGACAGCCCAACTCGTCACCGACGCTCGGCTGATGGCTGTCTGGCGCAGGGGCAAGCCGAATCCCCTGCTGCATCACTCGGATCAGGGCAGCCAGTATACGAGCGAACCGTTCCAGCGCCTCATGGCGGATCACGGCATCACCTGCTCCATGAGCCGATCCGGACACGTCTGGGATAATGCCGCGATGGAGAGCTTCTTCTCGTCGCTGAAAACCGAACGGACGGCTCGAAAGACATACCGCTCGCGGGACCAGGCTCGGGCCGATGTGTTCGACTGCATCGAACGCTTCTGCAATCCGGCCCGCCGGCACTCGACCCTCGGCTACGTCAGCCCGATCGAGTTCGAAAAACAGGCCCAATTAGCTTAGGAGCGCGTCCACGGAACCGGCAGCAGGCCAGTCCTACTCCGGCCGGAGGAACCGGCCACAAGCCTTCCAGCCCTCGCGAGAGGATGACCATCAGGATTCCCCGCCGGAACCTGCCTGTTTCGTCCCGCTCGGCTCCGGCCGGGCGGGGCTTTTTGCGTTTCTGGTCACCCGTGGTGGGAGCGGTCCGGTGTCATGCGCGCCCGTGAACAGAGAGACCTTGAACGGACGCACACAGGGAACGTCGCCCTTGAAAATCAGAGACCTATCAGGGCTTCCCAAGCTGAATATGCGGGTTCGATTCCCGCCGCCCGCTCCAAGCTATCGCGTTGAAGCATCAGCTTTTCTTGCGTGCTGCTTCTGATCGTGAGTTCCCCAGTGACTTGGCCGGTATTTTGGACCGAGCCGACTGAGAGGCTACTGCATCGTGTCGGCAACGGGTAGCCGGAAGGTTAGTAGGGGACTCATTGAGGCCTGTGCGACGAAGTAGGACACGAGCGCAACGGCCGCCAGTTAGTTGCAGGACAAGCGATCATAGCGGGTTGCGACACGCCGCCAACTCTTGAGATGTCCAAACAAGCGCTCGATCCGAGTGCGCTGCAGGCAGGCGATCCGATTGAACTCGAAGGCCATGGTTCGGGTGGCCGTTGCAGGATGGCGGCACTCACCCGGTGGCGCTTCAGCCAATCCCTCGGGCTCCGTGCGTCGTAAGCTTTGTCGGCGATCAGACGTCTGGGTGGGACGACAGCCCGAAGCAGCGGCAGCGTTCCACTGATGTCGGACACGTTGCCGAGCGTCAGGGCGACCGCTCGGCCAAGCATTGGACTTTACTCCTCGAACCGCCGCGCGAGCGGGCGATCGTCTGGCTCCGGTCTTAACCTTTTCGCCGGATGCCGAGCGGTCTGCCTTCGCGTGCACGGCATCGAGCATCCGCTCGTCGGACATGCGGCCTTTGGCACTGTTCTGAGAAACAGGCACTGCCGGACCCTGCGCTGCGAGCCCCCGTTGTAGTGATCGTGGACCGTCGTGTCGTGAGCCGTAAACCGAGGGCGTAACCTGCCGCCGGTACCCATCTTCAGGACGTGCAGGTTACTGACCGATGACTTGTCTTTCATTGACCCGAGTTTTACCCGGTTGACCGTGGGGCAGGTGCGGTTCGATCCACGCCCAAACGTCATCCGAGCGTCGACAGCCCTTGCCCCCCGATTCTCCGGGACCGGAAACTTCGAACCGAAGACAGAGTGCCCGAGCAGCGGCAATCCGTTGTATGAGCTGCCTCCCTAGAACTCCATGTCGAGTTCTTCGATCTCGTCGGGCTCGGCCAGGGCCGAATCCAGCCATTCCTGCATCAGGGGCCAGGCGAGGATGGTGTCGCGGTAGGCCGCGGTCGCGCCAGAGACCGGGACGTCGTAGGTCACGAACCGGGTGCAGACGGGGGCCAGCATCGCGTCGGCCAGGCTCGGCGTCTCCCCGAACAGGTAGGGGCCGGAATAGCGCGACAGGCACTCGTCCACGATGGTGACGATCCGGTCGATGTCGCCGCGCGCGCCGTTGAAGATCTTGAACCCGGTGTGGCGGGCCTTGAGATTCATCGGCAGGGCCGAACGCAGGTTGATGAAGCCGCCATGCATCTCGCCCGCGATGGACCGGCAATGCGCCCGCGCCACGGCGTCCTTCGGCAAGAACCCGGCCTCCGGTCGAATCTCGTTGAGGTATTGGGCGATGGCCAGGGTGTCCCACACGACGATCTCGCCGTGGCACAGGCGCGGCACCAGGAAGGACGGCGAGAGGTGGAGCAGCTCCGCCCGGGTCGAAGCATCGTTGCCCGAGAGCAGTTCCGTCTCGAAGTCGAGGCCGGCCATCCGGCACACCAGCCAGCCGCGCAGGGACCACGACGAATAGTTGCGACTCGAGATGGTGAGTGTCGCCGCTGGCATGGGGGTCCCCCGGTGTTTCTGGTCGACCGCGTGCGGAGCATAGGGGCCGAGGCTGGTGGCGATCCAAGACTCGTGCCGAACCGCGAGAACGGCAAGCCGATCGGGCCACGGAGTGGAGATCGTGCCTCGCCGGCCCCGATCCGGGCAAAAGCGTGAGCGCTTCGGCAGGGTGAGCCGCCGAGATGTCATGCCGGAACCGAGATGTCATGCCGGAACCGAGATGTCATGCCGGAACCGAGATGTCATGCCGGAACCGAGACGTCATGGCGGATCCGCGCTGCGCCGCCGTGCAATGCTCGCACAATCGAACGGGCACTATGGTGCGGGAGTGCACTATTTTTCTGCCCGGGCGTCGAGGGGCGAGATCGGTTCGGACCGGAGGGCGTCGGTGATGCAGGTGTACAACAGCCCCGGGGGATCGCTCGGCAGGCCCGTTGCGTTGATCGCTCGCCTGGCTCAGCCTAGCGCCCCATCGGTGGCGGGCCTTTTGCCTGGTCCGTCCTCTGCGGACGTTCCGCGATCCGGTCGTTCGTGTAGGAGTTCAGGCTTCATGCTTTATCGTGCCTTCGATGCCCAGACGGATCTGGCCGAGCAGACCCGTGCATGGGGTCGACTCGTCCACGACGCGGTCTCGCCCTGGACCGCCGCCGGATACCGCGAGCCGATGAATTGGTGGTCGGCGGGCGCCCGCATGATGATGCGCGCGGGCTTGACCTTCACGCGTCCCGCTTACGGCATCGACACCGTCACGGTGGGCAACCGCGAGGTCGCCGTGACCGAGGAGGCCGTCTTCGCCACGCCGTTCGGCACCCTGTTGCGCTTCCGCAAGGACGTCGACACGCCGCAACCGGCGGTCCTCGTGGTGGCGCCCCTGTCGGGCCACTTCGCCACCCTCCTGCGCGGCACCGTGCGGACGTTGCTCGCCGACCACGACGTCTACATCACCGACTGGCACAACGCCCGAGACGTGCCCCTCGAAGCCGGTGCCTTCGGCTTCGACGACTACGTCGATCACCTCGTGCAGTTCCTCGGCGCCATCGGCGAGGGTGCCCACCTCGTCGCCGTGTGCCAGCCGGCCGTGCAGGCTCTGGCCGCCGCCGCCGTGATGGCCCAGTCGAAGGATGTCGCGCACCCGCGCAGCATGACCCTCATGGCCGGCCCGGTGGATTGCCGCATCAGCCCGACTTCGGTGAACCACCTCGCCACCTCGAAGCCCATCGCGTGGTTCGAGAAGAATCTCATCGCCACCGTGCCCCAGCGCCACAAGGGGGCGGGCCGACGGGTCTATCCCGGCTTCATGCAGGTCTCGGCCTTCGTCTCCATGAACGCCAAGCGCCACATGCAGGGTCACGCCGATCTGTTCTGGCATCTCGCCAACGGCGAGACCGAGAAGGCGCAGCAGATCGAAACGTTCTACGACGAGTATTTCGCGGTCCTCGATTTGGCCGCGGAGTTCTATATCGAGACCGTCCGGACAGTGTTCCAGGATTACACCCTGGCCAAGAACGAGCTCACCTACCGGGGCAACCCCATCGACATGCGGTCGATCCGGCGCACCGCGCTGATGACCGTCGAGGGCGAGCGCGACGACATCTGCGCGGTGGGCCAAACCATGGCGGCTCACGATCTGTGTACGGGTTTGCCGCCGCACATGAAGAGCCATCACCTCCAGGCGGGCGTCGGCCATTACGGCGTGTTCTCGGGCCGGAAGTGGGAGAGCCAGACCTATCCGCTGGTGCGCAACTTCATCCAGTCGCACGCCTGACACATCGGCGTCGGAATCGCGTGCCGGCGGTTGGAAGTGGCGGAGGCTTCGTGTATGAGCCTCACCCAAGTGCAGTTTCTGCGCCGATTCGAGGCCGTCCGACCGACGTCCCGCCCGGAAGAGAATTCCGGGTCCGGGGCATTTGTCGGTTCCATCCTCCTTCCAGGACCGCGATTGGCCCCGGGATCGGCGCTGTTCAACAAACCTATGTCTCAGAGGATCTAGACCGTTGCAGGTACTCGTTCGCGACAACAACGTTGATCAGGCTCTCCGCGTCCTCAAGAAGAAGATGCAGCGCGAGGGCATCTTCCGCGAGATGAAGCAGCGCAAGGCTTACGAGAAGCCCTCCGTGCGCAAGGCTCGCGAGAAGGCAGAGGCCGTCCGCCGCGCCCGCAAGCAGGCGCGCAAGACCGCCATCCGCGAGGGCCTGATCGCCGCTCCGAAGCCGAAGCCCCGTTTCGGTGCCGGTGCGCCGCGTCGCCCGGGCGGTTCGCCGTTCGCCCCGACCGCCCCGACCGTGCTGCCCCCCGTCGGCGGCGCCGCATCCTGAAATCCCGTCGGTCCGATCCCTTCAGGATCGGACCCGGTCACGAAAAAGCCCGGCCGCCTCGCGGTCGGGCTTTTTCGTTGTCGGAACGGTACCGCCGCAGGGATGCGCGGCGGTGCGTGAGAACTCAGGCTGCGCGGACCGCCACGGTGGCGTGCTCGGCCTGGACCAGGACGTCGAGGGCGCGCCAGGGCTTCTGCATGTAGACCGCCCGGCTCGGGATACGCCCGGCACCCTTGGCGTCGCCGCCGGAGGTCAGCACCACCCGCACGTCCGGCCACCGGCGCCCGACGGCCGTGGCGAGGTCGATTCCGTCCATGCCGGCGCCGAGGCGTACATCTGCGAACAGCAGGGCGACGTTGCCGCCGGAGCGTTCGAGCACGGAGATCGCCGCCTCGGCGCTGTCACAGGCGATGACATCGAGGTCGCTCTCTTCGAGCACGGCCGTCGCGAGGTCGCGCACGGCAGCGTCGTCCTCGACCACGAGGGCGATCGGACAATCCGGCAGGGGCTGGGCCATGAAGTCTCCTTCTCTGTTGAAGCGAAGTCGGGCTCTGTTGAAGCGAAGTCGGGGTTGAATCGAAGTCAGGTCGTCGGCGCGACGGCGTGCGTTGGTACCGATCGAGGAGACGATCGGTTCGAGCGCTGATTCTCTGTGAGTGATGCTGCGCTGCCACGTCTTGTTGGACAAGGGTCGCAAGTGCGAATTCGGCTATGCGGTTCCCGCAACCGTCGATCCCGGTCGAGCATCCGTGGTCCTTCGCGCCGCCGTCATCGTCTTCTCGCCACGGTGTGGGTCCATCGCAGGGATGCGGTGCGTCTCTTGCATCGAAGCGGCACAGCCTCGGTCCGGCGGCGGGTTAACGTTCTGTTCACCACGATCGCCCGAGTGTCGGGGCTCCGATGACGAAACGGCAGGTGCGCGAAGCGGGGTCGCTCACCGGCGGATGGGAGGCGCCCCGCCCGAATCCCACAGGAGGTGTCTGCCTGCCATGTGCCGTTTTCTCGCCTATTCCGGTGACCCCGTCTTCCTGACCGACCTCGTCTGCGCGCCGACGCATTCGCTGGTCCACCAGTCGCTGCACGCGACGGAGGCGAAGACCGAGACCAACGGCGACGGTTTTGGCATCGGCTGGTACGGCGAGCGGGCCGAGCCCGGCCTCTACCGCGACGTCTGCCCGGCCTGGTCCGACGAGAACCTCGTCAACCTGTGCCAACAGGTGCGGGCGCGGATGTTCTTCGCCCATGTCCGTGCCTCGACGGGCACGGCGACGACGCGGGCGAACTGCCACCCCTTCGCCCATGGCCGGCACCTGTTCATGCACAACGGGCAGATCGGCGGCTACCACAAGATCAAGCGCCGCCTCGAAGCCCTCATCCCCGACGATCTCTACGACGTCCGGCGCGGCACGACGGATTCGGAAGCGATCTTCCTCCTGGCCCTCGCCAATGGCCTCGCCGAGGACCCCGTCGGTGCGATGGCCCGCACCCTCTCGATCGTGCGCGATCTCATGCAGGCCGCCGAAGCGGCCGAGCCCCTGCGCTTCACCGCCGTGGTCACGGACGGCGAGACCCTCACCGCCTATCGCTGGGCCTGCGACGGACGACCCCCGAGCCTGTATTACCGCCAGACCGAGACCGGCCTCGTGGTGGTCTCCGAGCCCATCGACGGGTGCCGCGAAGGCTGGAACGTGGTGCCGAAGGGCGGCACCCTCCAGGCGACGCGGGGGGGCAGCGTGGTTCTACGCGGACCCGATCAGGCCGTGGCGGAGCGCATGGCGGCCTGACGTCCGGAGCGGCACCGCGCGGGTTGCGGGCGGCGCGCGAAGGGCGGACAACCCGCGCAGATCCAACTGCGTGGGAGCGGACGATGACGTATCCGAACGTGAGCCTTCACATCGCTGGTGCCTGGGCCCAGGGTGCCGGCGGCGAGACCCTGCCGGTCCTCAACCCGGCCACCGGCGAGACGCTCGGCACCTGCGCCATCGCCACCCCGGCCGATCTCGACCGCGCGCTCGCGGCCGCCGCACGCGGCTTTGCAGCTTGGCGTCGGGTCTCGGCGTTCGAGCGCGGCAAGACCATGCGCAGGGCCGCCGATCTCCTGCGTCAGCGCGCCGACGGCATCGCCCGCATCATGACCCTGGAGCAGGGCAAGCCCCTGGCCGAGGCGCGGATGGAAACCCTGGCGGCCGCCGATGTCGTCGACTGGTTCGCGGCGGAGGGGCAGCGCGCCTACGGCCGCATCATCCCGGCCCGCGCCGACGGCGTCGTCCAGATGGTCCTGCGCCAGCCCGTGGGGCCGGTGGCGGCCTTCACCCCCTGGAACTTCCCCATCAATCAGGCCGTCCGCAAGGTCTCGGCCGCCCTCTGCACCGGCTGTCCGGTGATCCTGAAGGGACCGGAAGACACCCCGGCGAGCTGCGCCGAACTCGTGCGCGCCTTCCTCGACGCCGGCGTGCCGGGCGATGTGCTCTCGCTCGTCTACGGCGATCCTGCTGCGATCTCGGGTTATCTCATCCCGCACCCGGTCATCGCAAAGATCTCGTTCACGGGCTCGACCGCGGTCGGCAAGGAACTCGCGGCCCTGGCCGGGCGCCACATGAAGCGGGTGACGATGGAGCTCGGCGGCCATGCCCCGGCCCTCGTCTTCGCCGACGCCGACATCGAGCAGGCGGTGGCCGTCCTCGGCGCCAACAAGTTCCGCAATGCCGGCCAGGTCTGCGTCGCACCGACCCGCTTCCTCGTCCACGATTCGATCTATGAAGTGTTCCGCGATCGCTTCGTCGCCTTCAGCGAGGCACGCAAGGTCGGCGACGGTCTCGATCCCGAGACCACCATGGGGCCGCTGATCCATGCCCGGCGCCTGGAGGCGATGGAATCCCTCTGCGCCGACGCCGTCGCCCGCGGGGCGGACCTGCGGACCGGGGGGCACCGCATCGGCAACCGCGGCAACTTCTTCGCCCCCACGGTACTCTGCGACGTGCCGGTCGAGGCCCGCATCATGAACGAGGAGCCGTTCGGGCCCGTCGCGCTGATCCAGCGGTTTTCCGACGACGAAGCGGCTTACGCCGAGGCCAACCGCCTGCCCTACGGTCTCGCGGCTTATGCCTACACCCGCTCCGGCACACGGGCGACCGAGGTCGCCGCACGGGTTCACAGCGGGATGATCGGCATCAACCACCACGGTCTGGCCCTGCCCGAGACGCCGTTCGGTGGCGTCGGCGATTCGGGCTACGGCAGCGAAGGCGGCTCGGAGGCCATCGAGGCCTACCTCACCACGAAGTTCGTGAGCCAGGCGAGCGTAGGGGGCTGAGGGCGGGACTTCGGAGCTGCGCGTCCCTCCGCTGGGTCGGTCGGATGATACGTGATACCAACTCCCATTGATCAGCACGCATGTGCCCATTGGCGCAATCCGATGGAGGTGATGCGCCAGGGCTGGGCGATAAGCCTGTTCCAGGCGTCGCAACAGTGGTCGAGGATGTCGGCATAGGATCGGAAGAAGCGATTGCCGACCCAGTTGTCCCGCATGAACTGCCAGAGGTTTTCGACGGGGTTGAGTTCGGGTGAGCGCGCCAGCAGGGGCAGTAGGATGATCTTGTCGGGGACGGGCAGCGTCCTGGTGGTGTGCCAGCCGGCCTGATCGAGCAGGAGCACGGCGTGGGCACCCGGAGCGACGGTCGCAGCGATCTCTTCGAGGTGATGGGCCACGGAATCATGGCCCAGATAGCGACGCTACCCCGCGTGAGTCTCGCTCAACGAGGCTTGGTATAACGTGTCGCGCGCGGTGGCACGACGATGCTGAAATCACCCCACGACCGCTCGCTCGGTATCAGTGGGGTTTCTATTGTTCGCCTCGGCTAATGGTGGGCGGCGCACACTCGATACTGGCGCTGTGTAGCCGGAATGATGCGATCCGTGTCGGCGCTCGAGACGAACGGCTTCGGGTCTCCGTTGCTCTCGGCGATGAATCGCTCGCTGCCTGCCGCGACTGCGACCATGGCCTGCCAGATCGACACCACGAACTCGAACCAGAGGGCGCACGCCATGACCGCGGTCGCAGCGCGGATGTGGGAACGTTCGGAACGTCCCATTGATGCCGAGGCCGAGCAGGCGCGTGCAGGAGATGGCTGCATGATCGCGCCCCACGTTTCCTCGGGCAGATGCGCCGCTATCACTGTCCAGGCGGCGGATAGAGGAAACGACGCGGGGGGCTGACCAGGATCTACCCAATTTAGAGCAGCAAGGCGGCCGCGAACCACTCGGTGCTCCGCGTCCTGAAGTAGTCGGTGATCCCGGCGGTGATGCGTTGGACCCTGGTGAGCATGTCACGGCGCCTTATAGCCCGTGCCCATCGCGCGAAGGCAGGGTCGAGCAGTGACAAGGCGTGCATCATGGCGGTCTCCGCCGACGGGCAGGTGGTTGGGGCATCCCCGTCTGGTCTGATTGAGGGTGATGATGCAGGCGGCGAGGGTTGTGAAGGCTTGGTAGATGTCGGCGCGGCGCTCGTAGGGGACGGGCAGGCGTCGGAAACGGTTGAACCAGGCGTGGGTACGCTCGACGACCCAGCGGTGAAGGCAGAGCTTCTCGCTACTCTCGATCCCGCGTCGGGCGATGCGCGGCACGATCCCACGGGCGCGGCACTCCTGGCGACGGGCACGGGCGTCGTAGGCCGTGTCGGCATGAAGCTTGTGGGGACGGCGGCGTTGGCGACCGCGCCGGCCGCTGCGCACAGGCGGGATCGCATCCAGGGTCGGGGCCATCATCACGCTGTCGTGGCGGTTGGCTCCCGTGAAGGTCAGGCCGAAGGGTGTGCCGCGGGCATCGACGACGCGGTGGCGCTTGGTGCCCGGCTTACCGCGATCCGTCGGGTTCGGGCCAGTCGCAGGCCCCCATTTTTCGCCGGGACAGACGCGCTGTCCAGGCTGGCCCGGCTCCAGTCGAGCTGATCGGCTTCGTGAAGTCGCCCCAGCAGCACCCCATGCAGGCGGACCCAGACGCCCGCCGCCGGCCAATCCCGCAGGCGACGCCAGCACGTCATCCCCGAGCCACAGCCCATCTCGGCCGGCAGCATCTCCCGGGGCAATCCCGAGCGCAGCACGAACAGGATGCCGGTCAGGGCCGCACGGTTCTCGATGGAGCGTCGCCCGCCCTTCGGACGCGGCCGGGGAGGTGGACGTAGTGGGGCGATCTCATGCCAGAGATCGTCCGGAAGAAGAGAGCGGGCCATGCAACACCAACGCACGACCGCCCTCACGGCACCGTTCTGTTGGGCGCTCTAAGTGCCTTGCAGCGACCCAATGGTCAGTGGCCAAGCGCGCCATATCACTATCTGATCACGCCATTCGATCGGGCGACCGCTTCCCAAAGGTCGGGCATCCATCTGCCGGACATTTCCGATTGTCGATCGATTCCGAAAACGCGTCCCTCGTCTTTATCGGGGTTCCTTTCCGGGAAAGCGTGGCCAGCACGCCACATTGTGACGTGACCCGAAGCGCCGGGGTCTTACGCCGTCTGAAAACAGCCTGCCCGGATCGCGAAGGCAGGCGTGGGATAATCCGGTGTTCGAAGACGATCACCTGCGATGGCATCGTGCTGGCCGATCAACCAAGCCATCGCTGCATGCCGGATCAGGTCGGACGGATTGCCGTCGATATCGAGCGGCATGGTGGCCGTCAGGCGTAAAAGGGAGAGGGCCGCATCTGAGCATGCTGTCGAAGCATCGCCACGATCACCCGGATGGCGGGGCGCACGTAGCGGGACCGGGGCCAGACAGCATGGATCGGCATTTCCGCACCGGCGTGATCGTCCAGCACCGTGCGGACCCCACCGCTCGCGAGGTGTTCGGCCAACAGCCAGGTGGGGAGCTGGCACAGGCCACCGCCGGCGAGCGTCGCTGCCACCATCGCCTCGCCGTCGCTCAGTTCGTGACGCGCGCGCACCGGGACGGATGTGATGGTCCCATCCGCCTGCCGCAGCAACCAAGCGGGGTGCCCGTCCCGCCGCCAGCCGGTAATGCAGTCCCGCGAGGCGAGGTCGGCCGGCATCGATGGCGTACCATGTCCGGCGAGGTAGGAGGGTGACGCACAGATCACAAGCCGCTGGCGACCGAGCGGGACGGCGACCAGATCGGCGTCGTCCGCCAGCCGTCCGATCCGCACCGCCAGATCGACACCTTCTTCGACGATGACGGCGGTCCGCTCGCTGAAATTGATCGACAGGTCGAGGCCCGGATGCCGCAGCACCAGTTCCTGCAGGATCGGCAGCACATGGCGTCGCCCGAACGCACCGGGCAGGTCCAGCCTGACGCGGCCGACCGGCTCGCTGCGCCCGGTCATCAGCCGCTGTTCGACATCGTCGAGTTCCTCCAGAGCGCGGACGCAGCTTTCGTAATAGACCTCGCCCTCATTGGTCAGCGTGATCCGCCGAGTCGTGCGGTGGAACAATTTGGTGCCGAGGCGGGCCTCCAGCCGCGACACGCTCTTGCCAACCGCCGACCCGGTCAGCCCCAGCGTGGCAGCGGCGGCGGTGAAACTGCCGGCCTGCGCCACCCGCACGAACTCGATCACTCCAGCGAGGTCCTGCACGTCCATTGTGGAATGCTAGGACGGAGTGATCGTCATACGCAACACATTATCGTCCGTGCGCGAGGCTCTAGATAGAGGCGGGACGAAGGAGTTATCCGATGCCTGCCGCTTCCCTATCCCGTCACCCAGGCCACCACAGCCTGTTCGCGCCCAAGGCGCTGACGCTCGGCCTCATCATGCCGCTGGAAACCTACCCCGATGCGCCCGCACCGACGATGCGCGGCCATATCGCTGCGGCGATCGCGGCCGATGCGGCGGGCCTCGGCGCGCTGTGGATGCGCGACGTGCCGTTCTACGATCCCGGCTATGGCGATGCGGGTCAGGTGTTCGAGCCGCTGACCTATCTCGCCGCGATCGCATCGGTCACGACGTCGATCGCGTTGGGAACGGCCGGCATCGTCCTGCCGCTGCGCGAGCCCAAGCTGCTCGCCAAGCAGGTGGCGACCGTCGATCGGCTGTCGGCAGGTCGCATGATGTTGGGCCTGTCGTCGGGCGATCGTCCGTCCGAATATCCGCTGTTCGGCATCGATTTCGCCACGCGCGGCGAACGGTTCCGCGACGCGTTCGACGTTTATCGGACGGTGATCGGGACCGACTATCCGCACTTTGCCTCGCCGCGCTTCGGACGCGGCGACGGCCAGCTCGATCTAGTGCCCAAGCCGGCATTCGGACCCATCCCGACGATCGCCATCGGCCGCGGCCAGCAGTCGCTGGAGTGGGTGGCGGCGAACATGCAGGGCTTCATCGCGCCGTCGCCGTCGATCGACCGCCTCACGGACTTCGCGGACGACTGGCGCGGTCTGGTCGAACGCGAGGCGGGCGACGGCGTCTTCAAGCCGATCGGCATCGCCGGCTACCTCGACCTCGTCGCCGACCGCGACCAGCCGATGCAGCAGATCCGCGCCGGCTTCCGTACAGGCAGCAAGGCGCTGGCGGAGTTTCTGGGACAGGCGCGCGATGCCGGCATCAACCATGCCGCGCTCAATCCCAAGATCAGCCGTCGCCCGCATGCCGCGCTGATGGACGATCTGGTGCGCGACGTACTGCCGCATTTCCCGAGCCTTCGCCCGCCCGCGCACGCGCTGGCGGCCTGAACCAATCAAGGGCCATCCGATGACCATGTTGTTTGAACCCTATGATCTGGGCGACCGGCGACTTGCCAACCGCGTCGTCATGGCGCCGATGACCCGCGCCCGCGCCCCCGATGAGATCCCGGACGCGCAGACGGCGCTTTACTATCGGCAACGCGCCGGGGCCGGCCTGATCGTCACCGAAGGGCTGCCGGTGTCGGAGGAGGCACGCGGCTATCTCTACGCGCCGGGCCTCTTCAACGACGCGCAAAAGGCCGGATGGGCCCATGTCACCGATGCGGTGCACGCCGAGGGCGGGCGCATCTTCGCACAGCTATGGCACGTCGGTCGCGTCTCGCATGTTTCGCTGCAACCGGGTGGCGCCGCGCCGGTCGGCCCGACCGGACAGGCGGCGGTTGGCGTCACCGCCTTCACGATCGGCGAGGACGGGAAGCCCGGCCCGGTGCCGGTCAGCACGCCACGGGCGCTGTCGACCGACGACGTGGCGCGGGTCACGGCGGATTTCGCGCGTGCCGCCCGCCGTGCGATCGATGCCGGCTTCGACGGCGTCGAGCTTCACGGGGCCAACGGCTATCTGTTCGAGCAATTCATCAACGGAGCGCTGAACGACCGTGACGACCGCTATGGCGGGTCGGTTGAGAACCGGCTGCGCTTCCTAATGGAAACGATCGACGCGGTGGCGGCGGAGATCGGGATGGAACGGGTCGGCGTCCGCATCTCGCCGTTCGGCCGGCTCTACGACATGCGGCCCTTTGCCGATGAAGCGGAGACATGGGTGCAAGCGGCGGCAGCCTTCCAGTCGCGGCGGCTCGCCTACGTCCATCTGAGCGATCAGTTGACGATCGGTGCCGAGAAGATGCCGGAGACGTTCTCCGCCGACTTCTGCCGCACCTATCGCGGTACGCTGATCGCGGCGGGCGGTTTCGATCGACACTCCGGCGAAGCGGCGTTGCAGGCCGGCAAGCTCGACCTGATCGCGGTCGGTCGCGGCTTCATCGCCAACCCCGATCTCGTCGAACGCTGGCGAGGAGGCCACCCGATGGCAGAGGCCGATCGCACCACGTTCTACGGCACGTCGGGTGCGCGGGGCTATACCGATTATCCGGCCTGGTCCCCAGCCATGGAGGCGGCGGCATGGGCATGATCGATCCCCGCATCGCCGCGCTGCTGGAGGTGGAGGAGATCCGCCAGCTTCGACTGCGCTATTCCGCCAGTCTCGACAGCGGCGACATCGACGGTCTCGATCAGGTGTTCGCCCCCGATGCCACGGTGACGGTCACGGTCGGCACGATGACGGGGCTGCCCGCGATCAAGGCGGGGCTGGCCGATGCCTTTCGCCAGTTCGACCGTGACGGGCGGGGCCGCTACCCCTTCATGCACGCGATCACCAATCATCAGGTCACGCTGACCGGACCCGACACGGCGGAGGGACGCTGCTATCTGATCGATTTCGAAACCGCGTCGAAGCCGGATCCGAATCCGCTGCTGCTGCTCGGCCTCTATGCCGACCATTACGCCCGGATCGACGGTGCGTGGCGGATCATCGGGACGGCGCTGGAGGTCGTCTGGCCGGCAGCGGAGGGCACACGCTGACCGGATTATCAGCATGGATGCCGGCCAACCGACGTCTTGCACCATACATCTAAAACGATGATCCCGTATCGATGACCGCCAACGAAAGGCGGCTACTATTTCTTGAAACTCGATCGTTCTCGGGAAATACGGCGACGCAAGGGACCGTAGCCATCGCGACCTGCCTCCTGGAAAGCCGCCCTTTCGGAGTCCACCCGACCCGGCCATTTAGAAATGGCCTAGCTCTGGAAGTCGCACCGTGCGGTATTAGAAGGCTATAGCGTAGATATAGTGCTCATCATCGTCGGGCGCGGCCTGCCAATATTCTAGCTGGAAAACAACTCAGGGCATCTGTTTCCAGATTCCCTGAGTTGTTTCATATCTGATTAACTATCAGATTAGCATGTGAGTGGTTGAGGTGTAGCCATTGATGACGGTTCAACGATGACGCTTGTTGCCAGTCTCTGCCTCTCCATAACAGAGTCGATGAATTTTTTAATGGGAGGATTGGGCGCGCTGGGATTATCGACGGCGAAAATCTGACTTATCGCCGTTGCCAACTCGACGGCATCCGCTGAGTCGATTTCGGTGATCCGCCGGTTGATAGGATCGCCTTTGCCGTACTTGAAGACAATGCTGTCCCCGCAGCGGGACACATGGATTTTCTTGCTGTGCTGGCCTTCCCCCTGAAAAGTGGCTCTTCGCCAAGTTTGGTGGATTGGGTTGGTGGGGGGGGGATGCCGGAAGGTAGCTGCTGGCTGAACCGGGCGGGGATTCTCAGATCAGGGCATGACCCTTCTCTGTCACATCCCCGGTTGTCGTCTTCTNTGGCCTTCCCCCTGAAAACTGGCTCTTCGCCAAGTTTGGTGGATTGGGTTGGTGGGGGGGGATGCCGGAAGGTAGCTGCTGGCTGAACCGGGCGGGGATTCTCAGATCAGGGCATGACCCTTCTCTGTCACATCCCCGGTTGTCGTCTTCTCCACGTCACGCATGAGGAGAGCACTGCCCTTCGCATTTCCGCTCAAGCGAAGTGCGATCATGCCCGTTGCCCACGCTGTCGTACGGTCAGCCGGTCGGTGCATAGTCGCTATCACCGGCGTCCCGCCGACCTGCCGACGAGCGGTCAGGAGGTGCGTCTGACCCTGACGATCCGACGTTTTTACTGCCACGACCCTGCTTGCGCACGCCGAACCTTTGCCGAGCGTCTGCCGGGCCTCCTCGACCGCTACGCTCAGAGAACCTGCCGGCTGGCCGATGCCCAGGTTCGGACCGCGCTGGCGCTCGGTGCCACACCCGCCGCCCGGCTGCTGCCGCACCTGGCGATGCCCACCAGTGCCACGACGCTGCTGCGGGGTATCCGCAAATGTCCGCTGCCGACCGGACCCAAACCGATCATCGTCGGTGTCGACGACTGGGCTCTGCGTAAGGGCCGAACCTATGGCACCATCCTCGTCGACCTCGAACGCCGCCGTCCTATCGATCTGCTGCCGGATCGTTCGGCCTCGACGCTGGCGGCCCGGCTCCGGCGCGACCCACAGATCCAGGTCGTGGCACGGGACCGCTCGACCGAATATGCGCGTGGGACCGCCATGGGTGCGCCCGATGCCGTTCAGGTCGCGGATCGGTGGCATCTCCTGCTCAATACCCGACAGATGGTCGAGCGCTGGCTCGCCCGCGTCCATCCGCGTCTGAAGCTGTTGCCGGCCGTGCCCCCGGCATCGCCATCGATTCGGCGCGTCACGCCCTACCCGCGCGCACCGTCCGAGATGCTCGCGCGGGCCGCGGCGCGCGGTCGATGGGAAGCGGCCTATGACGACGTGCGTCGCCGCCATGCGGAAGGACACTCGCTTCGGCGCATCAATCGCGAGACGGGCTTGGCCCGCGCCACGGTGCGCAAGTACGCCTTCGCCGCGAGCTTTCCCCGGAACGGCATGCGCGAGCCGAAGCCGAGCATGCTCGATCCTTATCTCGGGCATCTGCATGGCCGCCTCGATGAGGGCTGCGAGAACGCTGCGCAGCTTTGGCGCGAACTTCAGGGTATCGGCTTTGCCGGCACCTCGAAGCAGGTGCATCGCTGGTTGTCCGAGCGGCGCGCAGGCCCGGCTGGAACGACTATCCGGTCGTCGCCAGCACCGACCGACACCCGTGTTGTGACCTCCACCGCATCACCCCTGGCCTCATCCAAGCAGCTGTCCTGGTATCTCCTGCGGGAGCCCGAAGACCTCGGCCCTGAGGCGGCCGCGGTCGTCTCGCGCGTCCTGCAGGATACCGAGGCGGCCAAGGTGGTCGATCTCGGCCGCCGGTTCTGCCGAATCGTCCGGAGCCGCTGTGGCCGGCAGCCGTCAGGAAAATCAGATGTCACGGCGTTCGATCAATGGCTGGGCGAAGCGCAAACCTGCGGTGTCCGGATCGTCGAAAGCTTCGCTGCTAGCCTCGGTCAGGATAGAGATGCTGTTCGGTCCGCGCTGACACTGCCTTGGAGCAGTGGACAAGCCGAAGGCCAGATCACGCGTCTCAAGCTCTTGAAGCGCGCCATGTACGGTCGCGCCAATCTCGACCTCTTACGACGACGGTTCCTCCTCGCAGCCTGATCCACTAAACTTGGCGAAGAGCC
>NZ_LMMX01000022.1:0-14649 GCF_001422425.1 Methylobacterium sp. Leaf102 | reverse complement strand
TGCGCCTGTCACCCTCCCGGATCTGGCCTTCCGGCTACCCATGGCCGCCACCATGCAGTAGCCTTCCAATTGGCTCGGTCCAAAATACCGGTCAGGTCAGCCCCTACCACGACCTCGCGGGTCGCTTCGAAGAGCAGCCGCTGGGTTCGCTCCTCGCCTTCCGCGCGGCGGCAGCGGTTGAGGCGGGGGATGTAGGTGTCGAGGGCGCTTGCCGGTTGGCCGACCTGCAATGGAATCTTCCGACGGCGACCCAGCAGGGCTGCGCTCGTCTTTCCCAGGTTGCAGCATCGCCGGTGCATGACCTGTCGAACGATTTGCGTGCGATTGAACTCGAACTGGAGGTCGCGTCACGCATCGCCACTTGGGAGTATCGCGATTTGTTGCTGCCTGCGTCCGCTGCTCGTTTCGACCATCTGATCGGGTCGGACTGGGTGCCAAGGTAGGCTCGTACTCGCCCAGCACGGCATTCGCGGCATGGACATATGATGATGCTGGAGGCCAACAGTCAGGAAGCCGCCGATGCGATCATGACCTGGATCGAAGGCAAAGCCCGCTGACTGCTGCGGAGCCGCGTTCCCACGCCCGGCCGATGTCAGAGGCGGGTGGGCATCATGGGAGTTCCCATCAGGGTGTCATTCAGGTGGGTCTCGACGTGCGCCACTCGCGACGATCTTCATGTCGGCATCAGGCAGGGGACGTTGAAGCTTGAGGGCTTCCTCGGTCGGTGCCGCCAGCCATGTCGCCCACTCGGCGGGCGTCGTCAGCAGCGCCGGCATCGCCTTCGGGTGGATCGGCCCAACGATGCCGTTGGCCTCGGTCGTCAGAAAGGAAAACAGGCGGTGGTCGGCCTCGTTGCGGTCGGGATTCTCCGCCTTCGTACTTCGCACCCCAGTCCAGGGACGCCAAATGCCCGCAAACGCGAACAGGGGCCGCTCGTCGTCGAGTGCGAACCAAGTTGGTGTTTTCTTCGGTTTCGTGTCCGCATTTTCGCTGAATGAGGTGACGGGCACGAGACAGCGATACTCGGGCTTCAGCCAGGGACGCCAATGGGGGCTCTTCACGTTGCGGACGTTGGTGACGGGGTGCTCGCCGAACTGCTTCGGCCCGGGGATGCCCCACCGCATCATCGTGAGCGTTCGCTGCCCCTCCGACAGCCGAATCACCGGCGCCATCTGATCGGGAAAGATGCCCGGCATCGGCGGTAGGTTGCCGGCCTCATCGCGCATGGCCTCGAACACGCGTCGGATTGCATCCTGTCCCTGGCCGAGGCTGTAGAGATTGCACATCGCTCATGTCCTTGACGGCAGGCCGCCCGGCTTTGGCATGCCGACGGTGTCGAGCTTCGCCCTGCACCCGATGCCGTAGACGTTGGGTGCCCGACTGCCGACCTCTCGCTGCCATTGGCAGGTTTGCGTGAGGTGGAGGTAGACGTCCAGCACGCTGGCATGGTCGCCGAATCGCTGTCGCAGCCGCTTCAGGGCGTAGACGCCGCGGCGGTCGCAGGGCGAGCAGGTGATGGTGATGTGGCCCGCCCGCAGGTCGCACAGGCGTTCCATCTCAAGAGGCCGCGACTTGCGAAAGCTGGCCGCGTGCGAACCCGTGCGATACGGATTGAAGAGCTGCCGCAAACCGTTCCTCGCTGGCAAGCAGGTCACCGACGGCCCAACGCAATGCCAGATCGACGTCACCTCGTGCGGCCTCGATGTATGCGATGGTGGTGATCTTAGCCTCGCTCAGAGCGGCCATATCAGCCAGTTCGGTCGCCTGCATCGCCCATCGCCCCCTTGAGAACAAAACAGGAACATGAGCAAAATATCCTAACCGTCAAGGAGTGATTTGTGGCGCCGCCAAGAGGTCTCTGTGCCGCCCGCATGTCCCCGCGGAGACCTCGATGTGTCATCATGGCGGCCCGGTCTGCCGGACCCCTGTCGCCAACGATTGGTTGGGTCGGCATCGGTCAGAAACCACCTGCGGGACAGGGCGCCGAACGATGGGCGTGAGGACGATGCCTGGGGGGATCGCCCATCTCTTCGTTGAGGCCTGTGGTTGAACGGCAACCCATCCAACGGAGGTAACGATGCCCAGTCTTCCCGACTTGCCGCCCGAGGCCTTTGCCAAGCAGGACGGAACGCCGGACACGTTGTTCTACGCGCAACCCCGCTTCGTCACCCACATCGACGACGCGGCCATCGATGCCGTCACTGGCCTGTACCGCGCGCTGCTGCCGCACGGTGGCCGCATCCTCGACCTGATGTCGAGTTGGGTCAGTCACCTGCCTACGGAGGTCGCCTACGGGGCTGTGATTGGACAGGGCCTCAACGCTGATGAGCTTGCCGCGAATCCGCGCCTGACACAGCGCTTCGTCCAGGACCTCAATGTCGATCCCATCTTGCCCCTCGAAACAGCGAGCGTGGATGCCACGTTGATCTGCGTCGGGATGCAGTACCTGCAGAATCCCGTGGCCGTCCTGCGTGAGGTCGGGCGGGTACTGATGCCGGGCGCGCCCGTGGTCATCACGTTCTCGAATCGGTGTTTTCCGACCAAGGCGGTTGCCATCTGGCGAGCGGTCGGCGGTGAGGATCACGCCCGGCTCGTCGCCCTGTATCTACAGCATGCCGGGTTCACGACCGTAAAAGCCGAAACACTCTTGCCGGAGGGCGGCCCCAGCGATCCCCTTGGAGCGGTCATCGGCCGGACCTCGCCCCGGGCTGACCAAACCTGAGAACGTCGGGTGGTCGGGCAGTCATGCCTCGCTCGGCATTCCCCTCTCTGAAACACAACCCAGCCCACTGAGCACTCGCGCGACCTTGCCCTTTTCCGCCGGTTGCCTTCATATAGAACATAACGCGAACTGAGGCGTTTCTGGAAGCTGCCGGCAGGGGATTTGCAGATCATGGCCCGCTACCGCTTTCATGCCACCAATGGCTTCGCCTTCGTCCTCGATGCCGTCGGCAGGGACGTTCGCCGCCCCGAACGCCTGACGCGTCGGGCTTCGGAGGTCGCTGAAAGCGTGATGGGTCAACTCAACGATCAGGAGGACTGGTCGGAGTGGAGCGTCACCGTGCACGATCTGAGCGGTCGTCGGGTGTTGGTGCAGCCCTTCGTATCGCAGGCCGGTGGCGCCTCTCAGGCAGCTTGAGACTGGCGCGCGTTGGCCATGCCCGCCCCGAACACTGGCCGCACGCTCTTCTTCTTCGAGAAGCCTTCGGCGATGCGTCAGCTTCAGCGGTTCTTCCGCTCGCCCAACACCGTCTGCATTGCCGCTGAAGGGCACCTGCTGAGGGCCGACGAGCCGGGAAGTATCCGGCCTGAGTGGAAGCCATGGCGCTTCGACGCGCTGCCCATCGTGCTCGATACCATTCCAGTCAGTTGTGGCCAGAACCGCTCGGGGCAGTCGCACGCACCGAAACTCGCTTCGATCCGTCAGGCCCTACTGGGTGTCGAGCGCGTCATTATCGCCACCGATCCCGGCCGCGAGGGTTCGATGATCGCCTGGGAGGTGCTGGAGCACCTCGGCTGGCGCGGGCGTGTGGACCGACTGAAGCTCGGTGCCCTCGACGACGTCTCGATCCGGCGTGCCTTCGCATCCCTGGCGAAGGAGCCGGCGTCGGGTGATCAGGACTACGCCGCCTACCTCGAAGCCCTCTGTCGGCAGTACGAGGATTATCTCCTTGGTTTGAATGGCACCCGCGCGATCTCCCTGCGGCTGCGACCGCCCGCCTTTCGCGAACCCTGGCGCTTCGGTGGCGTACAGACCCCGACGCTCGCCATTCTGGCCAATCTCGAGGACCGCATCTGCGCCTTCGTCCCTCAGGACTTCTTCAAGATCGGGATGCACCTCGACACCGAGACCGGCGCGGCTTTGACCCTTTGGCATACCCCAAAGGAGCGCATCCTCGATCCGAACGTCGCCGAGGCGATCAGGCAGGCGGCGGCGACGTGGTCGGGGCCGATGATGGTCGAGCAAAAGGACGTGCGGCGTTCCCCGCCGCGACTCTTCTCGAAAGACACGCTGGCGCGGCGATGCGCCAAGCGATTCGGCTGGGATCCGCAGCGTACGGCCGCGCTGGCACAAGAGCTCTACGACCAAGGCTACCTCAGTTACCCGCGTACCGAGTCCGAGTACCTGCCCGAGGGCCAGATCGGCGACGTGGCTGCCATCGTGGCCGCCGTCGCGGGCGTACTCACTGACGTCTCGCACCTCTTCCCGGTCAGCTTCAAGCCGGTGATACGCCGGGGTGCCAAGGGGCATTACGTCAAGGATCCGGGCGAGCATCACGCCATCGTCCCACTTCGCAAGGTGCCGGCCCGCGAGCGCCTGTCGGCTGAGCAGTTCCGCCTCTATGAGCTCGTCGCTAAGGCTTACCTCGCCGCGCACCTGCCCGATGGCATCGATGCCCGTACCGGCATCTCAGCGGATGTCTCGACGCCCGATAGCTCGAAGCGCTTCTCGGTGAGTGGCAGCGTCGTGCGCGATCCGGGTTGGCGTGCCATCTACGGTGGCGACGCCGACGCCGAAGCGGATGTCGTCCCGGGCAAGGCACGGCGCGATCAGGAAGCCCCACTTGTCCGATTACCGTCCGTACGGGACAGCGAGGCTGCATCGGCAAGCGCGGCCGAGATCACAACGGCCGTGACCGAGCCGCCTCGGCGCATCACGCGCGGCGAACTACCGGTCGTCATGGGTCGTCTCATCGATCAGGTCGAGGATCCCGAAGCGAAACGGGCATTGGAGAACCCGGTCAACCCGAACGAGCCGAAAGGGCTCGGCACGGCCGCAACCCGCGACTCGATCCTGCCCAAGCTTTTGAAAAGCAACTACATCGCGCTCGGCACGGGCAAGGATCCGGCTATCGAGGTCACGGGTGTCGGGCTCGCCTTCATCGCGGCGGTGAGGCAGGTGTTTCCTTCATACGGCGATCCGGTCGGCCGGGCCCTGTTCGAAGCTGATCTGGCCGAGATCGGGCAGGCTTCCAACCGGGCCGAGGCCGAACGTCGTGCCGGCGCTTTCCAGGCGCGCACCCGCACCCGACTGAACGACCTAATCAGGGCGATCTCGAATGCCAGCGTGATCGAACTCGATCCGAGCCTGATCCCGCCGAAGCAGGGCGCTGACCGTCCCCCGACCCCCGCCATGGTGTCGTTCGCCGTCTCCCTGGCCAAGCGCATGGGCGTGCGGCTCCCGCGCGGCTGCACAACCAGCATGCGCGTCTGCCGGACCTTCCTCGATACTCAAGCCGGATCACGGGTGTCGCAGCAGGAGCAGGCCGGTGAGCCGAACGCGGTTCGGGCTCCCAGCGAAGCCATGCTGCGCTATGCCCGACGCTTGGCCGAGCAGCATGGCAAAGCCTGCCCGCCCGACATCGAGACACACTTCGACGCCTGCCGTCGTTTTCTTGATTCGGGTGCGTCGGCGGCTTTAACCCCAACTAAGAAACCAGAGCGGACGAAGCGGAAGGGCAAGCCTCCGACAGATAATTCAAGCCGACGCGGAACGAGGGGGGCGAAGCGGAACCCCGATACTCGTCGTCCGACTCCCTAGGGGGACTACCCGATAGATTGCGCCTTCACATGGTTGTCTGGCACTGGAATGTCTCCCGCGCCGATACTGGTTGGCTGGGTGGAAAGAGCCTGGGTTTACCCCGTTCTAGCCCTCGTGACCGAATACATCATCGGGCAATAGGCTTCCCAAAGCGCCCGGCATCCGCTTTCGACCCATGCCAGACACCCCGGCAACCGTTAGGGCTCCACGAAAGCAGCCATCCGTCGACCGTCCGGCAGCCTCAGCGTAGGGCACTGCCCCTTCAGCAGGTTGCCGCTCGGAGGTCGACATTCGGCTTTGCGCGCATGTCGGCCACTCCAGTGCCTATCAACAGAAACCGCATCCCGGGCCGAAAAAAGGCCGGGTTAGACGACCGCTGCTGGTCGAGAGCGTTCGTGTTGGTAAGCTCAGTCCACAACGACGCCATGACTGACGGCCGCCTCGGTATGGTTGGCACCGCTCCTCGTACCGTCCAACTTCCGCGACCGGAAGGCGTGTGCGACAAGCACGTAGAACAGAGGCGTGACGAAGACCGCGAGCACGGTCGCCGTAATCATGCCCCCGAGGACGCCGGTGCCGATGGCACGCTGGCTGTTCATGCTGGCGCCCGTGGCGATGGCGAGCGGCACCACGCCGAGGATGAAGGCGAATGAGGTCATCACGATGGGCCGGAAGCGTAGCTCGCATGCCTCCAGGGCCGCCTCGTGCAGGGATCGGCCCTGCTCGACGAGCTCCTTGGCCACCTCGATGATGAGGATGGCGTTCTTCGCCGTGAGGCCGATCACCGTGATCAACCCGACCTTGAAATAGACGTCGTTGGGCATGTCGCGCAGCAGCATGGCGTAGACCGCACCGACCACGCCGGTGGGCACCACCAGCAGGACGGCCAGCGGGATCGACCAGCTCTCGTAGAGGGCCGCGAGGCAGAGGAAGACGCAGAAGAGCGCCAGCGCGAGCAGGTACACGGCTTGGCTCCCCGAAAGCTTCTCCTGCAGCGACTGCCCGGTCCAGGCAAAGTCGAAACCTGGCGGCAGCTGGCCGGCGAGCCGTTCCATCTCGGCCATGGCGTCGCCGCTGGCGTAGCCCGGCGCGGCGCTGCCGGAGATCTTGATGCTCGGGTAGCCGTTGAAGCCGACGACCTGCGAGGGCCCCATCGTCCAATCGACACGAGCGAAGGATTGCAGCGGCACCATCTGGCCCTGCGCGTTGCGGACGTAGAGGTCGAGCAGGTCCTCGGCCCTCATCCGGCGCCCGGCCTCGGCCTGCACGATCACCCGCTGCATTCGCGCTTGGTTCGGGAAGTCGTTGACGTAGGCCGAGCCGAGGCTGGTCGAGAGCGCGTCGTTGATGTCGGCGAAGGCGACGCCGAGCGCATTCGCCTTCTGGCGGTCGAGGGTGAGCTCGATCTGCGGCGCCGTCGGCAAGCCCTCGACGTAGACCCCTTGCAGGACCGGGCTCCGGCCCGCGGCCTTCAGCAACTGGTCGCGCGCCGCGGCAAGGGCCGCATGGCCCTGCTGCGCCTTGTCCTGCAGGCGGAAGGCGAAGCCGCTCGAATTGCCGAGCGCCTCGATGGCCGGGGGTGACAGCGCCATGGCGATGGCGTCCGGCATGCCGCCGAGCGCAGCATTGGCTCGGGCGCTGATGGCCTCAGCGCCGTCCTTCGATCCGCGCTCCTTCCAGTCCTTCAGGGTCACGAAGGCGATGGACGCGTTCTGGCCCTGGCCGGAGAAGCCATAGCCCAGAAGCACGACCCGGCTGGCAAGCGCCGCCTCGCCGCCGAAATGGTCCTCGATGCGCTTGGCTACGTCGAGCGTGCGCTCGGTCGACGATTCCGGCGGGGTCTGCACGTCGACGATGACGTAGCCCTGGTCCTCGATGGGCAGAAAGCTCGACGGCATCCGGACGTAGCCCCAGCCGAGGGCGCCGACCAGCAGCGCGTAGACGAACAGAGCCCGCACGGGGCGGCGCAGCATCCCTGCGACCCCGGATCGGTAGGCCAGGGTGCCGGCCTGGAAGCGGCGATTGAACCAGCCGAAGAAGCCGCCCTTGGCGTGCCCGTGGCCGGCCTCGACGGGCTTGAGCAGGGTGGCGCACAGGGCCGGGGTCAGGGAGAGAGCCAGGAAAGCCGAGAATGCGATGGAGGTCGCCATGCTCACCGAGAACTGGCGGTAGATCACGCCGACCGAGCCGGGGAAGAAGGCCAGCGGCACGAACACCGCCACCAGCACCGAAGTGATCCCCACGATGGCACCGGTGATCTGGCCCATGGCCTTTCGGGTCGCCTCCTTCGGGGAGAGGCCCTCCTCGGCCATGATGCGCTCGACGTTCTCGACCACCACGATGGCGTCGTCGACGAGGATGCCGATGGCCAGCACCATGCCGAACATGGTCAGCACGTTGATGGAGAAGCCCGCCACCAGCAGCGCACCGGAGGTGCCGAGCAGGGCCACCGGGACCACGATGGTCGGGATCAGCGTGTAGCGGATGTTCTGCAGGAACAGGAACATGACCGCGAACACGAGGGCCATCGCCTCGGCCAGCGTCATCAGCACCTTCTTGATCGACACCTCGACGAAGGGAGTGGTGTCGTAGGGGACCGTGACGCTCACGTTCGCGGGCAGCGTCTTCGAGAGTTGGGCGATCCGGGCCTTCACGCCGGTCGCGGCGGCGAGCGCGTTGCCGCCCGGCGCGAGTTGGATGCCGATGCCGGCAGCGGGGCGCCCATCCAGGCGGGTCTGATTGACGTAGGACTGCCCCGCGAGCTCGATCTCGGCGACGTCGCGCAGGCGCACGAGCGAGCCGTCCGGGTTGGCGCGAAGCACGATTTCCCCGAACTCGGCCACCGTGGTGAGCTGGCCCTTCACCAGCACGCTCGCCGCGATGCGCTGGCCTTGCCTGGCGGGCTGCGCGCCGACGATGCCCGAGGCGACCTGGACGTTCTGGGCCCCGACGGCGGCTGTGACGTCGCCCGGCGTCAGCTTCAGCCCGACGAGCTTCGTCGGGTCGATCCAGATCCGCATCGCCTTCTCGGACGAGAACAGCGTGGCGCGCCCCACGCCGGGCACGCGCCGCAACTCGCCGAGGATGCGTCGGGCGGCGAGGTCGCCTAGGTCCGTCTCGCTCATCGAGCCATCACGCGAGCTGACGACGACGAACTGGAGGAAGGAGGTGCTCGCCTCCTCGACGATGACGCCCTGCTGGGTCACGGCCCGCGGAAGGCGCGCCTCGATGCGCTTGATCCGGTTCTGGACGGCCACCGTCGACTTCGACGGGTCCGAGCCCGGCGCGAAGGAGGCCATGATCTGGGCCTGGCCCGAGGTGTCGCTTGCGCTCTCGAAGTACATCAGCCCCGGGATGCCGTTGAGCTCCTCCTCGATGATGCGGGTGACGCCGTCGTAGAGGCGCTCGGGCGGGGCGCCCGGGTAGGTCGCCGTCACCTGGATCGTCACCGGGGCGACGTCGGGGTACTGCGAGATCGGCAGGAATGCGATGGAGATCGTCCCCACCAGGATGATGAAGATGGAAATCGCCCAGGCGAAGATCGGGCGCTCGATGAAGAAGCGTGTCATGACGGTCGGAGCCTGCGCGGAGGGATCAGGGTTGTCCGGATGCGGCGACCGTGCGGCCACCCTTCCAGGGCACGGGGTTCACGGCCATGCCGGGCTGGATCCTCTGGAATCCCTCGACGACGACGGTCTCTCCGGGCTTCAGGCCGTCCTCGACGATCCAGCCCGCGTCCGTCAGCGCACCGGCGCGCAGCGGGCGCAGCGCGAGGGTCCTGTCCGCGCCGACCACGAACGCCTGCGCGACGCCGGCGCTTGAGCGCTGGATCGCCTGTGCCGGCACGATGACCGCACCGGGGAGCTTCCCCTGCGCGACGCGGACGCGGACGTAGGTTCCCGGCAGCAGGGCGACCTCGGGGTTCGGGAAGGTGGCACGCAGGCTGACCTGCCCGGTGCCCGGATCGACGCCGACGTCCGTGAACAACAGGCGGCCGGCATCGGCGTGGAGCGATCCGTCCGGCATAACCAGCCGCACCTCCGTCTCCTCCTTGCCCGACGCGCGCTCGGCAAGCCGGCTCGGGTCGGAGGCGGCGTTGAAGTCCGCATAGATCGGGTTGACCTGCTGGATCAGGGCGAGCCTGGTCGCATCGCCCTGCCCGACGAGCGCGCCCTCGGTGACGAGGGCGCGTCCGATGCGGCCGGCGATGGGCGCACGCACGGTGGCGTAGTCGAGGTCGATCCGGGCGCGGGCGAGATGCGCCTTCGCGCTCGCCACGTCGGCCTCGGCCTGGCGCAGGGTCGCGATGGCGATGTCGTGCTGGGCGGTGCTGGCCGCCTGCTTCTCCAGCAGCGTCTCGGTTCGCTCCGACTGCCTGAGGGACTGGACGCGTGTCGCCTCGGCCCGCGCCAGGGCCGCCGTCCTGGCGTCGACCTCGGCACGATAGATGGCGGGATCGATGCGGAAGAGGACGTCGCCCTTTCCGACGAAGCTGCCTTCCTCGAATGCGCGCTCCTGGATGATGCCGGACACCTGTGCCCGGACCTCGGCGACCCGCGTCGATGCGAGGCGTCCAGGGAGGTCGAGGGTTCGGGGTACGGTGACCGCCTCGACCGTGGCCGTCGAGACCTCCGGGGGGGCTCCCTCGGAGGTCGACGCCGCTTCGTTCGCGGGCTTGCAGGCGCCCATCGCCCCGCACAGCAGCAGGATGACGGCCAGGCGTCGGTGTTCACGCCGTCTCATGGATCAGCGGGTCCTTCGGTTCGGGTGATGGCGGCAGTGGTTCGGGGGCGTCGTTGATCGGCCCGGGCAGATCATGGAAGGTGGCGGTCACGGGCGGCGGGGAAGCCGCCGATCACAGGGCGGCATCCTGAGGCCGCGCAGGTCGCCGGCCGGCCGCGGGACCGAACGGGACCGCGGGCCGCCAGGCTCGGAACGCGCGCCACGAATGCGCAGCTATCCGCGCTTCGTCATGCCCTCGGCCATGAGGTAGAGCAGGTCGACCGCGATGGTTCCGGCAGCGAGGGCCGTGATGCCTGAGGCGTCATGCGCAGGCAGCACCTCGACCACGTCCGCACCGACCACATTGATCCCGGCGAGGTGCCGCAGGACCTCCCGGGCGAAGAAGGTCGTCGGCCCGCCGCAGACCGGCGTGCCGGTCCCGGGAGCGTAGGCCGGGTCCAGCGCGTCGATGTCGAAGGTGACGTAGACAGGGCTCTCCCCGACGATGCCCCTGATGCGCTCGGCCAGTTCCGAGGGCTTGAGGTACAGCGCCTCGTTGGCATGGATGATGTTGTAGCCGAACTCGTTTTCCATCTCCGTGCGGATGAAGACCTGCGCGGAGCGGCGGGCGTCGACGGTCCCCTCGGCCGCGAGGTCGTGCGCGAACGAGCCGTGGAAGATCGCCTTTCCGCCATCGCTGCTCTCCGAATCCTGATGGCTATCGAAGTGCAGGAGCGAGATCGGGCCGTGCTTTTCCTTCGCGGCGCGGACGAGACCGTAGGGAATGGTGTGGTCACCGCCGAGGGTGAGGAGCTTCGCGCCCGACGAGAGGATCGAACCGGCGTGTTCGAAGGCATCCCGGATCATGAAGTTCGTCAGATCGGTCTGCATGCCGACGCCGACGTCCCCGTAATCGACGAGGCGCAACCGCTCCTTCAGGTCGTAGCTCCACGGATAATGGAAGTTGCCGGAATGAAGGGACATGTCGCGGATGGCGCGGGGCCCGAACCGGCTGCCGGGACGATTGCTGACGCCGATGTCGAACGGGATGCCCATCACGGCGATGTCGACATCCGTAAGGTCGCGCGTCTGCTCCAGGCGCCAGAAGGACGGCACCCCGGCATAGGCGAGGTAGCGTGAGAGATCGTTGGGCTTTTCGTCGGGCATGGGATCACCTTGCTTTCTGCGTGACGGGACGGTCCGGCTCACACCTTGGTTCGCGGGGTGCCGGCGGGGGGGCTCACCTTCGTCAATGACCCGAGGTGAGCTTCAGGCCGCCGATGCAGCCGACGACGCCCAGGACGAGGAGGAGGCGCACCAAGGTCGCCGGCTCCCCGAACCAGGCCATTCCGACGAGGACGGTGCCGATGGCGCCGATGCCGGTCCAGATCGCGTAGCCGGTCCCGAGCGGGATGGCCGACCGGGTCGCCATATCGAGGAGCAGCATGCTGAGCCCGATGCAGGCGATGAAGGCCAGCGTCCAAGGGATGTTCCGGAACCCGTCGGTGAAACGCAGGCAGGTCGTGAAGCCGACCTCGAACAGACCACCCAGGGCCAGGTAAAGCCAAGCCACATCGATCTCCCGTGATTTGAGCGGGTGCCCGTAGGCATCCCGGTTGCGGTCTTTCAAATACGAGCGTATTTCTATCTGCGCAAGAGGGATACCGCTATGGGACGCCGCAAGACCATCGACCGAGACAAGGTGCTGGAGGTCGCCGAGGAAGTCGTCGCCTCAAGAGGCGCGTCGGGGCTGACCATCGATGCCGTGGCCAAGGCGGCCGGGATCACGAAGGGCGGTGTCCAGTCGTGCTTCGGCACGAAGGAGGCTTTGATCGCCGCCATGCTCCGACGTTGGCTCCAGGACTACGAGGAACGCGTCGTGGGCATCGTGGGTACGCAGCCGACGCCCTTGAGGCGCGTGCAGGCTCACGTCGAGACGACCCGTGTGCATGACGAGGGCTCGCAGGCGCGGGCGGCGGCTTTGCTGGCCTTGCTGCTTCAGACGCCAGAGCACCTCGCCGACACGCGCCGCTGGTACGAAGAACAGGTCGCCGGCCTGGATAGAACTGTGGCGACCGACCGTAGGGCCAGGCTCGCCTTCCTCGCAACGGAAGGAGCCTTCTTCCTACGCTTCCTCGGTCTCATGCCAATCGACAGGACGGCGTGGGACGCCATGTTCCTCGATATCCAGGAGCTTCTCGAAACGTCATCGCCGGTGACGGACAAGACGTAGAACGCTTTCCGTATCGAGCGGCGGCGACAGCGGTGTCTGCTTCCGTCAAATCCCGCCCGGAAGCGGACCGGCGCAAATTTACCCGACTTGGTCGTAGTGCGGACGGACGACTCCCGACCCATCCTCGCCGTTCCAGCCATCTGCTTTCCCGCTCGTGAAGCGACATTCAGAACACCGCTGAGTATCGAGCAAACTTGCCTTTGAGCGTGCTTCGCCGGTGTATCTAGTCGGACCATATCGCGCCGGCAGCGAACGCGACCTGAAGGTTCTGGGATCGCGTGACTGTGAGTCCGACCCATCCTCGCCGTTCCAGCCATCTGCTTTCCCGCTCGTGAAGCGACATTCAGAACACCGCTGAGTATCGAGCAAACTTGCCTTTGAGCGTGCTTCGCMGGTGTATCTAGTCGGACCATATCGCGCCGGCAGCGAACGCGACCTGAAGGTTCTGGGATCGCGTGACTGTGAGAGGCATCCCAAGCAACGATTGCAGTCGGTGAACTTTGTGCAGGAGGGCGGCCACGTTCGGGGCATGCTTTTCATCCTCCTGTACCGATGAGTTTTCGATGACGCCTCAATTTTGGCTTTGGCTCGGCTTCGCCGGCATGGCGGCAGGTGCCGCCGCGATCCTGTTCATGGGYAAGCGACGGACACACGCCGAGGAGGCGGATACCATCATCCACGGGATCGTGCCGATCATCGCGGCCTGCTCCTACTTCGCCATGGCGACGGGGCAGGGAAGCTTTGTTCTGCCCGCCGGTCCCGACGCGGCGGACACCGCGCGCCAGTTCTATTTCGCCCGCTACATCGACTGGACCTTCACCACGCCTCTGCTGCTTTTGGGCCTCTCGCGCACCGCGATGCATTCGGGGATGCGCCGGCCGGCCATCGTCTGGGGCCTGATCGGCTCCGACCTGATYATGATCGTGACCGCGCTGGCCTTCGGCCTCTCGACGGTCGCCTGGATCAAGTGGACTTGGTTCGCGATCTCCTGCGGCGCGTTCMTCGCCGTATTCTACGGGATCTTCGTGCAGCTGCGCGAGGAGAACKCCGCTGAGCGGGCCGACGTGCAGTCTGCCTTCCGGCGCAACGCCGTGTTCCTCACGGTGGTCTGGTGCATCTACCCCGTGGTGCTTCTCGTCGGCCAGGATGGCCTCGGGATCCTGTCGCCGGCGGTGGCCCTGGCGGTCGTCGCGCTCTCGGATCTGACCGCCAAGGTCGTCTACGGGATCATGGCTACGCGGGAAACGACACGCGCGGTCGACCGTGATCTGGCCGAGGGGCGTGCCACTGCGACGCCGCTGCGCCGGGCGGCCTGACCCGGATGGCGGCTCGTGCGACCATTCCGGTCCTTCTGACCCCCGTTCGGGCGAGTCGCCGACGTCTGGGTTCGGCGGGAGCCGGGCCCCTGCTCCTGGCGGGGGCCCTCGTCGCGCTCGCCCTGGTCACCTCGGCCGCCTTGCCACGCCAAGCGTCCTGGCTAGTGGCCCTGGCAATCGTAATTGTCCTTGGCGTGCCACACGGCGCGCTCGATGGTGTCGTGGCGGCCCCCCTGCTGCGTCCGCGCTACGGCCGGGCTTGGTTCGGGATCTTCGCCGTCCCCTATCTCGGCCTCTCGGCCCTGGTCCTGCTCGCCTGGCAGGTCGCACCCTTGGTGACCATGGCGGGCTTCCTTGCCTTGTCCGTCCTGCATTTCGGTGAGGAGGATGCCGGCCCAGGCCGGCCGTTCGAGGCCCTGGTGCGCGGCGGGCTGCCGATCGCGCTGCCGGCACTGCTGCGGCCCGAGGAGACCGCTGCGCTGTTTGCAGCCGTCACGCGGGTACCGATGGCGCATCTCCCCGGCTGGTGGATCGCCGCCGCCTGGCTCTGGCTCGCGATCGCTGCCGCGTGGGTGCTGGTGCGCCGACACCGGGGCGCTGTACTGATTGAGATGGCCGTCCTGGCGCTCGCCTTCCGGCTGCTGCCGCCGCTGACGGCCTTCACCTTGTACTTCGTCGGCCTTCACGCCCCTCGGCACATGCGCGCCCTGGTGCAAGACCCAACCCGGGCGCCAGGCATTGACACGATGCGCAAGGCTGTCTGCGCCTCGCTGCCGGTATTCGGGCTGACGCTTGTTCTAGGCGCCGGCCTCTGGCCGCTCTACGCCGCCGATGCA
>NZ_LMMX01000021.1:0-14530 GCF_001422425.1 Methylobacterium sp. Leaf102 | reverse complement strand
ATCCTGACCGCCCGCTCGCGGACCTCAGGGGAGAAGGGTGGGATATGCTTTGTCATGGCTCCAGTCTCTCAAGAGTTGGAGCCTCCGGAAATCCCGGGGCGGTTCACGGGTTGTTCCGGTCGGTGCGCTTATGGTTCACCTCCCAGCCCTCCCGTCGCAACAGGATGTGCAGCCGCCGATAGCCGTAGCGCACCCGCGCCGCGGCCATTTCTTTCAACCGCATCCGCAGAGCGACCTGAGGGTCCGAGCGCTTCCTGTAGCGCTGGGACGAACGGCCGAAGCCGGTAGCCAGACAGGCCCGACGCTCGCTGATGTCGTAGGCCACCTGTAGATGACCCGCGACCTCACGGCGAACGGCGGGCCCCACCACTGATCCTTGAGCACGTCCTGCAGCATCGAGCGGTCCAGCGTCAGATCGGCGACCAGCCGCTTGAGCTTACCATTCTCGTCCGCCAGCTGCTCGAGCCGTCGGATTTCCCGTCGCAACAGGATGTGCAGCCGCCGATAGCCGTAGCGCACCCGCGCCGCGGCCATTTCTTTCAACCGCATCCGCAGMGCGACCTGAGGGTCCGAGCGCTTCCTGTAGCGCTGGGACGAACGGCCGAAGCCGGTAGCCAGACAGGCCCGACGCTCGCTGATGTCGTAGGCCACCTGCAGATGACCAGCGACCTCACGGCGAGCGGCGGGCCTCACCACTGATCCTTGAGCACGTCCTGCAGCATCGAGCGGTCCAGCGTCAGATCGGCGACCAGCCGCTTGAGCTTACCATTCTCGTCCGCCAGCTGCTCGAGCCGTCGGATYTCCGGCACRCCCATGCCGACGAACTGCTTCTTCCAGCGATAAAACGTCGGCTCGGATACGCCCACCTTCCGGCAGACCTCGTCCACCGTGGCACCGTTCTCCGCCTGCCGCAGGGCGAAGGCGATCTGTTCATTCGTGAAGCGTTTGCGAGGCATGGCATCCACCCTCCTTCAGGGTTCAAGATGCCCGAAAAACTGGCGCTCAGCGCGGACCAGTTTGCTGCGTCAGGGTCAATCGTTGAGCTGCCCGGCTACGAGGACGACTACGCCGACATGGTCGAGCCGGCCTACATCCTCTTCGAGGACGGCCGCGGTGCGTTCGCCTTCGGGTGTGTCACCGGAGCTTTTGCTGGCGGAGCCACCCGCGGGAGCGATCGCGCCGCCATCGTGTTCGACGGGATTGGCGATGACGAGATGGATGCGGTCTGCGGCTCGGGATTAGCCGAGGTCCAGGCCGACGGCTCGCTTCGCGGCAAAATCCGCGTCCACTGCGGCGACGAAATCCGCTTCATTGCCCGCCGCTGGCTGACTTCTTCAACACCCTGCTAGGCGCTGGCGGAGTGGGCGGCCAAGGCGATCGTCCTGGAGCGCCACGGCTTGCCGAAGATCGATCCCGTCATGGGCGGCCGCTTCTGGCTGGCTGTCTAGGCCTTCTGGAATCGGCGCTACGGTCTCTCCCGTTTCGAGGCGTCCGGCCTCGACGGAACCGAGAACCTCGATGCCCTCTGACTTCACAGCGCCCGGCCTCAAGCGCCGGAAGCGCAAGACTGGGCCGGATCAAGACTGGGCCGGATGTCGCCTATTGGGTGGCCCGTGCGGATCTCGTGAAGGCCGGCTATCGGCCCGAGACCGTGCGCTTGCCCTACGCCGTCGACGACCCGGCGCAGCGGGATCTGCTCGCGGCCGCCTGCATGAAGCTCCAGGCCGAGATGCTGGAATGGTCGTCCGGCCAGGGGCGCGAGACACAGCGCTTCGACGGCACGATCCTCGGCTTGTCACGCCGATACCAGACCGACGAGGCCAGCCCGTTCCAGCGGCTCAAGCACACGACCCGGCACAAGGACACCTACACCCTCGTCATCATCGAGAAGGCGTTCGGCGCCCGTGCGCTCGCCGCGCTCAAGATCGGCGATTTCTACCGCTGGTACGGGGCGGCTAAGAAGCCGAAGGCCCTGGGCGGCCCTGAGCGGGTGCGGCGCCTACGGCATCATCAAGAAGCTGAGGGAGTTGTTCGCCTTCGGCATCATGGCCGAGCTGCCTGAGTGCAGGCGGCTCTACGAGGTGCTGGAGCATGCCCGGTTTGCCCAGCCGGCCCGCCGGCGGATCACGATGAAGCTCGGGCACGTCGAGGCCTTCGTCGTCGGCGCCCTGGCGCGCGAGCGCCTGTCCCTGGCGCTCGGGACGGCCATTCAGTTCGAGACGGCGATACGCCAGCAGGACGTCATCGGCGAGTGGACGCCGATCGCCGCCGGCGAGCCGCTGACCGGCATCGTCCTGAACGGTCGGCGCTGGGCCAACGGCCTGACGTGGTCCGACCTCGCCACCGACCTAGAGCCGTGCCCTGGCGGCTTGAATCGTTTGGGGTAGTCAGTCTGGATTGCGTGTGATTCACTGAGCGGGCTTGTGAGGGAGGATTGCCATGCCTTCAGCCCTGTCGGTCGATCTGCGCGCACGTGTGGTCTCGGCGATTGAAGCGGGCGCATCGCGGCGTCAGGCGGCCAAACGCTTCGGTATCGGAGCAGCCAGCGCGATCCGGTGGCACGAACGCTACCGGCAGGACGGGCAGATTGCGCCCAAGCCGATGGGCGGCGACCGCAACTCGCAGCGCCTGGAAGCGCAGGCGGCCCTCATCCGTCGGACCTACGAAGAGCATCCGCAATCCTTCCTGCGTGAGCTCCGCGACAGGCTCTCGGAACGCGGCGTCCGGGCCAGCACGAGCAGCCTGTCACGCTTCTTCGCCCGGCACCGCATCGCCCGTAAAAAGGGGCTGTCCACGCGGCCGAGCAGGAGCGGCCGGATGTGAAGGCCGCGCGCGAGGACTGGTTCGAGCGCCAACCCGATCTCGATCCGGAGCGCCTGGTCTTCCTCGACGAGACGGCCGCTACGACCAGGATGGCACGCCGCTATGGTCGTGCTCCGCGCGGCGAGCGCTGCCAGATCGCCGTGCCCCATGGGCATGTGTGGACGCCCCTTCGGGTGCAAGTAGAATCTCTGGACGGGCGCGGTGCGTGATCGGGTGCTGCCATGTGTCCGGCCTCTGATGCGGCGGGTCACATGCCGCGGGCCCGTATGGGAGTGCGAGAGTCGGGACCACATCACTACAGCGCGCTCGAAGCGCTCCCCATGCGCCTGGTTCTCCCAACTCCGTCTCACCGACGTTGCGCCATACCTGTCCGTCGACCTCCTCACGCCCTCCGACAGCCTCGCGTCCGTCCCGCCTACGCGGTGACGGCCGGAGCTCGGTAGATCCCACCCTTCGTCAGAAGGGCCCACGCGATGCGCGCGTTCTTGTTCGCCACAGCCACGATGACCAGCATCGGCGGCTTGCGCGCGAGCATTTGGCCGAGCCATGAGTCGGCCGGGATGCCCTTGCGTTTGGCCCAGCGCACCACCGCGCTGGCCGCGATGATGAGCAGGCGTCGCAGCGTCCGCTCGCCCATGCGAGAGGTGCGGCCGAGGCGCTCCTTGCCGCCCGTCGAGCGTTGTACTGGTGTCAGCCCGACCCAGGCGGCGAAGTCGCGACCCGAACGGAACGTCTCTACGGGCGGGGCCAGAGCCTCGATAGCGGTGGCGATCAGCGGGCCGATACCCGGCACGCTCATCAGCCGCCGAGCCGTATCGTCGGCCTTTGCGCGCGTGGCGATCTCGGCATCGAGGGCTGCGGTCTGTTCCTGCAGGTGGCGGAACGCACAGACGAGCACGGCAAGGCTTGCGCGAGCGGCTGGAGGAATGTCCGAAGCGGGATCCTCGATCTGCGCGATCAACCGCTCGATGTGGGCGGGCCCCTGCGGCGCGATCAGGCCGTACTCGGCAAGATGGCCGCGGATCGCGTTGATGAGCTGGGTGCGCTGGCCGACCAGCACGTCGCGAGCCCGGAAGATCACCGCCGCGGCCTGCTTGGCTTCGCTCTTCACGGCAACGTAGCGCATGGTCGGGCGCTACGCGGCCTCGCAGATCGCCTCGGCATCGGCCGCGTCGTTCTTCTGGCGCTTGACGAAGGGCTTCACGTAGGCAGGCGCGATCAGCTTGACCGTGTGACCGAGCTTGCCGATCTCGCGGCCCCAATGATGCGCGCTGGGGCAGGCCTCCATCGCTACGAGGCAGGGTGGTTGGGCCGCAAAGAAGGCGAGTACTTGATCACGCCGTAGCTTCTTGCGGAAGATCGGGGCACCGGCAGCATTCGCGCCGTGGGCCTGAAAGACGTTCTTGGCCAGATCCAGGCCGATGGTGCTAGGTCGTGTGGACGGATTTGATGAGGATGAATGCGAGGGCGAGGGAGACGAACGCTGCGAAGCTCGCTCTGGTCTTCTCGCAGCGTAACGCGATGCGTTTGAAGCGTTTGAGCTTTCCGAAGGTCTGCTCGATGCGCGCCCTGGTCCGGTAGAGGGCTTTTGGAAAGAAGACGGGTCTCTTCTTGGCGTTGGCTTTGTAGGGAATGATCGGAGCGATGCCGCGGACGCGGGCGGCGGCGCGATTGCGCTTGCTGTCGTAGCCTTTGTCGGTGACGGCGGCGCGGGGCCTCACGTCGGGCCCGAGATCCAGCAGCGTTTCGAACTGTGGGCTGTCACCGGCCTCTCCACCAGTCAGGACGAAGGCGAGGGGCAGGCCGGAAAAGTCGGTCTTGAGGTGGATCTTCGTCGAGAAACAGCCCCGCGAGCGACCGAGCGCCTGATCCTGCTGCCCCCCTTTGCACCGGCCGCCGAGACGTGGGCCCGGACCACCGTCGAGTCGAACATCTGCACAAAGTCGGCGGTGGGGCTCAGTTCGGCCAGCGCCTCGAAGAAGGCATCGATCGTCCCGTTCTCGCGCAGTCGCCAGGACCGTTTCCAGATCGAATTCCAGTTCCCGAACTCGGCCGGCAGTGTCCGCCACGTCACGCTCTGCACCGTGAAATAATGCAGCGCTTCCAGAAACCTACGGTCGTCACGGCCCTTGTCGCCCCGTCGCGAGCGAACCGCGCGGAACACCTCCAGGGCGATCGTCCAATCCGCGTCCGTCATCCGTGTCAGCATGGGCAAGCCTCCCCAAAACCGACACCCTATGAATCATCGATCCGCCCGCTCGGAAAGCCCGCCGTCACTAATCCGTCCACACCGCCTAACCTCTGTCACGGACGCCTCCCTCGGGTGGTTCACAACACCACCACTCTGGCACATCGATGCCGTCGGGGGGCGTCCACCCCATCATTACAAAACCACCACAATCACCGCCGCCCTGCGCGCCACGGGCCTGATCGCCAGGACCGTCTTCGACGGAGCAACGAATGGCATGCGCTTCCGGGCCTACGTCACCGACACCCTGGCTCCTGTGCTGAAGCCCGGCGACACCGTCATCCTCGACAATCTGAACGCCCACAAGGTCGCCGGGGTGCGCGAAGCCATCGAGGCGGTCGGCGCACAGGTGCTCTATCTCCCGCCCTACAGTCCGGACTTCAACCCCATCGAACAGGTTTTCGCCAAAGCCAAAGCCCTGCTCCGGACCGCCGCAGCGCGAACCGCCGACGACCTGACCCGCGCCATTCACGACGCTTTCGCGGCGTTCAGACCTGACGAATGCCGAAACTATCTCACCGCCGCTGGATACGATGCCTATGATCCAATCTGAACGGGCACAGCTCTAGTGGTGCGCAAGGCCACTACGAAGACGGGGGCCTTCGCCGCACACGCCCTGAAGCTCTGCGCAATCGTCCTGGCGCTCCTCGATCGCGTGCCGGCCGACCGCCGCACCGGACCGCTGATCATCGACGAGACTGCCGGCCGGCCCTACGCCGAGTCGGCCTACGGGCGGGAATGGCGCATCGTCGCCCGGGCTGCCGGTGTGCCGGATGCCGTGTGGAACATGGACGCGCGCGCCGGCGCCATCACCGAGGCCGAGGATGCCGGTGCGGATCTCGACCATATTCGGTCGGCCGCCGCCCATGCGCAGGGCTCGACGACGCTGCGTTACTCGCGCGGCGCCATCGGAAAATCCCGCGCGGTCGCCGAATTACGGGCCGCGCACCGGGCGGTTAGGAACAAGCCCTGAACCGGCCTGGGGAACGCGTTGGGGAACATGGGGAACGCGAGATCAGCGGCAGAACGTGAGAAAGGCTGATGCTTCAACGAGATCATTTGGAGCGGGCGGCGGGAATCGAACCCGCATATTCAGCTTGGGAAGCTGACGTTCTACCACTGAACTACGCCCGCGAGCCGCGGCGTGGGGCCTGCGGTGCGGCGTTTGGGGCCGCGGGAGAGACCATACCAGACACGGTCGCGTTGTCCACGGCCTTGATGGGGGCTGCGTGCGTTCCCATTCGGGCCGGATTCCGATAGCGTCGCGCGGCTTGCCGGGCGGTGTCGCTCCGGGCCGGCGGGGGTTCCCGTAAGTCCTTTGTCTGGATCACTTTTTTCGCATGACGGTTCGCACGTGACGACAGCTGATGCCTCCGGGTCACCCGCGCCATCGGGCGGCGCCCGACTCGTCCTCGCCTCCGCTTCGCCGCGGCGGCTCGCCCTGTTGCAGCAGGCCGGGATCGAGCCCGACGCGCTCCTGCCGGCGGATGTCGACGAGACGCCGCGCAAGTCCGAGACCCCGCGCGAGCTCGCCCGGCGCCTGGCGCGCGACAAGCTCGACGTCGCGGGCGACGCGGCGCGGCGGCGTGACGACATGCGCCAAGCCTTTGTGATTGCTGCCGATACCGTGGTGGCGGTGGGGCGCCGCGTCCTGCCGAAGGCCGAGGTGGCGGACGAGGCCGCCGATTGCCTGCGCCTGCTCTCGGGGCGCCAGCACCGGGTCTACACGGCGGTGTGCCTCCTGTCGCCGAAGGGCACCCGGCGCGAACGCGTGGTCGAGACCCGGGTGCGGTTCAAGCGGCTGTCGAGTCGCGAGATCGAGGCCTACGTCGCCTCGGAGGAATGGCGCGGCAAGGCCGGCGGCTACGCCATCCAGGGGCTGGCCGGCGCCTTCGTAGTCAAGCTCGTCGGCTCGCACAGCGCGGTGATCGGCCTGCCGCTCTACGAGACCCTGAGTCTCTTGGAAGGCGAGGGTTTTCCCGTTCGGGGAGCGTGGGGACAAGCACCGGGGAGCAGCCTGTGACCGGACCGATTCCCTGGCCGACGGCGCCCGAAGAGGCGTGCCCGATCTGCCGCAAGCCGGCCAAGCCGGAGTTCCGTCCGTTCTGCTCGACCCGCTGCGCCGACGTCGATCTCGGCCGCTGGCTGACGGATCGCTACGCGATCCCCACCGCCGAGGACGAGGACGAGGATGCCGAGCCGCAAGCCGGGCGCGACCGTTCCGAGTAGGGCGGTGCGCCGTTCCACCGACGGCAGGATGCGCCGTTCCACGCATCCGTGGAACGGCGAGTCGCTCAGGCCGTCGCGGTGGTGCGCCGGTTGTAGCCGAGGGCCGCGAGGGTCGCGACGGCGCCGGACAGCAGGTAGACGCCGACCCAGGCGAGACCGAACTCGCTCGACAGGCTGAGGGCGACCAGCGGCGCGAAACCGGCGCCGATGAGCCAAGCCAGATCCGAGGTGAGCGCCGCGCCGGTGTAGCGGTAGCGGGTGCCGAGGTTGCTCGTGACCGAGCCCGAGGTCTGGCCGTACGAGAGACCGAGCAGACCGAAGCCCACCAGCACGTAGATGGTCTGGCCGACCTCGCTGTCGCCGACGAGCAGTGGGGCCACGATGCTGCCGAGGGCGAACAGCAGGATCAGGCCGGCCGCGATGGCCACCAGGGTCCGGCGTCCGATCTGGTCGGCGACGATGCCCGAGATCACGATGGCGCCGGCACCGACGACCGCCCCGGCGAACTGCACCATGAGGAACTCGCCCACCGAGCGCTGGGTGAACAGGTTGATCCACGAGATCGGGAACACCGTCACGAGGTGGAACAGCGCGAAGCTCGCCAGGGGCACGAAGGCGCCGACGAGGATGTCGCGGCCATGCACCCGCACGGTCTCGAGCACCGGCGTCGGCTCGAGTTCGCGCATCTCGATGAGGCGGACGAATTCCTCCGTCGCCACGAGGCGCAGGCGGGCGAACAAAGCCACCACGTTGATGGTGAAGGCGACGAAGAACGGGTAGCGCCAGCCGAAATCGAGGAAGTCGGCTTCCGACAGGTTGGCGAGGAAGAACGCGAACAGGGCCGAGGCCAGCATGAAGCCGATGGGCGCGCCGAGCTGCGGCATCATCGCGTACCAGCCGCGCTTTCCCTCGGGGGCGTTGAGGGCGAGCAGCGAGGCGAGGCCGTCCCAGGCGCCGCCGAGCGCCAAGCCCTGGCCGAACCGGAAGGCCGCGAGCAGCCAGATCGTGGTGGCGCCCAGCGTCGCGTAGTTCGGCAGGAAGGCGATGGCCGCCGTGGAGCCGCCGAGCAGGAACAGCGCGATGGTGAGCTTCACCCCGCGCCCGTGCCGCCGGTCGATCTCCGTGAAGATCGCCGAGCCGATGGGCCGGGCGACGAAGGCGAGGGCGAACAGCGCGAAGGAATACAGCGTGCCGGCGAGCGGCGTCGCGAAGGGGAAGAACACCTTCGGGAAGATGAGCACCGAGGCGATGCCGTAGACGAAGAAGTCGAAATACTCGGCGGCGCGGCCGATCACCACGCCGATGGCGATCTCGCCCGGGGCGACCGTATGGTCCGAGAGGGCCTCGTGGGCGTGGCGCTCCGCCTCCGACGAGGACGGCACTGCGTAATCTGCGCTCATCGGGAAACGTCTGCTCGCTGGCTTGATGGATGGGGGGCGATGCGTCCGCCTGGGCGCGGCCCCTTCGTCTCGATCCTGACCTAGTCTCGGTCCTGATTAGGGCCTGCCGCCACCACCCGTCAAAGCGAAAGCCGCTCCGGCTCGGAAACGGCGCTGCCCTGTCGCAGCCGCGGCGCCGCGGCCGGGACGGGGACACGATGCCACCGGGGCGGGAGAATGTCCCTGAGGCGGTAAGGGACATTGCCTCGGGGGAAAGGGTTTGGCTATGCTCCCAGTGCCTACCTGAGAGCATACCTTTCCCCTTGTCAGGCCGGTCTGTTGCATCGCACTAGGCGCCACGTTCGACGTGACGCCGATCCGCGGCACGGCACGGGCGGCATCATCGAGTCCGCGTCAGCCGATCCCATGACCGTCAGAATTCTGAGACCGCTCCTCCTCCTGCCCGTGTTCGGCCTGCTGTCGGGCTGCAATATGGTGCTGATGCAGCCGTCGGGCGACATCGCCATGCGGCAGCGCGACCTCATCCTCGCCTCCACGGGGCTGATGCTCCTGATCATCATTCCGGTGATCGCCGCGACCCTGTTCTTCGCCTGGCGCTACCGCGCGTCGAACAAGGCGGCGACCTACGATCCCGATTGGCACCACTCGACCCACCTCGAGGTGCTGATCTGGTCGGCGCCCCTGGTGATCGTCATCGCGCTCGGCGCGCTCACCTGGATCAGCACCCACACCCTCGATCCCTACCGGCCGCTGAGCCGCCTGGACGCGTCGCGGCCCCTGCCGAAGGACGTGAAGCCCCTGGTGGTCGAGGTCGTCGCACTCGATTGGAAGTGGCTGTTCTTCTACCCAGATCAGGGCATCGCCACCGTCAACGAGATCGCCGCCCCCGTCGATGTGCCCATCACGTTCAAGATCACGGCCGCCACGGTGATGAACTCGTTCTTTATCCCCGCGCTGGCCGGGCAGATCTACGCCATGCCCGGCATGGAGACGAAGCTGCACGCCGTGATCAACAAGCCCGGCACCTTCGAGGGCATGTCGGCGAACTACAGCGGCTCGGGCTTCTCCCGCATGAACTTCCGCTTCGTCGGCCTCGATCAGGCCGGCTTCGACGCCTGGGTCGCCAAGGCGAAGGCGGCCGACAAGCCGCTCAGCCGCGACGCCTACCTCGAACTCGAGCGGCCGAGCGAGCGCGAGCCGGTGACGTTCTACTCCTCCGTCGATCCCGGCCTCTACGGGCGGGTGCTCAACATGTGTGCCGTGCCCGGCAAGATGTGCATGCACGAGATGATGGCCATCGACGCCAAGGGCGGCGCCGGCAAGGACAGCCACGCCAACCGGGCTCGCCTGGAATACGACAATCGCTACGCCGAGCGCGGCGACGAGGGCAACGCCGCCACCGTCGGCGGTTCGGGGCGGTCGTCGCACAGCCCCGAGCAGCCGCAGGGCATGAAGCCGAAATCCACGGCGCCCGAGGTGAAGCCGCATTCGGGATCGGACCATTCCGGCCACGATCATTCCGGTCACGCCACCGGCGCGGGGGATGCCGCTCCGGCCGGGGACGGAACCAAGAGCGACGGACCCGGCGGCACCGATCCCGTCGCCCCCGGTCAGCTCAACAAATAACGCGGACGCCTCCGCCCGCGGCCCCATTCGGCACTCCTCTCACGAGACAGGCCCATGTTCTCCAATCCGGATCTTCAGAAGCTCCTGTTCGGGCGGCTGACCCTCGACGCCGTTCCGCTGCATGAGCCGATCCTCCTCGTCACCTTCGCGATGGTCGGCCTCGGCGGCCTCGTGGTCCTCGGCGGCCTCACCTATTTCCGCCTCTGGGGGCCCCTGTGGCGCGACTGGTTCACGAGCGTCGATCACAAGAAGATCGGCATCATGTACATCGTGCTGGCCCTGGTCATGCTCCTGCGCGGCTTTGCCGACGCCCTGATGATGCGGGCCCAGCAGGCCATGGCCTTCGGCGCCAACGAGGGCTACCTGCCGCCGCACCACTACGACCAGATCTTCACGGCCCACGGCGTGATCATGATCTTCTTCGTGGCGATGCCCCTGGTGACGGGCCTGATGAACTACGTCGTGCCCCTGCAGATCGGCGCCCGCGACGTGGCCTTCCCGTTCCTCAACAACTTCAGCTTCTGGATGACCGTCAGCGGCGCCCTCACGGTGATGGCCTCGCTGTTCGTCGGCGAATTCGCCCGCACGGGCTGGCTCGCCTATCCGCCCCTGTCGGGACCGGCCATGAGCCCCGGGGTCGGCGTCGACTATTATATCTGGGCGCTGCAGATCGCCGGGATCGGGACGCTGCTCTCGGGCATCAACCTCATCGCCACCATCGTGAAGATGCGGGCCCCCGGCATGAGCATGATGCGGATGCCGATCTTCACCTGGACGTCCCTCTGCACCAACATCCTCATCGTGGCCGCCTTCCCGGTCCTCACCGCCGTTCTGTCGATGCTGTCCCTCGATCGCTACGTGGGCACGCACTTCTTCTCGAACGATCTCGGCGGCAACCCGATGATGTACGTGAACCTCGTGTGGATCTGGGGTCACCCGGAGGTCTACATCCTCATCCTGCCGGCCTTCGGCGTGTTCTCCGAGATCGTCGCGACGTTCTCGCGCAAGCGCCTCTTCGGCTACGCCTCGATGGTCTACGCCACGGTGGTGATCACGATCCTGTCCTACCTCGTGTGGCTGCACCACTTCTTCACCATGGGGTCGGGCGCCAGCGTGAACTCCTTCTTCGGCATCACGACGATGATCATCTCGATCCCGACGGGGGCTAAGATCTTCAACTGGCTGTTCACCATGTACAGGGGCCGCATCGACTTCGACGTGCCGATGCTCTGGACCGTCGGCTTCATGGTGACCTTCACCGTCGGCGGCATGACCGGCGTGCTCCTCGCGGTGCCCCCGGCCGACTTCGTGCTGCACAACTCGCTGTTCCTCGTCGCGCACTTCCACAACGTCATCATCGGCGGCGTGCTGTTCGGCATGCTCGCGGGCATCACCTACTGGTTCCCGAAGGCCTTCGGCTACAAGCTCGATCCGTTCTGGGGCAAGACCTCGTTCTGGTTCTGGCTCACGGGCTTCTGGTTCGCCTTCATGCCGCTCTACATCCTCGGGCTCATGGGCGTGACGCGCCGGGTGCAGCACTTCGACGACCCGTCGCTCCAGATCTGGTTCGTCATCGCGGCCTTTGGGGCGTTCCTCATCCTGCTCGGCATCGCCTCGTTCATCGTCACCCTGGTGGTGAGTTTCCTGAGGCGCGAGGAACTGCGCGACCTGACCGGCGATCCGTGGAACGGCCGTACCCTCGAATGGGCGACCTCCTCGCCGCCGCCGGACTACAACTTCGCCTTCACGCCCGTGGTCCACGACCATGACGCGTGGTGGGACATGAAGAAGCGCGGCTACGTCCGGCCGGTGAGCGGCTTCAACAAGATCCACATGCCGCGCAGCACCGCGGCCGGCATCATCCTCGGGATGCTCAGCATCGTCTTCTCGTTCGCGATGATCTGGTACATCTGGTGGCTGGCGGCGCTCAGCTTCGTGGCGCTGGCGGTGGTCACCATCGGCCACACCTTCAACTACGCCCGCGACTTCTACATTCCCGTCGACGAGGTCGTGCGGACGGAGAATGCGCGCACGGCACTCCTGGCGGAACGGGTCTGAGAACCATGGCGGCGCATTCCACGGCGGCCTTCACCGCCGACGATTTCAAGGGACCGGGGGACACCCCGGTCTTCCACGACGCGCAGGGCAAGCATCATCCCGAAGGCGGAACGATGCTGGGCTTCTGGCTCTACCTGATGAGCGATTGCCTCATCTTCGCGGCCCTGTTCGCGGTCTACGCCGTGCTCGGGCGCAACTACGCGGCCGGACCTTCGCCGAAGGACCTGTTCGACCTCAAGCTCGTGGCGCTCAACACCTCGATGCTGCTGTTCTCCTCCATCACCTACGGCTTCGCCATGCTGGAGATGGAGAAGGAGAAACAGGGCCGTATGCTGCTGTGGCTCGGCGTCACCGGCCTGTTCGGCCTGTGCTTCATCGGCCTCGAACTCTACGAGTTCCACCACCTCATCCACGAGGGGGCGACGCCCCAGCGCAGCGCGTTCCTGTCGGCGTTCTTCACCCTGGTCGGCACCCACGGCCTGCACGTCAGCCTCGGCATCGTCTGGCTCGTGATCCTCATGATCCAGGTCCAGATGCGCGGGCTCGGGGACGAGAACAAGCGCCGGCTGATGTGCCTGTCGATGTTCTGGCACTTCCTCGACGTGGTCTGGATCGGCGTGTTCACCTTCGTCTACCTCATGGGAGTCCTCTAGATGAGCGTCGCATCGGAGGACCTGCACACGCGGGGCAGTGGGCGCGACGTCCACGAGGAGCCCGGCGGCCACGGCACGTTCCGGGACTACATGACCGGCTTCCTGGCCTCGGTCGTGCTCACCGCGATCCCGTTCTGGCTGGTGATGAGCGACGTCCTCGGCAACCCGAGGCTCACCGGCATCGTCGTCATGGGCTTCGCCGTGGTGCAGATCGTGGTCCACATGGTCTACTTCCTGCACATGAACACGAAGTCCGAGGGTGGGTGGACCATCCTCGCCCTGATCTTCACCCTGACCCTGGTGCTGATCACCCTCGTGGGCTCCGTGTGGGTGATGTACCACCTCGACACCAACATGATGCCGGCCGACCACGGCATGCACATGCCGGCCCCCCAATCGGTGCCGACCGAACCGGGGGTCGCGGCGCCGGCACCGCATCAGCACCAGCATTGATCGCCGGCGCGGGCCGCCCGTGACCGCACCCGCTCCACAGGCCCGCCCGCGCGCGGGCCTGTGGCTGTTCGGGCTCCTCGCCTGCCTCGTCGCCGCGGGCCTCGCCGGCCTCGGAACCTGGCAGCTCCAGCGCCGCGCCTGGAAGCACGACCTCGTCGCCCGGGTCGACGCGCGCCTGCAGGCGGCGCCGGTGCCGGCCCCCACCGACTGTGCCCCAGCTTGCGAGCCCTACACCCGCGTCTTCGTTTCGGGCCTGTTCGCCCATGACCGCGAGACCCTGGTCCAGGCCGTGACCGAGGCCGGGGCCGGGTTCTGGGTGCTGACCCCCCTGATGGCGGAGGGGGGGACGATCCTGATCAATCGCGGCTTCGTGCCGAGGGACCGCCGCGACCCCGCCACCCGCGCGGCGGGCCAGGTCGCAGGTCCCGTGCGGGTCACCGGCCTGCTGCGTCTGTCGGAGCCCGGCGGCGCCTTCCTGCGCGCCAACGATCCGGCGGCCGGGCGCTGGTACTCGCGCGATGTCGCCGCCATCGCCGCCGATCGCGGATTGTCGCGGGTGGCGCCGTATTTCGTCGATGCCGATGCGACCCCCAATCCCGGAGGCCTGCCGCAGGGGGGCCTGACGGTCGTGGCGTTCCCGGACAACCACCTCGTCTACGCCCTGACCTGGTTCGCCCTCGCCGCCATGGTGCTGGGCGCCACCGCCTACGTGCTGCGCGATGCAAGGCGCCGTGCAGGCGCCCGGTCCGCCTGATCCCGCGAGAGGGTAGGGGGCTCCGCTCGACCGAACCGGCTGGGAACGGCCCCGAGGCAGGGCATGGCGGGGGAGGGGCACGGCTCACCGGTTCGAATGGCACATCTCGCAAGAAATCCCGTTTGCGGGGCACAGGTGGGCCTTGGGCGGCTTCTGCCGAGCCGGATGCAAGTTTTTTCGCAAATCCGTCATTTGGCCGTTGACGGTTGGGCTGTGGGCCCGTAGAAGCCTGTTCATCGGCGGCGGCCAGCGGGACTTTGGTCTTGGCGGCGGCGCTGGTTATCTT
>NZ_LMMX01000020.1:0-20214 GCF_001422425.1 Methylobacterium sp. Leaf102 | reverse complement strand
ATCGCCGCCGTCAGCGACGTCTTGCCGTGGTCCACGTGACCGATCGTGCCGATGTTGCAGTGCGGCTTCGTACGAGCGAATTTCTCTTTGGCCATCGTAGCCTCCGTAATCTCAGTGTTTCAGGTGATGCTGCTGCGGTCCGGAAAAGGCGGGAAGCCTTAAGCGTACTTCGCGACGACCTTCTCGGCCTCGCCGCGCGGCACCTCTTCGTAATGGTCGAACTGCATCGTGAAGTTGGCGCGCCCCTGAGAGAAGGAGCGCAGCTGGTTCACGTAGCCGAACATGTTGGCCAGCGGCACCATTGCGTTGATGACGTTCGCGTTGCCGCGCATGTCCTGGCCCTGGATCTGGCCACGGCGCGAGTTGAGATCGCCGATCACCGAACCGGTGTATTCTTCCGGCGAGACCACCTCGACCTTCATCACCGGCTCGAGCAACACCGATCCACCCTTCTGGAGGGCCTCACGGAGGGCTGCACGCGACGCGATCTCGAAGGCGAGCGCCGAGGAGTCGACGTCGTGGTAGGCGCCGTCGATGAGCTCGACCTTGATGTCCACGACGGGGAAGCCTGCTAGGATACCGGCACCGAGCACCGAGTTGAGGCCCTTTTCGACGCCCGGGATGTACTCCTTCGGCACCGTGCCGCCGATGATCTTCGAGGAGAACTCGAAGCCCTTGCCGGGCTCGTTGGGCTCCACGATGAACTTCACCCGGGCGAACTGACCGGTACCGCCGGTCTGCTTCTTGTGGGTGTAGTCGATCTCGGTGCGCTTCGTGAGCTTCTCACGATACGCCACCTGCGGCTGACCGATGTTGGCATCGACCATGTAGGTGCGGCGAAGGATGTCGACCTTGATGTCGAGGTGGAGCTCGCCCATCCCGCGAAGGATGGTCTGGCCCGACTCCTGGTCCGTCGAGACCCGGAACGACGGATCCTCGGCGGCCAGCTTGGCGAGAGCGATGCCGAGCTTCTCCTGATCGGCCTTCGACTTCGGCTCCACGGCGATCTCGATGACGGGCTCGGGGAACTCCATCTTTTCGAGGATCACGGCCTTCTGCGGATCGCAGAGGGTGTCGCCCGTACGGGTGTCCTTGAGGCCGGCCAGGGCGACGATGTCGCCCGTGAAGGCCTCCTTGACGTCTTCGCGGTTGTTGGCGTGCATGAGGAGCATGCGGCCGACGCGCTCTTTCTTGTCGCGCGACGAGTTGATGACGTTGGCGCCCGACTCGATCTTGCCCGAGTAGACGCGGCAGAACGTGATCGTGCCGACGTGCGGATCGTCCATGATCTTGAAGGCGAGCATGGAGAAGGGATCGCTGTCCGACGGATGACGGACGATCTCTTCCTCGGTCTTGAAGTCGAGGCCCTTGATCTCGCCGCGATCGGCGGGGGACGGTAGGTAATCGACCACGGCGTCGAGCAGGGGCTGGACGCCCTTGTTCTTGAAGGCCGATCCGCACAGCACCGGATGGAAGGCGCGACGCTGCACGGCGGTGCGCACCAAGCGATGCATCGTTTCTGCGTCGGGCTCGACGCCGTCGAGGTAGGCCGACATCGCGTCGTCGTCCATCTCGACGCAGGCCTCGACGAGCTTGATGCGGTACTCCGCGGCCTGCTCGGCGAGATCGTCGGGGATCTCGGTTTCGGCGAATTCGGCGCCGAGCTTCTCCGAGGTCCAGACGATGGCCTTCATCTTGATCAGGTCGATGACGCCCTTGAAGGAAGTCTCGGCGCCGATCGGCAGCTGCAGGCACACCGGCTTGCCGGCGACACGGTCGATGATATCGGCGACGCACTTGAAGAAGTCTGCGCCGATCTTGTCCATCTTGTTGACGAACACGACGCGAGGCACGTCGTACTTGTCGGCCTGGCGCCAGACGGTCTCGGTCTGGGGCTCGACGCCCTGATTGCCGTCGAGCACGCACACGGCGCCGTCAAGGACGCGAAGCGAACGCTCCACCTCAATGGTGAAATCCACGTGGCCGGGGGTGTCGATGATGTTCAGGCGCTTGTCGCGCCAGAAGCATGTGGTCGCCGCGGAGGTGATCGTGATGCCACGCTCCTGCTCCTGCGTCATCCAATCCATGGTCGCGGCGCCGTCATGGACTTCGCCGATCTTATGGGACTTGCCGGTGTAGTAGAGGATCCGCTCGGTGGTCGTGGTCTTGCCGGCATCGATGTGGGCCATGATGCCGAAGTTGCGGTAGTCCTCGATCGCGTGCGTGCGGGGCATCGGATTGCTCCTGAAAGGGTCCGGGTCCGCTTACCAGCGGTAGTGCGAGAAGGCGCGGTTGGCTTCCGCCATCCGGTGCGTGTCTTCCCGCTTCTTCACGGCGTTGCCGCGGTTGTTGGCGGCGTCGAGGAGCTCGGCCGAGAGGCGCTCGACCATGGTGCGGTCGTTGCGGCCGCGTGCGGCCTGGATCAGCCAACGGATGGCCAGGGCCTGACGGCGCTCGGTGCGAACCTCGACGGGGACCTGGTAGGTCGCGCCGCCGACGCGGCGGGAGCGAACCTCGATGGCCGGGGCCACGTTCTCGAGGGCGGCGCGGAACACCTCGATGGGGTTGGCGCGAGCGCGGTTCTCGACGATGTCGAACGCGCCGTACACGATACCCTCGGCGATGGACTTCTTGCCCTCGTACATGATCGAATTCATGAACTTGGTCAGAACGATGTCGCCGTACTTGGCGTCCGGAATGATTTCGCGCTTCTCGGCAGAATGGCGGCGGGACATCGCTCGCTCCGTCTAAATACAGGGTCTTGAAACCACCCCGCGCAGGCCGCCTCGAGCCCAATCGGGGCCGGCGACATCCTTGCGGGGTGCGCGAATAACTTACTTCGGACGCTTGGCGCCGTACTTGGACCGGCGCTGCTTACGACCCTTGACGCCCTGCGTGTCGAGCACGCCGCGCAGGATGTGGTAGCGAACGCCGGGAAGGTCCTTCACACGGCCGCCGCGGATCATCACCACGGAGTGCTCCTGAAGGTTGTGACCCTCGCCCGGGATATAACCGATGACTTCGAAGCCATTGGTCAGACGAACCTTGGCGACCTTACGGAGCGCGGAGTTCGGCTTCTTGGGGGTCGTCGTGTAGACGCGGGTGCAGACGCCACGCTTCTGCGGGCAGGCGTCGAGCGCCGGCACCTTGTTGCGGCTCTTCTGCGCCTTGCGCGGCTGAGCGATCAGCTGGTTGATCGTCGGCATGCCAATCCTCTCGAAACGCGTCGCCTGCGTCGGCGACCGTCGAAATCCAAATCTCGTTTGGCCCGCCCCGTCGCCGCACGACCTGTGCGATGAAACGCAAAACCGCGCCCCAGGCTGATGTCAGCCTTTGGCGCGCCGTTGCAAGCAGAGGATCACCTGCGATCAAGCAAGCGATCATGCCGGGCTGACACGTGTTCGTCTGTTGAAGTCGGATGCGTTTAAGAAGCTTGGATCCGAGCGAGACGCTCGTGGATCAATTGCTGCTTACGGCCAGCCGTTCAATGAGGGCCTGATAGAGGTGGATTCGCCGGCCGTCAACCCATTTCCCCTAGCGAACCGTGAATGAAACGGGCGTCGCGGCCCGAAACCTGTCTCCGATGGTCCGCGCACGAAAAAGGGGCCGCCCGTAGGCGACCCCTGGTTAGTTCGGTGACGGTCGCTCGCGCCTACTCGGCGGCGGGCGGCAGGCCCGTGAGGGGCTGTGCGCCGCTCTCGGCGGCCTTCTGCTGGAGGATCATGGCGTCGCGACGCCGCGCCACGGCGCGGATGTCGGCGGCCATGGAGCCCGTGCCGGCCGGGATGAGCGAGCCGACGATGACGTTCTCCTTGAGGCCTTCGAGGTAGTCGATCTTGCCGTTGACGGCCGCCTCCGTCAGGACGCGGGTGGTCTCCTGGAACGAGGCCGCCGAGATGAACGACTTCGTCTGCAGGGAGGCCTTGGTGATGCCGAGCAGGACCGGCACGCCGACGATGGGACGCTTGCCTTCGGCGAGCAGCTTCTCGTTGGCGTCGGCCAGTTCCGTCCGGTCGATCTGGTCACCCGTGAGGATGTCCGAATCGCCGCCGTCGGTGATCTCGACCTTCTGCAGCATCTGCCGGACGATGACCTCGATGTGCTTGTCGTTGATGGCCACGCCCTGGAGCCGGTAGACCTCCTGGATCTCGTTGACGAGGTAAGCGGCGAGCTCCTCCACGCCCTTGATCGCCAGGATGTCGTGCGGCGCCGGATTGCCGTCGACGATGTAGTCGCCGAGTTCCACCACATCCCCGTCCTGCAGGTGGATGTGCTTGCCCTTGGGGATGAGGTACTCGACGGCGTCCGAGCCGTCGTGCGGGGTCAGCGTCAGGCGGCGCTTGTTCTTGTAGTCGCGCCCGAACTGGATCGTGCCGGACTTCTCGGCGATGATCGCCGCGTCCTTGGGCCGACGGGCCTCGAACAGCTCCGCCACCCGCGGCAGACCGCCGGTGATGTCGCGGGTCTTGGCCGAGTCGGTGGAGACGCGGGCGAGGATGTCGCCGGCCTTCACGCGCCCACCCGGATCGTAGCCGATGATGGCGTCGACGGGCAGGAAGTAGCGGGCGTCGGAGCCGCGCGGCAGCTTCATCGGCTTGCCGTCGGCATCGAGCACCAGCATCGCCGGCTTGAGGTCGGCGGTGCGGGCGGTCCCGCGCCAGTCGATCACCACGCGCTTGGCGATACCCGTCGACTCGTCGGTTGTCTCCGTGATGGACTGACCGTCGATGAGGTCCTCGTAGGCGACGATGCCGTCCGTCTCGGTGATGATCGGACGGGTGTAGGGGTCCCATTCGGCGATGCGCTGGCCGCGCTTGACCGTGTCGCCCTCGTCCACCCGCAGCTTGGCGCCGTATTGCAGGCGGTGCACCGCGCGCTCGGAACCGTCGGAGCCGACGATGACGACGGCGACGTTGCGGCCCGTGGCGATGAGGTCGCCGTCCGTGTTCCGGGCGAGCGCCCGGTTGCGGATCTTGATGGTGCCCTCGAAGCTCGACTCGATGAACGACGAGTCGGCGATCTGCGCCGCGCCGCCGATGTGGAAGGTGCGCATGGTGAGCTGGGTGCCCGGCTCGCCGATGGACTGCGCCGCGATGACGCCGACGGCCTCGCCCATGTTGACGGGCGTGCCGCGGGCCAGATCTCGGCCGTAGCAGGTGGCGCAGACGCCGCTGCGGGTCTGGCACACCAGCACCGAGCGGATCTTCACCTCCTGGATGCCCGCCGCCTGGATGGCCGGCAGGTGCTTCTCCTCGATGGTCTCGTTGGTCTTGACGATGACCGTGCCGTCCTGGGCGACGAGATCCTCCGCCGTGGCGCGGCCGAGGATGCGGATCGAGAGCGGGGCCACGACCTGGCCCGCGTCGACGATGGCGCGCATGCGGATGCCGGAGGTCGAACCGCAGTCGACCTCGCGGATGACCGCGTCCTGGGCCACGTCGACGAGACGACGGGTCAGGTAGCCGGAGTTGGCCGTCTTCAACGCGGTGTCCGCGAGGCCCTTACGGGCGCCGTGGGTCGAGTTGAAGTACTCGAGCACGTCGAGGCCTTCCTTGAAGTTCGAGATGATCGGCGTCTCGATGATCTCGCCCGAGGGCTTGGCCATGAGGCCGCGCATGGCGGCGAGCTGCTTCATCTGCGCCGGCGAACCACGGGCACCGGAATGGCTCATCATGTAGATCGAGTTGATCTGCTTGTCGGCGCCGTTCTCGTCCTTCTGCACCGTGGAGATGCGCAGCATCATCTCGGCGGCGAGCTTGTCCGAGCACTTGGCCCAGGCATCCACCACCTTGTTGTACTTCTCGCCCTGGGTGATCAGGCCGTCGTTGTACTGCTGCTCGTAGTCCTTCACGAGGGCACGCGTGTCGTCGACGATGGGCCACTTGTTGTCGGGCACCACCATGTCGTCCTTGCCGAACGAGATGCCGGCCTTGAACGCGTGGTTGAAGCCGAGCGCCATGATGCGATCGCAGAAGATCACCGACTCCTTCTGACCGCAGTGGCGGTAGACGGTGTCGATCATCGACGAGATCTCCTTCTTGGTCATCAGCTTGTTGACGACGTCGAAGGGGACGTTCTTGTGCAGCGGCAGGGCGCCGGACAGGATCACGCGGCCCGGCGTGGTGTCGTAGGTCTTCGTCAGCGGCTCGCCATCGGGGCCGATGCCGTTCCACCGCCAGCGGATCTTCGAGTGCAGCTTGACGGTCTTGGCCGCCAGCGCGTGCTCGAGCTCGCCCACATTGCCGAAGACGCCCTGCATCGGGTTGGTCTTGCTCGTCGGGTCGAACGCGCCGATGGCGCCCTCGGCCACGATGGACAGGTAGTACAGGCCGAGCACGATATCCTGCGACGGCACGATGATCGGCAGGCCGTTGGCAGGGTGCAGGATGTTGTTCGTCGACATCATCAGAACGCGCGCCTCCAGCTGAGCCTCGAGGCTCAGGGGAACGTGCACGGCCATCTGGTCGCCGTCGAAGTCGGCGTTGAACGCGGCGCAGACCAGCGGGTGGAGCTGGATCGCCTTGCCCTCGATGAGCTTGGGCTCGAACGCCTGGATGCCGAGGCGGTGGAGCGTCGGCGCGCGGTTGAGCATCACCGGGTGTTCGCGGATCACCTCGTCGAGGATATCCCAAACCTCGGGCTTCTCCTTCTCCACGAGCTTCTTCGCCTGCTTCACGGTTGCCGAGAAGCCCTTGGCGTCGAGGCGCGCGTAGATGAACGGCTTGAACAGCTCCAGTGCCATCTTCTTCGGCAGGCCGCACTGGTGCAGCTTCAGCTCCGGGCCGACGACGATGACCGAACGGCCGGAATAGTCGACGCGCTTGCCGAGCAGGTTCTGGCGGAAGCGGCCCTGCTTGCCCTTGAGCATGTCGGCGAGGGACTTCAGGGGACGCTTGTTGGCGCCCGTGATGACGCGGCCGCGGCGGCCGTTGTCGAACAGGGCGTCGACCGCTTCCTGAAGCATGCGCTTCTCGTTGCGGATGATGATGTCCGGCGCGCGCAGTTCGATCAGCCGCTTCAGGCGGTTGTTGCGGTTGATGACGCGGCGGTAGAGATCGTTCAGATCGGACGTGGCGAAGCGGCCGCCGTCCAGGGGGACGAGGGGGCGCAGGTCCGGCGGGATCACGGGGACCACGGTGAGGATCATCCACTCGGGCTTGTTGCCCGACATCTGGAAGGCCTCGATGATCTTCAGGCGCTTGAGGAGCTTCTTCGGCTTCAGCTCGGAGGTCGTGGTGGCGATCTCCTCGCGCAGCGAATCCGCGATCCCGTCGAGGTCGAGTTCCTGCAGGATGCGCCGGATGGCCTCGGCGCCGATCATGGCGGTGAACGAGTCCTCGCCGTACTCCTCCTGCGCGCGCAGGTACTCCTCCTCGGAGAGGAGCTGACGCTCCTTGAGGGGGGTGAGGCCCGGCTCGATGGTGACGTAGGACTCGAAGTACAGGATCCGCTCGAGGTCCTTGAGGGCCATGTCGAGCAGGAGGCCGATGCGGGACGGCAGCGACTTCAGGAACCAGATGTGGGCGACGGGCGCGGCGAGCTCGATGTGGCCCATGCGGTCGCGCCGGACGCGCGCGAGGGTGACCTCGACGCCGCACTTCTCACAGATGACGCCCTTGTACTTCATGCGCTTGTACTTGCCGCACAGGCACTCGTAGTCCTTGATCGGCCCGAAGATCCGGGCGCAGAACAGGCCGTCGCGCTCGGGCTTGAACGTGCGGTAGTTGATCGTCTCGGGCTTCTTGATCTCGCCGAAAGACCACGAGAGGATCTTCTCCGGCGACGAGATCGAGATCTTGATCTGGTCGAAGCTCTGGGGCTGAGCCTGCTGGTTGAAAAGATTCATGACCTCTTGGTTCATGGATCGACTCCTGCTGACGGGGTGCACCCTCCGCCGAGGGGCTACCGCGTGCTGTAAACTGGTCGGCGCCGCGACTGTCTCAGTCGCCGCTGGCCGTCATCATCCGGGAGGCGCTTCCCCTCCCCGCTCGGACCGCGCCGGCGAGTGAGCCGGCGCGGGAGCGTGGTGCGGTGGTTACTCGGCCGCCTCGGCGGGCGGCTCGATCTGGTCGTTGGCGGTCTTCTTCGAGGAGGTGAGCTCGACGTTGAGGCCGAGCGAGCGCATTTCCTTGACGAGCACGTTGAAGGACTCGGGGATGCCGGCCTCGAAGGTGTCGTCGCCGCGAACGATGGCCTCGTACACCTTGGTGCGGCCGGCGACGTCGTCCGACTTCACCGTGAGCATCTCCTGCAAGGTGTAGGCGGCGCCGTAGGCCTCGAGCGCCCAGACCTCCATCTCGCCGAAGCGCTGACCGCCGAACTGCGCCTTGCCGCCCAGCGGCTGCTGGGTGACGAGGGAGTACGGACCGATCGACCGGGCGTGGATCTTGTCGTCCACGAGGTGGTGCAGCTTCAGCATGTAGATGTAGCCCATGGTGACCTTGCGGTCGAAGGGCTCACCCGTGCGGCCGTCGTAGAGCGTCGACTGGGCCGACCGGTCGAGACCGGCCATCTCCAGCATCTGCTCGATGTCGGCTTCCTTGGCGCCGTTGAACACCGGAGTGGCCATCGGCACGCCGCGGCGCACGTTGTTGGCCGCCTCAGCCATGTCCTCGTCCGACAGGCCTTCGAGCTCCGACGGCGAGTAGATCGCCTCCATCTCCGCCTTGAGGGGCGCGATGTCGTTGCTGCGAAGATACGCGTCCACCGCGAGCCCGACCTTGCGGCCGAGACCGGCCGCGGCCCAGCCCAGGTGGGTCTCCAGGATCTGACCGACGTTCATGCGCGAGGGCACGCCGAGCGGGTTGAGCACGATGTCGGCATGCGTGCCGTCCTCGAGGAACGGCATGTCCTCGATGGGGACGATGCGCGACACGACGCCCTTGTTGCCGTGACGGCCAGCCATCTTGTCGCCCGGCTGGATCTTGCGCTTCACCGCGACGAAGACCTTGACCATCTTCATCACGCCGGGGGGCAGCTCGTCGCCGCGCTGCAGCTTCTCGACCTTGTCGAGGAAGCGCTGCTCCAGGCGCTTCTTCGACTCGTCGTACTGCTTCTGCATCGCTTCCATCTCGGTCATGAGACGGTCGTCGATGACGGCGAACTGCCACCATTGCGAACGCGGGTACTCGGAGAGGAGCTCACGGTTGAGCGTGGTCTCCTTCTTGAAGCCCTTCGGACCGGCGATGGGGGCCTGACCGATGAGGACGGTGGCCAGACGCGCGTAGGTGTTGCGGTCGAGGATCGCCTGCTCGTCGTCGCGATCCTTGGCGAGACGCTCGATTTCCTCGCGCTCGATGGCCTGGGCGCGCTCGTCCTTGTCGACGCCGTGGCGGTTGAACACCCGGACCTCGACGATGGTGCCGGTCACGCCCGGGGGGACCCGAAGCGAGGTGTCGCGCACGTCGGACGCCTTCTCGCCGAAGATCGCACGGAGAAGCTTCTCCTCCGGCGTCATCGGGCTTTCGCCCTTCGGGGTGATCTTGCCGCACAGGATGTCGCCGGCGTGGACCTCGGCACCGATGTAGACGATGCCGGCCTCGTCGAGGTTCTTCAGCGCTTCTTCGGAGACGTTGGGGATGTCGCGGGTGATCTCTTCCGGACCGAGCTTGGTGTCTCGGGCCATCACCTCGAACTCCTCGATATGGATCGAGGTGAACACGTCATCCTTCACGATCCGCTCGGAGAGCAGGATCGAGTCCTCGAAGTTGTAGCCGTTCCAGGGCATGAAAGCGACGAGCACGTTCCGGCCCAGGGCCAACTCGCCGAACTCCGTCGACGGACCGTCGGCGATGATCTCGCCCTTCTTCACGGACTCGCCGACGCGCACCAACGGCTTCTGCGTGATGCAGGTCGACTGGTTGGAGCGCTGGAACTTCTGCAGGCGGTAGATGTCGACGCCCGGCTTGGTGGCGTCCGCCTCTTCCGTGGCGCGGATGACGATACGGGTGGCGTCCACCTGATCGACGATGCCCGAGCGGCGCGCCGCGATGGCGGCACCGGAATCGCGGGCGACCACGGCCTCCATGCCCGTGCCCACGAAGGGCGCGTCGGCACGAACCAGCGGCACCGCCTGCCGCTGCATGTTCGAGCCCATGAGGGCGCGGTTCGCGTCGTCGTTCTCGAGGAACGGGATCAGCGCGGCGGCGACCGAAACGAGCTGCTTCGGCGACACGTCCATGAGATCGACGCGGTCCGGCGGCACGACGATGACGTCGCCGGCACGACGGCAGACCACGAGGTCTTCCGTCAACTTGAAGGCCTCGTCCATCTGGGCGTTGGCCTGGGCGACGTAGTACTTCGCCTCTTCCATCGCCGACAGGTAGGCGACGTCAGTGGTGACGACGCCGTCCTTCACCTTGCGGAAGGGGGTCTCGATGAAGCCGTACTTGTTCACCCGGGCGAAGGTCGCCAGCGAGTTGATCAGGCCGATGTTCGGGCCTTCCGGGGTCTCGATCGGGCAGATGCGGCCGTAATGCGTCGGGTGCACGTCGCGCACTTCGAAGCCGGCGCGCTCGCGGGTCAGACCGCCGGGTCCGAGCGCCGAGAGGCGCCGCTTGTGCGTCACTTCCGAGAGCGGATTGGTCTGATCCATGAACTGCGACAGCTGCGACGAGCCGAAGAACTCGCGCACGGCCGCGGCCGCGGGCTTCGCGTTGATGAGGTCCTGCGGCATCACCGTGTCGATGTCGACGGAGGACATCCGCTCCTTGATGGCGCGCTCCATGCGGAGCAGACCGAGGCGGTACTGGTTCTCCATGAGCTCGCCGACGGACCGCACACGGCGGTTGCCGAGGTGATCGATGTCGTCGATTTCGCCCTTGCCGTCGCGCAGATCCACCAGAGCCTTGACGACCGCGAGCATGTCCTCACGGCGCAGGGTCCGCACGGTGTCCTCGGCGTCGAGGTCGAGGCGCATGTTCATCTTCACGCGGCCGACCGCCGAGAGGTCGTAGCGCTCGGAATCGAAGAACAGCGAGTGGAACATCGCCTCGGCGGTGTCGAGGGTCGGCGGCTCGCCGGGACGCATGACCCGGTAGATGTCGAACAGCGCGCCTTCGCGGGCGGAGTTCTTGTCCACCGCGAGGGTGTTGCGGATGTAGGGACCGACGTTGATGTGGTCGATGTCGAGCACGGGCAGCTCGGTGATGCCGACCTCTTCGAGGCTCTTGAGGAGCTTGTCGGAGATTTCGTCGCCGGCCTCGGCCCAGATCTCGCCCGTCTGGTCGTTCACCAGATCCTCGGCGATGTACTGGCCGATGAGGTCTTCGTCCGTGGCCTTGAGGAAGTTCACGCCGCGCTCGGCGATCTGGCGCGCGTTCCGGGCGTTGAGCTTCTTGCCGGCTTCGAGCACGACTTCACCGGACTCGGCATCGACGAGGTCGACGGAGGCCTTGAAGCCCTTCAGGCGCTCGGCATCGTACGGCACGCGCCACTCGGCGCCGTCGCGGTCGTACAGCACGCGGTTGTAGAACGTCGACAGGATCTCCTCGCCGTCGAGCCCGAGGGCGAACAGCAGGGAGGTCACCGGCAGCTTGCGCTTGCGATCGATGCGGACGTGGACGATGTCCTTGGCGTCGAACTCGACGTCGAGCCAGGAGCCGCGATACGGGATGATGCGGGCGGCGAACAGGAGCTTGCCCGACGAGTGGGTCTTGCCCTTGTCGTGGTCGAAGAACACGCCGGGCGAACGGTGCATCTGGGAGACGATGACGCGCTCGGTGCCGTTGACGATGAAGGTGCCGTTCTCCGTCATCAGGGGCATGTCGCCCATGTAGACGTCCTGCTCCTTGATGTCCTTGACCGACTTCGCACCGGTGTCGGGATCGACGTCGAACACGATGAGGCGCAGGGTCACCTTGAGCGGGGCCGCATAGGTGATGCCGCGCTGACGGCACTCGTCGACGTCGTATTTCGGCTGCTCGAACGTGTACTTCACGAACTCGAGGAGGGCCGTGGCCGAGAAGTCCGAGATCGGGAAAACCGACTTGAACACGGTCTGCAGGCCTTCGTCGCCCCGCCCGCCTTCCGGCTCGTCCATCATCAGGAACTGGTCGTAGGATGCCTTCTGAACCTCGATGAGGTTCGGCATCTCGGCGACTTCCTTGATCTTGCCGAAGAATTTGCGAATGCGCTTGCGACCGACCAGCGTGTTGGCCATGGGTGACCTCGCTCCTACGTCCCGCGTACCGGATGCCCGGGGAAGGCTCGTGCCTCCCGCGACCAGGCGATGGACGCGCCCCGCCGGACGCCGCCCTCCCGAACTGAAAATCTGGTGGCCCGTCGCCGGGCCGGTCGTGTCGCCGGAAGCGACCTTAGCCCACGGGCGCGAACCCGCGGGCCTTTGGGCCCGTCAAGCTCCGGGGAGCCCGACGGGGAAGTGATGGGCCTGAGGCGGCCCACCGAAGAGTCTTACTTGAGCTCGATCTTGGCGCCAGCCTTCTCGAGCTGGGCCTTGAGCTTCTCGGCCTCTTCCTTGTTGACGGACTCCTTGACGGCCTTCGGAGCGCCTTCGACGAGGTCCTTGGCTTCCTTGAGGCCGAGGCCGGTGATCGCGCGGACCTCCTTGATGACCTCGATCTTCTTGTCGCCGGCGGCGGTGAGCATGACCGTGAACTCGGTCTGCTCCTCGACGGCGGCGGCCGGACCGGCGGCGGGGCCGGCGACGGCGACGGCAGCGGCGGCCGAGACGCCCCACTTCTCTTCGAGCAGCTTGGCGAGGTCGGCGGCCTCGAGAACGGTCAGCGAGGACAGGTCGTCGACGAGCTTGGCGAGATCAGCCATGGTGGTGTTCCTTCAGAGATCGGTTTGAACGGATGGGTTGAGAAGAACGATGCGACCTTCAGGCCGCTTCGTCCTGAGCCTCGTCCTTCGTGGCATAGGCCCCGAACACGCGGGCGAGCTTGGCCGCCGGTGCGTTGACGACCTGGGCGATCTTGGTCGCGGGAGCCTGGATGAGGCCCACGATCTTGGCGCGCAGTTCGTCGAGGGACGGGAGCGAGGCCAAGGCCTTCACGCCGTCCGGGTTCAGGGCTGTCGTGCCCATGGCGCCGCCGAGGATCACGAGCTTGTCGTTGACCTTGGCGAACTCCACCGCAACCTTGGCGGCCGCGACCGGGTCGCTCGAATAGGCGAGCAGGGTCGGACCCTTCAGGAGGGGCTTGATGGAGGCGACGTCCGTGCCATCGAGAGCGATGTTGGCGAGGCGGTTCTTGGTGACCTTCACGGTGGCACCGGCCAGCTTCATCTGCGAGCGCAGCTTCTGCATGTCGGCGACCGTGAGGCCCTTGTAGTGGGCCACGACGACGACGGACGTGTTCGCGAACACGCCGTTGAGCGTCGAGACGAGATCAGCTTTGGCTGTCCTGTCCACTGGGGCTCTCTCCGGTTGGCGGAACCCGAGGATGGGTCCGCCGGTTGCACATGCCGCCCGGGACGGAATTCGGCTCATGAAAGCCGGAACGTCCTGGACGACGCTTCACGGCCCTGTCCCCTGCTGCCCCCCGAATGGGTGGACGACACGGGTGAGATGGTTCAAACCGATGCCTCTCGACCCCGACGAATCGCCAGGGTGCGCGAGGATGTTGAATTCGGTCTTCCCCGTCTGTGCAGGCTGGAAGATTAAGCCGGTCGCCCAGCGCCTGCAGTCTCGGACAGGACATGGCCGGATAAAGCCTGAAAGGGCTTTCGCCCCTCAAAGCCTTCCGGCCATATCACCTGGTTGCCCAGGGATCTCTCGATTGGAAACCGACCGATGGGTCGATTCCTTTCTCGTTCATGAAAACGTTGAGCGCGGTCTATAGAACCTTGCAAGCAGCCTGCCAAGGGCCAGTGCGGGACTATTCGGTCGCAGGCGCCGATTTTCCTTGACGGCACTTGCCGCTGCGGCCGAGCGCAGCGGCAGGTCCGTCACTCCGTCACGTCGGTAGGAACCGGCGCGCGGCCTGCCACCATGGCGTGCGTTGCTCCTTCGCCTGGTCGGCTTTGGCCGCGTAGAACGAAGCGTTGTGCTCGCCGCGCAGGGCCTCGCGAGTGAACCGGATGAGGTGGTGGGCGACGAAGCCCATGTTGAACACCGCCTCGATCTGCCCGCGCTTCAGGGCGTGGCCCGCCGCCTTCCAGAACACGCCCCGGTAATCCGACAGGACGCCGACCCTGAGGGCGATGTTGAAGCCGAGGATCAAGCCGCGGCGCAGGTTGGTCCGGGTGAGCTTGCCCTTCAGCGGAGTCTTGATCCGGTGCGGGTAGGTCCGCTCGACCTGATACTTGAAGCGCTCGAAGAGGTGGGCCGGCTCGTACGCATGGGCGATGGCCCGGCGCCAGCTCGCCACCACGTCGTCGTGGGGCCGCTTGAACAGGACGTTGGATTCGAGCGACGCGTCGTGGAGCAGACGGCCCTCGCGGGTGAGGCGGTCCCACAGGGGGGTCTTGGGCAGGGCCTGGAGCAGGTTCATGGTCAGCACCGGCACCGCCGACTTGTCGACGAAGTCGATGAGCTTCTGCTCGGAGCCGTCGGTCTCGGTGTCGAGGCCGAGGATGATGCCGGACGTCACCTCCAGTCCGAAGCTGTTGAGGGTCTCGATGGCCTCGTACATGGGCACGGCGGCGTTGTGCTTCTTGTCGATGCCGGCCAGCGCGTCCTCTTCCGGCGTCTCGATGCCGACGAAGACGGTCATGAAGTTGGCCTCGCGCATGAGCGCGAGGATGTCGGGCTGTTTCGCCATGTTCAGGGTCGCCTCGCAGGCGAACTGAAGCGGGTAGTGATTCTTCTTCTGCCACGCCACGAGGTGGGGCAGCATGTCCTTCGTCGCCTTGCGGTTGCCGATGAAGTTGTCGTCGACGAAGTACACCACCGCCGGGTGACCGGGCTGGGAGATGATCGCGTCGAGTTCGCCGAGCATCTGCTCGGGGCTCTTCAGGCGCGGCTGGCGGCCGTAGAGCTGCGGGATGTCGCAGAATTCGCAGCGATACGGGCAGCCCGACGAGAATTGCAGGGAGCCGATGAGGTAGCGCTTGAGCGGGGCGGCCTCGTAGGCGGGGGCCGGGAAGTCGGAGAGCGGCAGGCGCTCCTTCGTCTCCAGGCGCACCTGGGTGGCCGGGATCGACACGTCGCGGTCGAGGATCGCCACGAGTTCGTCGGTGGCGTCGCCGATCTCGCCGATATGGAGGTAGTCGAACTCGGGGTACTGCTCGGGCGAGCCCGAGACAGACGGGCCGCCCAGCGCCGTGACCTTACCGGCCGCGTGCGCCCGGGCGTAGATATCGCGGATCTGCGGGGCCTGGATGTGCATGCCCGACACGAACACCGCGTCGGCCCAGGCGAAGTCGTCCGGCCCGGCCCGTTTGATGTTCTCGTCGACGAACCGGTACTCCCAGGTCTCCGGCATGTAGGCCGCGATGAGCAGCAGACCTTGCGGCGGCATGAACGCCTTGACGCCGCCCATCAACGGATAGGCGTGCGCGAACGTCCCGAAGGACGGCGTGTAAGCGGGGAAGACGCACAGGATGCGTCGCTTGGAGGAGACGGAGAGGGTGCATCGCATGAAGCCGTACTTAGCACAGCCCCGCGCGATGGCGTCCCCCTCGAACGCGATTTCTCGCACCGCCGGTTGCTTGCCGCCCGGTGCCTCACGGTCCTTTGAACGGTGAGCCGTCCGGTCTCACTCGACGGGGCGGTCGTCCCCCCCTGCCGCCAGCTGGCGCAGGGTCCGCAGGGCGGTGGCGAGGGCGTCGAGGGGCGGTGAGGCCAGCGCGAGGCGCACGGCGTTGGGCGCGTGGCCGGGATGGACGGCGAAGGCGCTGGCGGGGGTGACCGCGATCCCGCGCCGGGCAGCCGCCGCGACGAAGGTCTCGGCCCGCCACGCTTCGGGCAGAACCAGCCAGAGGTGGTAGGCGCCCGGATCGCCCCGCACGTCGAGGTCGCCGAGGATGTCACGCGCGAGCGCCTGCCGGGAACGGGCATCGCGCCGCTTCGCCAGTCCAATCCGGGCCGCCTCCCCCGAATCCATGAGATGGAGTCCGATGCCGAAGGGCAGACCGGTGGCACCCCACCCGCCCGAACGTACGCAGTGGGCGACCCGATCCGTGAGGGCCGGCGGCGTGGCTATCAACCCGAGGGTGAGGCCGGGCGCGACCCGCTTCGACAGGCTGTCGAGGAAGACGACGCGGTCGGGCGCCAGGGCGGCCAAGGGGGCGGCGTCGCTCAGGAATCCGTAGATCGCATCCTCGACAGCCAGGAGGCCGAAGGCTTCGAGGCAGGCCGCGATGGCCGCCCTGCGCTCACCGCCCATGGTGATTCCGAGGGGATTGTGAAGCGAGGGTTGGAGATAGAGGCCGCGCAGGGGGGTGGTCCGGTGCGCCTGGGCAACCGATTCGGGGCACAGGCCCTCCCCGTCCATGGCGATGGGCACCAGGACGATGCCGAGGCGCGCGGCGATTCCCTTCACCACCGGATAGGTCATCGCCTCGACCCCGATGCGCTCGCCCGGCGGAGCGAGGGCTGCGAGGGCGGCTGCCACGGCCTGGCGCCCGTTGCCGGTGAACAGCATCCTGTCGGGGGTGGGCGTCCAGCCCGGTCGGGCGAAGAAGCGGGCGGCGATGGCCCGCCCCTCCGCATGACCCGTCGCCGCCACGGGACCGGCAAGGGTTTCGAGGCGGTCGGATCGGAGCAATCCCGCAAGTGCACCGGAAAGGGTCTCCACCTCACCCGGTAGGATCGAATAGTTGCGTTCGAGGTCGATGGCGGTCGGCGGCGGTTCGGCGAAAGCGAGGATGGGTGTCGCGGCGCGCGACCGCACATAGGTGCCCCGGCCGATCTCCCCTGTGACCAGACCACGATGGACGAGTTCGGCATAGACCCGGCTCGCCGTCGAGACGGCGATGCCGTTGGCGTAGGCGTAGGCGCGTTGCGGCGGCAATCGCGCGCCCGGTGCCAGTCGTCCCGTGGCGATCGCGTCGGCAAGGCGGTCGGCCAGGACCCTGAAGTCGCTCACGAACGAAAATGCTCCGAGATCAATGTTTCGATTGATCCGATTTGTGCTCGGATCAATGTTGCGCGGCAAGCCCCTTCGGAGGCCGTGCTATCGGAGTAGATCGCCATGTCGTCCACGTCCCTCGTCCGATCCCCATATCCGACTGCCGTGGCAACCGGCGTGGATCGCGGGCTCGGTGCGTTGTGCCGTGTCTGGCTCGGGCGCTGGCGTCACCGCCGGACTTTGGCGAACTTGCATCCCGAGCAGATGCGCGAGGTCGGGCTGAACCCGGAAGCCGTTCGGCGGGAGGCCTGCCAGCCGTTCTGGCGGGCGTGAGGCCTTAAACGAAAACGCCCGGCCGCGAGGCCGGGCGTTTCCAAAGATGTGGCAGGCCTGCGGACGTTACGCCGGCAGGACCGTCGAGGGCTCGACCTTGACGCCCGGACCCATGGAGGAGGTCACGGCGACGCGCTGGACGTACTGGCCCTTGGCGCCGGCGGGCTTCGCCTTGGAGACAGCGTCGGCGAAGGCCTTGATGTTCTCGACGAGCTTGTCGGCGTCGAACGAGACCTTGCCGATGCCGGCGTGGACGATCCCGGCCTTCTCGACGCGGAACTCGACCGAACCGCCCTTGGCGCCGGCGACCGCGGACTTCACGTCCATGGTGACGGTGCCGACCTTCGGGTTCGGCATCAGGCCGCGCGGGCCCAGCACCTTGCCGAGACGACCGACGAGCGGCATCAGGTCCGGGGTGGCGATGCAACGATCGAACTCGATCTTGCCGCTCTGGACGATCTCGAGGAGATCCTCGGCGCCGACGATGTCGGCACCGGCTTCCCGGGCCTCGTCGGCCTTGGCGCCGCGGGCGAACACCGCCACCCGCACGGTCCGGCCGGAGCCGTTGGGCAGGTTGCAGACGCCGCGGACCATCTGGTCGGCGTGGCGCGGGTCGACGCCGAGGTTCATGGAGACCTCGACGGTCTCGTCGAACTTCGCGCTGGCCTTCTCCTTAACGAGCTTGATCGCCTCGTCGATGGTGTAGAGCTTGAGCGCGTCGATGCCCTCGCGGGCGGCGCGGATGCGCTTGCCTTCGTGTGCCATGGTGCCCTCCCCTTAAGCGACGATGTCGAGACCCATGGCCCGCGCGGAGCCACGGATCATCGCGACGGCGGCATCCACCGAATCGCAGTTCAGGTCGGGCATCTTGCGCTCGGCGATCTCGCGGAGCTGTGCCTCGGTGACCTTGCCGACGTTGGTGCCGGGCTTGCCCGGGGTCTTGGAACCGGAAGCCGGCTTCTTGCCGATCTTCAGGCCGGCGGCCTTCTTGAGGAAGAACGTCACCGGGGGCTGCTTCATCTCGAAGGTGAAGGAGCGATCCTGATAGGCCGTGATCACGACCGGAATCGGGGTGCCCTTCTCGATCTGAGAGGTCTTCGCGTTGAAGGCCTTGCAGAATTCCATGATGTTGAGGCCGCGCTGACCGAGCGCGGGGCCGATGGGCGGCGACGGGTTCGCGGCGCCGGCCGGAACCTGAAGCTTCACGTAGCCCGTGATCTTCTTTGCCATAGGGACTGCTCCCAAAGAATGCCCGGCACCCGGCTGGCCTCAGCGCAGGTGGAGCGGGCGGTTGCAGGTCGCGGTACGGTCCGTGGACCCCGGCGGCGAACCGGGCGGGCCTTCCGCGCGTGACACCATCCTGGAGATGGTGGTTTCGCGTCCGGCGCGGAGCCGAACGGAAGAAAAGCGGATGCGTCAGTGGTGACTCACCCGCGAAATCCAAAAGATCAGAGCTTCTCGACCTGGGCGTATTCGAGCTCCACCGGGGTGGCGCGGCCGAAGATCGATACGGCGACCTTGAGGCGCGAGCGGCTCTCGTCGATCTCTTCCACGGTGCCGTTGAAGGACGCGAACGGACCGTCGGACACGCGGACCGTCTCGCCGATCTCGAAGGAGATGGAGGGCTTCGGGCGATCGACGCCCTCGGCGACCTGGCCCTTGATGCGCTCGGCTTCCGAATCCGGAATCGGCACGGGTTTCGACTTGTCGGCGCCGAGGAAGCCCGTGACCTTCGGGGTGTTCTTGATCAGGTGGTAGACCTCGTCGGTGAGGTCGCACTTCACCAGGACGTAACCGGGGAAGAACTTGCGCTCGGCATCGACCTTTCGGCCGCGCCGGACCTCCACGACCTTCTCGGTCGGAACCATGACCTCGTCGAACAGCTCCATCAGGCCACGCTGGGCCGCCTGATCCTTGATGGACTGCGCGACCTTGTTCTCGAAATTCGAGTAGGCGTGGACGATGTACCAGCGCTTCGACACGTTCTCACCAAATCCTGACGTCGCTCGGCCGGTCGCGAAAGCGCGCCCGGACCGATAGATTAGTTGGTCCCGACCCCGAGGATCAGGGTCACGAGGTAGCGCATGGCCTGATCGACCACGGTGAAGAACAGGCTCGCGGCGACCACCATGATGAACACCATCACGGTGGTGACCACGGTCTCCTTGCGGGTCGGCCACGTGACCTTGCGGCCCTCGTCGCGCACCTGGCCGAGGAACTCCACGGGGCCGACGCGCTTGGGCGCGGGCCGCACGGGGGGCGTCGCCCGAGCAGGACCCGGCGTGACGGAGCCACGCGGCGGGGTGCGCGCGAGGTCCGTTTTCTTCGATGCTTCGTTCGATGCCATGGCGCCAACAAACAGGAGAACGGTCCGGGGATCGGGAAAGCGCGGTGCGGAGGCCTGGAGCCACGCCTGCCGCGAAAGCCTTCATCGATCTCGGAAGGCGACCGCTCTAGCGCAAGTCCCCGTGCTTGTCGACTGCACCGGGTTCCGACTTGCGGACAGGCGATCTGATCGGAATGGAACGGGGAGTGGACTTGAACTGGAGCAGCGGCCAATTGGCAGGAGTGGAGGGACTCGAACCCGCAACCTCCGGTTTTGGAGACCGGCGCTCTGACCAGTTGAGCTACACTCCTATGCGGGGACGCATTCATCGCCGCGGCGCTGCTATAGACCGGCCCGGGCCTTGCCGCAATGGCGAACCGTACGGGATTTTCCGAGATTGTCGGTGCCGTCAGGATTGTTCGGCTCGGAGAGCAAACGCCGCGGGACCGGGGTCCCGCGGCGTCGCGACGGTGATGGCGGACCGACTACTCGTTGATGGCGGCGACGACGCCTGCGCCGACGGTGCGGCCGCCTTCACGGATGGCGAAGCGCAGCTTCTCTTCCATGGCCACCGGCACGATG
>NZ_LMMX01000019.1:0-24788 GCF_001422425.1 Methylobacterium sp. Leaf102 | reverse complement strand
CGCGCAGCAGCGTCAGGTACGGCGCGACCAGCGCCCATTCATCATCGGAAACATCGGACGGGTAGGCTTGGCGCGAAGAGGTCATGCCTCCTCATCTGGATTCCAGACCGCTCAGGTCCATAACAGCCTCTAGGCGTAAACAAGCAAGGCGGCGTCGGGGTGCGAAAGTGGGCTCCGGATTAGAGATCTGATGATGCCATAAGTCACCACTGACCTTGCCCCCTGGTGCCGATAACAAATTGAGGCTCCAGGGTCCGTCCCACCCCGTACTATCCAGTGCGTTCGGCTGCGCATGCTACGCGCGCAAAGAGATCGGCTCCGACGTCGATGCCGCGGCGCTGCGTCGGGTGCTCGATGCCCTGGAGGGCCGATGATCCCGCTGCCGGCCAACGTCCGGGTCTGGCTGGCCACCGGCCACACCGACATGCGCAAGGACTTTTCCAGCCTGGGCCTGATCGTCCAGGAGACACTCAAACGCGATCCCCATTGCGGTCACCTGTTCGTCTTCCGGGGACGGCGCGGCGACCTGATCAAGGTGATCTGGCACGATGGCCAAGGCGCATGCCTCTACACCAAGCGGCTCGACCGCGGCCGCTTCCTGTGGCCGTCGGTGACGGACGGAGCCGTGACGATCTCGACGGCGCAACTCGGTTACCTGCTCTCAGGCATCGACTGGCGCATGCCGCAGGAAACGTGGCGTCCGAGTGCCGTCGGCTGAGGATAACGCATTACAAAGGCTGAGCAATATGCTCTTCTCAGGGTGTGCCGAACGCGCTTGAGCCCCCGCCGCTTCCTACCGATCTCGCCGCCGCCCACGCTATGATCCTGGCCGAGCGGGCGGCGCGGCTCGTGTCCGAGATCACGGTCGAACGGCTGAAGCTGGAGGTCGCGCGACTGCGACGTGAGCGCTTCAGGGCTTCCTCGGAACGCAGTGCCCGGATCGACCAGCTCGAACTGACGCTGGAGGATCTGGAGGCTAAACTCTGCGCTCGCAACGACGCCCATCTAGTCTGGCTGGCTATCGAGGCGGGCCTTATCCGGCCGGGCGTTCTCCATGACCATACCTGATAGAGAAGCAGACCGTCGCGAGGCTGCGCTTCCCGGCCCGAAAGCCGACAAGCCGAAATCCACCCACCCCGGTCATAGAGCAGACCGGAAGATCCCGACCCAACCCAGCCGTTCGAGCTTTCAAACCAGATGCTCCAAAGCGGACATTGAAAGGTCTCGGAGCCAATCCTGCCGAGTCAAATGCCTCAAAAAAGGAAGATGTGGGGGCCACCTAGCCAGATCTGTCCCGGGAACGTCGTCAAACCGCTTCCATTGATGACGCGGAGCAAGTGCGCGGATCACAGGAATAGGAGCTAACCCATCATGAGAGCATCTCGATGTGCAATCTATCTCGGCACGGCGCTTCTCACTGGTATCGTGGGAAGTGTTCATGCGGCAGAGGACAAGGCAACCTCTTCAAAATCGGAGCCGCATGACCAGGGCAATGCCGACACGTCCGCGAACAGCGTGGGGGCGGGTGGTTTGACGGGTTCTGGCGCGACTCAGGACGGTGCCCGAACCGGGATCTCGGACACCTCCCGTCCGACCGGATCGTCCAGTCCGGCCGCCGGAACGGCTCGTTAGGTAGCCGTCCCATTTGCTTTGGGTTTGCTACTGCGAACGCCGGCCGAACGACACGGCATAAGCCTGGACGCGTGCATCAATGAGAGGGTCGTCCGACACCTCGATGCCGTCGGTGAGCGCGTTCGGCATGAACAGCAAGGATTTCTCGACCTCGGCGCTATTTGGCACGGCTTTGGTGACCGTCAGTGTGCCGAGATCGACCGTCTTCCGGCTGTCCGGCCAAGGCTTGGTCGCGTCATTGGTCGGATCGCCCGCTTCAGCAAGTTGCGCCAGGACCCGGAACTTCGCCGGCTCCTTCGCGACGCGGGGCCCGATTTCCGCCATCAGGTAATCCGGCTCGCGCTTGCCGGCCTCCTCGGGCGAGAGGATCTCCTCGCCCTGGACGGGCACGAACCGGAAGCGGTACGGCTGGCGCTTGCCGTCCCTGTCGACGAAGACGAAGGCGTTCACACCGTTATAGGTTTGTCGCGCAAGGCTCGACGGACTCTTGGCCGTCGCGCCGGCCGTGGCAGCAGCGGGATGGGTGGCGACGAAGTTTTCGAGGGCCGTCGGCTTCTTCGCATCCGGTCCACTCTCGGAGACGGCCTTCAGCAAGTCGCGGAACTCCTCGCCGGTGGCGACTGGGAAGTAGGCAAGGGAGTTCAGGACAACGTCCATGTCGGAACCATCGACGAGCTTGAACTTCAGTGACATGCCGTGGGGATTGGCGTTGGCTGCGCCATCCGCGATGGTTGGAACGCCGGTCGCGTCCGAGAAACGAATTGTCACCGGGACCGCCGGCCCTTGGAACAACGAGGCCTTGCTGAGCCGCGTGGCTTCGGCCGAGGGCGTGAAGCTGCCCTCCGCGACGACGCCCTTGGCGTGGTTGGCACGCTTGCCGGGATGGGTGCCAAAGAGCTTGTTCATCACGTTGATGGTCTGCTCGGCGGTGGTCGCCTCCTCGGCCAGGACCGGGTTGGCAGCCGCGACAGCGAAGGCCACGCTGGCGGCTAAGGCGTACGGGATGGTCTTGGAACGCATGACGATCCTCTAGGCAGCGTCGGGGCTGGACGCACCAACCGGCTGGGTTCAGAATCGTTCTTAAGCGCGAATGATGACGGCCGACAATGCCGGGGTTGCTTCGCGTCCGGCCATCGGCAACTCATCCTCATCGAGGAACGATCACCCGGTCTCGACAGCTGCCGAGCCGGCTGCCACCATCCCGGCGTGGATCCCCCCTTCAGGGCCGGTGCGTCGCGCCGGCGAGACGGACAGGTTCAGCATGACGGTATCGGCATCCCGCGCGGTGATCGTTCAACCCGGCGGCGGCTTCGACGCCGTCGGCTTCGGCGAGCGACCGGTTCCGGAGCCCGGCCCCGGTGAGATCACCGTTCGCCTGCGGGCGAGCTCGCTCAACTATCACGACTACGCGGTGGTCAGCGGCATTTGGGGGCCGAGCGAGCCGCGCGTGCCCATGTCGGATGGGGCTGGCGAGGTCGAGGCCCTGGGTCCGGGGGTCGACGCCTTCGCGGTGGGCGACCGCGTGGTCAGCACCTTCTTCCCGACCTGGACGGAGGGAAGCCCCCAGGTCGAGGGATTCGCGACCGTGCCGGGCGACGGCATCGACGGGTATGCCCGCGAGCGCGTCACCGCCTCCGCCATGGCGTTCACCCACGCGCCGCGGGGCTGGGACCATGCCGAGGCGGCGACGCTGACGACGGCTGCGCTTACGGCCTGGCGGGCCCTGCACGGAGATGCGGGCCTGAAAAGCGGCGATGTCGTCCTCGTTCAGGGCACCGGTGGCGTCTCGCTCTTCGCCCTGCAATTCGCGAAGGCCGCCGGCGCCACCGTGATCGCCACCTCGTCCAGCGAGGAGAAGCTCGAACGCCTGCGCGCCTTGGGTGCGGACCACGTCCTGAATTACCGGTCCGACACCACCTGGGGCGAAACGGCCCGGCGTCTGACCGACGGGCGCGGCGTGGATCACGTCCTCGACGTGGGAGGTCCGGCGACCCTGGAACAGTCGATGGCCGCCGTGCGGGTGGGCGGCCACATCTCGGTTATTGGCATTCTGACGGGTGTCGCCGGACCGCTTCCCCTGGTGCCGGCTCTGCTCCGGCAGATCCGCCTGCAGGGCGTGCTCGTCGGCAGTCGACGCCAGCAGATAGAGATGGTCCGCGGCATCGAAGCCTGCGGGCTGCGTCCGATCGTCGATCGGCGCTATCCCCTGGCAAACCTCGTCGCGGCGTTCCGACACCAGGAGAGCAACAGGCATTTCGGAAAGATCTGCATCGAGATCTGATCCGCCGCCGCGCTCCTCAGCCGACGCGCAGCAGAAGGGCGAGGGCCGCCACGGCGACGACCGCGAAGGTCGCCAGGATCCCACCCCCGCGGCAGGCGAATTGCCGTGGGGAGTTCTTCGGAGCGAACATTCCGAACGGGTGCAGCACGCGTGCGGCGAGCAGGACGATCAAAAGGCTGCGCACCAGGGTCGGGCTGCCACCACCCGCTTCCAACAGGGCGACGAGGAGGAGCGCCAGCGGCACGTACTCCCCGAAATTGCTCTGCGCGCGGATGCGCTTCTCCAGATCCTGGTTCCCACCGTCACCATGCAGGACGTCGGCGCTCAGGCGGCCGGCGACGACCCACGACGACAGACCGACATACAGGAGGGCGAACAGGGCCGCGTAGAAGGCCGTCAGAGTGGGGTAGGTCACAGGATCAGTCCTTCAGAGGTTGGTCGGAGCAGGGCCCCGCAGGGGGCGCTGCATGGCTGTCGTCAGCGCGCCGGGCATCGATCGGTCCCAGGGCATCGACTGGACGTCCGATGCGCCCGGTCTCCCGTCATCGCGGAAGCCGGTCCTAGCGTCCGAAACCCCGCCGCTGGATCTCAGCGCCCCACGCCGGGTTCGTGGATGGGGCATCCATTGAAGCGCTGGCGAAATTCGGCCGAGTGCTTGTACGGGGCGTTGCGGGCGCGGTTGATGTTGCCCAAGGGCTGATGGGCGGCGAGCCCCGTCCAGATGCTGAAGCGCATCTCTTCGTCGACCGCCTGGACGCGCGACGGAGCCCAGCTGTCCTGCGGCCGGACGATGATCAGCCCGACGCGCTGGAAGGGGGCCTCCGCCTCGTTCCACTCCACCGTCGGATCCTCGACGGGTTGGCGCTCAAGGTCGCGACAGAGTTGGACGCGGAACTCCCAGACGCCCTCGATGCCGCGCATCTCGGACTGCACCGTCTCGCGGATCGCATTGGGACGACCGGACGCATCGATTTCGTTTCCGGTCAGCGCGGTGAGTGCTGGGGCAACCGGAGCGACCGAGAACTTTGCGATGTAATCGCCGTACCGGAACGGGGTGACGCTGTAGTAGGTCTCGCCGAGGGGGTCGACGTTGGGTGCACCACCCAGGGACGCCAGCGTCGTGCTCTCGACGCCCACGGCCTGGAGCGCCTTGTTGACGCCTCGCAGCACCGTCGAGGCCACGATCTTCAGGCCCTCGGCCCGGTCCGTAGTGCCAGCCAGCAGCTTCAGGCTTCCGAGGAACTTCTCGGCGCTCGGGGCTTGGAAGACCTTGCCATTGACCATGATGAAATTCTGGGTGGCGCCTTCGGCGCCGGCCAGGCGCTCGCCCTGGACGTCGAGGACCTTCAACGCGAGACCCCGCGGCAGGGAGACGGCGTCGGGCAGGATATCGCCCGCGTTGGTGGACAAGCGCATGTAGACCCTGTGCGTCCCGGGCCGAGCGAACAGGCCCTGCGCGAGTTCCGCGGGCAGGCCGCCATCGATCCGGAGCTCGCCCTCCAGGATGCCGTGCGACTTCGCATGCACCGATCGCACAGCATGTCCGGAATCCTCGGCCACGGTCTGCAGGATCTTGTCGAAGGTCTGGTTGAGTTGGTCGATCGTCACTCCTTCGTCGGCCTTCACCTGTTCGACGTCGGGGCTGTAGCGGACTGGCGCTTGCAAAGTCATAGGCTCCGGCTCGATGCAATCTCGAGGTGAACAACGTTGGTTTTGGTTCGTTCCAGGCTCGAGGATGGTCAAAAATCGGTGAGCGGCCTGGCATAGGAGGGTCCATTGAGCGCATCGACCGTGCCCATGATCCTCAGGGCCTGATCGGCCATTGGGATCGAGGTGCGCAGTCAAAACCGCTCTGCCAAGCTCCGTTCGAAGCGTTCGGCCCCAATACTCGGTTGGGTTGCGACATGACGACAGCCCGGGAACCGCATTCCCGAATCCAACTTTGTCCCGTTGAAAATCGCGATGTCGCCACGCCGAGCACATATCCTCGCGTGGCAAGAACCCCCGAAGGTCAGCTTACGATGATTCAGAGGTTCGCCCTATCGATGGCGTTCGCCTTTAGCCTTGCCGCTCCAGTCCAGGCGCAAGCCATCGCCTCACCGGCCCCGGCTACAAGCTTGATACACGGTAATTACTGCGGTCCTGGCAACAACGCTCCGGCTGCCCCCATCGACGCCCTCGATTCCGCTTGCGCCCGTCACGATGCCTGCACGCCCGATGGCGGGCTGGCGACGAAACCATGCAACCTTCGCCTTCAGCGCGAGGCGGAGGCGATCGCCCGCGACCCCCGTCAATCGGAGGATCTCCGGGCCATGGCGGGCCTGGTTTCGGTCGGCGCCTCCATGATGCTGTCGTCCCGCGAGCTTGAGGCACCCGGCAACCACCGCCTTGGTCGGCCGGCGAAGAGTTGGGCGTCCTACGGCCGGTAACGCAGCCGCGGCACCATCGCAGAGTGGATCTGCGCTTCCAGCATCACCAACGGGCTGGAAGCCTGTCCGGCCATTGAATCCTTCCTCGGCCAGTCCCTCCATCCAAACGAACGAGATGAACACCATGACTCTACAGGGCCGAAAGATCGCCATCCTGATCGCGCCGCGCGGGACCGAGGAGCCGGAGTTCGTTCAGCCGCGCGAAGCGGTGACGAGGGCTGGCGCCAACGTGACGGTGATCGGGCTGGAAGCCGGCGAGGCCGAGACGTTCAACAACGACCTGGACCCGGGGGGACGCTATGCCGTCGATGCGATCATCGAGGGGGCCTCCGCCTCGGGTTTCGATGGCCTGATCATCCCCGGCGGCTGCGTCGGCGCCGACACGTTTCGGGCGAGCAAGGCGGTCGTCGCGTTCATCCGAGAGTTCTTCGAGCAGGGCAAGCCTGTCGGCGTGATCTGTCACGGGCCCTGGACGCTCGTTGAGGCGGATGTCGTGAAGGGACGGACCCTGACGTCCTTCCCGACGCTGCAGACCGACATCCGGAACGCGGGCGGAACCTGGGTCGATCAGGAAGTCGTCACCGACCAGGGCCTCGTCACGAGCCGCAACCCCAAGGATTTGCCGGCCTTCTGCGCCAAGATCGTCGAGGAGTTCGCCGAGGGCCGCCATCCGGCGCAGGCCCGTAGCGCCTGAGCGAGCCGGGTACGATCCGACAGAGGCACGGGAAACGGGAGCCACCGCGCGTTGTGCAGGGGGCTGGAGGGAGATCAAATGGGACGATTCCCAGGCAAGGTGGTGTTGGTCACGGGCGCGGCTTCGGGCATCGGGGAGGCCGCCGCACGGCGCTTCGGACACGAGGGCGCGATCCTCGTTCTGGCCGATCAGAATGCGGAGGGACTGAACAAGGTGGTTGGCGGCATCGAGGCAGCCGATACCCTTGCGGTGGTCGCCGACCTTTCCGACGCGGAACGGTGCCAGGACGTCGTCGCGCAAGCCGTCCAACGGTTCGGGCGCCTCGACGTCCTCATCAACAATGCCGGCAAAGACCATCTCGGCCGCGTTGACGAAGGCGACATTGCCGACTTTTCGACCATCATCGAAACCGACCTTTACGGCGTCTTCTACATGACGCGGTTCGCGCTACCCCATCTCCGCGAGAGCCGAGGGTCCATCGTCAACGTGTCGTCCGTCTCGGGTTTGGGCGGCGACTGGAATCACAGCTTCTACTGCGCCGCGAAGGGCGCGGTGACGAACTTCACTCGGGCGGTCGCGCTCGACGAGGCGAGGAACGGCGTCCGGGTAAACGCCGTCAATCCGTCGCTGGTCTACACGCCGTTCACGGCCGGCATGCAGGACCAGCCCGAACTCGTCGCCAAGTTCGAGGAACGTATTCCGATGGGACGCGGGGCGAAGCCCGACGATATCTCCGGCGTGATCGCTTTCCTGGCGAGCGAGGACGCCCATTTCGTCACCGGCGTGAATCTGCCGGTCGACGGCGGCCTGTCCGCCTCGAACGGTCAGCCGAAGCTGAGTTGATGGCCGTCGGCGGGTCCATCTCATTCCGGCGGAGTGAGCTTGACCCGAGCATGGCCGACGATCCGTCGATCCCGACCGACGTCCGCCCTTATACCCAGCGAGGCTGAGCATGACCTACCTGCGATATACACCCGACATCGAGACGCCCGCCGCGGGCGAGCAGGAGACCATTGACGGCATCATCAAAGGGATGACGCAGCAATTGGAAACGGTCGAGGCCCGCGAACACCATGCCGTGCGTGCCAGCCACGCCAAGAGCTCGGCCTGCGTCACCGGTGAGCTGACGGTCGCCGCCGGCCTGCCGGCGGAGCTGGCACAGGGCCTGTTCGCGACGCCCGGCACCCATCCCGTGGCGGTGCGGTTCGCGCAGGGGCCGGGCGAGACCCTTGGGGACCGCGTCTCGACACATCGTGGCATGTCGATCAAGGTGTTCGACGTGCCTGGCGAGAAGCTGCCCGGCCACGGCGTCGATACCCAGGACTTCGTTCTGGCGACCGGGACCACATTCCCGTCGGGTACGGCGGCGGGCTTCCTGCGGGATGGCACCGTCATCGGCAAGGCAACCGGGTTGCCGGAGGGCGTGAAGAGCGCCGTCGCGTCCGCCGCGCGCAACCTCAACCGGGTGCTGCACGCCTTCGGCACCGAGAGCGCGATGGCGGATTTCTTCGGCCACCCCTACAGCCATCCCCTGGCGGACAGCTACTTCAGCCAAGCGCCTATCCGGTACGGCGACTATGTCGCCAAGCTCGGAGCCGTGCCGGCGACGGAAAGCCAGCGCGCCCTTTCCGCGTGGCGGCTCGACCCGCACCAGGACGAGGACGGCTTCCGCCATGCGACGGTCGCCTTCTTCTGCGAGAACGAAGTTGTGTTCGAGCTGAAGGCCCAACTCTGGGCGGACGCCGAGCGGCAGCCCATCGAGGACGCTTCGATCGACTGGCCCGTCGCGATCAGCCCCTACCGCACCGTCGCGACGCTACGCCTACCTCGCCAGGATGCCTACGCACCGGATCGCGTCCGCTACTTCGACGAGGTGATGACCTTCCGTCCCGCCCACAGCCTTGCGGCGCACCGGCCACTCGGTTCCATCATGCGCGCGCGGCTTCAAGTTTATGAGGCCCTGAGTGCCTTCCGACATCGCCAGAACGGCGTAGCGGAGGAAGATACCGCGCGCATCGACCGGATCCCGGCCTAGGACCGGCATGTCGAGCGTCGGCATTCAGCGCCTCGCCAATGGAGCCTCTGCGTGAGCGAGCAACAGGTCGAAACCAAACTTCTGACTGTAAACGTCCACCTGACGGGTCCAGTGGACGGACCGACCGTCCTTTTGCTCCACGGCTGGCCGGACGATGCCACGGCCTGGACAAACGTGGCTGCGCACCTGAACGAGGCGGGCTTCCGGACGGTGACGCCGGACCTGAGGGGGTTCGGTCGTACGCGCTTCCGCTCGGCTGACACGCCGCGCACCGGCAACTCCGGCATCCTGGCCCACGACGCGGTGGACCTGATGGATGCCATGGGCATCGGGACCTTCATGGTCGCCGGCCACGACTGGGGCTCGAACGCCGCCGAGGCCATGGCAGTCGGCTGGCCCGAGCGCGTCACCCACATGGCGATGCTCTCGACCCCCTCGCGCCTCGGTGGAATGCCGACCCCGGCGTTCCCGCAGTGCCAGCGCCAATGGTATCACTGGTTCTAGGCGACCAAGCGCGGACGGGAGGCCGTGCGGGCCGACCCCAAGGGGTTCGGCCGCATCATGTGGGACAACTGGAGCCCGCCGGGCTGGTACGACAATGCCACCTTCGAGGCAGTCGCAGTATCCTGGGAGAGCCCGGACTTCGTCGACGTTACGCTGCACTCCTACCAAGCGCGCTGGGACGAGGCCGAGCCGGACCCACGCTCGGCCGAGCTTGAGGCCAAGGTGAAGGCGACCGAGACCCTGTCGACGCCGACCCTTTATATCCAAGGTGCCGAAGACGGCGTGAACCCGCCGGAAGCCAGCAACGACGTGCCCCCGAAGTTCTCCGGTCCCTTCACGTTCGTCACCTTGGATGGAGTGGGCCACTTCTCTCCAAGGGAAGCTCCGGACGCCGTCGCAGCGGCGCTCATCCGGCGTTTCCGCTGCACGACGGGCGAAGTGGAAAAGCTTTGATGCGTGAACGGTGGAATGGCGCAGCCGTCGGATGAGGTGCGACTGAGATCGAACCCTGCATGCGTCTGCACCGTGATGTCGCTGGCGAAGGGGGCGCGTGATCGAGCCTGTCCATGGCAATCGGGAGACGGGCGAGATCGCAACGTTGCAAACGATCGAACCACCGGCTGCCCGGGAGAACATCGAGGGGTTCGCCGCCGAGATCTAAGCTCGATTTTGGCTATTTTGACATGTCGCGGAACGCGCTGGGTGAGGAAGCGGGCGTGATGAATAGGCTGATGGTGTCCCTCGCCAGAAACGCCCCATGCCGCACCCGCCCGACCGCTTCGCCGGGATCATCCTGTGGTTCGCTCAGCTGTTCGTACACCTGTCGTGGCGGCACGCTCAAGCCCTGCTAATCGGTGCGATCCTCTGTCCGGGCCGGCGCACGGTAGGCAGCGTGCTTCGGATCACAGGCCGGGCGCGGGACCGCGAATTCGTGAACACCCACCGGGTGCTCGGCCGAGCGGAATGGTCTCCCCGCTCATCAGCCAGCATCCTACTTCGGCTGTCTGTTTCTACCAACTCCCGACACGGTCGTAGGGCAGGTCGGCAGGGTCTCAGCTAAACCATCATTAGGGATGCAGGCCTACATCTGTCGGAAATCCGACGGTATTCCCGACATTGAGCCCCGAGGGTAGTAATCCGCCCCCTCGTGAGCTGAAACGTCCGTTTCCGACCCAACCCGGTCGCCCCGACCATCGTCGGTGCTTCTCCAAAGCGGTCGCTCCTCAGCCCGCCGGCAACTTCGGCTCGGGGTGGAAACCAGACCCTGGTATTTCTCCCCAGAGCAGACGTTCCGGCTCCGACCTGATCTTGCATGTATGTTCAGCCAAAATTTATGTCAGAACCTAACAGAGGCCGAGGCGGTAATATGTTAGACGTATCAAACCAGTAAATAGAAATCAGCAAATACTATGGGCACGTAGTAAATATTATTTCCATTGAAGTTGAAATAATAAATTATTAGGCAACTGCGCGGATTAATGGCGCGTCGAACATACTGCGGATGTGCAACTGATCCTCTTCTGATGCCATCGGGACGGGTGCTGGGCGGCCGAACAAGTAACCCTGCATCTGGTTACAACCCAGGCCGCGTAGGATCGCCAGCTGTTCCGCGGTCTCGACCCCTTCGACCGTCACCTGCATTCCGAGGTTGTGCCCAAGGTTTACGATGGCCCGCACGATGGTCAATGTGTCCGTGTGCTCGCCCAGCCGGCGCACGAATGTCTGGTCGATCTTGATCTTGTCGAATTTGAACCGCTGCAGGTAGCTCAGCGATGAATACCCGCTTCCGAAATCGTCCAGCGCCACCCGGACCCCTAACTCACGTAGCTTTGTCAGGACCACCACAGCGGCGGCCTCATCCTGGATGAACACACTCTCGGTGATCTCCACCACCAACCGCGCTGGGTCGAGTTCATGTCGGACCAAAGTAGCGGCTACCGCCCCCGGTACGTCGGACTGGCGCAGTTGGATCGGCGAAACATTGACTGACACCCGCCACGCCTGCGGCCAGCCGACCGCTGCGGCGCAGGCGGCATCGATCACCCACGCGCCGATTTGCACGATGAGATCGCTACGCTCCGCCAGGGGGATGAACTCGGCCGGCGAGATGAGGCCACGCTCGGGGTGACGCCAGCGAATCAGCGCCTCGAACGTCTCAATCTCGCCGGTGCCTCCGTTGACGATCGGCTGGTAGAAAAGGTGCAACTCGCCGCGTTCGATCGCCAAGCTAAGCTCGTGCTCCATCTGGCGGCGAGCCTGAAGTTGAGCGTCCATCGCTGGCTCGAAGAACCGGACGGCGCCACGCCCCTCGTCCTTGACCCGGTACAGTGCGGTGTCGGCAGCGCGCATCAGAGCCTCGGTCGTGCGACCGTCGGTGGGATACATCGCCACCCCGGCTGAAGCGCCGACTTCGACCTGGCGTCCCTCGATCTGGAATGGCTGAGCCATCGTTGCCACCAACCGGGCGGCGATCTCCGAGACCAGATCTGGCGTTGGCGCATCGGCTAAGACGGCGACGAACTCATCCCCGCCGATTCGGGCCAGGGTATCGACTGGCTGTAGTTCGGCGAGCATGCGCTGGGATGCCCGAACCAGTAGGCTATCGCCGGCCGCATGCCCGTGCAGGTCGTTGACCAGCTTGAAGCGATCGAGATCGATGTAGATTACCGCGACGCCGCCCGTTCCCTGCGCCGCCGCGTCTAGGGCCTTGGTAAGGCGTTGCCCCAACAGATAGCGGTTAGGCAGCTCGGTCAGGGCGTCATGCAAGGCGAGATGGCGGATGCGGGCCTCATCGCGCTTCCGTTCGGTCAGGTCGCGCAGGGACACGGCGACGGCCGGCTTCCCACCGTACTCGATGCTGCGGCATGACAGCTCGACCGGGACCAAGCTGCCCGCTGCGGTGCGAGCCTCGAACTCCTGCGACTGCAAATCTTCCGACCGGCAGGCCATGCGCCGGATCAGAGCGGGCGTATCGTGGACAGCGAAAAGATCGACCACTTTGCAGCCGATCAGGGCTTCGATCGGCCGGCCGATCAGGCGCGCTCCCGCACTGTTGACCTCCAGCACGATGCCGGCGCGATGGATGAACAGCACCTCGTGTGCAAGGTCGCCGAGCAAGCGCATCCGGGCAAGGTCATGCACGGCGCGCAGGGACAGATGCTGCTGCACCAAGAGCGTGATGAGCCCGGTGATCAGGATGGAAAGGCTGACGAAGCCGACAACCAACGCAAGAGTGCTGGTGCCGATGACGTCGCCGGCACCCTCCGCCAAGTCGGACGGTGCAAGCGTCACCGCCGTCATACCGGTGAAATGCAGACCGCAGATAGCCGCCGCGAGCCATAGCGTTACCTCGGCGCGGCGGGCGAAGCTACGTAGGTCGCACGCGCGTGCCAGTGCCACGATAGAAAACACGATGCTGAGCAGGATGGACGCACCGACAAAGGTGGGATCGAGGAAGACGAGGGCGGAGGCCTGCATCGCCGCAACGCCGAGGTAGTGCATGGCGGCGATTGCTGAGCCGAGCATGAGCCCGGCGCCCGCAAGAGCGATCGGATTGTTGGCGTGACGACGCCAGAGTGCGAATGCGGCCAGCGAGCCCGCGATAGCAACGCCGATCGAGGCTGCAGTTAGGCTCAGATCATAGGCGGAGTCAGCACTGGGGAGAAACGCGAGCATGGCTACGAAGTGCAGTGCCCAGACGCTCGATCCGAACACCACAGCTGCGAACAGTAGCGCCCGCATCCGAAGCCGGGCCTGAGACATTAAGGACGCCGTGACAAAGCAGCCTAGTGCACAAATGACTGCGGATAGAGCGACGAGGCGTAGATCGTGCTGACGCGTAATGCAATAAACTACAGTCAGCATAGCTCTCGTAACCTATGTTGCCTAGTCGACGCTCCCGTGGCGGATTGCACGACTCAAATATTCTGCATCAACCAAATGATGTGTTCGAAATCACGTTTCTGAGAGAAATGAGCTTCCCACAGGGCGAAGTTGGGGTGTGTCTTTACGCCTCGGGGTATGGTCAGCTTCGCGAAGGAGATCGACTGGGGGCCGCCTGGTGGAGAGCTACCCAGCCCGGTCAGTCGTTCGGTTTCACCGAACGGTCTGAAAGCGACCCCTTCCAGGGTCTTCTGAGGGTCGTGAGCGGTCCCAACGGCTATGTCCGCTTGATGCGAACGCCATCCAGAAGCGGACGGGCAGGAAACCACCCAACCCAGCCGTCAGCCTGTGTCTCAACAGCCTGGAAGCGGACCATCCGAGGGTCTGCGAGGGGGCGGATACGGACGGTAACAACCGTTAGGTTCCGACTACCAGCCCCTTCCGCTCCGACGTCCATCGGAAGGTACTTGAACTCGTACGCCACCCGACAGTGATGGTTGCTGGAGTCCCGCGAAGCGTCCCGAACACGTTCACGGTCGCGCGCGTCCACCACTTCGTGGACGCCTAACGGGGGCTGAACGGCGCGGTTCAGCATGGGTTCGACACGCGAACATAGAAAGCCGTCACCCCGACAAGGGAGCGATGCCCACCCCACCGGCATCGCCAGGAGCCTGCCCCATTCGGGCACGCCGAGCATCTCGCGGCCCGGGTCGGCAAACGACACCCCAGGAAGATCCCACATGAACGATACGCAGACCATCACCGGCACCGTCTGGGCCGTCTTCGGCCACCGCTTCGCCATCGAGGCCAAGGACGGACGCGTCCTCGCGGACCTTGGACCGAAGGCCGCCGAGCGCATCGCAATCGCCCCCGGCGACACGGTCACGATCACGGGCGAGCGCAAGCCCTCGGAGACCAAGGTGATGTCCATCACCCTCAAGGACGGCATCGTCCGCGAGATCGCGTGGCCGAAGCCTCACGAGGAAAAGGCGGGCCAGGCCCCGGCCGATCCTTCTGCGGCCCTCGCGGCGGTCAAGGCCGATGGCTACGCCGTCGAGGGTGAGCCGGCGCGCAAGCCGAAGCACTTCGAGATCGTCGGGGCGAAGGACGGCGTCCGCCACGAGATCCACGTCGAGCTCGACGGCAAGATCCGGAAGGCCAAGCCGCTCGCCGCCTGAGGGGCGACCTGGATCGCGGCCGGGCCTGGGCAGTCTTGCCCCGGGCTCGGCGTAGGGTGGATCGAGCCATCCGCTTCGTAGACTCCGAAAAGTCCGCGTTCGACGGGAGCCCAAGCCTTTCCCGTCGGTTGGGTCCCCTTACACGGCGGGTCCTGTCCTCCAGGGTCCAGCCGGCCTACCCATGCCCGAGGACGAACGTCTTGCAAGTGATCCATCCCGACCCGCCGATGCGCGAGGAGATTGCGCGCGGCTTCTACCCGGCGTTCGAGGGCAGGTGGCGCAGGGCCGAGGTGATCGGCCGATGGGTCATGGTCGCGTTCGTCGCCGCCAACGTTCTCGGGGCGTTCGGCCAGGGGCTGTTCAGCGAGCGCGAGGCCGCCAACGCCGATGCTTCGATCAAGCTGCGCTATGAGCCGGTCGTCCGGTTCGGAGCCCCCACCAGGGTCCAGTTCGACACCCGCGTCCCGCCGGGTGGCGACAAGGTTGCCGTGACCATGGCCAAGGGGCTGGCGGACCATTTCGGCCTTGAGAGCATCATCCCCCGCCCATCCGTCTGGGAGGCCGGCGCCGACAGCATCCGCATGGAATTCCCTGTGGTGAAGGGCCAGGAGCGGGTCACCATCCTGTTCGCGGGCTCGCCCGGTTTCCGCGGCGGGGTCGAACTCTGGGCACGCCTGGACGCGGGCGAGACCCTGTCCTGGTCGCAGTATTCGGTCCCGTAGCCATGAGCACCGTCTTCAAGGCCGCGGCGGCCTACCTCGTCGTCCTTTTCGTCATCCGCCTCATCGGGCGCCGAACGGCGAGCCAGCAGGCCCCCATCGACATGGTGGTCCTCTTTCTCTTCGGCGGCATGAGCGTCAGCGCCGTGCTCGGCGACGACAAATCGTTCGTGGGCGCGATGAGCGCGATCTTCACGGTGGGTCTGATGCACGTCGCCGTGTCGTGGCTGAAGCTGCGCTACGTCTGGTTCGAGCGCATCTGCGACGGCACGCCCATCGTGGTTTTTCGCGATGGCGACTGGGACGAAACCCAGATGCGCCGCCTGCGTATGCAGCAGGCCGACGTGCGCACCGCCGCCCGACAGCAGGGCCTCGAAGACATGGACCAGGTCGCGGTCGCCGTGGTCGAGCGCGACGGCAAGGTCTCGATCATCGAGAAGGAATGACGCGCCCTACCGGGGCCTGCCCGTATCCGTACGTCGAACGCAATGCGCATGGCGCCGATGCCGTATCCGCGCGGTCGTACGTACCTTCGCCGAGCAGAACTTCGGATGGACCAGGCGAGCCAATATGCCATCGCCGGGAAAGCCTTGAGCCTTCCCGGCGATGCGGGGATTACGCGGCCCTGGACGTGACCTTGTCGTAGGTCCCCGTCGCAATCTGCTCTTCAAGTTGCGCCTTGAAGTCCGCGATCCCGAGGACCTGGACCGGATTGCCCGTGTCGTCGAGGAACTCGTAGAGCGCATCATCGATGTTGCGGTTGCTGAAGAAGACGATGGCGTCCTCGTCGCCGCCGCCTTCCAGATGCGGCTCGCCGTTCGCCACGCCCGAGACGTAGCTGCCCGTGGGGCGCGTCTCCTTGTGGGTGCCGTCCTGTCGGTAGAACCGAAGCTCGCCCTGCATCACGAGCGTCACGTAGGGGCTCTTGTGCCGGTGCAGCATCACGCGCTGGTTCGCGGCGAACTTGAAGACCACGTCGACGATGCGGTTCTCCTCGTCGACCTTGTAGACGAAGAAGGCGATGTGCGGCAGCCAGTCGAGCGTCCGCCAGGTGATGTTGCTCTCGTCGAACTTGGGGGTTGGCATCAGGTTTCCTCGGGGTTCGCAGTGTGACCCGTTCGGGGTCGGCGCACGGCTTTCCGCCGCGTCTCGTTTTCGAGGGCCTGCTCGAAGCCCCTTTCAATGAAACTAGGCGACCCCATCGTCGGTTCGACGATTCGGGCCTCACGAGTTCCTTGAATCCGCGCTGTCCTCGTTCGAGGACAGCCGGTCACCCGCCGCGTCGAGCGTTGCGCGTCGGGATGACGAGGGCCTCGATGAAGTTGACGATCTCGATCCGTCGGTTGCCCTCGTCGGTCACCTGATCGTCCAAGCCCAGCCGCCAGGCGAGGTCGCGCCGGTCGGGCTCGCGATGGATGGCCTCGACGAGGTCGGCCTGCTCCTCGACCTCGCGCCGGGTACGGGCCAGCCCGCTCTCGACCAGATCGTCCGCCTGCCGCCGGAGGGCTCCCGTCACCTCGTCGAGCCCGATCTCCGGGTGGTATTGGACGCCCCAGAACGTGCCGCCGTCGTGTCGGATCTCGGCGGCCTGGACGACGGTGGACCGGTTCAGCGCCAGCAGCGTGGCCCCGTCCGGCAGGGTCTCGACCTCATCGGTGTGGATGCTGGGCGCATCGTAGGCGACCGGGCGGCCCTTGAGCAGCGGATGAGACCGTCCAGCGTCCGTGGGCACGATCCGGCGGGCGAAGCCGGCCTCGGGACCGTTGCGGTTCTGCCGGACCGTGCCACCCGCGGCGACGGTCGCCATCTGCAGCCCGGCGCAGGAGCCGAAGGAAGGTGTTCCGGACGAGAACAGGGCATTCATGAATGCGAGGGAGCGCCTGACCTCCGGCGTGTCCTCGTAGAGAGATAGGGGCGAGCCCGAGAGGAAGACCGCATCGTATCCGCCCAGGCTCTCGCCCTCCGGGAAGGTACTGTCCGCGTCAGCGGGCATGACGCGATGGCAAACGGCCCTTGGAGCAAGGAGAGCTAGGATCTCGACGTAGGTCTCCCCAGACGAGCGCCCGACACTGTCTCGGCGCTTCTCACGGGCTGCCGTAGGCTCGCTTTCCGCGACGAGGAAACGAAGTCCTGATGTTGGTGCCTGCAAGGCCGTTGCGCTCCGGGGAGCCATTCCCCGGGGACCCGAACTGCTGGCAGAAAACGGCGTTCCGGGCCGGGCGGACCTGCCGCAGGTGATGAGGACGTGTCGAGTTGAAGCACTCAGATGCAGGAACGTCGGGTTCCAGCCGCCGTTCGCTTTTCGTTTGATCAGGACAACCAACTTGGCGCGCTTCGGCTATCACGCTTCCCACGAGCAATACGCGCCATCCACCCTTCTCTCACATGTCCAATCAGCCGAGCGTGCCGGCTTCGCCTGTGCGATGTCGTCTGAGCATTTCAAGCCATGGAGCAATGCCCAGGGCCACGCCGGTCATGCCTGGTCCTGGCTCGGCGCCGCGCTCGCGACCACGCGATTGCCGTTCGGCATCATCACGGCGCCGGGTTATCGCCACCACCCTGCTGTCCTCGCCCAGTCGGCCGCGACCCTGTCCGAAATGTTCCCGGAACGACTGTGGCTGGCCCTCGGAAGCGGCCAGCGGTTGAACGAGGACATCACAGGCATGCCGTGGCCGGAGAAGGCCGAGCGCACGGCCCGCCTTAGTGAGTGCGCCGCGGTGATCAGGGCCCTGTTCAACGGCGAGACCGTGACGCACCGGGGCCGGGTCACCGTGGTGGATGCCAAGCTGTATTCCCGCCCGGCCAAGGCACCCCTCCTGCTGGCCGGCGCCGTCACTACTGAGACGGCCCGTAAGGTCGCGACGTGGGCCGACGGTCTCGTCACCGTCGGCATAGAGCCGGGCAAGCTACGTCCCGTCGTCGATGCCTTCCGCGAGGGCGGGGGCGAAGGCAAGCTAGTCTTCCTCCAGACGAAGGTGTGCTGGGATACGGACGACGGGCGGGCACTCTCCGAGGCCCACGGGCAATGGGCCGCCAACATGCTGGAGGGCGACGCCAACTGGGACCTGCGCACGCCGGAGGACTTCGAGACCGCGTCGCGCTTCGTACGTCCAGAGGACGTTCACGGTTGCGTTCGAGTGTCCTCGGACCTCGGGCGTCAGGCAGCCTGGCTCGCCGACCTCGCGGAGATCGGCTTCGAGGAGATCATCGTCCATCAAGTTGGCCGCAACCAGGATGCCTTCATCGAGGCGTTCGGCGGCAGTGTCTTGCCCCAGCTTCGCGCCTAGTCGCCACGCACCTCTCGCCATCCCTGGAGCCGTCGATTGTTGAAGCCGTTTCCCCGCACGGGCGGGCCTGTCAAACGCGAGGAGGGATATCTACCCCTCGAAGCCTATGCCGCCCTCGGTGAGGGCCGGTCCGTTGCCCTGTCCGGTGCCGACGGCTCAATCGATTGGTGGTGCTGCCCGAACCTCGATTCCCCACCGCTCTTCGACCGTCTGCTGTCCCCACATGAGGGGGGCTACTTCTCAGTCACGCCCGATGCCCCGTTTACCGCCGAGATCGGCTACCGCGACGGCAGCAACGTCCATGAGACCCTGTTCACGACGGCAACTGGAAAGGCGCGCCTGACCGAGAGCCTGAACAGCGGGCCGGCCGGGCGGTTGCCCTGGGCGGAGCTGGCACGTCGCATCGAGGGGATCGAGGGGCGTGTCCGCTTCCGGATCGAGCTCGTGTTCGGAACTCGGGGCGACACGGCCGGACCATTCCTCTCGTCGAACGCAAGTGGCACGGCCTTCCACGTCGCCGACCTTATGGGGCTATTCCGTTACAGCGAGGGCATCCGCATCGATGGCGAGGATGACCATGCGATCAAGGCCAGCGTCGAGGTGTCGGCGGGGCAGCGCGAGACGGTGGCCATCGTCGCCGGCGAGCATGAGCCACTCGTCGTCGCCCCGGTCGCGGACATCGACCGACGCATCGATGGATCCTGTGATGCGTGGCGCAACTGGACCGAACGCCTTGGCTACGCGGGGCGGTACCCGGAACAGGTTGGACGCAGCGCCCTCGCCCTCAAGCTGCTGCTCTACTCCCCCACCGGCGCCATCGCCGCCGCGGCAACGACCTCGCTGCCGGAAGGTATCGGAGGTAAGAAGAACTACGATTACCGCTACGCCTGGGTTCGGGATGCCGGCTACGTCATCAAGGCGTTCCTCCGCCTCGGGGCCCATGCCGAGGCCAGCGCCGCGTTGACTTGGCTCGTCCGCCACTTGGAGGAGCACGGCGCCCAGGTCCTCCTCACCCTGAACGGAGAGATGGTCTCGGAGGAGGAGGAACTCGACCTTCCAGGGTACCGGAACTCCCGCCCGGTTCGAACGGGCAACGCAGCAACTGGCCAGCACCAGCACGGCATCTACGGCGACATCTTCGAGACGGCGGAGCGCTTCGTTGCCGGGGGTGGCATGCTCGACCTGCGCAGCGGTGCGTTGCTGGCGCGTCTTGCCGACGAATGCGCCGAGAAGTGGAAGATGAAGGATGCTGGGATCTGGGAGCTTCCAGAGCAGCAGCACTACACCGGCTCCAAGATCAGTTGCTGGCAGGCCCTGGCCCGGGCCGTCGAGATGGCCGAGAAGGGCTATCTGCCGGGCACCTGCAAGGACCGTTGGGTCCGGGCCCGCGACCGCGTAGCGGAATGGATCGAGGAGCATTGCTGGTCGGAGGCGAAGCAGGCCTACGTGATGTATCCCGGCAGCGATAAGCTCGATGCCTCGATAACCCTTGCTGTCCGTTTCCGATATGGAAGCGCCGACCGACTGCGGGCGACCTGCGAAGCCATCGACCGGGAACTCGGTCGAGGTCCCTATCACTACCGCTACTCGGGCGTGGATGCCGAGGAAGGTTGCTTCCTCGCCTGCACCTTCTGGCTCTGCGAGGCGATGGCCCTTCTCGGGCAGAACGATCAGGCGTCAGAGAAATTCGAGGCGGTGGTCGCGGCATTGGACCGGAACTCCGGCACCTATGCGGAGATGGCCGATCCCCAAACAGGCGGGTTCCTCGGGAATTTGCCACAAGGATTGACCCATCTGGCCCTGATACAGGCGGCAGCGACCCTATCGGGACTGGACCTTTAGACCTACGGACCAAATGCCGGCTGGCGAGACCTTCGGCGCTTAACCGCGGCGGGCCTCGCCATCCGACGATGATGGGTACGAGGTACTTTGCCATCGCCCCTGAGAGAGGAAGACCAGACAGCGTGAGCTGGTCTATGATCAGACCGCGTGTTGTATCGCTTTGATGACGTCCGAGACGTTATATGGCTTGGGCACGAACAACCCGTGGTCCGGAACCTCCTCGTCCGTGAACCGATGCCGTCCCGAAGTCAGAACCAGCCGGATGTCCGGCAAATCCTCGTTGACCCGCGTCGGCGATGGTGACGCCACACATGGTTCCCGGCATGTCGACGTCGGTAAACAATACGCCGATGTCGGATCTCCGATGCAGGATGTCCCAGGCCTCGTCGGCATGACGGGCCGCAACCACCGTGAAGCCCGCATCCTCAAGCATGTCCACGGCATTCGAGCGTACGAAATCGTAGTCCTCAACAACGAGGACGACCGATGCTTCGAGGGGGCGCTTCGTCGGCATGGGCGTTCAACAGACAGGCAACGTTTGGGTTGCAATCCCTGGGCGGTAGCTTTTGCGTTACCGCCTACCGTCCGGTGTCCATCACCCGGCGGCGCCGCGTCGTGACCTTGCGGAGGATGCGCGAGAGCTGCTCGACCGAGTATGGCTTGTGCAGCAGTTCGAGGCCGTCAGTGCCGTTCTGCGCCAGGACGTGGCTGTAGCCTGACGCCAGGACCACCGGCAGGCCGACGTGCCGAAGCCCGATCTCCCGGGCGAGCTCGACGCCGTCCATGCCGGGCATGACCACGTCGGAGAACACGACGTCGAAACGGTCCGGCGCCTTCGCGAGCTCAGCCAGGGCCTGCCGTGCGTCCATCGCCCAGACCGTCTCGTAGCCGAGGTCGTGCAGCGTCTGGGTCGCGAAGTTGCCGACATCCCGGTTGTCCTCGACGAGAAGCACCCTGGTGCCGTGTCCGTCCATCAGGGGAGCCGGGTCCGCATCATCGACGACGGCCAGCGCATCCTTGACGGCGCGGGGCAGGTAGAGCGTGAAGGTCGTCCCCTCGCCGATGGCGCTCACGACACGGACCTCGCCGCCCGACTGTTTGGCGAAACCGATCACCTGGGACAGGCCGAGGCCGGTGCCGTGCCCCACCTCCTTGGTGGTGAAGAACGGCTCGAAGATCCTGTCGAGGATGCCGGCGTCGATGCCCGTGCCGGTGTCCGAGATCGACAGGGCGACGAAGCGCCCGACGACCCTGGCGTGGCTCCGGTCGCCGGGAATCGCAGCAACGTTCCGGACCGAGATGGTCAGCTTCCCCTCGCCGTTCATCGCGTCTCGGGCGTTCACGGCCATGTTGACGATGGCGGTCTCAAACTGGCTCGGGTCCGCGTCGATGAGACAGGCCTCGTCGGGCAAGCGCGTCACGGTGCGAATGCGCGATCCCGTCAGGGTGCCGATCATCTCCTCGATAGTCTCGACGTTGCGGGCGGCGTCGAACACCTCGGGCTTGAGCGCCTGCCGCCGGGCGAACGCGAGAAGCTGTCCGGTCAGCTTGGCTGCCCGCGTCACCGTGTCGGAGATCGCACCGATGTATCGTTGGCGCCGTTCCTCGGGGAGGTTCGGGCGCTTCAGCAGGTCGGTCGACGACATGATGACGGTGAGCAGGTTGTTGAAGTCGTGGGCGACCCCGCCGGTAAGCTGACCGACGGCCTCCATTTTCTGGGCTTGGCGAAGCGCGTCCTGGGCCCTGTCGAGCTCGGCTGTGGCGCGCACGCGCTCCGTGATGTCCTGGGCGTGGTGAAACGCGCCGAAAATCCGTCCGTCACTGTCCCTGAGCGGGGTGTAGGAGACTTCCCAGTACGGTTTGACGATGCTCGGGTCGCCGAACTCCTCGACAACGGTGAACACCTCGCCGGCCAGGGCCCGCGCCATCAACGCCCGCATGACAGGCGCCTGGTCCTCCGTGAACAAGTCCGGGAAGACGTCCCCGAGCTTGACGCGATAGCCGAAGATCCGATGGAATTCGTCGCTGTGCGCCTGGTTGAAGGCGATGAGGCGGAAGTCGTGGTCGAAGGCGCAGATCGGTGCCCTGTCGGTTTCGACGATGGTGGCGAACAGGTCGCGTTCGGCGGTGCGCGCGGCGAGCGCCACCTCCCGTTCCTTCTCGACCGTGACGTCGCGCCCGGTGCAGTAGACCAGCCCGTCCTCAGGCACGCCGATCCACGAGATCCAACGGTAGGACCCGTCCTTGCGGCGGTAGCGGTTGGCGCATCCGACCGCTGGCTGGCCGTCCTCGATCCGTTCCAGGCCGACCCGGGTGCGCTCGACGTCGTCGGGATGAAGGAGATCCCAGATCGGCGTCCGCGCGATCTCCACATCCGACCATCCCAACAAGGTCTGCCAGGCCGGGTTCGAAGTCACCAGGTAGCCGCGCCGGTCCAGGGCGCACATCAAGTCCGGGGTAAGCGTCCACGTCCGCCCTCGGGCCTGGGTGCGCTCGACGACCTGACGTTCCAGGTCCGCGTTGAGGGTACGCAGGTCGGCCTCGGCCTGCCTCAGCACGGTGACGTCGTGAAAGACGCCGATCATCCGCAGGTGCCCGCCCTCATCCTGCAGGGGCTCGCTGGAGCTCAGGATCGTGCGTGTCGTGCCATCAGGCCTGGTAACGCGATAGTCGGCCACGACCTCGTCGCCGTCGACGGCCGCCGCCTCGGTGAGCGCATGGGCTCGTTCGACGTCGACCTTCTCCAGCCGGGAGAACACTTCGTCCTGGTGCACCGGTCCCTCCGGCGCGAGCCCGAAGATCTCGCGGCTCCTGCCGTCCATCTCGACCGCGCCAGTGACCGTGTCCCACTCGAAGATGCCGAGGCGTGCGATGTCGACGGCCATCGACAGGCGGGCCTGGCCTTGGCAGGTGGCCGTCAGGGCGGCTTCAAGACGCCCGTTACCGGCGGAGAGCGCCTCCTGTGCCCGTGTCCGGCAGAAGGATGCGAAGATGCGACCGGACACGTCGCGGACGAGGGACTCCTCCTCCTGGGTCCACCGTGCCGGCAAGGCCCGCTCGATGTGGACAATGGCGGCGAGGCCGTCTTCGATCATCACCGGCACGCACAGGGTGGTCCTGTACCGTTCGCCCTGACGATGTGAGCCGGGAACCCCGGTTGCAGCGTCGACCCGCCCGCTGCGACCAGCCTGAAGTGCGTCCATGACGCCGGGTCCAGGATCCGTAACGCAAGGGATACGGTCATCTCCGGCCGGCCACGTGCCGGCCGTCTCGAACTCACCGGTTGCAACATCGTACTTGGCGAAGCCGCATCGGTCTGCGCCCAGGTGCCGACCGAGCCTCTCGCATCCGTCCGCGATGAGGCGACCGGAGACGTCGCTCCTGCGCAGGGCGTCACTGAGTTCGAGGAGGAACCCGCTGCGTTGACGCGCACGAACCCTGTCGGTCGTTTCCGTCGTGAGGCAGAGGACGCCCGAGACGTCGGAGCCGTCGTGGACGGGTGAGAAGGAATACGACCACCATGTCGCCTCCTCGGTCCCGTGCCGTGCCATGGCGATGGGGTCGTCCACGAAACGCCCCGCCTCACCGGCGAAGGCGCGCTCCAACGCCGCCCGGACGGCGCCCCAGGCATCGGGCCAGACCATGGGAAGCGGCCGGCCGAGCGCTCCGTCGAGGCGTGTGCCGAGAATCGGACGGTAGGCGTCGTTGAATAGGAACGTCCGCTCCGGTCCCCAGACGAGGTACATGCTCTCGGGTGAGTTCAGCATGTTGCTCAGGGTGACGCGGAACGCCGCCGGCCATTTATCAATGGGCCCAAGGGACGTCGATGACCAATCGTGCGAGCGGATGGCATCGCCCATGGCTCCGCCGCCGACCGGGAAACTGGAAGCGTGTCGCATGGTGTCAGCGGGCCTTGCGGTCGGCGGCGAGGAGGCGGGCCTGCTCCTTGAGCAGGAAGTCCGGCTCGCTTTGCTCCAGCATCCGGAGGGCCGCCCTCACCACCTCGCTGACGCTTCCGTAGCGACCGGAATTTACGCGCTCCCCGAGGAAGGCGTGCTGTTCGGGCGTGACGGAAACAGTGACGGTTTTACGGACGGCCATCGACCACAGATACCACGTTCACACATCTGCTTACAGCTTGGCATTGCGTTTACGGCAAAGCTTGCGTCACGTTCGCGAGAGGGCTTGCACCCCATCGGAGGTGACGTGACTGGCTGGCTTTGGACCGGGCTGATTGAGAGGATCAGCCAGGACCGAAGGAGCTGGACATGCGGCGAGGTCAGAAGACGGGTGCGGAGCAGGTGG
>NZ_LMMX01000018.1:0-34178 GCF_001422425.1 Methylobacterium sp. Leaf102 | reverse complement strand
GACCCTCGCCTCAGCTCAGGCCTTCCTCTACGCCGCCGCCATCATGATCCTCGTCCGAAGGCTGGGCCGAGCGTCATGACTTATCGGACGGACTCTAAGTGAATTTGTCCTACATCCGGATGCCTCACAGGCGGAACCGGACCGGGTCCGCCCGGTCGCCCCCGAGGGTGCAGGCGGCGTGGATCAGGGCGAGATGGCTCAGGCCCTGGGGCGTGTTGCCGAGGCCGTCCCCCGTCACCGGGTCGACCATCTCACTCAGGATGCCGACGCCGGGCGGCAGGGCCCCCAGGACGGCCGCGAAGGCGGCTTCGGCCTCGTCCTGGCGCCCGAGTTCGGCCAGGGCCTCCGCCACCCAGAACGAGCACGCGAGGAACGCCCCCTCCTCCCGCTCCGCCCCGGAGTAGCGGTAGAGGAACGGGCCATGCCCGAGTTCCGCCCGCACGGCGTCGAGGGTGGCCGACAGCCGGTCGCGCCCGTCGAAGCCGAAGCGCACGGCCAGAGCGATGGAGGCGTCGAGGCGCTCGGTTCCGGGATAGAACGTGTAGGCGCCCCGCGTCTCCGACCAGCAATGCGCCTCGACCCAGGCGGCGATGCGGTCGCGCTCGCGCTTCCAGCGCGGCACGCAGGTCGAGGGGAGGTGCCCGGCCTCGGCGAGCTCGACGGCGCGCGCCAGCCCCTGCCAGGCGCTGATCTTCGACATGGTGTAGTGCTGCGGCTCGTGCAGTTCCCAGATGCCCGCATCCTTCTGCCGCCAGCGATCGGCGCTCTGGTCGGCGAGCCCGGACAGAACCATGGCGCTGCGCTGGTCGAGGATGTTGCCGTCGGCGACGAACAGGGCCGCCGTCTCGAAGATGTCGCCGTAGATCCCGTGCTGGTGCTGGAGCGCGGCGCCGTTGCCGACCCGTACCGGACGGGAGCCGCGATAGCCGGGCAGGTCGAGGGTCTGTTCCTCGGGGCCGACATCTCCGCACAGGGTGTAGAGAACCTGCGGGCCGTGCCGGTCGAGGCGGTTCATCAGCCACGAGAACGCCGCCTTGGCCTCCGGCATCGCGCCCACCCGCAGGAAGGCGTTCACCGCGTAGCCGGCATCGCGGATCCAGGCGTAGCGGTAATCGTAGTTCTTCGGGCCGCCGATGCGCTCGGGCAGCGAGGTGGTGGCCGCCGCCGCGATGGCGCCGCTCGGCGAGTACAGCAGCAGCTTGAGCGCGAGCGCGCTGCGCCGGACCGCGTCGCGGTACGGACCCGCATAGCGCAGGCTCTCGGCCCAGGCCCGCCAGGCACCGTCGCTGATGTCGATGCGCCGGTCGATCTCGTCCATCGCCGGCACGCCCAGGGGCTCGTCCTCGCCGGCGAGCAGCGCCACCGTGGCGCGCTCGCCCGCCGTCAGGGTCACGGTCGCCGCGATGGTGCGGTCCGCCTCCTCGGTGATCGTGACGTTGTCGCTGCACCGGAACAGGCCGAGGACCGGGCCGACATGGAACACGCAGCCGTTGGGGGTCGGCTGCAGCCAGGGCGAGGCGGTGTCGCCGCGGGTGCCGAACACCGCGCGGATGCGGAAGGTCATCGTGCCTGAGAGCACCTCGATGCGGCGGGCGAGCTCGCACCAGGGCAGGCGTCCGGCCGTGGAACTGTTGAGCGACTCGGTGAGCCGCGCCCGGCCCGTGTCGGAGGCGAACATCGTCTCCAGTACGTTGCTGTCCTGGCGGTAATGCCGTGCGACGCGGGTCGCGCCCTCGGGAGTGATCTGGAAGTAGCCCCCGGCCTCCGGGTCGAGCAGGCTGTCGAACAGCGGCGGCGAGTCCATCTCGGGCACGCACCACCATGCGACGGTCCCGTCCGGCGCCACGAGGACCACGGACCGGCCGTCGCCGAGGGCGGCGTAGTCCTGGATCGGAACCTCAGCGCCGGAACTCCGCCCTGATTCATCCGCGCGGTCCGGGTCGCCGCTCGTTCCCTTGTGCATGGTCGAATCGCGTTCCAGAGTCATCATCGGGGTCTGCGGGGGGCGGTCAGTTCTTCGGGACTTTGTCCTTGCCCTTGCCCGGGTTCGAGGTGTTGACGAGCGCCGGTGATTTCTGGGCGCGCAAGGTCTCTTCCTGTGCCTTCGTATCGATGCGCTTGGTGCGGGTGAACGGTTCGAGGGCCACGGGGCCGCCGGTCTTCAGGGCCTGGACGATGCCCTCCAGCACGCGCACGTCGGCGTAGCCCTCCTCGCCGTCCGGCTCCGGCTCGCGATCCTCGAGGATGCAGTCGGAGAAGTACTTCAGCTCCCCGCCGAAATGGTCGGTGTTCTTGAAGCTTGCGTGGCTCTTCGATTCGCCGAGAGTCACGGTGTGTTCCAGGGGCTTGCCGTACATGTAGGCGGGATTGACCTCGACGCTGCCCTTCGTGCCGACCACCGCGTAGGTGTCGAGGGTGTTGCCGTAATAGGACAGGACGAATTGTGCGAGGCGGTTGCCGGGAAAGCGCAGGGTGACCGCCACGGTGTCGTCGAAATCGCCCAAGCCCGCATCCGGGTGCCGGACGCCCACTGCCGAGACCACCTCCGTCGGCTCGTCGCCGAAGACGTAGCGGGCTGCGTTCACGGGATACGGCCCCATGTCGAAGATCGGGCCGGCCTCGACGCCGTTCCGGGCCCGGTGGTTCTCCGGCGAGACCATCTGGGTGAAGGTCGAGGAGAAGGTAAGGAGGTCGCCGAGCTTGCCGGAGCGGATGAGATCGATGGTCGCCAGGGTGGCGGGCTCGAAATGCAGGCGGTACGCCACCATCAGCTTGGCCGGCGAGGTCTCGGCGACGTTGAGGATCGCGCGGCACTTCTCCGTCGACACTTCCAGGGGCTTCTCGGCGAGCACATGGATACCGGCTTTGAGGGCCGGGATCGCAAACTCCGCATGGCGCCAGTTCGGCGTCGCGAGGTAGATCGCGTCGATGGTCCCAGAGGCGAGGAGCTCGTCGAACTGGTCGTACGTGTAGGAAGCGGTGACGCCGTACTGCTTGCCGACGCCGGACGCCTTTTCGGGGTCGCCGGTGACGAAGGCCACCACCTCGGAATTGCCCGTGTGGGCCACGCCGGGCAGCATGGCTTCCTGGGTGATGTCACCAAGAGCGACGAAGGCGTAGCGGACCTTTTTGCCGGAGGTCAGACCGAGGGCCGAGGCGATGCTCATGCGGGTCTCCAAACGAGAGCGAGCGAAGCGTGGGGATCGAGCCGGGCGGGGCGTCGCACCCGGGCCGCTGGGGGCGGCGCACGGGCAGTCAACGGGGGCCCTCCTTGATCGTTGCGGGGGGATACGATCCGCCTCAGGTGGCGATCCGTCCGGCCGGACCCGACGAGCGCGGCGGCCGTAGCGACGCCGCGATCCGATACGCCCGTCGCGATCGCAGGCGTTGATGCCCCACATCGTCCGTGTACTCAGTTTGTTCCGAATGATATCGTGGGAGCCGATGCCGGTCGGCGTTTCCGCCCGTCCAGCCCGCCACCGGCCGGACTTGCACGGCCGGTGGCGGCACCTTGTCTCGGACACCCGACGCCCGACATGCGGGTGGCCGGCGGATGCGAAGCCTGTCGAACCGACCCGAAGCGTGAAGAGATTCCATGGCCAAAGCCAAAGCCAGAGCCGCCGCCCGGCAAGCGGAAGTCGAGAAGGTCGAGGCCGACATCGAGAAGCTGTTCGACGGCGCCCGGGACGCCCGCGTGATTTCCGTGCGCGGCGCGCGTGAGCACAACCTGAAGAACATCGACCTGACGATCCCGCGCGACCGGCTCGTGGTGTTCACCGGGCTGTCGGGCTCGGGCAAGTCGTCGCTCGCCTTCGACACCATCTACGCCGAGGGCCAGCGCCGCTACGTCGAGTCGCTCTCGGCCTATGCCCGCCAGTTCCTCGAAATGATGGGCAAGCCCGACGTCGACCAGATCGACGGGCTCTCGCCGGCGATCTCCATCGAACAGAAGACCACTTCGAAGAACCCGCGCTCCACCGTCGGTACCGTCACCGAGATCTACGATTACATGCGCCTGCTGTGGGCGCGGGTCGGCATTCCGTACTCGCCCGCCACCGGCCTGCCCATCGAGAGCCAGACCGTGAGCCAGATGGTCGACCGGGTGCTCGCCCTGCCGGAGAAGAGCCGGCTCTACCTGCTCGCGCCCGTGGTGCGCGGCCGCAAGGGCGAGTACCGCAAGGAGATCGCCGAGTTCCAGAAGAAGGGGTTTCAGCGCCTGCGCGTCGACGGCGAGTACTGCGCCATCGACGACGTGCCGGCCCTCGACAAGAAGGTGAAGCACGACATCGACGTGGTGGTGGACCGCATCGTCGTGCGGGCCGACATCGCCGCGCGCCTCGCCGATTCCTTCGAGACCGCCCTCGATCTCGCCGACGGCATCGCGCTGATCGAATTTGCCGACACCCCCGAGGGCGAGGCCGCGCGCGAGCCCATCACCTTCTCGTCGCGGTTCGCCTGTCCGGTCTCGGGCTTCACCATCGCGGAGATCGAGCCGCGGCTGTTCTCGTTCAACAACCCGTTCGGCGCCTGCCCCACCTGCGGCGGCATCGGCCACGAGATGCGCATCGACCCCGAACTCGTGATCTCGGACGCCAAGCTCAGCCTCAAGCGCGGCGCCGTCGGCCCGTGGGCGAAATCGACCTCGCCCTATTACGGCCAGACCCTGGATGCCCTGGCCCGGCACTACAAGTTCAAGACCACCGTGCCGTGGGCCGAGCTGCCCGAGACGGCGCGCACGGTGATCCTGCAGGGCACCGGCCGGGACTCCGTGCGTTTCGCCTACGACGACGGCATGCGCGCCTACGAGGTCAACAAGCCGTTCGAGGGCGTGATCCCGAACCTGGAGCGGCGCTACAAGGAGACGGAGAGCGACACCGCCCGCGAGGAGATCGCCCGGTTCATGAGCGCCACCCCGTGCGCCACCTGCACCGGCAAGCGCCTCAAGATCGAGGCGCTGTGCGTGAAGATCGCCATGGAGGACATCGGCGCGATCACGTCGCTCTCCGTGCGCGACGCGCACAGGTGGTTCTCCGAGCTCCCGGAAAAACTCACGGACAAGCAGAACGAGATCGCCTTCCGCATCCTCAAGGAGATCCGCGACCGGCTCACCTTCCTCATCGATGTCGGCCTCGACTACCTCACCCTGGGGCGGGGCTCGGGCTCCCTGTCGGGCGGCGAGAGCCAGCGTATCCGGCTCGCCTCCCAGATCGGCTCCGGGCTGACGGGCGTGCTCTACGTGCTGGACGAGCCCTCCATCGGCCTGCACCAGCGCGACAACGAGCGTCTGCTCGGCACCCTCAAGCGCCTGCGCGATCTCGGCAACTCGGTCATCGTCGTCGAGCACGACGAGGACGCGATCCTGCAGGCCGATTACGTGGTGGATGTCGGCCCCGGGGCCGGCATCCATGGCGGGCGGATCATCGCGCAGGGCACGCCCGCGGAGGTGCTGAAGAACCCCGCCTCGCTGACCGCCAAGTACCTCACCGGCGAGATGAGCGTGCGGGTGCCCACCGCCCGGAGGAAGCCGAAGAAGGGCAAGCTCAGCCTCGTGGGCGCGCGGGGCAACAACCTCAAGAACGTCTCGGTGGATATCCCGCTGGGCACCTTCACCTGCGTCTCGGGGGTCTCGGGCGGCGGCAAGTCGACCCTCATCATCGATACGCTCTACAAGTCCGTGGCGAAGACCCTGAACGGCGCGCACGAGCACCCGGCCCCGTTCGAGCGCCTCGACGGCCTGGAGAACCTCGACAAGGTCATCGATATCGACCAGTCGCCCATCGGGCGGACCCCGCGCTCGAACCCGGCCACGTACACGGGCGCGTTCACGCCGATCCGCGACTGGTTCGCCGGCCTGCCCGAGGCCAAGGCGCGGGGCTACCAGGCCGGGCGCTTCTCCTTCAACGTCAAGGGCGGGCGCTGCGAGGCCTGCTCCGGCGACGGCGTCATCAAGATCGAGATGCACTTCCTGCCCGACGTCTACGTCACCTGCGACGTGTGCAAGGGTCGCCGCTACGACCGCGAGACCCTGGAGGTGAAGTACCGCGACCGCTCCATCGCGGACGTCCTCGACATGACCGTCGAGGAGGCCGCCGACCTGTTCAAGGCGGTGCCGACAATCCGGGAGAAGATGGAGACCCTGGCCCGCGTCGGGCTCGGCTACGTCAAGGTCGGCCAGCAGGCCACCACCCTGTCGGGCGGGGAGGCCCAGCGGGTGAAGCTGTCGAAGGAGCTGTCGAAGCGGGCCACCGGCCGGACCCTCTACATCCTCGACGAGCCGACCACCGGGTTGCACTTCCACGACGTCGCCAAGCTCATGGAGGTGCTCCACGAGCTCGTCGACCAGGGCAACACCGTGGTGGTGATCGAGCACAACCTCGAAGTCATCAAGACCGCCGACTGGGTCATCGACATGGGCCCCGAGGGCGGCGACGGCGGCGGCGTGGTCGTGGCCGAGGGGACTCCCGAGCAGATCGCCCAAGCGAAGAAGAGCCATACCGGGCGCTTCCTGCGCGACGTCCTCGCTCGCCGGCCGCCCGCGCCCGTCGTCGCCAAAGGCCGCAAGGCCGCCGTTTAGGGATCGGGCGGCCCTCCGAACCGGCCCTCGGACGCGGATCGGTGGCGCTTCGGGGTGATTCGCGGGGCCGCCAAGGCTTTTTGGCCATTCGGGGCGGCCCCGCATCGCGGGAGCGGTCGAAGGCCCCCGGCGCCAAAGGTTAACGCTTGCGCAATCGCCGGAGGCGTCTTTCCGGTTTTGCCCGGTCCGTGCGGGGGCGACAAATGCTTGCACCGTCAGCGATATCGTTCCGGTTCGTCCGAACGGACCCGTGTGCGCCGCGCCATAATGGTTAACGAACCGCGCTGTTGCACCGCGGCAAGATTGCGGCTTTTGCGCAACGGTCAGTTTGGAACTGCCCCGTTTCAGTGCAACGCGCTGTCCTTCCGGGCCAAGCTGTAGAATAGTTCCCCTCGTTGAGACACGAATTCGGGCCGCAAGGGGGGCCTTCCAAACCAACGGGAACACGCTGCTCCAAAGCAGCGGACCGGCAGAATGGTGCGGAAGGCTACGCGGCGCCCGCCTGAAATCCTTGGGAAGGACAGACACATGATGAAGAACTGGCTCGCCGCCGGAGCGGTGGCGCTTTCGGTCGGCATGTCCGCCACCGCCGCCTTCGCCCAGACGACCACGGTTCCCGGTGAGCAGGTCGGCCTCGCCACCGGCGCCCCGCTGCCCGAGGGCATCTACGCCCTCAACACCTTCGTCTACCGCAGCAACGAGAACACCGGCCCCGGTGCCGTCGACGTCGGCGTCAACGTGCCCGTGCTCGTCTGGTCGACCCCGTTCGTGCCGTTCGGCGGCCGCGTCGAGCTCCTCGTCGCTCCCCCGACCGTGTTCGCCTTCGGCAAGAACAGCGGTCCCCAGGGCGCCCGTGATCTGTCCATCAACGTCGGCACCTTCGTCGGCGGCATCTGGGCCTTCGATCTCGGCAACAACTTCGGCGTCAGCTTGCTCGGCGGTGTCTACCTCAACGAGCTCAATGCCGGTCGCGGCGTCCTCGTCAACAACTCCGGCAACTTCGCCGGTGCGCCGGTTCTCGGCCAGCTCGCCTCGAACACCTACCGCATGGGCGTCGCCGCCAGCTACACCGGCGATGGCTACAACCTGACCGCCAACCTGACCGCCAACATCTACGACTCGCCGGCCTCGTTCGGCGGCGCCAACACGGTGGGCTTCGGCAACACCCGCGGTCCCTTCAACATCTCCGATTCGCTCAACCTCGACCTGACCGCGACCAAGAAGTTCGGTAAGTTCGAGATCGGCGCCATCGGTTACGGCACCTACAACTTCGACATCAGCCCCTTCAGCCTCGCTGCCGGCAACCGCGGCAACTTCTCGGTCGGCGGTCTCATCGGCTACGACTTCGGACCCGTCACCGCCCAGGCCTACGTCGCCACCACGGTCGCCAACGCCGTGCGCCGCGCCGACACGGTCGAAGGCTGGTTCCGCCTGATCGTTCCGCTGTACTCGCCCACCGCCGTCGCCGCCGCTCCGGTGTCGCCGATCATCCGCAAGTACTGATCCGACAAGGACTGATCGCGGACCTACGGGTCCGCGGGTCCCCGGACACAACACGCCGTTCCTCCCCCGGGAGGGACGGTTTTTCGTTTTTGGCGCCCTCGGCGCTGGCGTCGACCGCCGGAGGCTCACGCGAAACTCGGGTCACCGCGGGGGGCCGTCAGCCACTCCTTAAGTCTCCTGGTCGAAGGTGTCCGCTCGAACGACGCGAGACCCGACCGATGCAAGCCAGCGAGACCGGCCCGATGGGACCCGACGGGTCCGCCCGGGCGTCATGTCCGGAGCGCGGATTGCCCGGCCGCGGCCTGACGCAGGTGGCGCTGTTCTCCGGCACCCTGATGCTGGCGGCTTTCCTGCTGTTCAGCCTGCAGCCGATCTTCACCAAGCGGATCCTGCCCGTCCTCGGCGGCACGCCGGGGGTGTGGTCCGTCGCCATGGTGTTCTTCCAGGCCCTGCTGCTCGCGGGCTACGCCTACGCCCACGCCCTGACCCGGTGGCTGCCGTTCCGGATCGCCGCGACCGTGCACGGCCTCGTGCTGCTCGGGGGCGCCGCGTTCCTGCCCATCGGGATCGCCGCCGGATACGGGAGCGTCGGCACGGGCGACGAGGCCCTGTGGCTGGTCGGCCTCTTCCTCGCCTCCGTCGGCGCGCCGTTCTTCGCCCTCTCGGCGAGCGCGCCCCTGCTCCAGGCCTGGTTCGCCCGCTCGGACGACCCCGCGGCGGCGGACCCGTACTTTCTCTACCGGGCCTCGAACCTCGGATCGTTCGCGGCCCTCCTCGCCTATCCCCTCGCCATCGAGCCGATGCTGGGCCTCGCCGAGCAGACGCGGCTGTGGTCGGTCGGCTACGGCCTCGGGGCCTGCGCACTGGCGGCCTGCGCCCTCTCGGTGATGCGGGCGGCGCGAAGGCCGGTTCGCGCGGAGGAGGCCGAGGCCGAGCCCATCGGCCCGTCCCGGCGCTTGGCCTGGATCGGCCTCTCGGCCGTGCCGTCGGGCCTGCTCGTCGCGGTCACGGCCCACATCACCACCGATGTGGCGGCGATCCCCCTCATGTGGGTCATCCCGCTGGCCCTCTACCTCCTGACCTTCGTCATCACCTTCCGGCCCCTCGCCACCTGGCCGGAGCGCCCCCTCGCCGTCCTGCTGACGGCCGGGACGGCCGTGGTCCTCGGCGTCGCCGTCATCGGGCGCCTGCCGTTCCTGATCGATCTGCCCTTGAGCCTCGGGCTCGGCTTCGTCGCGAGCCTCGTCGCCCACCGGGCCGTCTACGGGCTGCGGCCGTCCGCACGACGCCTGACCGAGTTCTACCTGTTCACGTCGCTCGGCGGCATGCTCGGGGGCCTGTTCGCGGCGCTCATCGCCCCGCGGCTGTTCCCGACGGTGGCGGAATATCCGCTGCTCCTCGTCGCGGCCCTGGCCTGCCGCCCCGGCACCTTCGCGGGCCTGCGCCGCGTGCGCCCCGACCTGCGGCACCGGCTGCGCCCGGCCCTGCTCGCCGGCGCGGTCGTCGGAATCGTCGGGGTGCTGGGATGGTGCGTCCCGGGCCTCGCGCCCCACCTGGCGATGATCGTGCTGATGGCCGGGCTTCTGGTGAGCTGGCGCGCGCCGCGGCGGGTCGTCGGCTTTGCCGCGCTGCTCTGCGCCCTCGGCCTGGCGATGCCGCACCTCGTCGCCCGGGACTACGAGAGCCGGCGCAGCTTCTTCGGGGTCCATCGCATCGAGACCGATGCGTCGGGCCGCTTCCGCCTGCTCACGCACGGCACCACGCTGCACGGCGCCATCCGCATCCGCGCGGACGATGGCGGGCCCGCCCTCGGGCGGCCCGAATCCACCACCTACTACGCGCCCGGCAACGCCATCGCGGATGTCCTCGCGGTCGGACGCGCGGCGCATGGGCCCCTGCCGGCGGTGGCCGTGGTCGGCCTCGGCGCCGGCAGCCTCGCCTGCCAGTCCGAGCCCGGGGAAGCCTGGACGTTCTACGAGATCGATCCCGTGGTCATCCGCCTCGCCACCGACCCCGCCCGGTTCCGCTTCCTCTCGGACTGCACGCCCTCGGCCCGGATCGTCCAGGGCGACGCCCGCCTGACCCTCGCCGCCGAGACCAGCCCGGTGCGCGTGCTCATCGTCGACGCGTTCTCGTCCGACGCGATCCCCATGCACCTGCTCACGGGTGAGGCCCTGGCGCTCTACCGAAGCCGTCTCGATGCGCAGGGCGTCCTCGCGCTCCACATCTCCAACCGCCATTTCGACCTGCGGCCGGCCCTGGCGCGCGCCGCCGCCGAGCAGGGCCTGACCCTCCTCCAGCGCCTCGACCGGCTCGACGAGCCCGTCGACGCCCGCTACCGCGCGCCTGCCCTCGTGGTCATCGCCACCCGCGATCCGGTGGTCGAACGGGAAGCCGTGCGGCTGGGCTGGACGCCCGTCGCCCCCGACATGACGCGCCGGCCCTGGACCGACGACTACGCCAACGTCCTCGAAGCGTTCTTCGACAAGCTCGGGTACACGAAGGCCGCGCCGCTGCGGGATTGATGCCGGCGGCGCGGGGTGCGTGAGCCGGGCCGCTAACCGACCCGGTTGAGCCGGCGCGCGCCGGCGAAGCGGTTGAGGAAGCGCGGCTCCTTCTCGGGGGCGATGCGGAAGGCGAGGTGCATGGTGCCGCCCTCTTCCTCGCGCCGGTCCAGAACCTCGCCGTTCTCGTAGAGCCAGTGCAGGGACGCCCCGTCCTCGGGCGGCAGCACCACCGCGAAGGTGGAGCGCTGGCGCGCGATGCGGGCCTCGATCCGGCTGGTGAGCGCCGTGAGCCCCTCCCCCGTGAGGGCCGAGACGAGGATCGGCGCGTCGCTGTCCCGGTCCGTGCGCCCCTGCGCGCTGAGGTTGAGTAGGCGCGTGCGCTCGGCCGGATCCAGGAGGTCGGCCTTGTTCCAGACCTCGATGATCCGGGTGGCGGAGGTCTCGATCCCGAGTTCGCGCAGGACCGCGCCGACATCCTCGGCCTGGGCCTCGCTGTCGCCGTGCGACACGTCACGGACGTGGAGCAGGATGTCGGCCTCGATCACGTCCTCCAACGTGGCCCGGAAAGCCGCGATGAGGGAGGTCGGCAGCTCGGAGATGAAACCCACCGTGTCGGACAGGATCACCGTCTCGCCATGCGGCAGCTTGGTCGCGCGGGCCGTCGGGTCGAGGGTGGCGAACAGCATGTCCTGCGCCATGACCTGCGCCTTGGTGAGGGCGTTGAAGAGGGTCGACTTGCCGGCATTGGTGTAGCCGACGAGGGCAACGATGGGATACGGCACCCGTGCCCGGCCCTGCCGGTGGAGCCCGCGGGTGCGGGTGACGCCGTCGAGTTCGCGCTCGATCTTCGTCATCCGCTCCTGAATCATGCGGCGGTCGGCTTCGATCTGGGTTTCGCCGGGGCCGCCGAGGAAGCCGAAGCCGCCGCGCTGGCGCTCCAGGTGGGTCCAGGACCGCACGAGGCGGCTGCGCTGGTAGGCCAGATGCGCGTGCTCGACCTGCAGCGTGCCCTCGCGCGTCGAGGCGCGGCGCCCGAAGATCTCGAGGATGAGGCCAGTGCGGTCGATGACCTTGCAGCCGAACTCCTTCTCGAGGTTGCGCTGCTGGACCGGGGAGAGAGCGCAATCCATCACCACGAGGCCGATCTCGCGCGCCTTGATCACGCCGGCGAGCTCCTCGACCCGGCCCTTGCCGAGATAGGTCGAGGGCCGGATTCGCTGCACTGGCGCGAAGATCGCCTCGACCACGTCGAGCTCGATGGCGGCGGCGAGGCCCGAGGCTTCGTCGAGGCGCGCCTCGTTGGAGCGCAGCATCTCGGTGTTGTGGACGCCCCCGACACTGCGCTGCGCGACCCGGCCGAGATACGGCCCGACCACGAGGGTGTGGGTCGCGGCCGCGATATCGCCCTCTGGGGCGGCCATCGCCTGGAGCCGGGCTTCGCCGGGCGTCATGATTTCCGTCATGGGTTGCGCGTCAGACCCTGTCCTGTGATCTCAGGACATTGGGCGCGCGGACACGCCAGACAAGGGCGCAGTGTGCTAATCCGGGGAAACGGGGCCTTCGACTCTCCGCGGATCAAGCGAACCCCCTTCCATCGGAGGTGATCGAAGCAATCGCGGGCCACACCGCCGTCGTTCCGGGGCGCGCGCTGAGCCAACCCGGACGGCCGCGCCGGAGGCGTCCAATCCAGATCTGCCGATTGCGGGAAAACTCGGCGGACCCTGTGTTTCTGGATCCCGGGTTCCGCTGCGCGGCCCCGGGATGACACGGCGCAGGAGACGCCCGTTTCCTCAAGCGTCCCCGCAATCGCTCAGGCCAGCGCCTTCTCCGTCGGGGCGGTCTCGTCCGGCTCGAACAATTGCACGGGGTGGCCCGGCATGATGGTCGAGATCGCGTGCTTGTAAACGAGCTGGGAATGGCCGTCGCGCCGCAGCAGGACGCAGAAATTGTCGAACCACGTCACCACGCCCTGAAGCTTGACGCCGTTGACGAGGAAGATGGTGAGCGGGATCTTGTTCTTACGAACGTGGTTCAGGAACGTGTCCTGCAGGTTTTGAGCGCGTTCGCCCGCCATTGTTCTTATCCTTGATCAAACTGCCGCCCGCCGCGAATGACGGGTTCTCATCAGTCGGGTGCGGGGTGTTCGGAGCGACGACTTGATCCGGTGCCCCCCGCAGGCACCATTACACGTGCATCGGCGCAGCGATGCAAGTCCGGCTCGGAGAGTCCGGCTCCGAAAGTCAGGCTCGGCAAGCCCGTGTTGGCAAGCCCGTCTTGGCAAGCCCGTCTGCCGGCCATGCGCCCGGCATCGTCCGTGCCGCGCCTCAGGGGCCGATGCCGAGGGACTTCAGTTTCCTGTGCAGGGCCGAACGCTCCATGCCGATGAACTCGGCCGTGCGCGAGATGTTGCCCGAGAATCGGGCGATCTGCGCCACGAGGTACTCGCGCTCGAAGATCTCGCGGGCTTCCCGGAGCGCGAGGCTCATGAGCTTCTCGCCACCCGAGCCGTTGGGCGTCGTTGGCACCAGGGCGCCGATCTCGGTCGGGAGCATCTCGGAGGTGACCTCCTGCTCCGGGTCGGTGTGGGTGAGGATCATCAGGCGTTCGACGTTGTTGCGCAGCTGACGGACGTTGCCGGGCCAGTCGTGCGATTGCAGCACCGCCATGGCGTCGTCGGCGATGCGCCGGCGCGGCAGGCCGGTGGCGCCCGAGATCTGCTCCATGAAGAACGCGATCAGCTCGGGCACGTCCTCGCGGCGCTCGGACAGGGCCGGCACCCGGATCGGCACCACGGAGAGCCGGTGGAACAGGTCCTCGCGGAAGCGGCCGGCGGCGATCTCCTCGGCGAGATCGCGCGACGACGACGAGATGATGCGGACATCGACGTGCACCCGGGTGGTGCCGCCGACGCGCTGGAAGTTCTGGTCGACGAGGACCCGCAGGATGCGGTTCTGGGTCTCGCGCGGCATGTCGGCGACTTCGTCGATGTAGAGGGAGCCGCCATGGGCCTCCTCCAGGGCGCCGACCCGGCGCGCCCGCCCCTCCCCCGCCTCGACGCCGAACAGCTCGGCCTCCATGGTGTCGGGGGTGATGGTGGCGGCGTTGATCACCACGAACGGGCCGTTGGCGCGCGTCGACGTGGCGTGCAGGGTGCGGGCCGAGAGCTCCTTGCCGGAGCCCGGCGCCCCGAGGATCATCACCCGGGCGTTGGTGGGCGCCACGCGCTCCACGGTCTGGCGCAACTGGTTGCACACCACGGAGGCACCGACGAGGCGGCTCGCCTGCCCCGAGCGGGTCTTGAGGTCGCGCACCTCGCGCTTGAGGCGGGACGCCTCCAGGGCGCGCTCGGCGACGAGGATGAGCCGGTCCGCCTTGAACGGCTTCTCGATGAAGTCGTAGGCGCCCGCCTTGATGGCCGCCACGGCGGTCTCGATGTTGCCGTGGCCCGAGATCATCACCACGGGCAGATCGGGGTGGCCCGCCTTGATCTGATCCAACACCTGCAGCCCGTCGAGGCGCGAGCCCTGGAGCCAGATGTCGAGGAAGACGAGGTGGGGCCGGCGCGATTCGATGGCCGCCAGGGCCTCGTCGGAGCCGCCGGCCGTGCGGGTGCGGTGGCCCTCGTCGTCGAGGATGCCGGCGACGAGGTCGCGGATGTCGGCCTCGTCGTCGACGATCAGGATATCGGCGCTCATGACTGCATCTCCGCGATTGGGGGGGCCGTCCGCGCGGCGCCCTTCTCATCCTGCGCGGAGGGTTGGCCCTCCGGCGTCGTCTGCCCCGGGGGGGCCTTCTCCTGCGGAACTTGCGGCACGCGCATCCGCACGCGTCCGCCCCGTCCCTCGGGGTTGTCGTTGAGTTCGATCCCGCCGCCGTGCTCTTCCAGCACCTTGCTGACGATGGCGAGGCCGAGTCCCGTCCCGCCCTCGCGGGTGGTCATATAGGGCTCGAGCAGGCGCTGGCGCCCCTCGGCGGGAAATCCCTTGCCGTTGTCGGTGACCTCGATCACGGCGAAGCCCTCCTCGAGGATGAGGCGCACGTCGACTTTCCCCTTGCCCAGATCGGCCTCCGGCACCGCCTGTACCGCCTCGACGGCGTTCTTGAGGATGTTGGTGATGGCCTGGGACAAAAGCCGGATGTCGAAGGCCGCGAGCACCCGCTCGGTTCCGGCCTCCGAGAAGCCGAACTCCATGTCCGGATGGGCCACGCGCATCATGAACAGGTTCTGGCGGGTGATCTCGCTGAGATCGTTCTGGGCGATGGCCGGCTTCGGCATCCGGGCGAAGGACGAGAACTCGTCGACCATGCGTTTGATCTCGTCGACCTGGCGGATGATCGTCGCCGTGCACTGGTCGAACACGTCCTTGTCCGCGACGATCACTTTTCCGTATTTGCGCCGGATGCGCTCGGCCGAGAGCTGGATCGGCGTCAGCGGGTTCTTGATCTCGTGGGCGATGCGGCGGGCCACATCGGCCCAGGCCGAGGTGCGCTGGGCCGAGACGAGGTCGGTGATGTCGTCGAGCGTTACCACGAAACCGCGGGCGCCCCCTTGCGCCTGCTCGCTGGTGACCCGGACCGTCACCGTGCGCTCGCGCCCGTCGCGGGTGAGCTGGATCTGCTGCTGAAGGGCGCGCTGACGGCCCTCGCCGCCCTCGGGGAACAGCGGCGCCAGCTCGGGCACGGCCTGGATCAGGGGCTGGCCCACGATGGCGTCCGCCGTCAGCCCGAGGGTGCGCTCCACGGAGGGGTTGGCGATGGTGACGCGTCCCCCCGCATCGACGCCGATGACGCCCGGCGAGACGCCCGACAGCACGGCCTCGGTGAAGCGCCGGCGCCGGTCGATGAGGTCGCTCGCCGCCATCAACCCGTCGTGCTGGCGCCTGAGCTCCTGCGTCATCTTGTTGAAGCTCTCGGACAGGTGCGCGAGGTCGCCGTCGCTCTTCCGGGCCGGGACCTGGGCGTAGAAGTTGCCCGACGCGACCTGATCGGCGGCGTTGATGAGCCGACGGATGGGCGCCACGAAGCGGTTGGCGAAGTTCAACCCGAACCATACCGCCGACAGCAGGGCGATGAGGGCGATGAGCACGAAGACGGAGGCGAAGCTGATCTGGATCGAGCGCTTCAGGGAATCGTAGGTGAGGTACTCGGCCGCCGCCGCCCGCGACACGCCGGGGAACTCGACGGCGAGCTGGCTGACCTCGCGCTGCACCAGCAGCACGGCGCCGTCATAGGCGGTCATCCGAAACAGGGCGGCGAAGATCCGGCCCTCGCTCGGCACGAGGCAGATGGGGTCGGTGGATTTCGCCGCGCCCTCGAAGGCGGCGGCCGAGGGCAGACGCCGGTCCTTCAAGGGATCGATCTGCGCGCGCGCCACCACGGAATCGGGGCCGCGCATGATCTCGGCCACCGGCAGGCCCAGGGCCGTGGCGCGGGTGGTGAGGAAGCTCTCGAACCACTGCCGGTTCACGTCGAAGTTCGGCCGTGCCCGGGTGAGGTCGTCGGCGAGAATCCGGATCTCGCGGGCGAGGCTCTGGCACTGGTTCTCCTGATAGGCGTCCGCCACCTCGACGGATTTCAGCACCACGTCGCGGACCCGGTCGGTGAAGCCCAGCGACAGGCCCCGGTCGATGGTCACGGCCGCCACCACGGCGAGCAGCACGGTGGGCAGGATGGCGATGAGGGAGAACAGGCCGACGATGCGGGTGTGGAGCCGGGCCACCGCCGCGTTGGTGCGGCGCGCGTGCAGGAAGACCCGCGCCTCCCAGGCGATGATGACGATGAGACCGAGCACGAGGACGACGTTGATGCCGAGCAGCGTCAGCCCGACGGTGGGCGTCGGCGTCACCCGGATCACCCCGGCCAGGATCAGGAAGGTGGCGATGGCCGAGACGAGGGCGGTGACCACCACCAGGGCCCCGACCCAGCCGGGTCCGCGCGGCGGCGGCTTCAACGGAGCCGCATCGGAATCCGGCGGCGCACCGGCCGTGCCGGACGCCTCCCCAGAACCCTTCGATGCCTTGAAACGCCGCAGCCACGCCATGCGTGATGCATCGCCACAACAGTGTGGCGAAATTAATACGGATTGGGCAGGAAGACCTTCGGAAGGGCGGCGCTTGGATCGCCGATGGATGTCTCCGGCGGGATCCCCGGCGAGGCACGAACCCTGCCTTGCGCCCCGCCATCGACCCGTGACCAAAATTCATTATCCTCGCGCCATCCCAGTCAAGAGACCCCCATGCCCGACACACCCGTCTTCGCGACCGCCGCCGTGGCCGCGCCCCATCGGCTCGCCGCCCGCGCCGGCCAGCACGTCCTGGCGCAGGGCGGCAACGCCATCGAGGCCATGGCGGCCATGGCGGCGACCATCGCGGTGGTCTACCCGCATATGAACGGGATCGGCGGCGACGGGTTCTGGCTGGTCCGCGAGCGCGGCGGCCGGGTGCGCGGCATCGAAGCCTGCGGCCCGGCCGGCGCGCTGGCCACGATTCCCCGCTACCGCGGCAAGGGCTACGACGTGCTGCCGTCGCGCGGCGCCGACGCGGCCCTGACCGTGGCGGGTGCCATCGGCGGCTGGAGGCTCGCCCTCGATCTCGCCAAGGCGCTGGGCGGGCGCCTGCCCTTGGAGACCCTCCTGGCCGACGCCATCGGGCATGCCCGCGACGGCGTCGCCGTCTCGCCCTCGGAGGCGCGCTACGTGCCGAAGGAGATCGACACCCTCCACGACCAGCCGAATTTCTCCAAAACCTTCCTCGACGACGGCAAGCCGTATGCGGCCGGTGCGATCCGGCGCCTGCCGGGCCTCGCCGACACCCTGGCGCAGCTCGCCCATGCGGGCCTCGACGATTTCTACCGGGGCGATCTCGGCCGCGAGATCGCCGCCGACCTCGCCGATCTCGGGTCGCCCGTGACCCGGGCCGATCTCGAAGCCTACGCGCCGCGCGAGCGCCAGGCCCTCAGCCTGCGCCGGCGCGACGCCACCCTCTACAACTTCCCGCCCCCGACCCAAGGCATCGCCGCCCTGCTGATCCTCGGGATCTTCGACCGCCTCGGCGTCACCCGGCCCGAGACGACGGCGCATTATCACGGGCTCATCGAGGCGACGAAGCGCGCCTTCGCCATCCGTGACCGCATCGTCACGGATTTCGACCGCCTCAGCGTCGATCCCGCGCGCTTCCTCGACCCCGCCCGCCTCGACCGCGAGGCCGCCGCCATCGACATGCGCCGCGCCGCCACCCTGCCCCTGCGCAATCCCGGCGAGGGCGACACCGTGTGGATGGGGGCGATCGATAGGGACGGCCTCGCCGTCTCCTACATCCAGTCGATCTACTGGGAGTACGGCTCCGGCGTGGTGCTGCCGAAGACCGGCATCCACTGGCAGAACCGCGGCACGTCGTTCTCCCTCGACCCCAACGCCGTCAATCCCCTGGAGCCGGGCCGGCGCCCGTTCCACACCCTGATCCCGGCGCTTGCCGCCTTCGACGACGGCCGGGTGATGGCCTACGGTTCCATGGGGGGCGACGGCCAGCCCCAGTTCCAGGCTCAGATCTTCGCCCGCTACGCCGATTACGGCATGAGCCCGGCCGCCGCGGTGGACGCGCCGCGCCTGCTCTACGGCCGGACCTGGGGAGCGGAATCCCTCACCGTCAAGGTCGAGGACCGGTTCGACCCCGCCTGCATCGCCGCCCTCGGCGCCATGGGGCACACGGTGGAGGAACTCGGCGGCGCCTACATCGATTCGCTGGGCCATGCCGGCATGCTGATCCGTCACCCCGGCAACGGCCGCATCGAGGCGGTGCACGATCCGCGCTCGGACGGCGGGTCCGAAGGGCTGTAGAAGCCGGCCCGGCGCGTTTCGCGCGCCAGAGCATCAGGCACAGAGCGGTTCAGACTCCATGGCGGCATCCGACCAGACCCAGAGCGATTATTGGAACGGCGACGCGGGCGCCCGCTGGGCCCGCCATCAGGCGACCTTCGATCGGGTGTTCGCGCCGCTGACCGAACGCCTGTTCGCGGGCGCCGCCCTGCGCCCCGGAGACGCCGTGCTCGATGTCGGGTGCGGTGCCGGTGCCACCGCCCTGCGGGCCGCCGACATCGTCGGTCCGTCCGGCCGCGTCACCGCCGCCGACGTCTCGGCGCCCCTCCTCGCCGTCACCGCGCGCCGGGCCGCATCCCGGCCGCCCGGCGGCGCCCCCATCGCCCTGGTGGAGGCCGATGCGCAGACGCACGCCTTCGCGGACGCGGCGTTCACGCACCTGATCTCGCGCTTCGGGATCATGTTCTTCGACGACTCGATCGCCGCCTTCGCCAACCTCCACCGCGCCCTGCGGCCGGAGGGCCGGCTGACGATGCTGTGCTGGCGAGCCCAAGCCGAGAACGCCTGGATCGACCACCCGTTCGGCCTCGTCCGCGCCCTGGTGCCGGAGCCGGAGCCGACGCCCTTCGACGCCGCCGGCCCGTTCCGGTTCGCCGATCCGGCCCGGCTGCCCGGCATCCTGGCCGCCGCCGGGTTCCGCGACATCGCCCTCATGCCCGTGGACGAGCCCCTCGTGCTCGGTCACTCCGAGGCCGGCGACCCCCGGGAAGCGGCCGAGGCGGCGGCGAACTTCGCCCTCGACCTCGGCCCGGCTTCCCGCCTCGTCCGCGATCAGACCCCCGAGATCCGCAGCCGCGCCCACGCGATCGTCCTGCGCGACTTCGCGGAGAGGGTCTCGAACGGAGCCCTGCGGCTCGGAGCGGCGTGCTGGCTGGTCACGGCCGTGCGTTAACGCCGAACGACCAGACGACACCGGACATCCTGGCACGGCGTATGCTTCGGGCGCTCCGCCTCAGGAGTGAATTATGGATACGATCGTCTCCCGCCAGCGCTGGCTGCAACTCGGCCTCGGCCTCGTCGCCATGATGGCGATCTCCAGTCCCCAGTATGTCTGGACCCTCTTCACCAAGCCGCTGATGGCGACCACCGGCGCGACGCTGGCCGCCATCCAGGTCACCTTCACCATCGTCATCGTCCTGCAGACGTTCTTCTCGCCCGTGCAGGGCTACCTCATCGACCGGTTCAGCCCGAAGGTGATGATCGCGCTGGGCGCCGCGCTCTCGGGCCTCGGCTGGGTGCTCGCCGCCCGGATCGACAGCCTGTGGGGCCTCTACGCCACCTACGGCCTGTTCTGCGGTCTCGGTACCGGCATCGTCTATGTCGGCATCGTCGGCCTGATGGTGAAATGGTTTCCCGACCGGCGGGGCTTCGCCGTCGGCGTGGTTGCGGCCGGCTACGGCATGGGCGCCCTGCTCACCACCTTCCCCATCACCAACATGATGGCGGCCTCGGGCTACCGCGAGACCCTGAACACCTTCGGCATCGTGCTCGGCATCGTCGGCGTGCTGGCGGCCCTCGGCCTGCGCGCCCCGCGCCCCGGCGAGGCCCTGCCGGCGCCGGCCCGCAACCTCTCGACCTGCACCCACGACACGGCGCCGAAGGAGATGCTGCGCACGCCGCTGTTCTGGTTGATGTTCGTGATGATGACGATGATGTCCACGGGCGGCCTGATGGTGGTGGCGCAGTTCGCCTCCTTCGCCCGCGACTTCGGGGTCGCCGACGCCATCGTGTTCGGCTTTGCCGCCCTGCCCTTCGCCCTGACGTTCGACCGGATCACCAACGGCCTCACCCGCCCGTTCTTCGGCTGGGTCTCGGACCGGATCGGCCGGGAGAAGACCATGGCCATCGCGTTCGCGGCCGAGGCCGTCGCCATCGCGCTGATGCTGGTGTTCCGCGAGAACGCCTACGCGTTCGCCCTGCTGTCGGGCGTCGTGTTCTTCGCCTGGGGCGAGATCTTCTCCCTGTTCCCGTCGCTCCTCACCGACACCTTCGGCACCAAGCACGCCACCACGAATTACGGCTTCCTGTACATGGCGCAGGGCGTGGGCTCGCTGTTGGGCGGCCCCGTCGCGGCGATGATCTACGCCGCGCAAGGGTCGTGGATCCCGGTGTTCGGCATCGCCATCGGCCTCGACCTCCTCACCGCCGCCCTCGCCTGGTTCGTCCTGCGTCCCATGCGGCGCGAGTGGCTCGGGCTCGGCGGCGCGCCCGTGGCCGTGGGCAAGCCCGCCCTGGCGTGAGCCCGCGGGCAGTCGCGGAACGAGAACGAAAGACGGCGGGGCCCCGAGCCCCGCCGTTCTTCGTTTCCCATCGCCCCGGGGCGTCTACAGGCCGAGCAGGGCCTGGGATGCGCCGATGAGGGTCAAGACCAGGCCGCCCACGAAGGCGACCGCCATGGCGTAGGAGAACCCGTTCCAGATCAGCGAGACCGCCTTGAGGGACCGGTTCAGCAACGGTTGCCACCCGCGGTCTGGCCGTACTGCTTGACCGGGAAGTTCTGCTGGTTGGCGTTGCCCTCGGCGGCGGAGCTCACCGGGCAATTCGCGGGCGAGCGGGATTGCGGGTTGCCGTAGACCGTGCCGGTCGTCTCGGTGTCGTTGGCGAACCCGGTGTAGCGGGCCGGGCGATCGAAGGCCATCGCGGACGAGATCGAAGCAACACCAAGGACCAGGGCGGCGGTGGCGGCGGCGATACGGGTCATCATAATTGTCTACTAGCTCCTGATCAGTACAGTCCGGCGGTCCGGTCTGTTTCCGTTGCGTCTGATACTGATATAGGGTGCCTTTGCCGGATACGACGTGTCGCGACGCACGCGGCATCGCGGATTAAGCTTAGGCGCTTCTCTCGCGTCACGCGGCCGGATTCAGTGCGGTTTCTGCCGGCGCGTCGGCCCACGCCACCGCGTAGAGCGCCAGGTCGCGGGTGTCGCGGCACTCCGAGGGCGGCATGGCCGAAAGGGTCAGGCCCGAGCGGATCGCCGGGCCGAGGAGGCGCAGGAAGGCGTCCGACGCGGTTAGGGTCAGGTCCGCTGCCTTGGCCCGCGCCTCGATCCGCGCGAGGGTGTTCATCGCCTGGCCGAGCACAGTGAACTCGGCCCGGTGGCCGTCGTCGAACACCCCGACGAGCACCTCGCCGCAATGGAGCGCCATGGTGATGCGCAGGGTCGGCCGCCCTTCGCGGGCCCGCTCGGCGTTGAGGGCCGCGAGGCGCGCGACGATGGCGTGCCCGCAGGCCAGCGCCGCATGGGCCTGGGCCTGCGGGCGCCCGACGACGAACTGCGCCAGGATTCCGTCGCCCACGTACTTGTCGACGATGCCGCCGTGCTCCGTCACCGCCACGTGGGTCAGGGCGCGAACATCCAGGAGGGCGCGCACCACCTCCTCCTGCGCATGCTCGCGGGTGAAGGCCGAGAAGCCGCGCAGGTCGAGGGCGAACAGGCAGGCATGGCGCGAGCGCACGGCTTCGAGGCCCGCGCTCGCGAGTTCGCCGACCACCCGGGTGGGGACGAACCGCGCCAGGGTGGTGCGCTCGCGCTCCATCCGCAGGGCGGTGGTCACGGCCGAGCGCAGGCGCCGCACCCCGTCGATCACCACGAGGCTCGCGGCCATGAAGGTGAGCAGGCCCGGCACCTCCTCGTCGAGGGTGACGTGCGGGCCGAGCAGGGCGCTCTCGGGGTACGCGAAGGCGAACAGGATGGTGCTGCCCCAGGCGAGGCTGACGAGGCCCGAGAACACCGCCGTGTGCAGGACCCGCATGCTCAAGCCCGTCTGGAGCAGGAGCAGGAAGGCGGGGAGCCGGCTCACCGCCGTCGCGGTCTCCTCGGTTTCCACCGCGCCGACGAGCATGTGCTCGACCACGAGGAACAGGGCGACGCCGGCATTGAGGAGCGTCGCCGTCCAGGCGAGCCATTCCGTGTCGGCCGCCTTGTCCGGATCGGTGCCGCCATATTCCCGGCGGCGGCCGCGATGGGCCTCGCGCCAGTCGGCGAGGCCGAGGCAGACGGAGCAGACGGCGTAGACGACGAGCACGATCCAGTGGTTGGCGGTGTGGCTCGATCCGTCGAAGCCCTTGGCGGTGGCCAGCAGCACCAGCACGATCACGAGGTGCAGCACGAGGGAGCGCCGCCCCGAAGCGGTCTGGATGAGGCGCATGACGGTGGGGTCGCCGTGGGGCGGGCGGCGTGTGAACGGGGGCATGAGACTCCGGCAGGAGGGATTCGGGCTGGCCGGTCTTAGGCCACAGGGCGCGAACCGGGCCAACGCCGCATGACGACGCGAGCGATGTCGTGGGCGCATGCGTCGTGAACGCATGCAGATGCCCCGATCATCCGCCGCGCGTCCCTCCCTCACGGCATCGTCAAGTCCCGGTCCCTCGTCCCACCCCCCGTGCCGGCGTCACCGGGCGTTGCGGAACACCTGCAGGTCGAGGTCGCGCACCTTCTTGCGCAGGGTGTTGCGGTTGACCCCGAGCAGCTCCGCCGCGCGGATCTGGTTGCCGCGCGTGGCCGCCAGCGCCGCGCCGATGAGGGGGCCTTCGATCTCGCGCAGGATGCGGTGATAGAGGCCCGGCGGCGGCAGGGTATCGCGATAATTGCCGAAATACTCGGCCAGGTGCCGCTCCACGGCACCCGACAGCGTCTCGCCCTCCCCGGCGGCCTTGCGGGCCGTGCCGTTGGCGGGCGCGCTCTGGGCGAGCGGCAGGGTGTCGAGCTCCGCCTCGATCACCGGCCCGGTGATGGTCTCCTGCGGGTAGAGGGCGGCGAGGCGCCGGACGAGGTTCTCCAGTTCGCGGACGTTGCCGGGCCAGCGGTAGCGCTTCAATCGCTCCATGGCCTCGCCGTCGAGCTGCTTGCGGCTCAGGCCCTCGCGCTCCACCATGACGAAGAAGTGCCGGATGAGGTCGGGCACGTCCTCCGAGCGCTCGCGCAGGGCCGGCAGGCGTAGCGGCACGACGTTGAGGCGGAAGAACAGGTCCTCGCGAAAGATGCCCTGCTGGATCGAGACCCGCAGGTCCTTGTTCGTGGCCGCGATGATGCGGACGTTGGTCTTGATCGGCACCCGGCCGCCGACGGTGGTGTACTCGCCCTGCTGCAGCACGCGCAGCAGCCGGGTCTGGGCCTCCATCGGCATGTCGCCGATCTCGTCGAGGAACAGGGTGCCGCCCTCGGCCTGCTCGAACCGGCCGGCCGAGCGCGACAGCGCCCCCGTGAAGGCGCCCTTCTCGTGGCCGAACAGTTCCGACTCGATGAGGTCGCGCGGGATCGCCGCCATGTTGACGGGCACGAACGGGCCCGTGCGCCGACGCCCGTAATCGTGCAGGGCGCGGGCGACCAGCTCCTTGCCGGTGCCGGACTCGCCCGTGATCATCACCGTGAGATCGGTCGGCATCAGGCGGGCCAGCGCCCGGTAGATCTCCTGCATGGCGGGCGAGCGCCCGACCAGGGGAATATCCTCGTTGCCGGGGTCGGCGCCGGGGGCCGGCGTGCCGCGCGGCCGCGACAGCGCGCGCCCCACGATGGCGATGAGCTCCTTCAGGTCGAAGGGTTTGGGCAGGTATTCGTAGGCCCCGCGCTCCGAGGCGCGGATCGCCGTCATGAAGGTGTTCTGCGCGCTCATGACGATGATCGGCAGCTCCGGCCGCACCCGCTTGATGCGGGGCAGCAGGTCGAACACGTTCTCGTCGGGCATCACCACGTCGGTGATGACGAGGTCGCCCTCCCCTTCGGCGACCCAGCGCCAGAGGGTGGCGCAATTGCCGGTGGTGCGGACCTCGTAGCCGGCCCGCGACAGCGCCTGGTTCAGGACGGTGCGGATGGCGGCGTCGTCGTCCGCGACGATGATGTGGCCGTTGGGCATGCAGCGACTCTACAGCTCCGCGCTCGACTCGCGCCCGTCACGGGCGCTCGACATGGGAAGGAGAAGGCGGAAGGTGGTGCGGCGCGGCGCGGGATCGCATTCGACGATGCCGCCGTGGTCGCCGACGATCTTGGCCACCAAAGCAAGTCCCAGGCCGGACCCCTGCGCCTTCGTGGTCACGAACGGGTCGAACAGGTCCGGCAGCAGATCGGCGGTGACGCCGGGTCCGTTGTCGCGCACCGCCACCTCGATGGGCAGGCTGACGCGTTCGCGCGAGCCCGGGATCTGCAGGCGCAGGCCCGTGCGGAAGGCCGTCGACAGGGTGATCTCGCCGTCCACCGTGTCGGCGCCGATGGCCTCGGCGGCGTTCTTCACGAGGTTGAGGATCACCTGGATCAGCTGGTCGCGGTTGCCGAGCACCGGCGGCAGCGACGGATCGTAGGTCTCGACGAAGCGGATGTGGCGGGCGAAGCCCGACTGGGCCGAGCGCTTCACCTGATCGAGCACGCCGTGGACGTTGACGGAGACGCGCTCCACCGGGCGCTCGTCGCCGAACAGCTCCATGCGCTCGACGATGCGGACGATCCGGTCGGACTCGTCGCAGATGAGTCGGGTGAGGAGGCGGTCCTCGTCGTCGGCCGATTGCTCGAGGAGCTGGGCCGCCCCCCGGATACCGGCCAGCGGGTTCTTGATCTCGTGGGCCAGCATGGCGCCGAGCGCCACCATGGAGCGGGCCGCCCCCCGGTGGGTGAGCTGGCGGTTCATCTTGTCGGCGATGGTGCGCTCCTGCAGCATGAGCACCACGGCCTCGCCGTCGTCGCCCAGCGGCGTCGCGAACACGTCGACGCTGCGCTCCTGCCCCGAGCGCGGATGCACGAGTTCGACCCCGTACTCGCTGACGCTGGCCCGGCGGCGGCGGACCTCTGTGACGAGGGCCGAGATGGGCGAGGCGAACGGGATGATGTCGGCGAGACGCCGGCGCTGCATCAGCCGGGCGGAATGGTCGAAGAACGATTCGCCGGCGTGGTTCACGTGGAGGATGCGGTCGTCGACCCCGATGGTGAGCACCGGCAGCGGCAGGGCGTTGATCACCGCTTCGCTGGTGGGGGCCGCGACGGTCGGGCCGCGGGACTCGTCAGGGCCCGTCATGCCGCCTTCTCCATCGCCGCGTCCGTCGTCGCCCCGCCGCGGGCTTCCCCGTCGAACGCCGAAGCCAGCAGGGCGATCACCACGGCGGGGTCGGTGGTGGTGAGGAGCCGCGTGCGCCCGTCCGCCGACAGGCCGCCGCCGGCCTCGGCATAGGCGGCGAGGTGCTTGCGGGCATGGCGCACGCCCATGCGGACGCCGTAGAGGGCGAGGATCCCCTCGTAATGGGCGATGGCGAAGGCGGCCTTGCGGGCGTTCGTCAGGGTCGGGCCCGCCCGGCCCGCGAGCCCGGCCGCGATCTCGCCGACGAGCCAGGGCCGGCCCACGGCGGCGCGCCCGATCATCACCCCGGCCGCACCCGAGCGGGCGAGGCAGGTTCGGGCCGCGTCGAGGGTGGTGATGTCGCCGTTGGCGATGACCGGGATCGACACCGCCTCGACGACGCTGCGGATGGCGTCCCAATCGGCATTGCCCTTGTAGAATTGCTGGCGGGTGCGGCCGTGAACCGTGACGGCGTTGAGGCCGAGCCCCTCGGCGCGCCGGGCGAGGCTGGCGGCGTTGAGGCTGGCATGGTCCCAGCCGAGGCGCATCTTCACCGTGACCGGAATGGACACGGCGGCGCGCACGGCGGCGAGGATGCGTGTGGCCCCGTCGAGGTCGCGCATGAGGGCAGAGCCGGAGGCGCCGCCGGTCACGACCTTGGCCGGGCAGCCCATGTTGATGTCGATCGCGTCGGCGCCGTTCTCTTCGGCGATCCGCGCGGCCAAACCCATGGGCTCGGGCGCGCAGCCGGCGAGCTGGACGACGTGGGGCTCGATGCCCCCGCCCTCGGCCCGCAGGGTGGCCTCGACGCTGCCGCGCGCGAACTCGGCCGCCGCCACCATCTCGGAGACCACGGCGCTGGCACCGCAGGCCCGGGCGATCCGGCGCATGTGCACGTCGGTGACGCCCGAGAGCGGCGCCAGCAGGACGGGCACCGGCCGGCCGGAACCGCCCGGCGCCGGGATGGACCCGGGGACGGCAGACGACGGGGAAGAGGGCGAGCGCAGAACGCTCAAATAATCATCATGGATCATTGTGCTCAAGGAATAGTCAAAACCGCGGCGGGCGCAAGCGCTCCCGGCGATTTGATTTCACGCCATGCCCCGCTTAAACGCTGGGCTCGTTCAAGCCCTTACAATCCGCAAGGCCTTGCAACGCGATGGTGGGAGCGTTTTCATGGCCGGCACCGCGTTCGAGGCGGCGGCAGTGGTGGTCGCGGCCGGCCGCGGCATCCGCATCGGCGGCGATGTGCCCAAGCAGTATCGCCGGGTCGGCGGCCAGGCGGTGTTGACCCGGACCCTGGCGGCGCTTGCCGCGCACGAGTCCATCACCTGCATCCAGCCCGTCATCGCGGCCGACGCGGAGGCGTTCTACCACGAATGCGTCGCCGATCTCGACCCGGCCCACCGCGAGAAACTCCGGGCGCCAGTGCCGGGCGGGGCCACGCGCCAGCTCTCCGTCCGCGCCGGGCTCGAAGCCCTGGCGACGGGGGCGACGCCGGATCTCGTCCTCGTGCACGACGCCGCCCGCCCGCATGTCGACACCGCCCTCATCGACCGCGCCCTGGCGGCCGGGCGCGCCTACGGCGCCGCCGTGCCGGGCCTTGCCGTCACCGACACCATCAAGCGCGTCGAGACCATCGCGCCCGGGATCGGCCGTGTGGTCGAGACGCCGGCCCGCGAAACCCTGCGCGCCGTGCAGACGCCCCAGGCCTTCGCCTTTCGCCTTCTGCTGGATGCGCATCGCGCCGCGCGCGCGGAGAACCTCGACGGCTTCACCGACGACGGGGCGCTCGCCGAATGGGCCGGTCTCTCCGTGGTGGTGTTCGAGGGCGACCCGCGCAATCGCAAGATCACCCAGCCTTCCGACCTCATCGACGCCGACCGCGACTTTTCCGGCCCCGCCTCCCTTTGAGGCGAGACGTGCGTCGGCCGCTTTCACGAAACCCGCTCAGCCTGGAGCCCGCATGACCACCTACCTCACCCGCCTCGGCACCGGCTTCGACGTCCATGCCTTCACGGAGGGCGATCACGTCTGGCTCGGCGGCATCAAGATCCCGGCCGACCGGGGCGTGCTCGCCCATTCGGACGGCGACGTGGCTCTCCACGCCCTCACCGACGCCCTGCTCGGCGCCATCGCGGACGGCGACATCGGCACTCACTTCCCGCCCTCCGACGAGCAGTGGCGCGGTGCCTCCTCGGACCGCTTCCTGGCGCATGCCTGCGATCTCGTCCGCGCGCGCGGCGGCAAGATCGATCACCTCGACATCACCGTGCTGGCCGAGGCCCCGCGCATCGGCGCCCACCGCGAAGCCATCCGCGCCCGCATCGCCGAGATCGCTGGCGTGCCGCTGACCTCCGTCTCCATCAAGGCGACGACCACGGAGAAGCTCGGCTTCGTCGGCCGGGCCGAGGGCCTCGCCGCCCAGGCCGCCGCCACCGTGCGCCTGCCGGAGATCGACCTCGACACCGCCTCCGAGACGTCCGAGCGTCGGTCTTGATCGCAGACACCGCCCTGCTCGCCCGCGCGGAGGCGCTGGTCGCCGCCTTCGCGGCGGCGGGGCGGAGAATCGCCACGGCGGAATCCTGCACCGGCGGCCTCGTCGCCGGACTGCTCACCGCCGTGCCGGGCTCCTCGGCGGTGCTTGAACGCGGCTTCGTCACCTATTCGAACGACGCCAAGTCCGAATCCCTCGGCGTGCCGACCGCGCTGATCGCCGCCCACGGCGCCGTCAGCCAAGCGACGGCCCGCGCCATGGCGGAGGGCGCCCTCGCCCATGCCCGCGCCGATGTGGCGGTGGCGATCACCGGCATCGCCGGCCCGGGCGGCGGCAGCGCGGACAAGCCCGTGGGACTGGTGCATTTCGGGCTGGCCCTCACGGGCGAACCGACGCGTCATCTGGAGCGGCGCTACGGCGATCTCGGCCGGGGCGAGATCCGGCGTCTGGCCGTGGGGGACGCGCTGGGGTTGCTCGAAGGGTTCGTCGGCCCGATGCCGGCGCCCTGACGGGTTGGCACCGAGCCTCGTGTCCGCGACGACAGGGTTCCGAGGCGCGATCCAGGCAAGTACCCTCGCTGAGGCAGATACCCTCGCCGAGGTAGACCATGCCGATCATTCTCTCGTCCGCGACCCTGGATCGGATGCTCGCGGCGCCGGCCTACGAGGATCTCGACTGGATCGCCGGCATTCTCGCCGGGTGCAGCCGCTACGATCCCGAGGCGCCGACCTACGGCTTGCCGGAGGTCGCGTTCGGTCTCGTCGAGCGTCTTACGTGGTTCGCCCAGGGCGTCCGCTCCGGCGTATGGACCTACTTCGAAGCCACGCCCCTTCCGTGTCAGAACGCGATGCTGGCGATCCTGAAGGCCGACGCGGCACACCCTGAATTCCGGCAGACCTACGAGACCGGCATGCGCAACTGGCGCACACCGTCCGCCTTGACGGCCGTGGACGCGTGGATGGACGCGAACGACGATCGCAACACCCGCATCCTATGGGATCTCGTCGCGGCGAACCGGACGCTGCTCCAAGGTCTCGTCAATACCGCCTGAAGCCCTCGGTGGTGAGGGACGCACCCTGCCTCCATCCGCGTGTCGCCCCTTCGGGTCGGCTTGCGAATCACCGCGCGCCATGCTCAACCCACCGCCCGATTGTTCCCGCGCCGACGAGGGAGGCCGCATGCGTATCGTAGCGATTCCCGTCCGTGCCGGCGCCAGCCGCTTCGGCTGCCAGATCTGACGTCAGCCGCGCGCCCGAGGGCGTCCCGCTTCCGTCCGTCGCTCCTTTTCCGATCCTTTTGTCCTTTTGTCCGCCGCCGGTTTCGCACCGTGCCGCGGCCTCCGGAACGACGCACGATCCGCGTCGCGAGGTTCCCATGTCTGTTCGTAACCAGCGCGAAAGCGCCTATCGGGCGGTCCTCGCCTTCGTGTTCCGCCGATGGCGCGCGCGGCTCGGCCTCGTCGCCGGCCTCGTCGCGGCCATCACCTGTGCCACCCTCGCGGACGTGTTCCTGCCGCTCTACGCCGGTCGCCTCGTCGATGCCCTCGCGGGGGACGACCGCGACGCGGCGCTCGCGGCGGCGTTGCCGGCCTTCGCCGCCATGGCGGCCCTGGGTGCGGTCCATATCGGCCTGCGCCACGTCGCCTGGGCCCTCGTGGTGCCGCTCACCCTCGGCACCATGGCGGACGTGGCGCGGGCCGGCTTCCACCGGGTCCAGCGCCTGTCGACGGACTGGCACGCCAACAGCTTCTCCGGCTCGACGGTCCGCAAGATCTCGCGGGGGATGTGGGCCCTCGACGGGCTCAACGACACCCTGCTCCTCGCCCTGCTGCCCTCCGTGGTGGTGCTGCTCGGCACCATGGTGCTCCTCGGCTGGCACTGGCCCGCCATGGGGGCGGTCATCGGGCTCGGCACCCTGGCCTATGTCGGCACCGCCATCGGCCTCGCCACCAAGGTGATCGCCCCGGCAGCGCAACTCTCCAACGGCTGGGACACCCGGCTCGGCGGCACCCTGTCCGACGCCATCGGCAACAACGCCGTGGTGAAGGCCTTCGGCGCCGAGGGCCGAGAGGATGCGCGCCTCGCGCACATCCTGGGCAAGTGGCACAAGCGCACCCGCCGCACCTGGATGCGGGTGACCTGGAGCGTCACCGCGCAACTCGGCCTGCTGCTCGCCCTGCGCACCGCCATCGTGGGCGTCGCCCTGTGGCTGTGGTGGACGAAGGCCGCCACGCCCGGCGACGTCGCCTACGTGCTCACCACCTACTTCGTGGTGCACGGCTACCTCGGCGACATCGGCCAGCACATCAACCACCTCCAGCGGGCGGTGAACGAGATGGAGGAACTCGTCGCCCTCGATTCAGAGCCCTACGGCGTCGCCGACCGGCCCGGCGCGACGGGGCTCTCGGTGACGGGCGGGGCGCTGCGGTTCGAGGCGGTGACGTTCCACTATGCCGGGCACGCCGCGCCGCTCTACCGCGACCTCTCGGTGACGATTCCCCCCGGACAGCGGGTCGGTCTGGTGGGGCGCTCGGGATCGGGCAAGACCACTTTCGTCAAGTTGGTGCAGCGGCTCTACGACGTCACCGGCGGGCGGATCCGCATCGACGGCATCGACATCGCCGATGTCACCCAAGCCTCGTTGCGCGAGAATATTGCCATCGTGCCGCAGGAGCCGGTGCTGTTCCACCGGTCGCTTTCCGAGAACATCGCCTACGCGCGGCCGGGCGCTTCCGCCGAGGCCATCGAGCGGGCGGCGCGGCTCGCCAACGCGCACGACTTCATCGCCCGGTTGCCGAAGGGCTACGGCACCCTGGTCGGCGAGCGCGGCGTGAAGCTGTCGGGCGGCGAGCGCCAGCGGGTGGCGCTGGCCCGCGCCTTCCTGGCCGATGCGCCGATCCTCATCCTCGACGAGGCGACCTCGAGCCTCGATTCGGAATCGGAGGCCCTGATCCAGCAGGCGATGGAGCGGCTCATGCGCGGGCGCACCGCCATCGTCATCGCCCACCGGCTCTCCACGGTCCGGTCCCTCGACCGCATCCTGGTGTTCGACCGCGGCCGCATCGTCGAGGACGGCCCCCACGATGACCTGATCCATGAGCCGGAGGGCCGGTACCGCGCGCTGTTCGAGACCCAAGCGGCCGTGCGTGCATGAGGACGGTGCCTCACCTTACGGCGACGGGCGATGCCCCGGCCTGCGGATCGGCGGTCACTTGTCCGGGTGTTCGCAGCGATGGGCACGGCCCTCGGCCGAGACGTAGGCGATCCGGCCGCCCGTCGCCCGGCACTCGGCCGCCCGGGCGTCCATCACCCACTTGTCGGCCAAGGCGAGGCTGAGGGGCACCAGGGTCACGAGGCCGAGGAACACCGCCACCGCTGCGATGGCCCATCCGGTTCCGCGCGGCGGATCGGGAAAGGCCGGCCGCTCCGCCGGGGCGGGGAACAGGAAGGCGAGGGTCGTGAGCCCGAGGAGGGTGGCACTCATGGGGGCACTCATGCGTGGCACGCGCGGGACGTCGCCCTTCGGCGTCGCGTGCGGTCAGGCCCCGGACCATAGCGGTTCGCACGGATGTTGGCAGGCGACCATGGGAAGCAGCGGGCAGTCGAGCGGTCGGGCCCCCGGTGGCGATCGCCTCCGCCGGGGAGGGCTCAGGCCGGGCTGTCGGCCTGGAACCCCGTCCCTCCGCCGGACGGCGAGCGCAGGGAGGCCTGGCAGGTGCAGCCGGGCCGCATGCAGGGCTCGGACCCCTTCTGTGCCAGCTCGCCGCAAATCAGCAGACGATGCAGCAGGTGTTCCATCGGACCCTGCTGGTAGGGCTTCTGCAGGACCGGGACACTCTGGTAGGCCCGCTCCAGCCCCTGCGTGCCGTAGCCCGTGGCGAACAGGAACGGCAGGCTGCGCTCGAACAGCACGTCGGCGATGGGGTAGCTCCGGGCCTCGCCGAGGTTCACGTCGAGCACGGCGGCATCGAACGTCTCCGTGCGGGCGAGCGCCAGGGCCTTGTCGAGGCGCATGGCGAGAACGACCTCGCAGCCGAGGTCCATCAGCATGTCCTCGGCCAGCATGGCGACGAGGCTCTCATCCTCGACCAGAAGGACGCGGCGTCCATTCAGCACCGTCATGGGGCGGTCTGCCATGGGGCAGTCTGCCCGGTGATCACGTCCTGTCCCATCCACCCCAACGCGGTCAGGGGCACTTCGAGCCTGCACACCACCCCTGCGACACGATACTCGATCTCGGCCCGCCCATCGAATTCCAGGGGCAATTGGCGCTCGATCAGCCGCGAGCCGAAGCCCTTTCGGGTCGGGGCCGCGACTTCGGGGCCGCCCTGTTCCTCCCACAGCAGGTCGAGTCGTTGTCGGTCGTCCGCCATGGGTTCGAGGGACCAGGTGACGTGGACGCGGCCCTCGGGAACCGACAGCGCGCCGTACTTCGCCGCATTGGTCATCAGTTCGTGCAGGGCCATGGACAGGGTCACCGCCACCTTCGGATGAAGCCGGGCATCCGGCCCGTCCATCCGAAACCGGTCAACGTCGACCTCGGCGAGAAGATGGGGCGCTAGGGCGCGCGTGACCACGCTGCGCAGGCTGGCGCTCTCCCAATTGTCCGCCACGAGGACGTTGTGGGCCGTGGACAGGGCCGCCATCCGGGCGTCGAACACCGTGCGGGCGCCGACCTCGGCCAGGCCCCGGAACGTCTGCGCGGCGATGGACTGCACCGTCGCCAGGGTGTTCTTCACCCGGTGGTTGAGCTCGTTGAGGAGCAGGCGCTGGCGCTCGGCCGCCGCCTTCTCCTCGCTGATGTCGCGCACCTCGATGATGGTGCCGATGATGTTGGCCGAGTCGTCGCGGATCGGGCTGGCGGTGAAGCCGACGGGATAGAAATGCCCGTCGGCGTGGACGAACACCTCCTCGCCCCGCTCGTGGTTGTTCTGGGGGAACGCCCGGTCGATGGCGCATTCCGCGAGGGGGAACGGCCGGCCGTCTGGATAGGTGTGGTGCACGATGTCGTGAAGCGGGCAATCGCGCGCGAGCACCTCGGCCAGGGTGAAGCCGGTCAACTGCTCGGCGGCGCGGTTCATGTAGACGCAGTGTTGGCGGTCATCCATGAGGAAGATCGACACCGAGGCGTTGTTGAGCACCGCATTCAGCCGGCGCTCCGTCTCGAACAACTGGTCGCCGCGCCGCAGGGTCGCGAGCGAAGCCGCAGCCAGGGCGGACGATTGCAGGGGCTGCCGGGATTGCGGCACGGCTGGATCCTTCCCACGGAACGGGTGCCAACGCCGTGCACTGCCGGATGGTTCGCGTCAACGCTGCGCGTGTTCCGGGACCCGCCTCCCGCAGCTTCGCCATCCGGCGCCGCGGGCGGGACGGAACGGTCTCGCGTCTGGCGGGTTGTTGCATCAATCCTCACAACTCTGGGAACTCTCGCATGCGCAAGCTCGCACTCGCCGCGACGGCCGTCCTCGGTCTCGGCCTCCTCGCCGCCGCCCCCGCCGAAGCCCGCGGCTACGGTTACGGTGGTGGCTACGGTCACGGCGGTTACGGTCACGGCGGCGGTTATGGCCGTGGATATGGCGGCGGCTACGGTCGCTACGGTGGCGGCTATGGCCGTGGTTACGGACGGCGCGGCATCGGAACCGGCGCGGCCGTGGGCCTCGGCATCGCCGGTCTCGCAGCGGGCGCCATTGCGGCGGGCGCCTACGGCGGCGGGTATGGCGGCGGCTACGGTTACCCGGCCTATGGCGGGTATTCCTACGGCGGCCCGCGCGCGGTCGGTTACGGCTACGCCCCCGCCTATGGCTACGCTCCGGCCTACGGCTACGGCGGCGGTGGCTATTACGGCTACTGAACGTCCGACAACATTCCATGAAAGGGGGGTCGCCGAAAGGCGGCCCTTTTTTCGTTACGGGTTGATGGGTTCGACCGGCCGAGGCAGTGCCGCGGGACGGCAACCTGCACGCAATGGTGTGGCGAGCGTCGTGCGATCCAGCGCGAACGTTTTCCTGTCGCCGTGCTCAGACGGCCGGGCTTCCTGAAACGCAAGCCGTCATGCCTAGAGGCTGTTATGGACCTGAGCGGTTTGGAATTCAGATGAGGAGGCATGACCTCTTCGCGCCAAGCCTACCCGTCCGATGTTTCCGATGATGAATGGGCGCTGGTCGCGCCGTACCTGACGCTGC
>NZ_LMMX01000017.1:0-34504 GCF_001422425.1 Methylobacterium sp. Leaf102 | reverse complement strand
GAACTTCTTCTGGATGTCGGGGACGAAGAACGTCCAGCCGTACTGGAGGTTGGCGATCATCACCATGCAGATGACGCCGATCACGAGCTGGCCCCAGCGATATCCATCGCCGACGCGTTCGACCTTACTTGGTTCTACCCTGGTCATGACGATCCTCCCGATTGATGTTCTGGTGATTTGGGGCTGCGCCGAGGACCCTGGGACGACCCTGGATCTTGGCCGCGCAGTCCGGACGCCTGTCCCGACGCCGTCTGGTATTTGGAATACCAGGGTTGCGCGACCGGTCGGCGCCGTCAAGAGTAGGCGCGACAAAATTCGATTTTGCGCCGCACCATGTCTTGCGACCACTGAGAATTACATCGCTACATCTATGTGCCGCTCGCAGGCCGCAGTAAAAAACGGTATTCGAGATGCGCCGAGCGCATGCCGTTTCGGATCCGGCGGACGCGCGCATTCCGGCCCGCGCCTTTGGCTGTCGAAACCGGAACGATGGTGCTGGTTTCATCCCCTGCTGCGAAAATATGTGGCTATCGGAACAGGTATTGTGCATACCAGTGGGGTCGAAGCAGCCCGGCGGAGGATTCGCGGCCGTGGATATCAGCGATTCGAACGGTCGTGGCGCGGCCCTCCAGTACATTTGCATGGACCGGACCGTGCGCGATGCCATGCGCCTCCTGGCGCGCCCCGGTACCGAGGCCCTTGTGGTGATCGACGGGCGGCGCGCGGCCGAGGGCGCCATCATCGGCTTCCTGACGGAACGGGACCTGTTCCGGGCGGTGACGACCCACGGTATCGATGTGTTCGACGCCCTGGTGTGGACCCTGGCGAAGACCGATTTCGCCACGGTGGCGGTGGGCGCCGGCCCGCAGGAGCGTCTCGCGGCGTTCTGCGCGCACCGCACCGATCAGGTCGCGGTGATGGACGGTTTCGCCCTGCGCGCCATCGAGACCATCTGGGATTGCCTCGCGGTCCCGCCCGACCGGACGGAAGGATGCGCCGCCCCATAGGCGAACCGCTTCTCCCGGGGCAGATCGTGTCGGCCAGGCAAGCCGTCCTGCCGCGACGGCCGGTTTCGTGCGGACCACCAAGCACTTCCGAAAGATTTCATGGCCTTACCGCAGGGCCGAAGAAGTCTTGCGCCGCACCAATGACAGTCGCCAGCGTAAGACAACCGGTTTCGTGCGATCCGTGTTGACCCGACATCGGAATGAATACAAAACGATCGGGCGGATCACGGAACGGTGAGGCCGGCCCGCGATCGAGACGGCACCGCCCCGAATGGGGCCAGGGCACCATGCGGGCACGTCGGCCCGCTCCAAGGGGAACACCATGCGGTATCTCGCGATCCTCGAATGTCCCGTGATCTTCAGCGGCGAGAACCAGTACGGGATGACGAGCATGGACATGTGCCCGTCCGTGGGCATCACGCGCGGGCTCGTCAGCCGGCACGTGAAGGTTGTCGATGCACGGGTTATCGTCGTCAGCATCTGGGACAGCGAGTTCTGCGCCAAGCTGTTCTTCGATCCGGCCTGGTACGAGAAGGCCGGGATCCTGTGGGGCGACCTCTACCAGCTGCGCCTCGACGAAATCGAAGAGGCCCGCGTCGCCTGAACACTCCGGGGTGGACGGTTTCAGGGAACGGGACGCCCGATCGCCCATCGATCCCGGGCGCCGGGATGGCAGCGCCGCCCGGCGCCCTGCGTTCTTTCCTTACTGTCCCTACGATCGGCATGCCGTGTAAGCGCCATGCCCCTGGCACATATCGGAACCCCACCCGGGGTTAACGACCGGCCATGGTTGCACGTGGTAACGGTCCGACAGCCTATTCCTGTCGATACGGCGACGTGCGTTTGGTGCGATTTCAGTGTCGCGTCCATGATTGCGGTCGCGCAACACGTGGTTTTCCATGTTGTCGCGACGGCGGGACGGGCCGCCGCGATCGAAAGCCATTCCATGGACGTGACGACAACCAACGAACCGACCGATCTCGACGGATTGCGTGCCGTCCTCGATGCGGCGTGCGTCGTCGGGACCTGGGGTTGGGACCATGCCCGCGGCGTCGTCACCTACGACGAGGGCGCGGCGCGGTTGCTGACGGGTAAGCCCGAGCTCGCCGGGTGCGAGCTCAGCGGCCCCGGCGCCCTCGCCCTCGTCCATCCGGGCGACATGACCTGGCTCATGGAGCACATGCTCCGGGCCGTGCGCGCCGGCGGCGTGGTCCTGGCCGAGTACCGGGTGTTCCAGGCCGACGGCTCGGTCCGCTGGCTGCTCAGCCGAGGCCGGACCTACCACGATTCCGCCGGCCGGCCGGAGCGGTCGCACGGCATCCTCATCGACATCACAGAGATGCGCGACGGCGGCGAGCGCTACGTCCTCGGCACGGCCCCGACCCAGGCGGATTCCCTGGCGCAGGCGGCGGATCTCGCCATCTCGCTCAAGCACGCGCTGAAGTTCGATGCCCCGCCGGAGGTGGTCGAGGCCGCAAACCTGCTCCTGCTCAGCCTCGGCCGCGCCATCGCGCGGACGAACGACCGATACTGGCAGTAGGTCTGCGCGGAATCCCGACCCTCAGTCGAGGTAGTCGCCGTAGATCTCGACGTGACGGGCGAGCCCGAGGCCATGCTCGCGCACGAGGCGCTCGGACAGGTCGGCGTCGCGGGCCTCCAGGGCCTGGATGATCGCAACGTGCTCCTTGATGGAGTTGGCGGCGCGGTCGCCCTGGCGCAGGGCCGCGTTGCGGATGCCGCGCACGTGCATCAACAGGTTGCTGGTGATGTCCCGGATCACGTCGCACTGACCGAGCGAGATGATCTTCTGGTGGAAGCGGATGTTCGCGTCCGAATATTCGTCGAGATGATCCGACGGGCGACCCTCGTAGAATTCGGGGAAGTGCTCGCGCAGGCAGGCGAGCTGCTCGTCCGTCGCCCGGGTGCAGGCGAGGCGGGCGGCCATGCTCTCCAGGGCCGACCAGGCCTGAATCATCGCCACGATCTCACGCTTCGTCTTCTTGATCACGAACACGCCGCGCCGCGATTCGAAGCGCACGAAGCCCTCCTGCTCGAGCACCGTCAGCGCCTCGCGAACGGGGGTGCGACTGACCCCGAGGTTGAGGGACAGCTTGCGCTCGTCGAGCCGCACCTCCTCCTTCTGATCGTAGATGTTCATGTTGGTGATGGCTTCTTTCAGCGCATCGTAGGCCAGCGCGCGCAAGCTCGACGTCGCGGCGATGGGTTTGACTTCGAACATGTCGGAACTGACCATCTTCGCCCCGGAAGGTGTGGGAGTGATGCCCTCGACCGGGCCGGCTCTGCCTCGACCATGCCAAATTTGGCCTTGTCAGACAAGGATTTGAGCGGAGGCGGGGCGCGCGATCCCAAGCCGAATCACGATCGCCGTCGCCCGGAACCGAATCGGTCGCCCGACCAGCCCCGCGGAGCGGCGATCACGCCCGGACGGCCGCCGAGCCCTTCGGACTACCGGCGACCCGACCGCCAGGCAAGGTTCGCGACCCGCGTTGCTTGACGACTGGTATTTGGTATGCCAACGTTTGTGAACTGGCAAACAGCAACGCCGCAATCCGTCGCGCCAGACGCTTTCCACACCCGACGCCGACGCCATCGGTGTCCCGATCCCGTCCCTCGCCGCGTCGCCGGCGCGGTGTGCGGGCTCGCGTGACCGCGGCCGGACCCGTCCGTCCGGTCGCCGGAAGACGAACCCAAGAACAACTCCAGGAGGAAACCATGTCCGCCTTAGCCCAGCGCATCGTCGAGGATCACGCCGCCGTCGAGCCCGAGATCACGGACGGGTTCCACCTCGTCATCGACGCCCTGAAGCTCAACGACATCAACACCATCTACGGTGTGCCGGGCATCCCGATCACCGATCTCGGCCGCCTCGCTCAGGCCGCTGGCATGCGGGTCATCTCGTTCCGCCACGAGCAGCACGCGGGCAACGCCGCCGCCATTGCGGGCTTCCTCACGCAGAAGCCCGGCATCTGCCTCACGGTCTCGGCCCCCGGCTTCCTCAACGGCCTGACGGCGCTGGCCAACGCCACCACCAATTGCTTCCCGATGATCCTGATCTCGGGCTCGTCCGAGCGCGAGATCGTCGACCTGCAACAGGGCGATTACGAGGAGATGGACCAGCTCGCCATCGCCAAGCCCCTATGCAAGGCCGCTTTCCGCGTGCTGCACGCCGCCGATATCGGCATCGCGGTCGCGCGCGCCATCCGGGCCGCCGTGTCCGGCCGGCCCGGCGGCGTCTACCTCGACCTCCCGGCCAAGCTCTTCAGCCAGACCATGGACGCGGAGGCCGGCGCCAAGTCCCTCGTCAAGGTCATCGACCCGGCCCCGGCGCAGCTGCCCGCCCCCGACGCCATCAAGCGCGCCCTCGACGTGCTCAGACAAGCCAAGCGCCCCCTCATCGTGCTCGGCAAGGGCGCCGCCTATGCCCAGGCCGACGACGCGATCCGCGACCTCGTCGAGCGCAGCGGCATTCCCTACGTGCCCATGAGCATGGCCAAGGGCCTGCTCCCCGACACCCACGCCCAGTCGGCGGGCGCGGCGCGCTCCCTCGTCCTGAAGGAGGCCGACGTCGTCCTTCTCGTCGGCGCGCGGCTCAACTGGCTGCTGTCCCACGGCAAGGGCAAGACCTGGGGGGCGCCCGGCTCGAAGAAGTTCATCCAGATCGACATCGAGCCCCGGGAAATGGATTCCAACGTCGAGATCGTCGCGCCCGTGGTCGGCGACATCGCCTCCTGCGTCGCCGCCCTCCTCGTCGGCATGGGCCAGGGCTGGGCGGCCCCGCCCGCCGCCTGGACCGACGCCATCGCGGCCAAGCGCGACGAGAACCTCGCCAAGATGGCGGGCAAGCTGCGCAAGAACGCGGCGCCCATGGATTTCCACGGAGCCTTGGGTGCGCTCAAGACCATCATCCAGCAGCGACCCGACGCGATCCTGGTCAACGAGGGCGCCAACACCCTCGATCTCGCCCGCGGGATCATCGACATGCACCGCCCACGCAAGCGCCTCGATGTCGGCACCTGGGGCATCATGGGCATCGGCATGGGCTACGCCATCGCGGCGGCCGTCGAGACCGGCCACCCGGTGCTGGCGGTGGAGGGCGACTCCGCCTTCGGCTTCTCCGGCATGGAGGTCGAGACCATCTGCCGGTACAACCTGCCGATCTGCATCGTGGTGTTCAACAACAACGGCATCTATCGCGGCACCGACATCGACCCGACGGGCCGCGATCCGGCCACCACGGTCTTCGTGGCGGATTCGCGCTACGACCGGATGATGGAGGCCTTCGGGGGCGTCGGTGTCCACGCGACGACGCCGGACGAGCTGTCCCAGGCCGTCAACGCCGCCATGGATTCCGGCCGTCCGACCCTCATCAACGCGGTCATCGACCCGGCCGCCGGCACCGAGAGCGGCAACATCGGCAGCCTCAACCCGCAGAGCACGGTCCGCAAGAAGCCGGCCTGATCCGCTCAGCGTGAGCCTTCGCGTTTCGACGTGAAGCGCGACGCGCTCCCTCTCCTGGAAGGAGAGTGTTGGGGTGAGGTGTGGGACCTTTTCGGAGAGTTCGCATTCCTCACCCTGTCCCTCTCATTTCAGCAGAGCGGACCCGAGTCACCCGTAGGCTGTGTGAGGGCCGTCCCCTCGGATTGATCGGCCCTCCGCGATCAAGCGACCCGAGTCGATGGATCAGCGTCCGGCGTCATGTCGCCTCAATCACCCGGTGAGACCATGAAAGCGCTCGAAAACGTAAAAATCCTCGACTTCACCCATGTCCAGTCGGGGCCGACCTGCACGCAGTTGCTGGCCTGGTTCGGCGCGGACGTGATCAAGGTGGAGCGGCCCGGAGCCGGGGATGCGACGCGCGATCAGCTTCAGGATCTGCCCGACGTGGACAGCCTGTACTTCACAATGCTGAACCACAACAAGCGCTCCATCACCCTCGACACCAAGACGCCCGAGGGCGTCGAGGTGCTGTGGCGGCTGGTGGCCGAGTGCGACGTGCTGGTAGAGAACTTCGCGCCGGGCGCGCTCGCCCGCATGGGCCTGACCTGGGAGACGATCCACGCCGCCAACCCGCGCATGATCCTCGCCTCGGTGAAGGGGTTCGGGCCGGGGTCTTACTCGGAGTGCAAGGTCTACGAGAACGTCGCCCAGTGCGTCGGCGGCGCGGCTTCGACCACGGGGTTCCGCACGGGGACGCCCATGGTGACGGGGGCGCAGATCGGCGATTCCGGCACGGGCCTGCATCTGGCGCTCGGCATCGTCACCGCCCTGTACCAGCGCACCCATTCGGGCCTCGGCCAGCGGGTGGACTGCGCCATGCAGGATTCGGTGCTCAACCTGTGCCGGGTCAAGCTGCGCGATCAGCAGCGCCTCGAGCGCGGGCCCCTGCGGGAATACAGTCAGTTCGGGGAGGGAATCCCGTTCGGCGATGCCGTGCCGCGGGCCGGCAACGATTCCGGGGGCGGCCAGCCGGGGCGCATCCTGAAGTGCAAGGGCTGGGAGACCGATCCCAACGCGTACCTCTACTTCATCACGCAGGGGCCGGTCTGGGAAAAGATCTGCGACGTCATCGGCGAACCGGACTGGAAGACCCACCCGGATTACGCGACGCCCAAGGCCCGCTTGCCGCACCTGAACGAGATCTTCACCCGCATCGAGGCCTGGACCATGGCCAAGACCAAGTTCGAGGCCATGGAGATCCTCAACGCCCTGCACATTCCGTGCGGGCCGATCCTCTCCATGAAGGAGATCGCGGAGGATCCGGGCCTGCGCGCCGCCGGAACCGTGGTGGAGGTCGATCACCCGACGCGGGGGCCGTACCTCACCGTCGGCAATCCCATCAAGCTCTCGGCGAGTCCGACGGAGGTGACGCGCTCGCCGCTTCTGGGCGAGCACACGGACGAGATTCTTCGCGATGTGCTGGGCTACTCGGCCGTCGAATGCCTCGCCCTGTCGCGATCCGGCGCCATCGGCGCCCCCGTGGGGATCGCCGCCGAGTAGGGCTTCGTGTCGTCGGAGTTTTCAGGCGATCCCGGCGAAACGGCCGGCGGTGGTGGCTGCGGCGGCGTGATCGGCGGTGCTGCGGGTGCCGGTCTCGGGCGACAGGCGATCGGCGGCCTTGACGACGAGGAGAACCTGAAGGGCGATGAGGCTGACGGTCGAAATGATGACGGTGGTGAGCATGGCGGGTCCCCTCGGGTGATGTTGCAGCGCTTCTATGCCATGGTGCAGCGCAAATTGGTATATCACATTTCTAACACCAGCATTGTCCGGTGAGCATGGCTTGAGCCCGGAGGTCGTTCCGGTCTGGGCGGGGCGCAGGCCTTCCGGTGGGCGAGGCCCCGATTCCGGTGGCGAACAGTCTGGTCCGATGGCGGTTTCTCGCTGGGCCCGGGCCATGACGCGACCCGACCCTGACGGCGCGGCGGTTCGATGGTTCGCCCGGTCGGGACCGGCCGCATGACGCCTCGGCACACGGCGTGATAGGGGCCGGACGCGGGCGCAGCGTCTTTCGAGCGCCCGAGCCATCGTCCGAGCGGAGTGACGGGATGACCTCCAGAATGGTGCGGCGCACGCGGATGGCCGGGTTTGGAGCCCGGGTTACGGTCTGCCTCGTCCTGCTGCTGGCCGGCCTCGCGGTCCCGGCGGACGAAGCGCGGGCGGATTCCAACGAATGCCGGCGGGTTCCGGTGCTCTCCGAAGGTCCGGCCCTGGCCTTCGGGCGCATCACCGCCGCGGGCCGGACCGCGTTCCTCAAGGACGGGCTGGCTCAGGACGGCTGTCCCGAGGCGGGGGCGGCCTGCCGCGAGCGGGCCTATCTGGTGGCCGGCGACGGCGTGATCCTGACGGATCGGCGCGGATCCCATGTCTGCGCCATCTACCCGGGTGCCCGGGACGGGGCCGACCGGACCGGGTGGCTGCCCGCTGCGGCCGTCGCCGACGAACCCGCAGGTGCCCTCACACCGGAGGGCTGGTTCGGCACCTGGACGAAGGCGGAGGCCGAGATCCGCCTCGCGGCCGGCGTCAAACCCGGCACTGTCGCGGTGAAGGGCGACGCCACCTGGGGCATGGGCGACCCCGAGCGGATGCGGCGCGGCGGCGTCCACACCGGCGAGATCGAGGGCGAGGTCACCCCGGCGGGCGACGCCGCGCGCTTCGCCATGGGCGAAGGCGGCAGCGTGCCGGTGGAGACGGCCGACGCGTACACCTGCAAGGTGTGGCTGCGGCGCCTCGGCCCCTGGCTCGTCGTCGACGACAACCTCGCCTGCGGCGGCGCCAACGTCACCTTCCGGGGCGTCTACCGGCGGAGGCCGTGATTCTTCGGGGTCTTTCAGCCGCGCTGTTCGGCATTCTCCTGGCGCTCGGTCCGGGGGCCTGCGCCCCCGACCGCCCGCCCACGGTTCCGGAGATCGAGGCGTTCCTCGGCGTCGCCCTGCCGCCCGGCCACCGCGACCTCCACGCGGTGAACGAGGCGGGGATCGACCGGCTGATGCGCCTCGGCTTCGATGCGCCGGCGGCGGATACGGACGCCTTCGCGACCCGGCTCGTGCCCGACGGTCTCGCGTCCGGCCTCGATCCAGGCCTGCTCATCCTGGGGACGGGCCTCCCGGGGTGGCCCGCCGCCTGGCCGAACGGCAGTGCCGGCGGCGAGACCCTGATCCCGGGCCGGCGCAGCCGGAAAGTCGTCGTCGCCCCCGCGGGCCCGGGGCGGCGCCGGGTCTGGGTCGCGGTGTTCACCCTGTGAGACCCGATCGCCTGCGTCTTGCGATTCTCGTTCCGCTCCTGCTGGCGCCCGGGCGGAGAACTTCGCCGATGGCGGCCATGCGCGGTACGTCGTCGGGTGCCGAAAGGTGAAGAGGGCGCCGGGCGGCTTCCGCCCCGATGCCGCCTGTCCCTCCGTCGCCGATGCCGCGCGGCCGGGGCGGTTCGCTCCGCCGGACGATGCGGACCGCGTCTTCCTGCTCGAACGGCGGCCGCGCGGATTGCGCCGGGCGGCCGTGACCGCCGGGCGCATCAGGCCGGTGGCGTCCGGAGGACGAGGCCGACCACCACCAGGGCGCCGAGTACCAGCATCGGGATCGAGTAGTACTGCATCGGAATCCAGAACAGGGTGTGCTTTCGGACCAGCAGGACGCGCTGCCCCGTGCGTGCGTCGATCATCTCCCGGCCGGGCCGGCCGTTGAGGCGCTTGCCCAGGACCCAGTTCGCGCCCGCCCCGACCAGCCACGCCAGCACGAGGCCGGTGGGCGCGGGGATGCCGACCCTGGGTAACTGGAGATCGAGAAGCACGCCGCCCGCGAAGGCGATAGCGGCGATGAGGGCGCTGAGGACGCCCCAGCCGGACCAGATGATCATCGGTGTCTTCTCCACGCGGGACTGCGCGCGTGGCTGCCCCCGGCCGCTCGCCCTTCGATCCCCGCGCCCCCCTCTTGAGGCGTGCAGAGACCGTTTCGCCCGATCGATCCCGAAAAGTCGAGGGCCTCGATCGGCCCGATGCCCCGTTGCGGGGCCCGATGCCCCGTGGCGGGGCCCGATGCCTCCCGCTGGACGGAAAGCCGAGGATCAGCGCCGGGCGAGGCTGGCCGGGCCGGTGACCGAGGGGGAGGGGGCGGCCGAGTTCGTGGCTTCCTTGTAGATCGGCACGATGACGCGCAGCCAGCCGCGGGTCTCCCGCCCGCCGTAATTGCGCTCGACCACGTCCTGCGTGACGTAGGCCTGCAGGTTCACCGGCCCAAAATTGTACCCGACGAGCCCGCCCACCGCGATCTGGCCCTGACGCCGATAGCCGGGAAAGCGCGTCGGCAGGTCGGACGAGCCGAAGGCCACGGGGCCGATCTCCCACTTGCCGAACTTCTTCGTCGCCGTGAGATCGAGGTTGAGATAGTCGGGATAGACCCCGCCCTGGGGCGAGATCGGGTCGAGATAGATGCCGTAGAGCAGGTTCGCCGTGAGATTCCAGCCGTCGCCCGAATAGGTCGCGGCGAAGCGGTGGCTCAGCGAGGCGTTCTGGATCACGAACCGGGTCTCGACGGGGTGGTAGCCGCCGAACAGGTAGCTGACGCCGAAATTGTCGGAGAGCTTCCAGGCGAGCTGGGCGGCCATCAGCGGCACGCCGATGCCGCTCTGGTAGGGCGCGCCGCGCGCGCTCGCCGCCACCACGGGCTGGATCACCACGAGGTTCAGCCGGGCGCCGAACAGGCTCCAGGGCGTCGCCCACAGGAAAGTCGGCAGGTTGATGTTGGATTCGGAACCGAGGGGGCGCGTATCCCGCACGCCGAAGCTCGAGGTGTTCACGAAGTAGAGGCCGACGGGCAACTGCGCCCCGACGGGAAGGCCGACGGTCTGGCCGGGCTGCGCCGCGGATGCGGCATCGGCGGCGCCGGAACCGAGACCGAGGACGCCCGCGACGAGCGCCGCGCTGCCGGACCGTGCCGTCCGTCGCAGATGGGCCGTTCCGAGCCGGCGGGCGGCCTTGCGGATTCTGCCGATCATTCGTCGCCTCTTCGGGGCCGTCCGCGGCACGGAATGCGCCGCGGCCGAACGAGCCCTCGGTAGAGTTGACGGGCCGACCGCCGTGTTTCGTCCGGTCTGCCCACGCGTCGAGCGCCCCCTGTCGCCCGGATGTCACAGATCGATCCGGGGACCGCCCGTCCCGCGGTCGCGCCCGGGTCAGGCGGCCCGTACGGTGCCGAGGAAGCGAGCCACCTCGGCGTCGAGGTGTTCGGACTGGCGCGAGAGTTCGGAGGCCGCCGACAGCACCTGGCTCGCCGCCGCCCCGGTCTCCTCGGAGGCGCGCGCCACGCCGGCGATGTTGTGCGTGACCTCGCTCGTGCCCGTGGAGGCCTGGGCGACGTTGCGCACGATCTCCTGCGTCGCGGCGCCCTGTTCCTCGACGGCGGCCGCGATGGAGGCGGCGACCTCGTTGATCTCGCGGATGCGCGTGGTGATGGAGCCGATGGCCGCCACCGCCTGGCCCGTCACCCCCTGGATCTGGGTGATCTGGCTGCCGATCTCCTCCGTGGCCCGCGCGGTCTGGGAGGCGAGCTCCTTCACCTCCGTGGCGACGACGGCGAAGCCCCGCCCGGCCTCGCCGGCGCGGGCCGCCTCGATGGTGGCGTTGAGGGCGAGCAGGTTGGTCTGGCTCGCGATGTTGGCGATCAACCCGACCATGTCGCCGATCCGGGCCGAGGCCTGGCTCAGGGCCTGGACGAGCTGCATGGTCTGGTCCGCTTCGCCCACCGCCATCTGGGCGAGGCCGGAGGAGCCGGAGACCTGGCGCCCGATCTCCTGAACGGAGGAGCCGAGCTCCTCGGCGGCGGCCGCCACGGTCTGGACGTTGGCGGCGGCCTCGCCGGCCGCGACCGCGACCGTCGTCGATTGGTTCGCCGTCTCCGACGCCGTGACGGTCATGGTCTGGGCCGTCGCCTGGAGTTCGGTGGCCGAGGACGAGACCATCCCGACGATGCCCCCGACGGCGTGCTCGAAGGCGTCGGCCATCTGGCGCATGCCGGCCTTGCGCTGCGCCTCGGCATCGAGGCGTGCCTGCGCGGTCTCGGCTTCCAGGGCGCGGGCGTGGAGCATGTTGTCCTTGAAGACCTGCACGGCGCCCGCCATGGCGCCGATCTCGTCGCGCCGCCCGACGGCCGGGATCTCCGTCGCGGCGTCGCCACCGGCGAGCCGACCCATCGCGGCGGTCATGCGGCCGAGGGGGCGGCTGATCGACAGGACCAGCATCACCACGGCGCCAAGGGCGAGGATCGCCGCGCCGACGAGGAAGCCGAGCATCTGCGTCCGCGCGGTCTCGTAGGCGGTCTGGGCCTCGACGCCGCTCGAGGCCGCCGCCGACATCTCGGACTCGACGAGCTTGTTGAGGGTGGCGACGATGGCCCGGATCGCGTCGGACAGGGTGGAATTGTACTGCTCCTGCGCGGCTTCGACGTCGCCGCGCTCTGCGAGGCGGAACCCTTCGGTCTGCTGCGCGAGATAGGCCGCCCATTGGCGCTCGAAGCTCCCGTACAGGTCGCGCGTCGCCGGGGCCTGGATCAGGCCGGCATAGCGCGACCGGACGCCGTCGAGTTCGGCCAGGCGCTGCTGGATCGCGCTCAGGGCCTCGGTCTTCTGCTGCACCGTGCGCGCCGAGAGCACGCGATTGCCGTTGACGCGGATCCGCAGGGTCGCGGCCTGGATTCCGCCGAGCGCCTGTGTTGCCGGAAGCCGCGTCGCCCGCATCTCCGTCGCCGCCCGGTTGATGGTCTCGATCTGGAAGTAGGCCAAGCCCGCCAGGGCGCAGATCAGCGCAAGCATGACGGAGAAGCAGGCAATCAATTTGCCCCGTATCGACGTAAGAATGGTCACTGACATAACTCGTTGATGCTGAAAGCGGATTTTAGCGGCCGACCCCTTGTACCGGGGAGAGACGAAAGCAGGGTTAACGGGTGATGCCCCGACCAAACGTTTCCGAACGTGATCAACACCCGTACTTCGCGGGGCGCAGGGCTATACAATGCGAAATCCATCGTCTTTCTGGTATTCGCAATCGATCGGAAACTTTCACCCACTCGACCGCACTTCGGATCACGAACACATTCGTTGCGCATGCCACAGCCGTGGATTGGCGCGCGGAGGCTAACCCAGGTGATTTCGGACCATCATGGCTTTCCATAGCCTCATGGAGCTGGAGATCATCCAGTCGACCTCGTCGGTTCTTGATGTTCCCCCGATCACAGCCGACGAGGTCGTCCGTCTGGAATACGGGTATCGCGATGCCGAGCATGTCTTCCGCACCGACGATGTATTGGAGCACTGGCGGAAGACGTGACGTGCAGGGTCGGGGCGGCCATCGCCCAGGATCGGTCTTGTGCGAGAAGCCCTCATCTCACATCTGAGGGATCTGGAGCTTCGCGCACGGCGTGAATGCATCGAACGGGATGTCATTCAGGTGGTCGCTTCGGGTCGTGACGTCCTGGGGGATCGACACGAGATCACCTCGGCGAACACGGTGATCCGATAGACATCCATCGGATCGATCGCGCGGAAGGCTGGGTCGCCGCGCGCTCGATCGCGGGGAAAACCGCGAACTCAGCGGGCATCACAGCAATCGCGGCCGTGCGATGAGAGCGCGTGACGGCTGTGCCAGTCCGCGCGCCGTACGAATCGCTTCGGTGCTGTCACCCGAACGCCGACCTGTCCGTGCGGCTTGGTGAAGTCCGGCGGCTTTGCGAAGTCCGGCGGCTTGGTGAAGTCCGGCGGTTTGGCGAAGTCCCTGCGTTCAGGTCAGCCGGGGGCGATACGCATCGGTTCCGCGATCGCGCGGTGGACGGGACTTCCACGAGCGAAGCGCCGACCGCATCAGCGAGGACGAAACCGCAGAGCAATGAACCGATCCCCTCGCGTGCGAATGGCGCGGTCCTGCCGGAAAACGCAGCGGAAGCCTACAGGTAGGCCTGGTCGCGATGGAACAGGTCGATTGCATCCGGCGCGAGGCCGCGCTGTGTGTGCAGGTGGACGCGCGGAAGTGGACCTGGGGTCGAGGCGCGGGTGGGCTCACGGCGGCCAAACCGTATGGATCGTATCCGAAAGGGCGGGGCTTCTAACGTAAGTTTGTGTGAGCCGATCTCACATAGGTTAGATGCGACATCGTGTTCGGTTTGGCACCCGGATCTCACCCGGAAACGAAGGACCGGACGATGAACCATCCGCTTATCGTCAAGCTGGAACAGTTCGAGCACTTGGACGACGAAGAGCGCCGCGCGCTTCTTGCTCTGACCGACGGGCGAATGCTTCACTACGAGCCCAGGTCGGACATCATCCGCGAGGGTGAAGACCCACGGGTCGTGCGTCTGGTCCTTTCGGGTTGGGCCTGCCGCTATAAGCAGCTTCCGGATGGCTGCCGCCAGATCGTGGCTTTCTTTCTGCCCGGCGACCTGTGTGACCACAACGTCTTCGTGCTGTCCGAGATGGACCACTCGATCGGCACGCTCACCGCCGTGACGCTGATCGAGATCGCGCCGGCGGCGTTCGGGGCCATGATGTCCGCACGCCCGCAGGTGACGCGGGCCTTGTGGTGGGAATCGCTGGTGAATGCGGGGACCCAGCGGGAATGGATCCTCAACCTCGGCGGACGCGACGCCCTGGAGCGGTTGGCCCATCTATTCTGCGAATTGTTCCATCGCCTGCGCGGCATCGGGCAGACGCAGGACGCCAGCTACGACATGCCCCTGACTCAATCGGACCTCGCCGAGGTCACCGGCCTGACACCCGTGCACGTCAACCGGACCTTGCAGACGTTGCGACAGCGCGGGCTCCTGACGCTGAAAGGGCGCCGGTTGACCATCCTCAATCGGCCGGGACTGGAGCGGTTGGCGTTGTTCAATCCCAACTACCTGCACCTCGAACGGGTCGGCGCGCGCCAGGACGCGTGAGACGCCGGGACCGCCGCCAGATCATGCGATCCGTACGACGATGCTTCGAATGGTGAAACTCGACACTTTCAATACCAGCGCTTCACAGTTTTCATGCTTGGATGTCGTGGTCGAATCGTGTCATGTTGCATCGTTCATTGGAACTTCGCGTAGACTTGGATATCCAAGACGACGATACCGGTACGGTCTGTGAGGACATTCGCCGCAATCCGTCTGGCCGCCCATAACCGCTTCCCCTCGATCGCGCACGACGAAATTCCGCGCGACGGCGACCGCCGGACGATCGCCGTGCTGGTGACCGACGAGGATGGGTGGCCAGTCCACGGAGCGACGTTGAAGTGCGCCGGGTTGTGGTTGTCGCGATGACCGGGCGGCACCGTTTCATGGGCGCGGGCGATCTCACGGGTCCGGCGCCCGGCCGCTGGTCCCGCGTGATTTCCCCGCGGGAGACCGGACGGCGTCGATCGACCCAGCGGCGATCTTCGCGGCGCTGCCCCGTTCAATACCCCAGCGCGCAGCCGTCCTTGCGGGGGTCGGAGCCCGCCGTGAGGGTGCCGGCGGCGTGGTCGATCCAGATGATCTGGCCGCCGCCGATGGGCTGGACCGCGGCGAGCGGGGTGTGGCCGCGGGCGGCGAGGCCCGCCGCGAGGCCGGGGCCGAAGCCGGGCTCGAGTTCGAGGCCGCCGCCGTAGGCGAAGCTGCGGGGCGCGTCCAAGGCCTCCTGCACGTCGAGGCCGCGGTCGAGGAGGCCGGTGAGCAGCTCGACGTGGCCCATGGCCTGGTAATGCCCGCCCATGACGCCGAACGGCGCCACCGCGCGCCCGTCGCGCATGAGCATGCCCGGGATGATGGTGTGCATGGGGCGCTTCTTCGGCCCGATGGTGTTGGGGTGGCCGGGCTCGACCCGGAAGGACAGGCCGCGATTGTGCAGGAGCACGCCGCTCTCCGGCGCGGTGATGCCGGTGCCGAAGGGCTGGAAGATCGAGTTGATGAGCGAGATAGCGTTGCCGTCGCGGTCGACCACGCAGAGGTAGATCGTGTCGGTGTGGGCGATCTCGGGCCAGATCAACGGGCTTTGCGCCCGGCCCATGTTGATGGCGCCCCGCGCCCGCGCGTGCCACGCCTGAGAAAGCAGGTGATCCACCGGCACGGCGGCGAGCACCGGATCGGCGAACAGGGCATCGCGGTGGTGATAGGCCTGCTTGCACGCCTCGGCGAACAGGTGGACCCGGTCGAGTTCGGACAGGGCGCCGACGTCGTCGGCGCCGAGCATGTTGAGCATCATCAGGACGGCGAGGCCCTGGCCGCTCGGCGGGCATTCGTACACGTCGTAGCCGCGATAGCGCGTGGTGATCGGGGTGACGATCTCAGGCGCGGCGGCGGCGAAATCCTCCAGGGTGTGGAGGCCGCCCAAAGCCCGCAGGCGGTCGACCATGTCGCGGGCCACGGGGCCTTCGTAGAAACCGCGCGCGCCGTCCCCGGCGATGCGCCGCAGGGTGGCGGCGAGGCGCGGGTTGCGCATGCGCGTGCCCGCCTTCGGCGCCGCGCCGCCGGGCAGGAAGAGCGCGGCCGAGACCGGATCGGCGGCGACCCGCGCGGCGTTGCGGGCCCAGTCGAAGGCGACGCGGGGCTGCACCGGGTAGCCATCCTCCGCGTAGGCGATGGCCGGCCGCAGCAACGCGGCGAGGTCGCGCGTGCCGTGATCGGCGAGCAGGCGGCTCCAGGCGGCGACGGCGCCCGGCACCGTCACCGCATGGGGGGAGGTGGGCTCGATGGTGACGCCGTGCTCGAGGTACCACGCATCGTGCGCCGCCGCCGGGCTGCGGCCCGAGCCGTTGAGGGCGATGGGGACGGAGGCGCCCTTCGGGGCGTACAGGGCGAAGCAGTCGCCGCCGATGCCGGTCATCAGCGGATCGACGACGCATTGCACCGCCACCGCCGCGATGGCGGCGTCGACGGCATTGCCCCCGGCCCGAAGGGTCTCGACGGCCACCAGGGAGGCGAGGGGGTGCGAGGTCGCGACGGCGGCCGCGCCGGCATGGACCGGGGAACGCCCGGGCCGGGCGAAATCTCTCATGGGCCAGTCCTCTTCTCGGGCGCGTGCACGGGCAAATTCTCTGGCGAGTCCCTCAGGCAAATCCCTTACCGGGATGGCGCCGGAGGTCGAGGGCCGTCGGTCGCGGGTCCGGCGACGCGGTTCACGGCGGCCTCGGCGGCGAGCCCGATCAGGGCGCCGACCGCCACGTCGGCCGGATAATGCGCCCCGCGCAACACCTGCGCCACCACGATGAGGCCGGCCCCCGCCTGGACCGCGCCGCCCGCCTCCGGACACGCCCGGGCAACGGCGCGCGCCACCGCGACGCTCACCGCCGCATGCCCCGACGGGAAGGATTGCCACGGCCCGTCGTTGGGGCCGAGCCAGCCGCGGGCATAGGTTTTCTCCTCCATCAGGACGTTCGGCCGGGTGCGATGGACGAGGCGCTTGAGGGTGGTCTTCGTCAGGCTCGCCAGGAGGCCCGCCCCGAGCATGTGCCGGCCCGTCGCCGCCAGCCGGGCGTCGCCGCGCGCAGCGCCCACGGCCCAGGTCGCGGCTGAGACCGCGAACAGCACCTCCCAGGCGCCGACTTCGCTCAGGCTCCCGAGGGTGCGGACCGCCCGATGGTCCTTGGCCGTGGCGAGCCCGACGCCGAGGGCGATGTCGGCGGCCTCCCCCGGCAGCAGCCGGGTGTCGCGGGTCCGGGCCGGGGTTCTCTTACGGTCAAGCATGCGTCTCAACGCGGCCGGGGTGCTTCCGTTCGACGGGTCCCTGCGGCGCGTGAGTGCCGGGAGTACCTACGTCCCGTAAGTCCGTGCGTCCCGTAAGTCCCTGCGTCCCGTAAGTCCCTGCGTCACAGGGTGCGGCGCGCGGCGCGCCCTACATGGCCGCGCGACAGGGGGCCGTCCGAAGCGCCCCCGCCAGCGGAAAGCACCGGACCCATCATGCAGCCCGATACCATGCAGCCCGGCACCAATCCCGACCCGCGCGAAGCCGGCCCCCGGCCGCCGTTTCCCGGCGACCAGCAGCAGGAGCGCCCCGGCCTCACCACGAAGATGGACCCGACGCCCGACCACGGCGAGACGAGCTACGTCGGCAAGGGCCTCCTCACCGACCGGGTCGCCCTCATCACCGGCGGCGATTCCGGCATCGGCCGCGCGGTCGCCATCGCGTATGCCCGGGAGGGCGCCGACGTCGCCATCGCCTACCTGCCCGTCGAGCAGTCCGACGCCGAGGACACCGCCGCCTGGGTGCGCAAGTCCGGCCGCCGCGCGATCCTCGTCCCGGGCGACCTGCGCGATCCCGCCTATTGCCGTGCCCTCGTCGCCCGGACGGTCGCGGAGTACGGCCGCCTCGACATCCTGGTGAACAACGCCGCCGCCCAGGTGGTCAACGAAGGTCTGGACGATCTGACGGAGGCCGACATCGAGGGCTCGTTCCGGGCCAACGTGTTCGCGATGATGTACCTCGCCCAGGCCGCCGTGCCGCACATGAAGCCGGGCGGCGCCATCGTGAATTCCACGAGCCAGCAGGCCAAGGTCGCCACGAAGTCGATGCTGATCTACGCGGCCACCAAGGGCGCCATCGCCAGCCTGACCATCGGCCTGTCGAACCTCCTCGCGCCCCAGGGCATCCGGGTGAACTGCGTCGCCCCCGGCCCGGTCTGGACGCCGATCCAGCCCATCGTGAAGGGGCCGGACGAGATCGCGTCGCTCGGTGCCGACACGCCGCTCGGCCGCGCCGGCCAGCCGGCCGAACTCGCCCCCGCCTACGTGCTCCTCGCCTCCCGCGAGGGCAGCTACATGAGCGGTGCCCTCGTGCCGGTGACGGGTGGCGTGCCGATGTACTGACCGCCCGGTGCGCGGACCGGCGCAGCCCGTGGTGTGACGGAGCGCGCCACCGTTCCATTCGGCCCTGCGCCGTTCCACGCCGCAGGGGCCGGAACGGCATGCGCCGGTCCGTGCCGGGGAGCCTTCCCTGTCACTATCGCGAGAAAACGCCCGATCCGAACGGTCGAGGTGTCCCGGTGCCTTGGAGTTGACATCGTCCAATGGCCGAGCGGTGCCCGAACCGGCTCGTCGGAGCCCAAGGTCGTTTTAGGAGTTGTCGAATGTCGAGACGCGGGTACATGACGTTTTCCGGTGCGGCCTGCGCCGTCGCCCTCCTTGGTTTTGTCGGTCAAGCCCAGGCGGCGACCTGCGGAAACTCGGCGTCCGGCTTCGAATCCTGGAAGCGCGAATTCGCCGACGAAGCCCGGGGCCGCGCCAGCGCGGAAAGTCTCGCGGCGCTGATGGGAACATCCTACTCCACGGCGACCATCTCGGCCGATCGCGGCCAGAAGAGCTTCAAGCTCAGCCTCGACCAGTTCCTGGCCAAGCGCGGCGGCCCCGCCATCGTCTCCCGCGGCCGCGCCCTCAAGCAGCAGAACGCGGCCCTGTTCGCCTCCATCGAGCAGCGCTACGGCGTGCCCGCCGGTCCGCTCCTGGCGATCTGGGGCATGGAGACGGGGTTCGGTGCGGTCCGGGGAAACATCAACACCCTGTCGGCCGTGGCGACCCTCGCCTACGATTGCCGCCGCTCGGCCTTCTTCACCGATCAGCTCAACGCCGCCCTCACCCTCGTCGATCGCGGCATCCTCACGGCCGGTACCCGGGGGGCCGCCCATGGCGAGGTCGGCCACACTCAGTTCCTGCCGAAAAGCGTTCTCAACTACGGTACGGGCGGTAGCCTCGACAGCATCCCCAACGCCTTGAACGCAACGGCGAATTTCCTCAAGGCGCATGGTTGGCAGCGCGGCGCCGGCTATCAGCCGGGCGAGCCGAACTTCGCGGCGATCCAAGGCTGGAACGCCGCCACCGTCTACCAGAAGGCCATCGCTCTGCTCGGCAGCCGCATCGACGGTCAGTGATCGCGCATCCCGGGCTTCCCGCTGGGAAGCCCGGAGTCCGCCCGCTTAGACCGGGTTCGGGTTCCACCCGATGGATCGGCGCAGGAAGTTTATGCCGAGCGCCATGAAGGTGGCGGCCTGGGTGCTGTCGTTGCCGTAGCCGTGGCCGCCGGCGGCGGGCTCGTAGAACGCGGCACCGTAGCCGAGGGCCTGGAGCTTTGCCGCCATCTTGCGGGCGTGCCCCGGATGGACCCGGTCGTCCCGCCGGCTCGTGGCGATGAGGATCGGCGGGTAGGGCTCTCCGGCGCGTGCCGCATGATAGGCCGAGATGCCTTGGAGGAACGACCAGTCCGCGGGATAGTCGGGGTCGCCGTACTCCGCGATCCAGCTCGCGCCGGCGAGCAGCTTGGTGTAGCGGCGCATGTCGATGAGCGGGATGGTACAGAACAGGGCACCGAAGCGCTCGGGGTAGCGCGTCAGCATGTTGGCGATGAGGAGGCCGCCGTTCGATCCCCCCTCGGCGGCGATGCGGTGGGGCCGGGTGACGCCGCGCGCGACGAGATCAGCAGCGACGGCGGCGAAATCGTCATGGGCCAGCGCCTTGCCGTCGCGCCGGCCCGCTTCATGCCACGCAGTCCCGAATTCACCGCCACCGCGGATGTTCGCGCTCACGCAGGTACCGCCCGGCTCGAGCCACAGCTTCCCCATAACCGCCTGATAGGTCGGCAGAATCGAGACCTTGAAGCCGCCGTAGGCCGTCAGGTGAACGGGCGCATCCCCCGTCTCGCCCACCGGTCCGGTCTGGACGTAGGGGATTCGGGTTCCGTCGGCCGAGATCGCCTCGTGCCGCGTCACCCGCAGTCCGGCGGCATCGAAGGTCGCCGGCGTCGTGCGCAGAACGGTCGGGGTCGACAAGGCAGGTGGGATCGCCAGAAGGGTCGGCGGCGTCACCGGGTCCTGCATCAGGGCGCTCAGTTCGCCGTCCGCATCGTCCGGATCGGCGTCGAGGGGCCACACCGAGACGGTTCCGATGGCGGGCACGCCGGGTATGGGCCTTTCGGTCCAACCCGCGGCGCTTCGCTCGCAGACGCTGAAGCGGGGGCTCAGATTATCGAGTGCGCCGATGACGAGGCGGTCCCCGGACCAGAACACATCCTGCAGGGCGCGCCGTTCACTCGGCTCCCACAGCACGGTGAAGTCGCGCGCTCCGGCGAGAAAGTCGGACAGGGCGATGGCCAGGACCGTATCGGGTCCATAGGTCCGCCCGCCGACGCTCCAGGCCGTGCGGGGCTGCACGGCGAGCCCATCATGATGCAGGTGAATCTCGGCGTCCGATGGAATATCGAGGCGGATCTCGACGCCTTCGCGGTCGGCCAGGTGGAGAAAACCATCGAAGAAGCCGGTACGCTCGGCGATGACGATGCGCTCGCCCGCCGGCGGTCGCTCGACGTCGGCCCACACACCCATGTTCTCCGGTGCGGTCTCGAAAAGAATGCGCGCGGCAAGCGGGTCCGTGCCGCGCGCCCACAGGCGGACGGTCCGGGGGTAGCCCGCACGGGTCGCCATGCCGTCGCCCAGGGCACTCGACAGCAGCAGCGTGTCTCGGTCGAGCCACGTCGCACCGCCCTTGGCTTCGGGGAGAATGAACCCATCCGCGACGAAGGACCGCTCGATGAGGTCGAATTCGCGCAGGACCGTCGCGTCGCCACCGCCCCGACTGAGTTTCAACAGCACCCGGTCGCGCGACACGGGAAGAAGGTCGGCACCGGCCCAGACCCAATCTTCGCCCTCGCTGGCCGCCAGGGTGTCGAGATCGAGGACGACATCCCATTCCGGGGTCCCGGCGCGGTAGCCGCTCTCGTCCGCGCGGCGCCACAGGCCACGCGGATGCTCGGCGTCCTTCCAGAAATTGTAGAGCTGCTCACCGCGCCGGCGCACCATCGCGATACGATCGGGGCGGTCCATCAGATCTCGCGCCGTGTCGCGGTCTCGGGCGAAGGAGGCGTCGGCGTAGAGTGCCAGAGTCTCGGCGTTCCGGGTCTCCACCCAGGCCAACGCGTTCTCGCCATCCACCTCCTCGAGCCAAAGGTAGGGATCGTCGTCCGGATATTCGCGGGTCGGGCGTGGATCGGGCAACGGAGCAGTGTTCTTCGTCATGGCCGAGAAGGTAAGCCAACTCGCTCGCCGAGACACGACCCCGGACCTCGAATTTCCGCCCAGCGTCGGACAGTCGCGCACGCTCTCCGCAGGGGGACTTTTCGCCAGAAGCCGGGATCAAACCGCTGGGGTGCAGCGAGGGGTCGCGGGTGCGCTCGCTTGAAGCGGCGCTGTAAGAGGCGATGTCGATGCGATGTTGCACGTCTCCCTCGATCCACCGACCACCCTTTTCTGCCTACACTTCTTAGGCGGCTCCTCGCGCGAATGGGGAGAGATGACCGCAAGCCTCGGCGAGGCCGCGACGTGCATCCCGTTCGACCTCCCAGGCTTCGGCGACGCCTCTAGCGTCTCCGGCACATCCGTGGAGGCCATGGCCGACCACATCGCCGGGCGGATCTCCGAGTTCTTGCCGGCGCGCTGGTGGATCGCCGGCCATAGCATGGGCGCCAAGGTGGCTCTCGCCCTGGCGCGCCGGGCGGAGGACGGAGACGATCGTCTGGCGGGCCTTAGCGGCCTCATACTTCTGGCAGGCTCACCGCCGAGTCCCGAGCCGATGTCCGACGAGAAGCGGCAGGCGATGATCGCCTGGATTTCTGCGGATGAGCGTACGCGGCAGGCCGAGGCGGGCGACTTCATCGACCAGAACGTCGGCGCCCCGTTGAAGGCCTCGGACCGGGCACAAGCGGTGGCGGATGTGCTGCGTGCCGATCCCGGGGCTTGGACGGCTTGGCTCGAAGCGGGGAGCCGCGAGGACTGGTGTGCCTGCATCGGTGTTCTACGAACGCCTGCTCTGGTTCTGAGCGGCTCGGAGGACAGCGATCTCGGAGCGGCCGCACAGATCTGCCTGATGATTCCCCATCTCGCCGACGCTCGGCACGTCGTACTTCAGGGGGCCGGGCACCTGCTGCCCCTAGAACGGCCGCATGCCGTGGCGGATCTGATCCGCAAGGAGATGGTCCGTCCTGTCGAGGCCTCGCCTGGCGCAGTGCCTGTGCCCGCCTCCTACGCAGACCTCATCGCGTCGCCGCGCGTCAACAACCGGCTCCGGGAAGCTCTCGTAGCACGGGCCGAGCCCGACGATCCGGCCTACCGTCCAGAGGTGCTGAATGCCCTCGAACTCGCAAGTCTGCGCGCGATCGTCGATCGTGTGCTGCCGCAAGACGGGCGGACCGCCATGGATATCGGTGCTCGCATCGAGGCACGTCTGGCGTCGGGCTCGGGCGACGGCTGGCGCTTCGCCGCATTGCCGGCCGACCCGAAGGCATACGCGGCCGCCCTACGGACCATCGATGCGGCGGCTTACGCTGCTCATGCCGTCGGTTTCCTCGCCCTTCCGGGTTCGGTGCAGGATTCGCTGGTGGCAGCCGTTGCCGATGCGCAGCTGCCGATCGTCGGCAGTGAGCTCGATGCCGCACAAATGAAGCTGTGGTTCGAAGATCTGCGTGGCGACGTGGTGCGCACCTACCTCGCTCATCCCGCGTCCCTGGCGCGTCTGGGTTTCGGCGGCATCGGCGCCGGTGGAGACGACGCCGCGCGTCTTCCCGGTTTCGTGGAATTCGGGATCGATGCCCGCGAATCCTGGGAACCCGTGGCCCAGGCGGGAGAGGCTCGATGAATCTCGATTCCATGCGCCGCTACGCCCTCGACGATGCTGTCGATGCCGTTGTGATCGGGACCGGCGCCGGCGGAGCCCCCCTCCTCGCCAGACTGGCCGCGGCGGGCCTGAAGGTGGTCGCCCTGGAGGCGGGGCCGAACTTCGATCCGTCCCTGTTCGCTTTCGACGAAACCCTGGCCGACGAGATCTATTGGACGGACGAACGACTGAGCGGCGGCTCCACGCCTGAGGCGTTCGGGGCCAACAACAGCGGTACCGGGGTCGGAGGCTCGACCTTGCATTGGGGGGCGTTCACACCGCGGGCGGACCAGCGTGACCTGAAGCTCTTCACGGAGACCGGAGAGGGCGTCGACTGGCCGCTCGACTACGAGGATCTGCGTCCGTTCTACGAGCGGGTTGAGAGCTTCATCGGAGTTTCGGGACCGCAGGCCTACCCGTGGGATTCAGAGCGGCGCTACCCGCTGGGTCCGGTTCCACGCAATGGTCCGGCCGGAATCATGGCTCGGGCCTGCGAGGGGTTGGGCATTCGCGCCACGGATGCGCCGGCGGCCGTGGTGTCGAGGGACTTCGCCCAGGAGGGCGGGGGGACCCGAAACGCCTGTATCAATTGCGGCTTCTGCCACCAGGGCTGCCGCAACGGCGCCAAGACCAGCATGGACGTGACCTACCTGCCCCTGGCCGTTGCGCACGGTGCCGAGATCCGTTCCCTGTGCCGCGTCCATGGAACGGAGCACGATGGGATGGGACGCATCACGGCCGTGACGTACCGCAAGGATGGAACGGACCATCGGCAACGATGCGCCGCGGTGTTTCTGTGTGCGGGTGCCGTGGAGAGCCCCCGACTCCTACTGCATCTCGGCCTCGCCAACGGCAGCGGTCAGGTCGGGCGCAACTACATGGGGCACGTCGCGACCCAGGTCTGGGGCACCTTCGACGGCGAGGTCCGGATGAACCGGGGCTATCCGTCCTCCCTCATCAGCGAGGACATGGTGCGGCCAGCGGATGCCGATTTCGCGGGCGGCTACCTCATGCAGAGCCTCGGTGTCCTGCCGCTGACCTTCGGCAATTCCGTGGCGCGGGGCCGCGGTCTCTGGGGTCGGGCCCTGACCGACTACCTCGGCCGCTACAACCACTTCGCGGGGATCGGGATCAACGGCGAGACCCTGCCGTGCGATGCCAATGTGCTCACTTTGTCGGGTGAGGTCGACGCGTTCGGGGTGCCGAAGGCGCAGATCAGCTTCGGTTACGGCACCAACGAGCACCGTCTCAACGCCCATGCCACCCGGACCATGAAGGCGATCTGGGAAGCGGCCGGGGCCAGCGACATCTGGGTCCTGGAGCGGGTGGCCCACACCCTCGGCACCTGCCGCATGGGCCGGGACGGCGACACGGCCGTCGTGGATCCGTTCGGGCGCAGCTTCGAGGTGCCGAACCTCTGGATCAGCGACGGGTCGACCTTTCCGAGTTCGCTCGCGGCGAACCCGGCCCTGACCATCATGGCGCTGAGCCTGCGTACGGCCGAGGCGTTCCTCAAGGGCCGCTAGGGTGCCTCCAACCCCACCGCGACGGGCCGTGGCGGCTGGGTGGTGACGCGGCGGTTGGCGATCCGGGTCAGCGCCCGGATCGGCACCAGCGCAAGGCGGGCGAGTCGAGTGTGGTGCGCCAGTTCGAACGGCCCCAGCGGCCGGTAGACGAGGCGCGGACTCACCCGCTCGGCCTCGGCCACGGCGAGGCCGGGAAGCGGCAGGGCGGCGATGCGGACGGCATCCGTCTCTGAAATCTTGAGGAAGCGCGCCCAACCCCGCGTCCCCTCAAGGCGTCCCTCGCCGTGCAGCCGCCGGAGGTGCCGTCGGCACAGGTAGCGGAACACCGCGCGCGGCACCGCCTCGAGGCGGGCGTCACACAGGCTCTCGGGCTTCTCGCAGCGGGCCCGAATGGTGTCGGCGACGCCGCCGGGCGCCCGGCCGACGAGGCGGCCGGACACGGTCACCACCACCTCGGGGGCATGCCGCACGTGGTAGCCCTGCCGCAGCAGGGCGGCGACGAAGGCACCGTCCTCGCCGAGCGCGATGGCGGGCATGCCGCCCACGGCCACGTAGGCGTCCCGGGTCACCGCCAGGGTGGCCCCGATGGTCGTACGGTGGCACGGCCAAGGGTCGTGGGGATCGGGGTCGATCCGCGCCTCGATCTCCGTCAAGACGGCGCTGTAGGCATCCTCCAGGCGGCCGCGTTCATGCAGGGAGGGCGGCAGCAACGCGGCCTCGTCGGCATCGAGTTCGATCCGCCCCGCGACCGCATCGGCTCCGGCCCGTAATGCGGCGAGATTGCGCAGGACCCAATCCGGCGGGACTCGACTGTCGGCATCCGTGGACAGAATGGCGCCGCCGGATGCCGCCCCGATCCAATCGACGGCGGCGTTCATGGCTTCGCGTCGGGCCCATCCGGCATGGGCTTGCGCATACGTGACGTGGCTGACCCGCATCGGCAGCGACAGGCTCGGCCGCAGGGCTTCGACGATGGCCTCCGTCCCGTCCGTGCAGTTGTTGAGGAACAGCACGAGTGCGAGGCTGCCGGGTGCGAGTCCCGTTTGAGCGTCGATGGCCCGCAGGCAAGCCTCGATCCGTTCGGCCTCGTTGCGGACTGGAATCGCGATGACGGTGTTGGGAACGGCAGACGGCACGACGAGTCTCCTGGCGGCCGGCGTTCGACGGCGCGGCAGAACGCGTCCCTAGCAGGTCGGCGAAGCGGAACAATGGCGACGCTTGTGGGCGGATGACGTTCGTCGCCCCGTCCTGCGCCGCCGATGCGAAACGACGTCGGCCCGGTTCGTCAGGACCTTCGAAGGCCTTTCAGAACGGATCCTCCGACGCCACCCGTACCGCCGCGACCTCGGCGTGAGAGGGTGCGCGCAGGACAGTCAGGTCATCGTCGCGCCAGATCGCCGAAACGTGGCCGAGGCGGGCGAAGGCGTCGAGCCAGCCGTCCATGGGCCAAAGGCCGTGGCGGGCATGGAAGCGACGGGCGTTGCGGACGATGCTGTCGAAGTGCTGGAGGGGCGGGTCGCAGGCGAGGTGGTGCTGGTGATAGGCCTGGCCGCGCGCCGTCAGCAGCACCGGCACCCCGGCGGCAGCGGCGCGGAAAGCGAGGTCGGTGTCCTCCGCGCCGTAGCCGTCGAAGGCCTCGTCGAATCCCCCGAGGCGGTCGAAGGTGGCCGTACGCACCCCGAAGGCGAGGGACCAGAACAGGCCTGGATTGTTCGTCGGTTCCCGCCCCGCCTCGGGAAACACCCGGACCGGATGCCGTTGTCCGGCCGCATGCAGGCTGGCCGGTGTCCAGCTGTCCGTGACCGCCCCGAATGGGAGGTAGCGGACTTCGCAGCAGATCAAACCATCGGCCTCGGCCAGATCGGCGTCGAGGCTCTCGACGAGATCCGGGGACGGGATGCAATCGACGTCGAGGTAGACGAGATGATCGCCCGACGCGACCCGCCGTCCGGCGTTGCGGGCGCGCGCCAGGGGGAGCCCGTCGGCGCCGAGGACGATGCGGCGGACGGGAAACCCGTAATCCGGCAGGGGAGGGGGCTCCGCCCCCATCTCCACCACCACGCATTCGGCAGGCGGCGTTCCGCGCGTCAGGCCTTCGAGGAGGCGGGCGAGATGGGCATCCCGGCCCTTGTTCAAGGTGACGACGCTGGCGCTCACGATGGGGATGCCTCGGAGACCACCGGACCCATTCGCAGAAAGATCTCGTGCGGTCCCGCGAAATTGGCCAGCATGTCGGGCGCGAGGCGAAACCCCGTGGGATCGTCGGCGATAAGGTCCGTGGTCTGCGAGCGGTGGGCGGCCACCGCCCTGGCCTTCGCCGGGAGATGCGCGGCGATGTCGAGGCGGTAGCCCTCGGGGGGGTCGCCCACCTCGGTCTCCGGCGGCAGGGTGAACCCCCAGACCGGATAGGCATAGGCCGGCAGGGCCGGCCGCTGGACCTGGGCCAGGGCGACGATGGCAGCCGAGGCTTTGTGGTCGCAATGCGGATCGTGACCCCAGGTGACGAACAGGGCGCCGGCGTTGCAAGATGCGGCGTCATCCAAAATCGCGGCGGCGGCGGCCTCCGCCTCCGGGCCGGCACTCGGCGCATGCGCATCGGGCAGACGCAGGAAGCGCACATATTCCGGGGCGAGGCCGAGTTCGGCCACGGCCTTGCGGGTCTCGTCCTCGCGCAGCGTCCGGAGACGCTCGGGCGGATACATGGCGGAGTGGGTGTGCGAGCCGCACCCGTCGGTGACGACGACGAGACACACGGCGCGGCCGAGGCGGCAGGCCTCCGCGATGAGTCCGCCGCATCCGAGGCTCTCGTCGTCGGGATGGGGAGCGACCACCACCAGTCCCTTCTGCGAGCCCGCATCTCCCAGAATGGTGCCGAGGGAGGCGACGGGCAGGCGCCCGGCGGCGGCGAGGAACGCTTCGAGGTTCATGTGGTCCTCGTGGATCGGTGGGAGACGGGCTTCGGCATCACCGATGTGGTCGGGGAGATCAAGCCGCCGCGGCCTACTTCACGGCCTCGATGGCCTCGCGCCCGGCTTCCATGTCCGAGGCGGTCGCCTCGGGCGCGTCCTGCACCCTCGGCGCGACCGCCGTGCGGCACAGGGAGATCAGGATCGGGAAATGGTCCGAGCCGATATACGGCAGCCGCTCCAGGCGTCCGAGAAGGAAATCGTCGCTGAAGAAGATGTGGTCGAGGGGCCAGCGCAGCAGGGGCCATTTGGCGTTGAAGGTCGGGTACAGGCCCCGTCCGATCCGCGGATCGAGGAGGCCGCTGATCTTCTGGAACAGGGTGGTGGTACGCGACCAGGCGACGTCGTTGAGGTCGCCGGCCACCACTGCCGGCCCGTCCAAATCCCGCACCTCGCGGGCGACCATGACAAGCTCGGCGTCCCGCGGAGCGGAGCTGTGACCCGGATGGGGCGGGCGCGGGTGCACGCCGAACAGGGTGAAGCGCTCGCCGGACGGGAGGACCACGACGGTGCGGATCGACGGCACGTCGTCTTGGAGCAGGAACCGCACCTGCGGGTTTTCGAGCGGGAGCTTGGCGTAGAACAACAGCCCGTAGGTGTTGGGCTGAGGCTGCTCGATGACGCTCGGATAGCGCGCTCTGAGGGAAATGAGCGCGTCACGCCAGCGCGCATCGGTCTCCAGGACGAGCAGGAGGTCGGGATCGTGCCGGTCCACGAGGCGCAGCAGGCTCTGGTGATCGGTGTTGTCCTGCAGGACGTTGGCGACCAGAAGCGAGACCTCGGCGTCGCGGCGGCAGGTCGCCGCCGTCGCGGCCACGGCCTGTGGTGCGTGCAGGGGCGTGAACGGGAAGATCCGGTAGGTCTGGTAGGCGAAGCAGGCGAGGAGGGCGGCGAACAGGGCCAACCCGGTTCTGTCACGGTCAAAGATAAGGAGCAGGATGAGGATCGGGACGCTGGCCACCGCCACCTGAAGGCGCGGGAAGTCGAAGGTCCGGATGAAACCTGCGTCGCTGCGGATGAACGGGATGAGGGTGGAAGCCACGAGGAACCAGCCGGCTCCCTTGAGAGCCCATATCCAAGCCGATCCCGCCACGCCCGCGCCTCCGCAACTCCAGACCGGTCAAGGCCAAGTCCGACCAAACGCCGCGAGCGTGGCGATGGTGCCGATGGGCGATGGGAATTCTTCGTCGGGGCGTCGATTCAGGAAACCGCATCCATGGCATCGAGCAGCTCGGTTGCGAGGGCACCCGGCATGGTGATTCGACGGGCGTCGCCGGCAGGGTCTCCGAACGCGAAGCCCGTCGGCTGCGCCCGGACATGGCCGATACCCGCTTGCAGAATGCGAATGAAGCCAGTGGGCGACAGCATCACGCCGACGCGTGTTCCGGCAGGGCTGAACGCTGTATTGTGCAGAGCCGATCCGGCCTCGCCGACGACGTGGGTCGCTCCGGCGAACAGGGCTACCTGTCGATCGAGGGGAAGGGATTCGGGGTGGACCAACGTGTAGCCGCGCCGCACGGCCATGGCTTCGATCTCGGCGGCGTTGCTCAACGACGACCCCTCACCGGTTCGGGTCCGGCTGACGTAGAGGCGCTGAGGTCCCGCTCCGGGCGCAGCGGGGAACAGATTCCAAGCCAAGTTGACCCAGGGCGAGACCGCGCTGCGCCAGCGCAGGAAGCCCGGCACGTAGACGTCTTCTGCGAGGAGGGTCTCGCGGCCCTTGTCGTGCCAGATGACGCGATCGGGACCGATTCCCGCGTTTCGCAGCATGCCCGCGACCCATGGCGCGACATCGGCATCGAGGATGATCCGCACCCGCATGGGCGCTGAAAGAGCCATGATTAGTCGTGGCCAGAGGTCCAGGAGCCAATGTCCCCAAACCGCTTCACCGCCCTGTGAGAGGAGGATGCAGGGTTCGTCGATGACACGCACCCGCGCAGGCGGCGCGATGCGGGCCATCGTTCCGTCGAGTTGGAGGAACCCGGCGTTGAACGGATAGTCGAAGCGTCCGAGTTCGTGGAATCCATAGCGGTCGAGTTCGATCAACGTGCCGTCGCGGACAAGGAGTCCCTTGCCGAAGATGAGCGTACCGCCCCCCATGCGGTACAGCCGGATGGGGGGGACCGAGGCGGTGTGGAGGTCATACGTCGCGCGGTCGCCAGATCCGAGCCAGCACAGCGGTTGCACTACCTGATCGTACGGTGCGGCGAACTCGTGGAATTGGATACCGATGGCCGGGCCGGCGCAGAGTTCGCCGACGGTTCCCACCGCCGCCGCGACCCCGTCGAGTGGGCACCGCGCGACGGTTCGGGGCTGGAGCGGGGATGTCACGCGCGTCGTCCGTTCGAATATGGCGCCACGCCTGGGCCGACGGACTTCGGCGCGCTGGACTGCGGATCAAGCCTGTCGGCGAAATCTCCGATCAGGCGTGCGGCCCGCGTCAGGGCGTCGGGCTGGTCGAGAGACGTCATGAGCGCCGGATCGAGTGCCAGACCAGCCCGAACCAAGGCCGGCCAATCCCCGGGGGGCGGCCAGTCCGCCCGATGAATCGCAGCCCCATGCGCCTGAAGCGCCCGCGCGGTGGCGGCCTGCTCGTCGAACGCACGAGGCTCGGGAATGCAGACGAAGCGCTTGCCCCGTGCCACGACACCCGAGACGACGCCATCGCCACCGGTCCCGATGACCAGGGCCGCGCTGTCGAGGTACGGTCCGATATCTGGGATCCATCCGTGCAGACGGAGGTTCTCCGGGCACTCACCGCCCTCGTCGGTGACCGGGCCGACCACCTGCCACTGGCGCTCCGGCACCGCGCGGGCTGCGGCGGCGAGATCGGCGAACGATCCACCCGCTCCACCGCGCCCGTAGACGACGACGATCGAGCCGTCTTCCCCGATGGGATCCGCTTTCGGAGCGGCGCTCAAATAGCCGATATACGCGGTCTTGGATCGGACCCATTCGGGGTTCGCTGCACCGTCGAGCGCTCGAGGAAAGAACGCGAGCAGGCGTTCGGCACTGCGAAACGCCTCGAGATGGGGCGGGTCCGTGCGGTCGCCGGGCAGCCGCACCACCAGGGTCGGCACCGAGAGAAGTCTGGAGAACAAGGCCACTTCCGCAGAGACGTCGACGATCATCAGAACAGGATCGGCCGACGCGACCCAAGCGGCAATCCGGGCCATGCGGTCGCGGAGTCCATCGACGCCTAACGGCGCGTAATGCAGGGCCATGGGCCGGGTCGCCGCATTGTCGCGACCGTCGAAGCCAGCGGCGATGCGATCGTCGGGCAGATCGACGAACGAGTCGACCCCGGGGTCGGCCCCGTCGAACGTCCCAAGCAGGGTACAGGGCCGGGCGAGGGTCCGCGCGATGAGGCGCGCCCGCGTTGCGTGGCCCGCGCCCTGGTGGTGGACGTAATAGCCGATGGGCCGCCGGTTCATGCGGCCGGCGCTATCGCCGCTCCGTCGGCCCGTTGCGCACCAAGTTCTCGCTGAAGCGTTTCGAGGTCGGCGAGAACGTCGTCGAGCGGCTGCGCCTCAGGCTCCGGGCCGGGCTCGCCGATCCGCGCATCGAGTCGCTCGACGAACGCGATGGCGTTGGGGCACGGTTCGGCCGCGATCTCGGCGGCCGTCGCGTCGATGGTGCCTTCCGCAATGCCGAGCCGGCGCAGGGCAGCGGGCCAGTCGGGGCCGGTCTCCCAGGCGAGGCGCCAGTCGCGGCGGCGCTCGATGAGCGCGCGCCAATGGGCGGCGGGCGGCAACCGGTAGCTTCCCTGGCCTTCGGCGATCCGGGCACGACGGAGCATTTCCGTCGCCATGCCGCCCTCGACGCGCCCGGTGGCACGATCGGACACCCCGATCGACACGGCTGGGCAGTGGCGCACCCTCCCGCCGACGCGGCGGACGCGGCTGACGAGTGCGTTGTCTTCACCACAGGCGATGGCTGGTAGCCCGCCGACGGATTCGTACAGATCGACGCGCAGGGCGAGGCTCGCCGCGACATGGTCGCCGTGGCGCGGCGCGGGGTCGTGCGACGGCGGATCGAGGATGTCCTCCAGGGCCCGCACCCCGCTCCAGTAGCGCTCGATCCGGGCATGGAGATCGCTCAGGGCCGGATCGGGTCGTTCGATTTCCGGATCGATCACCAGGCGACCACCGACGAGGTCGGCGCCGTCCAGGGCCCGCAGGTTGGCGAGCGCCCAGTCGGTCGGGGCCACCGCATCCGCATCGGTGCTTAGGAGAACGCCGTCTTCGACACCTTCCTCGCGCAGCCAGACGACACCGGCTTCCAACGCCATGCGCCGGGCGGTGCCGACATGCGCGTCGGGGGGCGCGATCCGTGCCTCGACGACCCGCAACCGCAGGTTCGCGCAGCTACCCTCGCGTGCGATGGCCGACAGAATCGGTACGGTGTCGTCGGTGCAGTTGTTGGCGAGAATCACGGCCCGCAACGGCGCATCGGGACCGGCCCCGGCCTGGGCGTCGAGGGACCGGATCAGCCGAGGCAGGGTGCCGGCCTCGTTGCGGGCGGGCACGCAAACGACGGCCCGCGCGAGGGCCCCGTGATCGCGCATCACCGGCTCAAGCCTCGCCGAGCGCGCGGGCGTGCAGGACCGTCGGCGCGGCGTGACGCATCTCCGCACGGTAGAGCGTCTCGTAGCGATCCGTCATCACGTTGGCATCGAAGAGGTGCTCGGCCCGGCGACGGCACGCAAGACGTTCAAGCCCGACAGCCTCGGAGACCGCCCGGCCGAGGTCGGCGACGTCGTCGGCACGTGCCAGCACGCCGCAGGACGCGTCGAGGATATCCGGAATCGCACCGCGCCCGAAGGCCGCCACGGGCGTGCCGCATGCCAGCGATTCCGCCACCACCAGGCCGAACGGCTCCTCCCAGCGGGGACTGCACAGGGTGACGTGGGCCTCTCCGACCCGCCGGGCGAGGTCGGCATGCGAAAGGTGTCCGAGATAGGTCACGTCCGCTCCGAGGCGCGGAGCGATCATGCTGTCCCAGTAGGCCGGGTCACTCTGCGGTCCCGCGAAGACGAGAGGCAGGCCGGCAGCGCGCGCGGCATCGATGGCGAGATGCGGCCCCTTCTCGGGCACGATGCGTCCGGTCCAGATGGCGTGCGGCAGGCCCGCCGGTTGGGCATTGAATGCGAAGGCTTCGAGATCGATACCGTTGCCGATCACGAGCGGGCGCGGAAGCACAGTGCACCACTCCTCGGCCAGGGATTTGGAAACGGCGGCGAACGTCATGTCATGCGCGCGCGCGACCACGCCCTGCACGAAGGGCTCGAAGGGCGGCGTGTGCAGCGCCGTGACCATGGGCGCCGCGACCTCGTGGGCACGCAGCAACGGCAGGGGATGCAGACTGTTGTTGTGGACGATATCGAAGCCGCCTTTTGCGACCGCATCCATGATGCGGTCGTAGGCGTGACCCTCGAGGAGGTCGATTCGAGCCGAGGACGCCTCGTCGAAGGCGCTGCCCGTTGGCGCACAGACAGCCACGAGGCCGAGATCCGCCTGCGAGCCCTCGGAGGCAAAGAGCGTCACGTGGTGTCCGCGCGCCCGCAAGGCACTTGCGAGAAAATGCGTATGCATCTCCAAGCCGCCCGAGAAGGGCTGGGCGATGGGGTACTTGAGATGCGCGATGATCGCGATCTTGACGGGATTCGCGACATCCCGGCTCGAAGAAGGTGCGAACCCTGCGTGAAGCGAGGGCTTTGCTAAGGTTCGGCCGAGCACGGAGCTTTTCGGCTGAGTAGCGCCAAGTTGCCGGCGAATGGGATCGAGACCGGTCGCGGATCCGATCAAAGTGTCAAACGAGTGCTTGGAGGTCGCTGCAGTCACGTTGGCGATCCGGTCCGCTGGAATCCGAGTAGGTGAGCCTTATCCATAGTTTGTCTGAACGATCCCTGACTTCGGATCAGCCCCGGTAGGCGGACACGCTGGACTCCCGTCCGCAAGGGGACTGATCCAAGGTGCTTCTTCGGACGGACGTACGATGGCGGACACCAATGGCGAACGTCCCATTCAAAAATTTGAATTTGGGTAAAAGGGCATATGCGGCAGGTTCCGCCACCGAAAACCGCGCTTCTCCGTATCCCCTGCGGTCAAGCCATCCTCCAATGACTGGCGGATACTGCAGTGCACCACGAAAATCCACTTCTTCTCAGAACTTCCTCAGGAACCAGTCACACAGCACGACGTTTCAGCTTCACAAGAAACGTTTCGGAGGAACACATGCTACGTTCGACCAAGCTCGCTGGCGCTGCCGCTCTCCTGATGCTGTCGTCCACCGCAGTCTTCGCGGCGCCGTGCGCCACTGGCACGGCCGGCAAATCCGCCGCCTCGGAGAAAAGCTCGAAGGTCGATGGCGCCAGCACCGGCAACGTTAGCCCGGGCGCAAAGGCCGAGTCCCCCGGAACGGTTGGGGCGATGAACAACGCCGGTTCGAACACGGCCACGTCACCGAGCGATGTCGCCAAGCAGGCCGAGGGCAAGCCCACGGCGGCTCAGCAAGGCAACGATTGCTGATCGAGCAATCGAAGTTCGTCCAGCCTGGATGAAGATTCGAACGGCAGGTGGGGGCGCTACGGTTCAAGCCGTGGCGCCCCCGTTTTGCGTTTCCGTAACCGCGAGTTTGTTGGATGAATTGCGCGGGCGGCGCCCGACCCTGACCGTTCTAAATACCCATCGAGAGGGCGTCAGAGGGCCTTTGGCTGGGGTGTCGTTGATCTGTCGCGAAAATCGCATCGTTCGGTCATTTGGCCGTTGACGGTTGGGCTATGGGCCCGTAGAAGCCTGTTCATCGGCGGCGGCCAGCGGGACTTTGGTCTTGGCGGCGGCGCCGGTCATCTT